>JBGAVE010000001.1:0-170019 GCA_044228295.1 Nitrosomonas sp.
ATTCCCATTCACAATCCGGATCAATGAGCAACGCTTTGAAAATCCTATCCCACTTGCTACTCAATGACCACGCGTTGAACCTTTTATAGATGGAATTCCAACTGCCAAATGCCTTCGGCAAGTCTCTCCACGGACAACCAACCCGCATTCGATAGAGCATTCCTTCTACCGTCATGCGCAAATTGCGCTTGTTATAAATGGTTTCTTGAAGCAGAATCTTCTCCAGCTTCGACCAAAACTCATCACTGAGCATCAAGCGGGGCATCGCAAACTCGTTTTATTGGTGGTATAGGAACCTCAATATTACGAGTTTGTCTATATTTATTAAATAATTACCACAAAATGTCAACAGACCCTAGAATAAAGCTGATTCTATTTGCGCTATGCGCGCAGCGCGTACTTTGTCGTGAATCAAGTTAAAAAGTTTTTTTGAATCTGGATTTTTTTCTCGCAGTACTGTTGCAATCGCACCTGCATCAACGCTTTGTGCCGTTGTAAACGCTTGTTGTAACCGCAATAGCTGTGGATAGGGTTTTGTTTCATAACCGGGACGTCCATGAAAATCGCACGCGCAGGCTTGTAAAAACTCTTCAAATCGTTGTGGTTTTCGGTAAGCATCAACTGCTTGTAGCATATCTGCCATGGTGGAAGCTTTCAACTCACCCGCGCGATGCACATCGCCGTGATAACGAGCGACTAGCAACGCCAAATCACGACAATCCTTCGGTACGCGAATCCGTTCGCAAAGCTTTTCGGTTAAGCCAATGCTGCGTGCTTCGTGACCGATATGTCGCGGCCATAATTCAGGCGGCGTTGTTCCTTTGCCCAAATCATGCGTGAGCGCAGCAAATCGAACTGGCAACGAATAGTTTTGTTTTGCGGCATAATCAATAACCAACATGACATGAATGCCCGTATCGATCTCGGGATGCGCATATTCAGGCTGTGGAACGCCAAACAGTGCGTCGACTTCCGGTAGAATTCGCTTCAGAGCGTTACAGCTGCGCAATGCCAAAAACATTTTTGATGGAGTGTTTTCCATCAAGCCTCTCGCTAATTCCTGCCAAACACGTTCCGCAACCAATGCGTCGACTTCACCGTTGTGCACCATAGTCTGCATGAGTATTAGCGTTTCTGGAGCGATCTGGAAATTAAAACGTGCTGCAAATCGTGCTGCACGTAAAATTCGCACTGGGTCCTCTGAAAATGCTGAACTAACATGACGCAAAATCCCAGCTTTTAAATCAGATGTGCCGTCAAATGGATCAATGATTTGACCGGATTCATCTTTAGCGATGGCATTGATCGTCAAATCGCGTCGTTTTAAATCTTCTTCTAAGGTCACTTGCGGTGAGGCAAATACTTCAAAACCTTTATAGCCACGAGAAGTTTTACGTTCAGTTCGTGCCAATGCATATTCCTCGTGGCTTTGAGGATGCAAAAAAACCGGAAAATCCTTACCCACGGGACGATAACCTAACCGCACCATATCTTCTGGTGTAGCGCCTACGACGACATAGTCCCGGTCTTTGACTGGCAATCCTAACAATTCATCGCGAACAGACCCGCCAACCCGATAGATTTTCAAAAGAGATTAAATTCGTTAATAAATTGGATTGATTTACGTTACCTTGAAACGATCAGTTACGCCATTCATTCGATGCTATTGCTTGCTTTCGAAATTTTTGTACCACAAATCGTAAATCTCAGCAGGCCATAGAGACTTAATCCAAACTATGACATCATCAATTTGTTGATCCGTCAACTTACCTTCCCAAGCCGGCATCGACCCAATTTCTGGCGGCGTGCCACGCAAAATTGTTTTTTTCAACACATCAGTAGGGTGATGCCATGCGTGCGCGGATCCATCGAGGGGAGGGGGTGGGTATTTGCCATCTGCATTCGGTTTTCGCCAATCTGGTGTGCCAGCTCCGTTGGGGCCATGGCAACCCACGCAATTGTCGAGATAGACTACTTCACCACGTTTAATTTGTGCCGAATCAAAATCTTGCGTAATCAGCGCACCTGAATTTCCAGTAATGCCTGGCAAAGAACTGAAAGTCGGTTTTTCCTTGCAAGCGGAAAGGGCAATGATCATAAGCCCGTATACCCACAAATTACATTTAAACATCGGTCAAGCTATGGTTTTAAACGCATGATGGAACTGTTTTTTTCTGTATCCACCGCGGCTGGTTTAACTTGTTCGGCTTGCTTGGAATATGGATCGTAGCGATTATAAATGCTGGTATCTTTACGGGCTTGATCAGGCTCGGTAATCAGCAGAACATTGTAAGGATCTACGCGAGAGCCTTCCATGCCTGGGGTTCCATGCGGCATGTCGGGTACCGATAAACCGACTGCTTTAGGTTTTTCTTTTAGCAAGCGAATGATGTCAGCGGCTGGTACGTGACCTTCAATTGCATAGCCATTGACCAACGCGGTGTGGCATGAACCGAGCGATTCGGAAATGCCGGATTTCTTGCGAATTTCTTTGTTACCAACATCATGCGTTTTAACTGTGAAACCGTTCTCGCGCATGTGATCTACCCATTTACTACAGCATCCGCAAGTAGGGCTTTTGTATACATCCACTGTAGCAGTTGCCATCGCTTGGTGGGTTATGCTTAGCAGACCAATTGCTATCAATGATTGTGCCAAGCGCGAAAAATTACTTATTTTCATTTGTTCTCCAAAATTATTTTATATCCCATAAAAACCTGCAATGTTTTAACACTTTAATTTCCAGCGTTTAAAAGCTCAATAAAACGCTTCATTCAAGAGTATCTAAATGCTTGCTGGTATAATCAGTCCCATTTAATTGGATGGAATCTTATTTTTCTATCAGTGTACCAGGTTGAGAATAACGTTCAATTCAACGTTTGCAACTCATTTTAGAACGAAGCCATGCTAAATTGTTCCATCGGATTTGTCTAATAATGAGACATTTTTTAAAACGGTAAGATTGGCTACAGTATCTCTAAACACGTAATTATCCATGCAAAACAAACACCAATACAATGCAAATAAACTGCAAAAACGCCTTCGCCGATTGGTAGGAACGGCCGTTGCTGATTTCAATATGATCGAGGCCAATGACAAAGTCATGGTGTGTTTGTCCGGTGGGAAAGATAGCTACGCTTTGTTGGATATTTTACGCAATTTACAAGCGCACGCGCCGATACCTTTTGAATTGATTGCGGTCAATTTAGATCAGAAACAACCTGGTTTTCCTGAACAGGTATTGCCGGAGTATCTTACTCGGATTGGCGTGCCATTTCGCATCGAGAAGCAGGATACCTATAGTGTTGTCAAGCGAGTGATTCCGGAAGGAAAAACGACGTGTAGTTTATGTTCACGTCTACGCCGTGGCGTGTTGTATCGTGTTGCCACTGAATTAGGTGCAACAAAGATCGCTCTTGGACATCATCGCGATGATATTTTGCAAACTTTGTTTTTGAATATGTTTTACGGAGGCAAATTAAAAGCGATGCCACCGAAGTTGGTAAGCGATGACGGGAAACATATCGTTATCCGTCCACTGGCTTATTGTAAAGAGAAAGACTTGAGTGCCTACGCTGAAGTCGCTGATTTTCCAATTATTCCGTGTAATCTGTGCGGCTCGCAACCGAATTTGCAGCGCCAAGTCATCAAAGAAATGTTACAACAATGGGATAAAAAATTTCCCGGGCGATTAGAAACGATGTTTCGGTCTCTTCAAAACGTCCAACTTTCTCATTTGGCCGATCCTTCTCGTTACGATTTTGTAAATCTAAAAGCGCAGGGCAAGCCTGATTTGGAAGGTGACATTGCTTTTGATGAAGAATCGTTCGAGCCAAACATAGAAGAATCAATCGTTTCTGGACAACAAGATTTGATTTCTCCGTGAATTGACTGGCACCCATTTGAATGTCAGCGCAACAAGAACAGCAAACAGAATATAGATTGCTGTCAGTATATGTTCAGATACGTTATAAAACATAATTTGATGCAACCACCGTTGAATAAAGCTGCTATCGTCTTCGACCTGTCGCAAAGCGTTTTCCCAGGCGGTCAATGGACATACAACGCCAAATAGAGATTCGGCTACCACGAATAAAATGGCGGCAAGATGCGAATAACGAAACCAGAAAGATGTAACAAATGACCAATTTCGCCATGCTCCAAACCAGATTAATGGCAGTCCTCCCACGACAAATAAGACGTAGCAAAAATGAACGATGAGAACTAAATCAGCTAACACTATTTTTGGTTAGTGGAATAGAAGGGCTTGAAACATTCTACTCGAAACCTCCTGAAATGATCTCACAATTGCTTATCGTAAATCTTGAAGGCCCGATGCTTTACTGCGCGCTGAGGGTCGAAATTCTATCTGGATTGGCTCTGGACTAACAGATTGTATCTGCTAGCCTAGAGTCAAAGAAAAATTCAATCCGATAAAATAAAGGATTCGGTTGAGTGAAATGGAGCCGAGCAATCATCAAGCGCATTTTAAATTATTCTTCTAGAGAGCGATTCAAAAAAGCATAAGAAAAAAGCACACTCCGAGGAGTGTGCTTTTTTTATGCGTGATAAAAATCGACTATTACAGCAGCGGTATGATCAATAACGCTACGATGTTAATGATTTTAATCAGCGGGTTAATCGCTGGGCCAGCCGTATCTTTGTACGGATCACCAACCGTATCACCGGTTACTGATGCTTTGTGAGCGTCACTACCTTTTCCACCGAAATGACCATCTTCAATGTATTTTTTCGCATTGTCCCAAGCACCACCACCGGTAGTCATGGAAATTGCAACAAATAGACCTGTCACGATTGATCCCATCAATACGCCACCCAAGGCTTGAGGGCCTAAAATGATACCTACTAGCAGCGGAATCAATACCGGAAGCAGTGAAGGAGTCATCATTTCTTTAATGGCAGCTTTGGTTAGCATATCAACGGCTTTGGAATAATCCGGTTTTGCAGTGCCTTCCATAATGCCTGGAATTTCTTTGAACTGGCGTCGTACTTCAATTACTACCGATCCAGCTGCACGACCAACCGCTTCCATTGACATTGCGCCAAACAGATAAGGAATCATACCGCCGATAAACAAACCGATAATCACCATGTGATTGGAAAGATCAAAAGTTAATGCATGTCCGGCGTGTTCCAAGGCGTGTGTGTAGTCAGCAAACAATACTAGCGCAGCTAGACCTGCTGAACCGATTGCATAACCTTTGGTTACGGCTTTGGTGGTATTACCAACCGCGTCTAAAGGATCAGTGATGGCACGAACGGAATCAGGCATTTCTGACATTTCAGCGATACCCCCGGCGTTATCGGTAATCGGACCGTATGCGTCCAATGCAACGATGATACCGGTCATTGACAACATTGCTGTTGCAGCAATTGCAATGCCATATAACCCAGCTAATGCATAGGCCAGGATAATGCTCAAACAAACAGCTAGTACAGGAGCCGCTGTCGCGCGCATAGAAACACCAAGACCTGCAATAATATTCGTTGCATGTCCAGTAGTTGATGCTTCAGCGATGTGCTGTACCGGATGATATTCGGTTGAGGTGTAGTATTCAGTAATCACTACCATTAAGCCGGTTAGAACCAAGCCAATAGTGGCTGCCAGAAACACTCGTAAAACCAGCATCGCGCCAGAAATTTCTGAACCGTCAACAGTTAATGACATACCGCTCATAAACCAAATCGTAATCGGCAAATACGCTACCAATGCAATGCCGCCTGCAACTGCAAGACCGCGGTACAAAGCATTCATGATGGTACCGCCTTCACGCATTTTGACGTAATAACAACCAACGATTGATGCAATGATTGATACGGCACCTAGCATGAGTGGATACACGACCGCACTCGCAGCGTCAGTGGTAAACAATAAGGCACCTAGAATCATGGTAGCAATGATGGTAACCGCATAAGTTTCGAACAAGTCAGCCGCCATCCCTGCGCAATCGCCAACGTTATCGCCAACGTTATCGGCGATAACTGCTGGGTTACGAGGATCATCTTCCGGGATACCTGCTTCAACCTTACCAACCAGATCGGCGCCAACGTCAGCACCCTTGGTAAAAATACCACCGCCCAAACGAGCGAAGATTGAAATCAGCGAACCGCCGAATGCGAAACCGACTAAAGGTTTAATGATATCGCTGACAGGTAAAGTGGAGTTTGCATCATCAAAAAGAAACGCTGTATATCCCGCCACACCGAGCAGACCCAATCCTACGACCAACATACCGGTCACAGCACCGCCACGGAAAGCAATTGCTAGGGCTTCGTTCAATCCAACACTCGCTGCTTGCGCAGTACGCACATTCGATTGAACCGATACGTTCATACCCAGAAAACCGGCCGCGCCAGAAAGAAAAGCGCCGAGTGCGAAGCCAATTGCAGTATCCCAGCCTAATGCGAGCCACAAAGCGACAAATAAAACAGCACCCACGATTCCGATCGTAGTGTATTGGCGTTTCAGGTATGCTGACGCACCTTGCTGAATGGCTGCTGCAATTTCTTGCATACGCTGATTACCAGTCGATTGTATGTAAATACCCCGGATCCATATCCCACTGAATACCAGGGCCAAAATCGCACATAATATTGCGATAGTTAAACCGATAGACATAAAAAACTCCAATTAAAGTCAGACCAGATAAAATAATATGCGAAATTTTGGCCTAAAAAACCTCGCATTATTAGACACTTGTTTAAATTCCAGAAGGCGAAAGCATATTTTATATGTTCTTGCGCTCAACGTGAATTAAATTTAGCGAATTCAGATTCACAAATTAGGTTTTGTGTTTCCTAAGCTGTATTCCTACAAAATAATTGTGTCTGATAGCAAATTAAAGTTTAAATTCTGCTAACTTTTTGGCAACCGCAACACTTTTCATTCGCACATAATTAGGCAGACCATCTTTGTAAGGAGGATAGTCTTCACCTTCAATCAGTGGCAGTAAATAGTCACGACACGCTTGCGTGATGCCAAAACCATCTTCACTAATATAGTTTGCTGGCATCATTTTTTCTACGTTGGCTACTTCGGAGAGTTTTGCCATGCCGACTGACCATTTGTAGGGTTTGTTAGATTCGCGAACAATGGTTGGCATGACGGAATTGTGTCCGGCCAGCGCGTATTCAACCGCTGCTTTACCCATAGCATAGGCTTGTTCCACGTCAGTTTTAGAAGCAATATGTCTTGCGGCGCGTTGTAGATAATCGGCTACCCCCCAGTGATATTTCAATGACAAACCATCTTTAATGATATTGGCGACCACCGGTGCTACACCACCCAATTGCGCATGACCAAAAGCATCACGTAAACCTTGGTCAGACAGGAAATTACCATCTTCACCTTTCACACCTTCTGATACGACGACTGAGCAATACCCGTATTGCTTGACGTATTGATCAACTTTCGCAAGGAATTTTGCTTTATTAAAGGTGATTTCTGGGAAAAGAATAACAATTGGAATTTCACAATCTGGACTTGAAGCCAAACCACCCGCAGCCGCAATCCAACCGGCATGACGACCCATTACTTCAAGCACAAAAACCTTGGTTGAAGTTTTCGCCATACTGGCCACATCAAAGCTCGCTTCGCGCGTGGATACCGCAATATATTTTGCAACAGAACCAAATCCCGGACAGCAGTCGGTGATAGGCAGGTCATTATCGACCGTTTTAGGAACATGAATCGCTTGAATCGGATATCCTAATGTATCCGCGAGTTGTGATACTTTTAGACAGGTGTCAGCCGAATCGCCGCCACCGTTGTAAAAGAAATAACCGATATTGTGTGCTTTGAAAACTTCAATCAGGCGTTCATATTCGCGTCGGTTTTGTTCCAAACTTTTCAGTTTGTAACGACACGAACCAAATCCACCCGATGGTGTATATCTGAGACCGGCAATAGAGGATGCCGATTCAGCGTTAGTATCGATTAGATCTTCCGTCAATGCGCCAATGATGCCGTTGCGACCGGCATAAACATTAGCGATTTTATCGGAATGCATACGTGCTGTTTCTAAAACGCCAGCAGCAGAAGCATTAATGACAGCCGTTACACCACCGGACTGCGCATAAAAAGCATTTTTACTTGCCATTTCGTCTCCCTAGTTGATTAAATTAAGAAAAAATTACTACGAATTTGCTAAATTGGGTGTTGACTGAAAATCAGAAATATCCAGCTTTAAGTTCAATTATTAACTGATTTTTACGGTTTCTGTGAGATTAAAGCTGGAATTATAATCTATTGTAATGCTGAGAGAATTTGATCTCTAATTTTTTCAACTGATCCAGTTCCTATTATTTTGATATAGCGAGGCGCATTCTTTTCGCCGGAAGATGCCCATTGAGAATAATAACTGACCAAAGGCTCCGTTTGCTGATGATAAACATCTAATCTTTTTTTGACAGTTTCTTCTTTATCATCGTCACGTTGAATCAATGGCTCTCCAGTAAGATCATCTCGATCTGCAACTTTGGGTGGGTTGAATTCGATATGATACGTGCGACCAGAAGCGGTATGCACCCTGCGTCCGGACATGCGCCTAATAATTTCGGCATCAGCAACATCAATTTCCACAACATAATCGATTGGTACATTCGCTGCTTTCATCGCATCGGCCTGCGGAATGGTGCGAGGAAAACCGTCGAACAGAAAACCTTTGGCGCAATCAGGTTGCGCAATGCGTTCTTTGACCAAATTGATAATGATGTCATCCGAAACAAGGCCGCCTGAATCCATGATTTTTTTTGCCATAATGCCCAATTCGGTGCCTTCCTTGACAGCATTACGCAGCATATCGCCGGTAGAAATTTGTGGAATACCAAAATGTTCCTTAATATAATTGGCTTGCGTTCCCTTACCTGCGCCAGGGCCGCCTAATAAAATGATTCGAATGGCTTGTCTCCTTTTATTTTTGATTGAAATGATCGGATGTACTGGCAATTTTTTGTTTTATTTTTCGCCCGGTAAATGCAACAACATCATGCAATTATATCGCACGCAATTCAGATACTCGAGTTTTTTGCCACGTTATTTTAGTTAATTTGAATGGAACATAGGACAATTCAAACTGATAGACCATTGGTTATGCGATAATTTGAACGACTTTTTATAGGAAAAATCATGGACGAAAACAGAAGCAAAGCACTAGATGCCGCCTTATCACAAATTGAAAAGCAATTTGGCAAAGGCTCCATCATGCGGTTGGGTGCAAATGACGTTGCCTATGATATACAAGTCGTCTCTACCGGGTCGTTAGGGCTTGATATTGCGTTGGGTGTAGGCGGTTTGCCGCGTGGCCGGATTATCGAGATTTATGGTCCTGAATCATCCGGCAAAACGACACTGACTTTGCAAGTGATTGCTGAAATGCAGAAACTGGGAGGGACTGCGGCGTTCATTGATGCGGAACATGCTTTGGATCCACAATATGCGCAGAAAATAGGCATTAACGTTAAGGAACTCTTGATATCCCAACCGGATAATGGCGAGCAAGCGTTAGAAATCGCTGACATGCTAGTACGTTCAGGGTCCGTCGATATCATCGTGGTGGATTCGGTCGCGGCATTGACACCACGTGCCGAAATTGAGGGTGACATGGGTGATCCACAAATGGGCTTGCAAGCACGGTTGATGTCGCAAGCGTTACGTAAATTGACCGCGAATATCAAACGCAGCAACACTATGGTCATCTTTATCAATCAAATTCGTATGAAAATCGGCGTGATGTTTGGGAATCCTGAAACCACCACGGGCGGTAATGCATTAAAATTCTATGCATCGGTACGATTGGATATCCGCCGTACAGGTTCAATCAAAAAGGGTGAAGAAGTGATCGGTAACGAAACACGCGTCAAAGTTGTTAAAAACAAAGTTGCGCCGCCATTCAAACAAGCTGACTTTGATATCCTGTACGGCGAAGGCATTTCTCGCGAGAGCGAAGTGATTGAATTGGGTGTTTTGCACAAAATTATAGATAAATCGGGCGCTTGGTACGCTTATAAAGGCGAAAAAATTGGTCAAGGCAAAGATAATGTGCGCGATTATTTAAAAGAGCACAAAGAAATCGCACAAGAAATCGAGCAAAAAATTCGTGCGATAGTCGGAATTGCTGAAGCGACCACATCCGTTAAAGAAAAAACTAAAGATGAATAATGAGCGCTGTTGAGAGCAAAAAAAACCTGGAAACACGCGCAATGCGTTATTTGGTGCGGCGAGAATATTCTCGGCAAGAATTGGCACAAAAGCTCTCAACAAATGCTAACGCAAGCGATAGCCAAGAACTTGAAACTGTTCTGGATGAGTTAGAACAGAAAGGATTTTTGTCTGCGCAACGTGTAGTGGAACAAACAGCCCACTTGCGCAGGGCACGCTATGGAAGCCAACGTATCATCCATGAATTGAAAACCAAAGGAATCGATGCTCATTTGATTGATGAGATCGTGCCAACTTTGCAAGCAACAGAAAACGAGACCGCCAGCACAGTTTGGCAAAAGAAATTTGGCAGATTGCCGGCTACTCGCGAAGAATATGCCAAGCAAATGCGTTTTATGATGAGCCGCGGATTTTCAGTTGAAACGGTACGAAAGATTTTAACCCCAACAGATGATGCATGAATTGTTATTCGATAACCCTCTATAAATTTCTATGAAAAGTAGCGAAATAAGACAAAAATTTCTCGATTTCTTTGCTTCTCACGGCCACACCGTTGTTGCATCCAGTCCGCTTGTTCCGAACAATGACCCGACCTTACTTTTTACTAACGCCGGAATGGTGCAGTTTAAAGATGTGTTTCTTGGTCAAGACCGGCGTGCGTATGTACGTGCAGCAAGTTCGCAACGCTGTGTGCGTGCAGGCGGCAAACACAATGATTTGGAAAATGTTGGTTACACTGCCCGGCATCATACATTTTTTGAAATGCTGGGAAATTTCAGTTTTGGCGATTATTTTAAGCGCGACGCGATTCATTATGCTTGGGATTTTTTGACGCAGTCGTTAAATATTCCGCGGCAAAAATTATGGGTGACGGTTTACGCTGAAGACGATGAAGCCGCCAATATTTGGATAAACGAAATTGGTATAGAAAAGGATCGGTTAGTTCGTATCGGTAGTTCTGATAATTTTTGGCAAATGGGTGATACAGGGCCTTGTGGGCCGTGTTCTGAGATTTTTTACGATCATGGCCCTGATGTAGCGGGAGGGCCGCCCGGGTCTGCCAATGCCGATGGCGATCGCTATATCGAAATCTGGAATTTAGTATTCATGCAATACAACCGTGATAGCGAGGGTACTTTACATCCGCTGCCCAAACCGTCCGTGGATACCGGTATGGGCTTGGAACGAATTTCTGCGGTGATGCAAAGCGTTCACAGCAACTATGATATCGATTTGTTTCAACATCTTATTCAAGCGGCAGCGCGTGTAACCGATACCCAAAATCTTGCGGATAATTCACTTAAAGTGATTGCAGATCATATTCGCGCTTGTGCGTTTTTAATTACCGATGGAGTTATTCCTGGTAGTGAAGGGCGCGGCTATGTCTTGCGAAGAATCATTCGTCGCGCCATCCGTCATGGTTATCGGTTAGGCCAAAAACAACCTTTTCTATATCAATTAGTCGAGGCTCTTAGTCAAGTGATGGGGCAAGCATATCCAGAGCTTGTTGCCGCGAAGGCTCGAGTTGCTGAAGTGCTGCGGCAAGAAGAAGAGCGTTTTGCTGAAACAATCGAACATGGCATGCAAATCCTGGAAACCGCGCTCAACCAGAAAATTAAGTGTCTGGACGGTGAAACGGCATTCAAGCTTTATGATACTTTTGGTTTTCCATTGGATTTAACTGCTGATATTGCCCGAGAACGTGGTATTTCGGTCGATCATGCTGCTTTCGAGCAAGCCATGACACGACAACGTGAACAAGCACGTGCGGCGAATAAATTCACGATGCAAGAGAGCATTCGTTACAACGGTGATCCAACGACCTTTTGCGGTTATGAAGCGCTACAACAACAAGCCAAAGTATTGGCGTTATATAAGCAAGGCAGCCTAGTTGATCAAATTGAGGCTGGCGATGAAGCCATTATTGTATTGAATCAAACCCCGTTTTATGCTGAATCCGGTGGTCAAGTTGGCGATAGTGGTGAATTTACCAGCGCTGATAGCCTTTTTACGGTTAACGATACGCAAAAAATACAAGCCGGGGTATTTGGGCATCATGGTCAATTACAGCGTGGACGGTTAAGTAGCGGAGTAACGGTGTCGGCTAAAGTTAACCCGGTAAATCGTACTAATACTGCTAACAACCATTCGGCGACTCACTTGTTGCATGCGGCATTGCGCAAAGTGCTCGGCACGCATGTTACGCAGAAAGGTTCGCTGGTTGATCCCAACCGGCTACGTTTCGACTTTTCGCACAACGTACCGATGAGCGCCGACGAAATCCGCGAAACCGAGCGTCTGGTCAACGAACAAATCCGCAATAACTGGGTGGTCGAAACGGCTTCGATGAAATACGATGATGCGATCAAACGCGGCGCGATGGCGTTGTTTGGTGAAAAATACACGGACGTAGTGCGCGTTATCGGTATGGGCGAATTCTCGACCGAATTATGTGGCGGGACGCATGTGCCGCAAGTCGGTCAAATCGGTTTGTTTAAAATCGTCGCTGAATCCGGTGTCGCAGCAGGAATTCGCCGCATTGAAGCCGTAACAGGTAAAGGTGCTGTCGACTATATACAGCAACGTGAAGCGCAACTGTTAGAAATAGCACACACATTAAAAACTAATCCTCAAGAAGTCACGCAAAAAATCGCTCAGATTATTGATAACGTGCGACAAACTGAAAAAGAGTTGATGCGCTTGAAAACTCAATTAGCCAATACGCAAGGTAGCGATTTATTAGCGCAGATTCAGGAAATTGAAGGCATTCAAGTGCTTGCAGCAAAGCTAGAAAATGCGGACAGCAAAATCTTGCGTGACACACTCGATCATCTGAAAGATAAACTTAAATCTTGCGTCGTCGTACTAGGAACGACGACAACTGATGATAAAGTTGCTTTGATCGCTGGCGTGACTAATGATTTAACCCACAAAATCAAAGCCGGGGAGCTGGTCAACTTCGTCGCGCAACAAGTTGGCGGCAAAGGCGGCGGCCGGCCGGATATGGCACAAGCCGGCGGTACACAACCTAATCAATTGGCAGCTGCTTTATCGAGCGTTAACAATTGGGTTAAGGAAAAATGTAATCGGTAAGCTTAAATTAAATACCAGCGATACCATCTACCTTCAAGATGGGTATTTTGATTGTAACTTGATTTAACAAACGAGGGTTTTAGGCAGGATTTCTCCTCTACATTAAGTTATTTTAATGGGCCGCCTCGAAAACATTGAACGGCCCATGAACCTCTGGTAAGTTTTTACAGCAGCGAATACACTCCTGCAGCTATCAATCCACCGATAAAGCCGCCTACTATCGGTACATAAGCATACCCCCAATCGCTATCGCGTTTATTGGTCATTGGAAGAATCGCATGCATGATGCGTGGTCCTAGGTCACGAGCAGGATTAACCGCAAAGCCAGTAGGTCCACCGAGTGATAAACCGATACCAAATAATAACAAAGCTACCGGCAGGGCATCCAGCGCACCTAAGCTGGATTGTGGCGAAACGATCATCATGACGCCAAACACCAGCATGAACGTGCCGACCGCTTCGGTAATGATATTGTAGAATGGATTACGGATGGCTGGTCCGCTGCAGAATGCTGCTAACTGCATATTCGGATCGGTTGTTGCATCAAAATGTTGGCGATAAGTGATCCATACTACCAATGCACCCAACATTGCTCCTAGCATTTGTCCCAGTGCATAAATTGGAACACTCCCCCATGCAAACTTACCCGCAGCCGCGAGACCAATGCTCACCGCAGGATTTAAATGCGCGCCACTGGAAGCGGCTACGGCATAAACCGCCACAAAAAGCGCAATTCCCCAGCCAGCCGCAATGGTTATCCATCCAGCATTATTACCTTTGGATTTGTTAAGCACAACATTAGCTACGACGCCATTGCCCAACAACACTAAAATAAAAGTACCGATCAATTCACCTAAAAAAGGAGTCATAATTATCACCTTACGATTGAGTTTTATTTCGTAGAACCTACACTTAGAGAGAAGTAAAAGAAATCAGCCTTGCAGTTAAATTGTAGAAAAACTTTCTGACAATTTTGGAAGGCAAATGGATTATCACACAAAATTTTATAAAATATATTGGGAACGATTAATTTCGCGAATAACCTTTTCAGAGAAATTCTTACAGATGATTCACATAAAAACGCATTAACTAACTGCTTAACATCTTTTGTTCAGTTTGCGTTAATTTCCTCAGCAGTATAGTGATTCCGTATTGAGTTTTAACTGTTGCCGAGCGGATTCGGAGGAGGATAGATCATGAAAAAGCTGTTCAAAATTCTGTTGATATCATTACTATTCGTTTTGTTGAGCGGATTCCGTGCACCCAATGGTGTGATTATTTCGAAAGGTGATTTTGCCGACAAACTTATTCTTAATTTAGGTCAGCCAAGAACGCGAACTAATTTGGGACTTGTCCCGGTAAGAGTATTTGGAGGACTGATTTATATACAACGTGAAATGTGGTTGTATCGTATTGATCAATACAATTACCGTTTCACTATCGATAATGGGCAAATTGTGAATGATCATTGGTCCAGGTTTTGATCTTCTTGAGTTTTATTTCTTGCCGTTTGCAGCAGAGTGCTATTGTCCTTTTGTGGATTCAAGAGAATTCATAAATTTATAGGTAAGAATCTCTAGGGTCATGGACAGTATTCGGGAGAATACTGTCCATGACCCTACACAAACATACCTATGGATTGCCAAGAACTCTGGCGGTTTTGTCAAGTCTGGTTCTGGTAGTAGCTTGACGGAACGCTCCAGGATGAGCTGACCAACAATTGATGAGTTATTGGGATGCATTAGACGCTAAGCATTTATTCTGCATGACAGCATCAATCTGTTGTAAATAACTCCAAGGTTTCTAACAATTTATACATTTTGATAGTAACTGCTTGACATATGAATGTCATATTTTTGTCACACTTCCCTGATAGATTCACCTAACCCTAACTATAACACTTGGAGGCGGGTCAATTATGTTTCAACTAAAACGTTTCAAAAAAACAATAACAACATCTTCTGCGGCATTGTTAAGCGCTGTTGCACTTAATGCACATGCCGCAACAGCAACTTATGATCCTGCATCAGGATTGGTCGATATGCCGGTAGTAGAAGTACTCAGTGGAGGAACATCTGCTTTTTATCGTGCGCAATTAAAAGTAGTCGGCGGTGCATTGCAACTAGTTAGTGCTCAACCTATTGCCGCGACAACTGGACAACGTAATGTTTACGATGGTGATACAAATTCGGTGCACGTACAATCAGTTACTGTCGGAGCTGACGACTATTACGTCAAGTTAAAGTATGTCCCTGGTTCCAATCCAATGACGTTCAATATCGATCAACTAGCAAATAACGCATTCAAAGGTTGCCCAAGTTTTGCGCAACCTGGTGCAATCCAAAATTCTTGTACTCTGAGGGGTACGGTTACATCCGATATCACTTTAACCAAAAATATCGTTTGGATTCTTGATCGCTCTGTATTTATTGGCAATGACAACGCTAACAGCGCAACGCTGACTATTAATCCTGGAACTAAAATTATTGGTGTGGGTGAACAAGGAGATCTAGCATCTTATTTATGGATTAGACGTGGCTCTAAAATCATGGCCGAAGGCACCCCAGATAACCCAATCGTTATGACGGGGCCAACTGAAGCTGCTGCTGGTGATTGGGGTGGTTTTCTGATTTCAGGCAATGCGCCAGTCAATGGTTGTAACGAAGGTGTTCCTGTTTGCGAGATTCCATTCGAAGCTATCAATACTGAAAAATTTGGGGGCAATAATCCAGCGGATAACAGCGGTGTAATGAAATACGTGCAAATACGTTTTGCCGGAACTTCCGTGCGTCCAGATGAAGAATTAAATGGGTTTACGCTGAATGGCGTGGGTTCTGGAACCCTGATCAGTCACATACATGTTCATGAAGGTCTTGATGATGGTGTCGAAGTTTTTGGTGGCACGGTACAGATGAAACACTTGGTTATCACTAATGCCCAAGATGATTCGCTGGATTGGACGCAAGGCTGGAAAGGTAAAGCTCAGTTTGTTTTAATCAAACAAAGAGCGGATGTTGGTGATCGCGGTATCGAGGCGGACAATAATGAAAAGAATAATAACAGTGCGCCACGTTCGCAACCGATTCTTTCAAATATCACGATTATAGGCCGTAGCGGTAATTCTGCAACACAGAGTGTGTTGTTGCGTCGTGGTACCGGTGCTAACATTTGGAATTCAGTGTTTGTTGGTTCTCCAGCATGCTTAATGATCGATGGTCAAGAAACATTTAGTAATGCTGGAAATCCAGGTAGCCTGACGGGTAGCTTGACGATACAAAATTCGTATGTGAATTGTGCGACAAACTATAAAGATGGTACTGGTGCAACATTTACTACTGAAAATTGGTTTACATCTGAACCAGCCAACGTAGCAGGCGATCCGTTGTTGAATGGTTATTTACCGGCAGTTGGCTCACCATTGACATTGGGTGGAACAGCGGTTAGTAATTCATTCTTCACACCAGTTGATTATATTGGTGCCTTTAAAAACGAAAGCAACGATTGGACCAAAGAATGGACCTATTCATTTAATTGATAGCAATAAGTTTGCTGGATTTTTACGACAGTTAATCACAGCGTATATTCGAGTGAATATTAATTAAGAACAGTAGCTTATCTTGTTACAGTGACGATCGCTGAAACCTCCCCCGGTTTCAGCGATTTTTTTTAGGACTATTTCATTATTGAATATGTAGTTAAATGGACTGTCGTATAATTGCGCTTCAGAACTTTTATAATCATTTACGGCATCAACATCAAATACTTACAAATGACGCTCAGTCGAGATACTCTAATGAATAAAAGAGGTTTGTTAGCTTAATATAGTGACGTCATCCCAAGAAATTTGACCGGCATGCACACCGACCAATCTAATGGAAATACCGGGACCAAAATCAACGACAAAGTCATCGCCTTCCTGGCGGATTTCTTTGATGTAGCTAGCAAGCTGCTCTTTCGAGGTTAAACCAAGCCCTGTATCAAATACAATGTCGTCATTTTCATCGGCATGAAAATCCCCAATACGCAAATGTGCAGCTTCTCGAATTACGAAACTATCTTCCCCTTTACCACCTTGAGAATCTTCACCACCACGTACTGCGATGTCATCGCTGTCATCTGTAGGTGTATAGCGTAATTCGTCATCAAACTGAAAACCCTGATTTAAGGAATCAGTATTGGATTCCCATCTTTCAAAAACACGTGTATAAATGCCGTCACCGTTGGTATCAGCGTAACGCGTGAATTCTGTTCCGAGTGATTTTTGTTCGACATGTTCGATTTCAGACCCATTAACTACATAATTCTCACTGCTGTCATCGATAGATTTTTGTTTTAATTGGCCATCTTTTAGTTCAAAAACTTCAGTTACCACATCATCTTTTATGGTGAATTGAAATTGCTTATGATCATGCCTGCTTGGTGAATGATCCATTAAATCATCATGTCCTTGACTCATAATGCCCCCCCTCGTAAAAAAGATTTTTAACGTAAGATTGCAATTTAATACTGCAATCATAGTAATATAACCATATATCCTATTAATTTGTGTAGAATTTATCACATATTTTTAGTAGATAATCAAATTTATATTCCACTAAAAGTTGATTTTTGTAGTTTCTTGATAGATCTTTCCATTGTGTTTTTTGCATTCATTGCCAGCAAGCAGTTTTTTTAAGTAATTACTTGCCTATGCAAAAATGCGAGAAAATTTCGCTGAGTAAATCATCGGCAGTAAATTCGCCGGTGATAGACGTTAACGCTGATTGTGCAAGCCTAAGCTCCTCCGCCAGAAGTTCCAGATGGGTTTCATCGGTCGAAAATGTCTGGGCATTATTCAAATGAATCTGTGCAATCGTTAAGGCTTCTAAATGACGTTGTCGTGCCATAAATAATCCTTCACCTTCGGTTTTGTGCTGCCAGTGGACGATTTTTAGAATTTCATTGCGAAGCAAATCGATGCCTTCGCCTGTTTTGGCCGATAAATAAATCGTGGTGTTGTGGTGATGCGTTTCGACTCTAGCCATTGCATTGAGTAGGTCGATTTTGTTGTGCACCATGATTAGAGGAGTGTCAGGTGGGATCTGATTCGGCATGTCATGCATCATATTGGCTGATTGTTCACTGCTGTCGATTAGCCATAGAACCATATGTGCGTTTTTTATTGCGACGTGTGTGCGTTCAATGCCTTTTTGTTCAACGATATCACTGGTTTCTCTCAAGCCCGCGGTATCGGTAATATAAATGACAATGCCTTCAATCGTAATGGTGCGTTCAATGGTATCTCGAGTGGTTCCTGGGATTTCCGTCACGATTGCGACATCGTCTTGCGCTAATTGATTCAGCAAACTGGATTTACCGACATTAGGTGCTCCAGCCAAAACGATACGAATACCCTCTTTGAGTATTTTTCCTTGTTGTGCTGCCTGGAATATTTCATTAAATTGAATCTCGATTTGGTGCAGTTTTTGTTGAATGGGTGATCGTGATAAATCATCAATGTCATCTTCTGGGAAATTAATGCTGGCTTCGATGAACATTCTTAATTCGGTTAATTGATCGACCAATTGGTGAACTTTACTTGAAAAGTGTCCCTGTAGTGAGTTCGCTGCGCATCGGGCGGCTTCGGATGTGCTTGCTTCAATAAGGTCGGCAATGCTTTCAGCTTGAATTAAGTCAATTTTTCCGTTGAGATAAGCGCGTAACGTGAATTCACCAGGTTGTGCAACACGGGCGCCCATTGCAAGACAGCGATTCAATAATAAGTTCATAACCGCAGGGCCGCCATGTCCTTGTAATTCCAGCACATCTTCTCCGGTATACGAATGCGGAGCCGGAAAATATAGCGCGATGCCTTGATCAATGATTTGATTTTGGGCATCCTTAAAAGATTTAAGTGCTGCGTGACGCGGTGCAGGTAATTCACCGAGCAATGTTTTGACGAAGTGCTTTAAGTCAGTGCCAGAAATGCGGACGATCCCGATACCACCTCGTCCGGGTGGTGTAGCGATGGCTGCGATGATATCAGGGCCTGCCATAAAAACTCCGATGACTATTGCCTTGAAATGACCGGTTTCTCATGAGAGGAAACCGGTACTTATTATTATCGCTTTCGGGTTTTTTTGCTGTGTGGCGGTTTGTTCTTATTAGCAGTATTGGTAAGCTTAGGTTTTTGTATTGCCGCAGTAGAAGTCTCTCCAGCAATCGGAAGCGATGATTCAGATTGTGGATCATTTATGACAGTTTCTGTAGTACTTACCGCAACTTTTTCTTCGGCAGAAGTAGATGTGATCGCAAGTTTTTCCGCTATCGGTGCAGATTCGGTTTTTTTATGTTTTCTATGTTTATTATTGCTACTATCATCTGCTTTATTTTCATACATCCGAGTGATTTGCCATTGTTGCAGAATAGATAGAATGTTATTACACAATGAATACAGCACTAGTCCTGATGGAAAGAAGAAAAAGAAGATACTGAAAGCAACTGGCATAATTTGCATTACTTTAGCTTGTATCGGATCAGCTGGGGTAGGACTCAGCTTCGATTGAATCCACATCGATATACCCATGATCAACGGAAGTACGTAATACGGATCAGGCGTAGATAGATCATTAATCCATAACGCAAAAGGAGCATTGCGTAACTCGACTGCAGACATGAGCGTCCAGAACAACGCGATGAAGACGGGAATTTGAACCAAAATAGGTAAGCAGCCACCCATTGGATTGATCTTTTCTTCTTTGTAAAACTCCATCATTGCTTGATGCATGCGTTGACGGTCACTGGCATATTGCTCACGTATTTTTTGCAATTTTGGCGTGACTACCCTGAGTTTTGCCATAGAGCGATAACCCGCCGCGGATAATGGGAAAAAGAGCAGTTTTACAGTAAACGTCAGCAGAATAATTGCTACGCCCCAATTGTCGATCCAAGAGTGGTAAAACGAAAGCAGTTTGAATAAAGGCTGGGCAAGGATTGTAAGCCATCCATAATCGACAGTAAGATCTAATCCGGGCGCTAATTCAGCAAGTTTTTCCTGTTCTTGTGGACCCGCGTAAAAGGGTACCGAGATTTGCTTGGTTTGACCGGACTCAATCGCACCAACTGGCGTAATGATACCGGCGGTATATTGGTTATGCGCTAGGCGTTTGGCGTAGTATTCACGCGGTGTTTGCGGAGTCGGTAACCATGCCGTCAGAAAATAATGTTCTAACATGGCTATCCAGCCATTGTCGGCGTTGCTTGGAAATTCCGCCTTGTTTTTATCCAGATCGGTAAATTTTATTTTGATGAATTTTTCGGTATCCGTATACATGGCAGGGCCCGTATACGAATGAATCATGGTATTCGATCCAACAGGTTCATTGGCATCGCGAAGCATTTGAAAATAAGAAAACGGGGTGATGGTTTGATCGCTTTGATTGTCGACTTCAAAGCCAACATCAATCACGTAACTGTCACGATGAAAAGTAAACCTTTTAGTAACTTGAACGTCATTTTCTGTCGTTGTAGTTAATTTTACAACGAGCTTGTCTTGACCTGGTTCTAGCTGATAATTAGTCGATTCCACCGCGTATTTGGTTTTGTGGCTCGGTAAACCGTCTCCGATGAGTCCCGATTGTGCGACTTGAAATCGTGCAGTTCTATCGAGTAAAAGCTCGTAAGGCTTACTCTTGTCTTCGCTGGACGGATGTTTGAGCAAGCCAAGTTGTCGAATATCGCCGCCCGCAGTATCGATCTCAGCGACAATCAGATCGGTTGTGACAGTGATTTTCTCGCCGCTAGTAAACAAATTGGGCGTAATGGATGATGGATCGACACCTTCAATTCCGGCAGCAATCGATGAACTTTCCGTTTTTGCAGTTAATCCGTTACTAGGTACTGGTAATGATGGATCATGGCGTTGATTATTTGCATCTGTAGCAGCGCCGGATATTGGTTGAGTCGTCGATGGATTGAGTTCTCTTTGCCATGAGTCCCACAAAAAAAGCAATGATGTGGAAAAAATGATAATGAGTAAAAGTTTTTTTGTTTCCATTGTTTATTTCGTCAGTGAGTTTTTGATAGATGCCACAAAACCTAATTTTTGTTATTTTACGATTGTTATAGGCACAGTTTGCAATGTCATTGCAAGTTAGGTTTTTAAAATTGTTAGCATTAGTGTATTTTTCGTTTTGATTATGATTATCGAGCAGTTTGGAATATCAAGACAAATATGACAAAGTATCTAAAGAGTCATTACGAAGTACAGGCACTCATTTTACATTTGGGGTCATGGTACTGGCTCAAAACCACCCTTGCTCCAAGGGTTGCATCGAATAATGCGCCAAACAGTTAAACGGGTTCCATGGAAAAAACCATATTTGGTGTACGCTTCCAGTGCATATTGTGAACAAGAAGGAGTAAATCGACACGAAGGCACAAACATTGGACTTATAACGTATTGATAAAATTTAATGAGTTTAACAATTAACTGTGACATTGTTGCAATTGCACCATCAATATCTTGGTCTCGGTAGTAAGTTGAGCGGATTCTTGCAGAGTTACTGGCCGACGCAAACGAATGACCCAATCCATGGTTACTGAATTGGGTCTATCAAAAAAGTTATTGGTACGGAAAGCTTCGCGAAGAATTCTTTTAATCCAATTGCGTTTAACTGATAATCGTTCTATTTTCTTAGAAACAATCAACCCTAACCGTGGATATTTTAATCCGTTAGTTCTCGCAAAAACTCGTATCAAATTACCGTTTAACTGGTGCCCTAAGGCGATCGTTGCGGTGAAATCTGGCGGTGTGCTCAATCTACATTTTTTAGGAAAAGAGTTAGTCTCGTTAAACGTAGGATGCTGATTGACACCCAGCATTTTAGTGGTTTTTGATGCGATGTTAAACACTTAATTTGGCACGACCTTTTGCTCGACGTGCGCGAATTACTGCTGCACCGGCACGTGTTCTCATGCGCACTAAGAAGCCATGCGTACGTTTTCTTTTCGTGACTGAAGGTTGATAAGTTCGTTTCATTTCTGCTCCGCTATTAATATTGATAATCCATAGAACCGCGTATTACATCCTGTTTTGGGGGTGTATGTCAATAGTATATCGATGCGTAAGTAATTGGAAAAAAGAAGGGAATCTGAAGAAGATTTGAATAACAATCACTGTTTATTATCAGATAGATGGGATTGTATAGAAATAAAACCTATTCCTGCCATTCTATTGCGGTAATGTGGTGGGTCAGTTATTGTGCGCAGTTTAAAAGCTTAGAAGAATGTATGCAATGAATGCGTTGGCAACAATCGGTCTTTTTTTCGTTACAGCAATTTTAGAGATTCTGGGATGCTATTTGAGTTATCTTTGGATAAAGAAAGATGGTTCGATCTGGTTACTGCTACCTGCCGTCGTAAGTCTTATGGCATTTTCATGGTTTTTAACCTTCCACCCATTTGCTGCTGGCAAAGTATATGCCGCTTACGGTGGCGTGTATGTGGCAACCGCCTTAATCTGGATGTTGGTTATAGAGAAGGTAGTTCCAGATAAATGGGATCTGGTCGGCGCCAGTATTGCAATTCTGGGAATGATGATTATTTTTTTTATGCCAAGGGATTGAAAGAAATTAAGTCTAATGCAAAATATTTTTGAGATTTTTGCGAAGATTTCTTCTGCTTAACCTTGAAAATAAAGAGCGTAGAAGCGGAAATGTTTTGGCAAAGTTAAAAAACATCGAATCTATGCTATGTTGATTTTGATTGTTTTTTGAGTAATTTTCTCTTTCTAAAATGACTGTGATTGAAAGAACTCAAAATATCAAATTTGTTCAGAATCTCCTTTAGTTTAAGGTAATCAATTAGAGCGAACGCGTTGATTCTGAATTGCCAAACTGAGACAAGTTTTATCAAGCTTGCCAGGTTAAATTCCCACTTCTTGACAGAAGCTTTCATTAACTTAACTAACAAGCTACCTACTATGTTCAATAGCTACAATGGATTGGTGCGTAGCATCTTAAGTAATTCGTCATAAATATTGTCATGACAATGATTAAAGCGAAATTCTGTTTCTTTCAGATGCAAAAAGAATGTTTGAATTGGAATTCCATTGAATTTTGCTAATCGCAGCTTAGTAAAACCCCAAAAAGATTCCGTATTACATTTTTTAAATTTATCAAGGGTGTTTTTTTCTGGAAGGGCAAGCAAATGTAATTTCATTTGCATACCCGGATAAATAGCTATCAGAGCATCATAGTCACTTAACTTTAATAATTGAATCACCTCTTTTGTCACTATCGTGTTGCCCGTTTCCAAAGCTTTTATTGCAAAATTTGCATGCATAGGAAGAGTCTTCGTATGAATGACATTATCGTGGTTGATAATGCCGTAGATACCCAATAGAGGCGTGTTATTATTAGCCGTCTGCGGATCGATCGCGCTTAATTTCGATAATGCTTGTTCGTGATCCCAATTATCAATGATTTTATTTTGATGCGGATTTCCTTCATTTTCACTTAACCTTTGGCGAATTTTTAAATAAATAGTGTTGACCGATCGCACCGATATTCGTGTCAATAGCGCAGCCTTAGTTGCAGTGTAATCTAGTGCAAAACAACGAATCAATCTGCGAAATTTTGCTTCTTTAATACGAGACCGAAAGTAATATTTATTTTTTGAAGTCATTTTATGATTTTGAATCAGCGAAAGTTGATGATGCTTGATGTTCTGCTGATTCTCTGAGTTATTGTTTTGACCACTAGCACTTTACCAGTTCGTAAAATTTGTTTATTAGTCAAGTTGTCAGAAAGTTGATAGTAAAATCATCCCGTGAATTTCCTGGAAAAATCTTGTTCAAGATGAGTGCTTAGGTAGATTAAATCAAAAAATAGAGCCAATATATTGGCTATAAGCAAGCCGGTTCTTCTTTCTGCGGGGGGGGAGATATGACTGAAATTTTTGATAAAACTCCTTTTGACAGAATGAGGTATTTTCGAGGTTTTGAAAAATTGTTCTCAAAAGGGACAGCTTCAATAAGTATCCAATTATTTGAGCAGATCATTAAATCCAAAGAGGCTAAAACTGGTGGTAATGGCAATGCTAATCTATGAGTTACCTCCTCAATGCTTGTGTCGTTTGCCATAACCGACTACACTTGCTTTCAGTTTTGTTCAGATATTTAGCAGGAATTATGTTCTAGTGGCAAAAATTCTACATAAAAACTTCCAGCATGTTAGCAAAAACATACTCTAAACGTCCCAAGCATCTGAATCTTTTCAAAATCAAACAGCCTTTTCCTGCTGTGGTTTCGATCATCCATCGGATAACGGGTGTGCTGCTTTTTTTCCCCGGAATACCTTTGTTACTTTGCTTTTTTCAGAATTTCCTTGGGTCTGCGGAGAGTTTTGAAAATTTACAAGAAAGCTTCCAAAATCCACTGATTAAGTTGATTCTCTTACTCCCCATTTGGTTCTTTTTTCACCATTTATGCGCCGGCATTCGTTATTTAGCATTGGATTTGCATATCGGCATTGAATTGTCACAAGCGCGCGTGGGAGCTTATTTGGCTTTTGCAATGGGTGTGTTGCTTACAATTTTAACAGGATGGCTGTTATGGTAAGGCAGACAAGACTTGCGGTAACTGGAGCGCATTACGGTTTAAAAGATTGGTTGATACAACGCATCACGGCTGTTTTGATGGTGCTTTATGTCATTTTTATCGTAATACTGTTATTAACGACCGCAGGACCCTATTCAGATTACACCGCGTGGAAAAATCTGTTCAATCATCAATGGATGCGATTTGCGACGTTGATATTTTTTATCTGTTTATTTTGGCATGCTTGGATAGGTATTCGAAATATCTTGATGGATTACGTTCACGCTACTGCGGTTCGTCTAACGTTACAAATTTTGGTAATTGTTTCATTGTTGTTTTATACCGTCTGGACAGCAGATATTCTATGGAATACAGGACATTAGCGTGGCGATGATACAAAGAAAATTTGATGTGGTAATTGTTGGTGCAGGGGGAGGAGGTTTACGTGCAGCGTTACAACTTTCGGAAGCTGGATTAAAAGTAGCCGTATTGTCGAAAGTATTTCCGACTCGTTCACACACCGTTTCCGCACAAGGAGGCATTGCAGCCGCTTTAGGAAATGTGACTGAAGATAATTGGCACTGGCATATGTACGATACCGTTAAAGGTTCTGATTATCTGGGAGATCAAGATGCTATCGAATTCATGTGTCGTCAGGCCAACGAAGTGGTGTATGAATTAGAACATTTTGGCATGCCGTTTGATCGTTTGGACAATGGCAAAATTTATCAACGGCCGTTTGGTGGACAATCACAAAATTTTGGTGGCGCACAGGCAACCCGTTCGTGTGCCGCAGCCGATCGTACTGGGCATGCATTGCTGCATACGTTATACCAGCGCAATATCAGCGCCAATACGCAGTTTTTTATCGAGTGGATGGCACTCGATTTGGTGCGTGACGAACAAGGTGATGTTTTGGGCGTTACCGCATTGGAAATGGAAACGGGAGAAGTATTGTTGCTGCAGGCTAGGGCAACGTTGTTCGCTACAGGCGGCGGGGGACGGATTTTTCAAGCCAGTACCAATGCCTTGATTAACACCGGCGATGGTTTGGGAATGGCAGCACGTGCTGGAATTCCGCTGCAAGATATGGAGTTTTGGCAGTTTCACCCGACCGGAGTATATGGCGTAGGTGTGCTGATTAGTGAAGCGGTAAGAGGCGAAGGTGGTTATTTATTGAACAAAAATGGTGAACGTTTCATGGAACGTTATGCGCCTAATGCCAAAGATTTGGCGAGCCGAGACGTTGTTTCTCGCGCGCTTACTATGGAAATCAAAGAGGGTCGCGGTTGTGGCGAAGAAGGCGATCATTTATTGTTGAAGCTGGATCATTTGGGAGCGGAGGTTATCAAATCTCGCTTACCAGGTATTCGTGAATTGGCGATGAAATTCGCTCATGTCGATCCCATTTCAGCACCGATTCCGGTTGTTCCAACTGCGCACTATATGATGGGCGGCATTCCTACCAATTATTTGGGACAGGTCGTTGCACCTTATGGCACAGGTCCGGAAGAAGTTGTTTCTGGATTTTATGCAGTGGGTGAATGCGCGTGTGTTTCGGTGCATGGCGCCAATCGATTGGGTACCAATTCACTGTTAGATCTGATCGTATTTGGACGTGCCGCAGCCAATCAAATTATCGAAGATTTGAAAACACATCGGCATCACAAATCATTACCGGCTGATGCAACCGATAAAACACAGGCACGTCTTGCACGTTTAGAAAATCAGCAAGACGGAGAAAGCGTCGCTGATGTTTTGGTAGATTTGACCAAAACCATGCAAACCTATTGTGGCGTATTTCGGTTTGAAGATACTTTGAAACAAGGGGTTGAGAAGATATTGGCAGTTGGTAAAAGAGTTGCACAGACAACAATAAAAGATAAGAGCAAAGTTTTCAATACCGCTCGTGTCGAAGCGTTAGAATTAGATAATTTAAAAGAAGTCGCCACAGCGACCATGTTTTCAGCAGAAGCTCGGCGTGAGAGCCGTGGAGCGCATGCGCGCGAGGACTACCCACAGCGCGATGACGTGAAATGGTTAAAACATACCCTGTATTTTAGTGAAGATAATCGGTTGGATTATAAACCGGTACGTTTGAAACCGCTTACAGTGGATTCTTTTCCACCTAAAGCTAGAACTTATTAGCCTGGAACTATAAAAAATAATGAAAAAATATATGTATCGTCGCTTGGTATTCGTTTTTCTTTTGAGTCTTTTTTTAACTACACCGACATTAGCAGAAACGCGCTATGTATCTGATCAGTTGGAGACAACGTTCCGTCGTGGTCCAACGTTGAGTCATGCAATTCTAAAAATGCTAAAAAGTGGCGCAGCAGTGGATGTTTTAGAGGTTGATAAAGAAAGTGGTCATAGCCGAGTAAAAATCAGTGGTGGTCAAGAAGGGTGGATTTTGACTCGATATCTCACTGCTGAACCGCCTGCCCGCACGCAACTTGAAAGTTTGCTTAAGAGTATGAATCAAATTGAGAATATTAATGTTCCGGTGGCAGAACAGCTAAAAACTATTAAAACGGAACATGAAAACGCCAAACGGCTGATTACGCAGTTAGAAAGTGAGAATAAGAAATTAACTGAAAAATTATCTTCGTTAAAAGCTACAGCCGCAAATGTTTTAGAAATTGAAGCTGAAAACAAACAGTTCCGTGAGAAATTGACAGACACGCAAGAACAATTGAATACACTAATAAATGAAAGCAGTGAAATGGAAGCACGTAAAAACAGAGATTGGTTTATTACGGGTGCCTCAGTATTGTTCGGAGGGTTATTATTGGGTTTGATTTTACCCAGGTTTGCACGCAGGAAAACTTCTCGATTCAGCGATTTTTAACGGTTCTTCATCAATGCATATTTGATTCAAGCAAATAAGTGTACTGTAATGTCGTTTATGACTTAAGAAGAAGTTGCTTTGGCTGCTTTGGAAGTTGCGCTGCGTTTAGGCTGTTTTGCGGTCGTTGATTTTTTCTCAACTGCTTTTTTAGCCGTTTTTTGCTCGAATTCAAAAGAAATCTTTCCGTCCGGATTGGCAACAAGATAAGCTGAGAAGGGGCGGCCTTTCTTGGAGATAAATTTCGTTAATAAGTCGGTTTTACCTTTTTCTAGTAGCTTGATCATTTGCTCGCGCTCAATGGAACGTTCTAAAATGATTTTGGCTACTTTGAAGGTGCAAGAACGCTCTGCGCCGATTGCCTTTTCACAGACATAATGCAGATCGTGCTCATATACCGAGCAATTGCATTTGGGGCATTTCCCTAATGGTGTTTTTTCACTGAAATCAACGGCTTCGACATTCGCATCGTTGTTGCCAAAATCAAATTTCATTTCAAGTGTGTCGGTCAGTAGAATGATGGCGTTAAATGATTGCCCCATTTTGCTGCGAAAGCCGAGTAAAGGTCCCACCTTTCGCTGAGTAATCAATGTTTCCATTTCACCAACCTCAAATTGCCGTCCCGCCAGGATTTTCCATAAGGCAAAATCACATTTCTGGCATTGAAATTTTTTATACGTCTCATGAACGACGCCACCACATTTGGGGCAGGGCGCTGTTAAAACAGAAAAATCACCTTCGATTGTTTCGCCACGCTGTGTTTTGGCTTGTTCCACGATGCGCTTCGTCATTTCAGAAATTTTGTCCATGAATGAAGCGCGTTTCAATTGTCCTTGCTCAATTTGGCGCAACTGATATTCCCAATTTCCCGTTAATTCAGGTGAAATTAATTCGGGAATTTTCAGACCACGTAATAAAGTAATCAGTGAAAAAGCTTTGGCGGTAGGGTGAAGTTCACGTCCCACGCGCAAAAGATAATTCTCAAATACCAATCCTTCGATGATAGCCGCACGTGTCGCTGGAGTTCCTAAGCCTTTGGCGCTCATTGCAGCACGCAATTCTTCGTCTTCCACAAGCTTACCGGCGCCTTCCATTGCCGACAGAAGTGTTGCTTCATTAAAACGTGCTGGTGGGCGTGTTTGATTGGCAATAATTTCGATAGACTCCGTGGCGACAGGCTTTCCTGGAGTAACAGCAACCAACGAAGCAGTATCGTGATCATCATCGATTGGTGTTGATTTGCCATAAACCGCACGCCAGCCAGATTTCACCATTACTTTGCCTTCCGTCTTAAATGGTTCATCGGCTACTCGCGTGATACGAGTGGTCAAAAGAAACTCGGCAGCCGGAAAGAAAATGGCTAAAAACCGTTTGGTAACTAAGTCATACAATTTCGCCTCAGCTTCATTGAGTTTCGCTGAACTCAGTTGTGTCGGGATAATCGCGAAGTGATCGGAAATTTTTGCATTATTAAAAATTCGTTTGTTAGGTGTTACCCAATTAGAAGACAATATCTGCTGCGAAAATTTTCCGTATTCGGTGTTTTCGAGGTTTTGCAGCGTGTCTTTAACAGTAGCCAGATAGTCTTCCGGCAAAGCGCGTGAATCAGTTCTAGGATAAGTGAGAACTTTATGCTTTTCATATAAGGCTTGTGCTAGCCCGAGCGTGGTTTTAGCAGAAAAACCAAAGCGGCTATTTGCGTCACGTTGCAAGCTAGTCAAATCATACAACAGCGGACAAATTTCTTTACTCGGTTTGCTTTCTTCACTGACGATGCCAGGCTGTCCCTGACATTTATCACGAATAAGTTCCGTGTTTTTGAGTTCCCATAAACGTTCTGGCTTTAGTTCGAGATTGGTTTTGCTTTTGCTGAATTTTTCATCGAACCACTTGCCGATATATTCACCATTATCGGTTGTGAAAGTGGCATGGATTTCCCAATAATCTTGAGAACGAAATTTTTTAATTTTTTCTTCGCGCTCGACCAGAATTGCTAAAGTGGGCGTTTGTACTCGCCCAACAGTGGTTTTATGAAATCCTCCTTCTTGAGAATTGAACGCGGTCATCGCACGAGTACCGTTAATACCCACCAACCAATCCGATTCAGAACGACTCACTGCGGCTTCAGCTAAAGACGCGACTGCAGAGTTATCAAGCAGATTGGAAAATCCTTCGCGAATCGCTTGCGGCGTCATGGATTGCAACCATAAACGTTTAACTGGTTTATTGACACTCGCGTGACGCAAAATATAATGAAAGATCAATTCGCCCTCACGCCCCGCATCACAGGCATTAACAAGCGTATCCACATCCTTGCGTTTAATTAGTTTTGTAAGTAATTTAAGCCGAGCAGATGTTTTTTCGATCGGCGCCAAATCAAAATGTGGAGGAATGACGGGCAAGTTTGCAAAACTCCATTTGCCGCGTTTTACTTCGTATTCCTCCGGAACAACCAATTCAAGTAAGTGCCCTATCGCAGAAGATAAAACATATTCATCACTTTCAAAATAGTCGGTATGTTTTGTGAAATTGCCCAAAGCTTTTGCGATATCTGCCGCAACAGAAGGTTTTTCAGCGATGATTAAAAACTTACTCATAGTGTTTTATTGTGAGGAATTCGTTTCTTGTTATTGCGCGCACAACTTCAATTCTTAATGCGCGAATAACGAAAGAAAAGAAAAAATGGTAGCTTGGGTGAGTGATGACAGGTAGAAAAAGTACTGAACCAGTTTTGGGCTTCATTGTGATGGATAGATTCTCATTGCCTTAGCTAATGGCGGTAATGAGAGTCGCTAACAAACAATAATTTTTCCAAAACGGCATGGTCAGAAAATTGATTTTGGATCCACAATTCAGTCAAAACAATTAATTTTATTTTTTCGATGCTCGGTGAGTTTTCGTCCATCACAAGTAAGCGATCAATGAGCAATTCCCGTTGCAACGGATTAATGATGCCATTGTGCTCGAGAAAAAATATAAACCCACGACCTTCGGTATCGATTTTTTCAATTTCTTCATCGCTATAACAACGAAACGAAGTGCTTTCAGTAAAACCAGCCGGATAATGATCCTTAGATTGTTGTGTCAGTTCTGAAAGCCAGTTCAAAGTTTCAGTGATATCCTCATTAGCGAATCCAGCCATCGTAAGTTTATGGGTTAATGTTGCAGAATCTGGATAACTTCCAGAGTCGAAATAATTTTCAAACAAATAAACAAGAATATCGAACATGGCTATATTGAATAAATGACTAATATAACGAACTAGTGAAAAATTAAAGTTCGCAAAAGGCATGCTTAATTATTTTTTATTCTTTGATAGCACCCTCCTGGCAAACTGCTGACTTGACCCTCAAGTTCAAGTGTTAATAGCATGGCTGATACAACTTCTGCCGTCAAGCCACTCCGTAAACAGAGTGTGTCAATATCGACTACGTCGTAACCCAAGTGATTGAGTAAAAGGATATTTTCTGATGGGTCTGCGGATAAAATTTGTTCTTCCTGGAATGTATTCAGATTTTTCTGCAACGGAACGTACTTAAGTTCATCCAAAATATCTTGCGTATTCTCCACTAATTTGGCGCCTTGTTTGATCAAGGCATGGCAACCTTTGGATAACGGAGAGTGAATAGATCCTGGAATCGCCATGACTTCTCGGCCTTGTTCTAGTGCCTGACGAGCGGTGATCAATGAACCACTTTGCAACGCGGCCTCAACGACCAGGCAACCTAGACTAATGCCACTGATAATCCGATTCCGGCGCGGAAAATTACGCCCAATAGCGGGTGTTCCTAGCGGGAATTCAGATATCAAGGCGCCTTCTTTTGCGAGTTGATGCGCCAAAGCATGGTTTTTAGCGGGATAAACAATATCCAACCCTGTGCCCACGACCGCAATGCTACTGGTTGAGCCGCGCAATCCACCGTGATGGGCAGCGGTATCAATACCTAACGCTAACCCGCTGATAATACAAAGACCGGCATCACTAACGGCTTGAGAAAAATGTTCCGCGTTCAGTAAACCCTGTGGAGTAGCATTTCGGCTTCCTACTACTGCTAGCCCCGCGTGCTGCAATAATTCGCGCCGCCCCTTTAAATACAATAAGGGTGGCGGATCGCTGATATTGAGTAGCGATGCAGGATAATCAGCATCCGCGAGAGTAATGATTGCATTATTAGAATCTTTCAACCATTTTAGAGTATCTGCTACTTTGCTTTTATCGGCACCTATCTGAATCAATTTGGCGATCGAAGGTTTGACAATTCCTTCAAGAACACTTAAAGGCGCAGAGAATATTGCTTCCGGACTGCTTAAAGCGACTAGTAACCGGCGAATCGATTCGTCACCTAGGCCATCAATTAAATTCAGGTTTAACCATAACTCTGTTTCGGAAGTGGATGTCATGCGGTAACAGCATTTTATTATGGTGTTTTAACAGCATCTAATAATTTCATTGAGTGTGTACTTTGCACGACCAGGCCATAAGAAATTTTGTCGAATACACGAAAAACAAAAACCAATCCGGTTCTTTCTTCCGGTAATTCAACCATGTCGCCCTTTAGAGATCTGGCTTGGCTTCTGCGATAGACGGCCAGTACATGGCCCATTTCCAAACCATCTTCGGCGCCTCTGTTGAGGGTAATAATGGCATCTTTACCGATTTCATTAACACCGCCATAGACCGAAATAATCCGTCCGCTCACTGAAAAATTAGGGGCATGTGGGACATAATTGTCAAACATGATGTCCGGAGCTACGACCAGTCGATCGCCTTTGAGAATTTCCTCTTTTGAGCGCGTAATCCTGACAGTACTGGTTTCGGCAAAGGTATCTACGGTTACATTACCCAAATAAACGGCTTCATAGCCCAGAATTTCTTTATTGTTATCAGGATCCAGTAAAGGTTTTCCAGGTCGGAAGATCTGCCAGGCGCGTCCATGATCCTTGGGTAGCCCAAGCACATAAACAGTGTTTCCTGTGCTTAAAACTACACGATTATCACTAGAGCCCAGAATATAAGGTGCATTTGCCAAGCCCTCTTTTTCGATCACTAGCGGTTGGCTTAAAAAAGGTTCAATAACAGCGCGTGAGATGCTAGCGATGGGCAAATTGTTGTCATCTTCAACGCGAATGCGCGGAGATAATTTGACTGTTCTTAGGCCATCCTTGTGATCGGCAAGCCGCAGTCTTATACCCTCTCGTAACCTTTCCAATACGATGGTGTCACCTGGATAAATTTTGTGTGGATTTTTGACTTCATCGCGATTCATGTTCCAAATCTCAGGCCATCGCCAAGGATCTTTGAGGAAACGTGAAGATATGCTCCACAATGTATCGCCCTTGATCACGGTATGAGAATCGGGAGCATCGCTTCGTAGTATAATGTTCTCGGCTTTAATCAATGGGACAAAAACCAAATTCATACTGAAGAGTGCAGTTACAATTAGCTTTTGCATAGATGCTTTTCCTGTATACAAAATAATGGGCATAATGATACTTTAATAATTAGAGACTTGGATATCTGTTTTAAACATTGTATTTTTTATGTCTATTTTAAGAATTTTGCAATATCCGGATGATCGCTTGCATACTGTAGCGGTTCCTGTTTCAGAAATTACGAATCACATACGTACTTTGATCAAGGATATGGCTGAAACTATGTATGCTGCACCAGGAATAGGTTTGGCAGCAACACAAGTGGATGTGCATCAGCGAATTATCGTCATCGATACTTCAGAAACAAACGATCAGTTGTTGGTTCTTATTAACCCGGAAATCATCGCCAGTAGCGGTGTGTCGGATTATGAGGAAGGTTGCTTATCAGTGCCGGAAGTGTATGGCAAGGTGCAGCGTGCGGAATCGGTAACCGTTAAAGCGCTCGACATTAATGGAAAGGATTTCGTGATGGATGCCGATGGATTGCTAGCAGTGTGTATTCAGCATGAAATGGATCATCTGCTTGGTAAAGTATTCGTCGAATATTGGTCGCAGCTTAAACAAGCTCGGGTGATCGCTAAATTGAAAAAGAGGCATCGACGTACGATGTAACTTGCTGCTATTGATAGCAATATAGAAATATAATTGCATTCTTGAGCCAATTTTTTAGGCTGTTTCGATTCAATAAATTGGTCGTATTAGCTTAAGTTACTTCAAGGTGTGAATTTGTGGTTAGCAATCCCGTGCAATTGATGACATTGCTGGCAACTACAGTCGAATTGCCTTTAGCGCATAGGGTAGAAACAAAGCATTTTGTATTGCTGAGAAACATTTAAAATGTTTACCCAATGTCGCTACTTTGGGGAACAGATATAGCGCTTTTACGCCTATTTGTACTTACCTACTCCTGCCAATGCATTGGGATTGGTAATGCGAAAAACACCGTCTCTTAAATACCCAGCCGTTTTATTCCAGATCATTCTTTCCCTTGATTTACCCCGATCCGATAAAACATTGGAAATGATTTGTGCGCAGACCTCTTCAAGGTTTAGGTCACGCTCACTCATTGGTTCTTCATAATCCTTCGGATAACCATCTGCGCCGCGGTGTAAATTGAAGCTTTGTTTAGTGTAAGCATTAAAAGTATTAATTGCAGAACGCCCATGAATCAGCGAATACTCACCTTCATAATCAGAATTTCGCGAAACGTGGCTATCTGAAAAAGAATCTTGAATGACATGTAACAAACTACCCAAGACAATATTCTGTGCATTTTCTTTTGCAGGCATCCAATCAGTTTCAGAACAATCCAATGGCGTAAACAAATTCTGCCCCAGTTTTTCACGAACACATTTCAATGAAAATAAATAAGCAGGCGTCCAGTTTTTACGTAGCCCATCATGAGTAAAGTACCTTTTAAAGGTACGCGCAGCTTCAGGAGACAAAAAACGATGCAGCTTGCTAAAACGCGTATAGACAGGGACAAAACCGTTCGCAACTTTATAGCTAAACTCAGCCCACATCATGACAGCTTTTTGGGTATCGCGAGCCTTTTCTTGATCTGAAGATGCCATCGCGTGTAAGAATTGCAAGTCGTGATGATGGCTGCGATAAAATAAATCGTAATGACCGGTGATACGATCTGAGTTTTGGCTTGCATGCTTAAAATTGTCAAACCAAATACTAGGATGATTCGGCAACAAAAAAAGCGGATCGTCGTTCCATCGCACGCCACGAATCGTTTTATCAATGACAAAATCATTGACAAGTTGATAACCCGACATTTGTCGTGCTTGAACCAATTTGAACGATCGTACGGTCAATTCTTCGTGAACCGGGTGAATGATAAGGCTTGCAACAATTGCCGCAGCTTTTTTAGTATTGTCATCATCGAGAATCAATTCATGATTACCGTCGTATTTTTTGAATGGATTGATGTCAAAAGCGTACGCTCCTGCGCTTCCCAGCAAGCCCAGTAATAACAAGATTACCATTATCATATTATGATTTAGTTTCTTAAAGTTATACCTTGTAGTTATTCTTCAATAGCTATTTCGGTTACATTTTCAGGAAGTAGTTATTTGATTTGGTTTTAAGCTATCAGACCTTCAGAGACCTTTGCACGGTTGTAATCAAAACTGATTAGCTGGGCGCTATAATTATGTTTTAAAACAATGGCATTAAAGTGATCGGCATGAATTTTTCCGAATTTGATGCAACCCGCCGCACCCGAAAAGGGAATTTTCTGAAGCAGATAGATCAGTTAATAGACTGGAACTCAATGGGGATTACAATCGTAGTTTGTTATACACTGGTTTGCGATGCTGTGGGGCGACCAGCTTATTCGAAGTTAATGCGATAAATCGGTGGAAGACATGGCGAACTCGAATCTGCATGCGATGCGGTTTCTGGGTCTGTCGCTGGAAGATGTTGTGCCGGATCATTCTGTGTTATCGCGATTTAGAACTCGACTGATGGCAGCAAAAGTATGGAATGGGTTATTAAACCAAATCAACCGGCAGATCCAGGATTGAACCGGGAACCCGCATTCATGCCGACAAAGCCTATAGTAGCCAAAAGCACCGCGATGCTTTGAAATCACGCAGCGTTAAAAATGGCATTCAGAATAAGGCTACCAAGAAAATCTCTTGACGCGATGGCAGTTGCAGCGCAATCGCACGATTACCAAAGTCCGTTATGTGGTAGAGCAAATCTTTGGAAGCCAAGTGCGCTGGTTCAATGACAAAATACTGCGTATAGCCAAAGCCCATACTTGGCAACTATTACTGGCTATGGCGTATCACTTGAAAAGACCCCCTAAACTTTTCGCTGAGCGACAAATGATTGCGCAAATATAGGAATTGTTGCGTCCTTATAACCGAGAATAGCCGGTTTAGGGTGATTATTTCCAGCGAACTACAGAAAAATAGCTGAAAAATATCTTGGAAACTTATAAATAAATCCAGAATTGCATTGAAACAAGAACTACGTGTGATTTTGCAAAGATTTCTATCAATCTATTGTTTTGTATGTGAGAAATCTCACATTAATTGAGAAACCACCTACCTATAATTCCTCTGTTTTACTGTCATTCTGAAGTTTTAACCTAACTCATTAAAAAGGCATTCTTTGGGGCAGTTAATTTATTTAATTCAAAAAATTATAGCGGAGAGATATTCAATGAGAATTAAAGATGGCAATTATTTGTTTACGCTGTTTTTGATGATTTTTTACTTTATTTGCACAAGCTAGTAGAGCTGAAACGATTGTTACAAAGTGGAACGATGCGTCTTTGGAAGCGATACGTGTCGCACATCCAGGTCCTCCAATTGTGGCGAGGGCATTAGCAATTACTTGTATGTTTGATGCTTGGACGGCCTATGACAAAAATATAAAAGACTCGTTCATTATCTCTGATAAACTAACGAATCTTATTAGTGTTCACTAGTGAGTTCAAATTCAACATTTTTTCAAAACTGAATGGCTGTCTTGCTCTTGGGATACGTCTTTTCAACGTGTGTTAGATTAGCATCTAAACACAGAAAACCAGTTCTATTTGAGGATTTACCGCTACACAAAATAGTTAAGATATAGATCCTTACAAAAAGCTAATCACCAATTCGAATTATGCTATCGAAGATTAATACACAATTTAAGTGGACCTTATTGGGGCTTGGAATAGGATTAGCTTTTTTATTGATTTCTTTGCGCGAAATAGATGTTTACGCGGTGTTGGATAGTTTGTACACCATTAAGCCTTTTCCTGCTGCAATGGTGATTGTTGCGGGATTATTGTTTATGCTCATTAAATCATTCCGTTGGTCTGTAATAATGAATCCCGTTGCTCATATTGATTTTTCGATATTGCATTCAGCCGTGTACATTGGCACAGCGGCTAACTTGATTATCGTCCACTCTGGCGAAGTGCTTCGATCCGCTTTAATTGGAAAAAAAGGGCGAATCGCGGCTAGTGCTGTTTTAGCATCGACAGGTGTCGAAAGAATTTTCGATTTTATGGTTGTAATTGTTTTATTTGGTCTTCTTCTCATTACGAGTGAAAAATTACCTGACTATGTGACTGCCGCTGGTTTTGTTGCAATATTTATGGTTAATGCGGGACTTATTGCTATTGTTTCGTTGATGGTTCCATCGAAAACTAGAAGAAGCATTAGACTGATGGTTATTCGATACTTTCCAGAGAAACTATCCGTAATGATAAGGAATCAGCTAAAGCGAAGTCTAGTAGGGTTTTCAACTTTAGGTAGTCCCGTTTTAGTCATTAAAGTATTTTTTCTATCCATTCTTCAATGGAGTTGTATTATTGCGGCTATTTGGCTATGTGCCTATTCGGTGGGTTATACAGCAACCATTCCCATGGTAATTGCAGTTTGGATATTAATGGTTATTGGACTTACGTTACCATCCTCTCCTGCGCAACTAGGTACAACGCAATTAGCGTTTACATTAGGTCTGTCCATTGCGGTTAACGAGATGCAAATTCCTTTTGCAGCGTCGGTCGTTTATACATGCTTTGTAAACATTCCCTACATGATTATTGGCGCTTTTTATTGGTTGAGAATAGTTGAATTTCATAAAGACCCTATAGGTGAATTTAATAAAGACTCTTTATGAGTGCGGTCGTTTAATTGATAGGGATAGGAATAGGAATTTGTAATGGCGGAAGTCAAAAATTCAGCATTAAAAAGCATAAATAAGAAAACAATACTGACATTATTTGGAACACGACCTGAAATCATTAAGTTAGCTCCTGTTATTTGGGCAATAGAGAAGCGTAGTGATATTTGGCGTAGCGTTACCGTTTCTTCATCGCAGCATACTGATTTATTACGTCCGTTTATTCGAGATTTAAAAATTAATATCAATCATGATCTTGCTGTGATGACACCCGGCCAAACACCCAATGCAGTTCTGTCTCGCGTGGTTGAGTCGATTGAGCCGATATTCTCAAAAGAAAAGCCTGATCTGATTATTGTTCAAGGCGATACAACGACAGCTATTGCTGGAGCACTAGCAGGTTTTTATGCGCGGATACCAGTTGCTCATGTCGAAGCTGGTTTGCGTACAGGCAATCGACATAGTCCATTTCCTGAAGAAATGAATCGTCGCTTGATTAGTCAATTGGCTGATATTCATTTTGCGGCTACCGATGAAAATATCAAGATATTACTTGCTGAAGGTGTTAAAAAAGAAGCGATTGTTTTAACTGGAAATCCTGTTGTCGATGCACTGCTTCATATTTTGAAAAATTCGCAATGCTCTGAAAAACTTTCTAAGTTTCTAGAAAAAGTAAAAGGCAAACGTTTGTTGGTGCTAACCACGCATCGTCGAGAAAATTTTGGACAAGTAATGTCTTCGCATTTAAAAGCGTTACGCAGATTTATTGAGCGAAATAAAGATATTGAGTTGGTTTTTCCAGTACACCCTAATCCATCGGTACGTGCTGCGGTGAACGTTGAATTTGCAAATATTGATCGTATTCATTGTATCGATCCTCTTGAATATGTTGATTTCTTACATGTACTATCACACGCATGGCTTATTGCATCAGATTCTGGCGGCGTTCAGGAAGAAGCTCCCTCGCTCGGAAAACCTTTATTGGTATTACGTGATACGACTGAACGTCCAGAAGTATTAGCTTGTGGTGTTGGAAAACTGGTTGGTCATTCGGGTGAGCGACTCGAAGAAATGTTAGATGCAGCGTTAGAAGATAAATCGTGGTTTGAAAAAGTATTGAAAACCGAGAATCCTTTTGGAAAAGGTAATGCTGGGGAACGAATTGCGACTGCTATTGATAGTTATTTTGCAACACATTAAGAGGATTTAAATATGAATCCAATTTCGGTTTTTCATACTAAGAAACCAATTGCAAATCTTTCACTCGATTTGGATAACGAATGGGCTTATTTGAAAACGCATGGAAACTCCGATTGGGAAAATTATCCCTCTTATTTAAACGAAGTCGTTCCTCGGATTCTCGAGATTTTATCGAAGCGTGATTTAAAAATTACAGTTTTTGTCGTTGGGCAAGATGCTTCTCTTGATTGCAATCAACATGCCCTTTCTCAATTGGCAAATGCAGGACATGAAATTGGCAACCATTCATTAAAACACGAACCTTGGCTGCATTTGTTTTCTGAAGAAGATTTGGAACATGAATTGGCAGAAGCTGAGCGATACATTCAGTCGGCGACAGGGCAGAAGCCAACAGGATTCCGTGGTCCCGGGTACAGTCAGTCATCGACGTTATTACGAGTGCTGCGTCGTCGCGGTTATGCTTATGATGCTAGTTCACTACCTAGTTTTATTGGACCACTTGCTCGGGCCTATTATTTTGCTACAGGACAATTTGGGGCTGAGCAACGTGAACGACTCAATTGTTTATTTGGCAATTGGAAAGACGGTTTTCGCCCCTTGAAACCCTACTACTGGTCTTTCGAGGGGATGACTCTATTAGAAATGCCGGTTACTACTTTTCCAATATTTAGGGTTCCGATACATTTGAGTTATGTCATGTTTTTAGCAGGATTTTCTCCATTTCTGGCAAGAGCTTATTTTAGTTCGGCTTTATGGGCGTGCCGTTTATTTGGGGTGGAACCCTCGATTCTACTTCATCCATTGGATTTTTTGGGAGGAGAGGATGTGCCTCGGCTGAAATTTTTCCCTTCCATGCAAATGAGTGGTCACGCAAAAATGAAAATTGTAGAAAAATGCTTAGACAGCTTAACCAATCATTTTGATGTGAAAACTGTGGGTGAACATGCGATTATTGTTGCTAGCCGGAAGCATTTAATGCAAGTGATGCCTGGTAGTAATTCATGAAATTCTACATTCCTAATGGGCAAAAAGAATGCTAGATAAAAAAATTACGATAATGATGCCAGCTTATAACGAAGAAAAAGACTTGCCTGGATTGCTAGATCGAATTAAAAACGCAATGAGCGATTGGGCAAATTATCAAATTCTTATCGTCGATGATGGATCCCATGACAAAACAGCGCAAATAGTTCGAGATGCTGCTGCTCGCATGCCTGCAAAATTAATTCAACACCCTCAAAATATGGGGCTTGGTGCTGCTATGCGTACTGGACTCAAGGTTGCGGCGCAGGAAAGCGATGTTGTCGTCACGCTAGACGCTGATAATTCGCAAGATCCATTGTTAATCAAAAGTATGGTGGAGCGTCTGGACGCAGGGTTTGATGTTGTTATCGCTTCTCGTTTCCAACCGGGTGCTCAAGAAGTGGGTGTTCCGCCGTTTCGTGTTTTTCTTAGCCATGTTGCCAGTGCCGGAATTCGTACTTTAGTTGGTTACCAAGGTGTTCGTGATTATACGTGTGGATTTCGCGCTTACCAGGCAAAAACGCTGCGTAATTTAATTCAAACTTTTGGCGACCATTTTATTCGTGAGAATGGTTTTTCTTGTATGTTTGAGTTATTGCTGAATTTACGTTCGCTGGATGCGAAAGCTACAGAAGTACCCCTGATACTACGTTACGATTTAAAAGAAGGCGCCAGTAAGATGAGAATTTTACGCACTGTTTGGCGCTATGTTGTTACATTAACGCGAGGTTATCTACCCATTTCGTGGCGTGCTGCGCCCAATAAAAAGGGAGCATCCGATGTTTAAGGATGCCAATGGCATTACTACTCCCAATGCAATAGCGAATTCTCGTGTTGCAATCATTGGAGGAGGTATTAGTGGTTTGGCAATGGCTTATTGGACTGCTAAATTGGGCGCGCGCGTAACGCTTTATGAGGCATCCGATCAATTGGGGGGATTAGGAACTTTCTTTCAATACCGAAATGTTTCGCTTGAAAAGTTTTATCACTGTATGTTGCCCAGCGATAAACATCTTTTAAGTCTTTTGCAAGAAATTGATTTGCAGGACCAAGTTTATTGGAAAGATACTAGCTTTGGTTTTATGCAGAAGGGTCAATTATATGGGCTAAATACACCTGTTGAATTATTACGTTTTGGGCCGCTGTCGCTCATAGACAGATTTAGGGTCGGCTTTACCGGGTTATGGGGCAGTATCTGTTCTGCTGATGGATTAGACGATGTAACTTGTGTCGAATGGTTGAGTCGCCTTTGTGGAAAAAAAGCGTTTGAAACTTTTTGGAAGCCTATGTTGCAAGCAAAATTTGGCGATCGATATCACGAGGTTCCAGCGCTTTGGTTTTGGACGCGTTTTAATCGCGAAAAGGGTGGTAATAAGAAGGAATGTAAAGGATATATTCATGGCGGTTATCGACGTATCGTCGATACTTTGGCGAATGCAATTCAGGCTCTGGGTGGAATTATTAAGTTAGAGACTCCCATCGAAAAACTGGATTTAGATGAAAAGGAACAACTTGTTGTACATTCCTTTCATGAAGCAAAGATTTTTGATCGTGTAGTTATTACAACGCCAATTTCATTTCTAGGGAAAGCTCTGGCAAACAGCAAATTAGCTGAGAAATGTCCTCAAATAGATAATACCATCGACATGCAAGGTGTAGTAAATGCTGTCATTATGCTTCGTCGTGGTTTTACCAAGCACTATTGGGTTGCCGCGGTTGATGAAGAGATACCGTTTCAAGGTATCGTAGAAAGCACGACATTGCTTGAGAAATCAGATACTGCTGGGATGCATTTAATTTACTTGATGAATTATGTGCATCGTACAGAATCACTTTTTAAACGTTCAGATAATGAAATTCTTGATAATTATATTATTGGATTGAAGAAACTTTTTCCTGATCTTCAGGATGAAGATATTGTTGATCGTTTCTTATTTCGAGCCCCTTTTGTTGAGCCGCTTTATACATTAGGTTATCAGAAGCGTAAACCACCTACGGAATTGATACCCGGAAAAGTATATTTAGCCACAACGGCACAAGTCTATCCTGATGTTACTTCGTGGAACGGATCGATCGGTTTGGTTCGAAAAGTTTTAAATCAAATTTTGACTAATGGTCAGAATGTTTTTGCGGAAAGTGCTGGTTATAACAATAAGCCTAGGGTCAGTTGATAATCGAAAATAAGTTTTAATGGAAAGAAGGAAAAACTAGACTATTGAGATTGGTATACTTCCAGTAAGGCGAAGTTGAGATATGGATTATATAAATTGTTTTATTCTATCGATGAGTTGAATACAAATAACGAATATTGATTCCGGTCATTTCAGTAGAAACAAGTGGCTAATATCGATGGATTTTATTCCTACTGTACAAAGTTTTCCTCCTGTAGTTGGAGAACGTGCGAGAATCTTAATTCTCGGAAGCATGCCGGGCGAAGCATCACTTGCAGCTAAGCAATATTATGCTCATCCGAGAAATGCTTTCTGGCCGATTATGACGAAATGGTTGGAAATTCCATTGGATGGCGTATCTTATCAAGAAAGAGTTGCTGCTTTGCAGGCTTCTCCGATTGCTTTGTGGGATGTGCTCAAATCATGTAAACGTTTAGGTAGTTTGGATTCGAATATTCAGATCGCCACGCAAACTATAAATGATTTTCAGAATTTTTTTTCAATCTATCGGAAAGTTACCCATGTATTTTTTAATGGAGGTAAAGCAGAAATCTGCTTTAAGCGATATGTGCTACCACTGAATAATTTGCCCCAGCCAACCTTGATTCGTTTGCCTTCAACTAGCCCAGCAAATGCAAAATTATCGTTGGAAGAAAAATGTCAGATATGGCATAAAAAAATTCATGCTGTCTTTGCTTCTGATTAAGCAAAATAAGCAAAACTGTAACTGCAATTTTACAACTGCTCAAACAGAGTCATGGCTTGTTTCCATTTAAAGGAAACTGCCCTAATCAGCACATTTTCGCATGTTGCATTCTCAAACGTTAAAGCGAAAATGCATCACGTCGCCGTCTTTAACGATATATTCTTTTCCTTCTAAACGCATTTTTCCAGCTTCTTTGGCGCCATGTTCACCGTGATATCCAATAAAATCATCGTAACTGATGACTTCCGCACGAATAAAACCTTTTTCAAAATCAGTGTGAATTACTCCGGCTGCTTGTGGTGCAGTGTCACCTTTATGGATGGTCCAGGCGCGGACTTCTTTCACGCCCGCAGTGAAATACGTTTGCAGACCCAATAACTCATAACCAGCGCGTACTAAGCGATTTAAACCAGGTTCTTCTAAACCTAAATCCACAAGAAACACTTTTTTATCTTCATCGGATAATTCTGCAATTTCTGCTTCGAGAGTGGCGCAAATAGGTACTACCGGAGCGCCCTCCTTAGCTGCAAACTGTTTGACACGTTCTAACAATGGATTTTCTTGTAGTCCATGATCATCAACGTTGGCGACATAAATCGCTGGTTTTGCAGTGAGTAAGCACAGCGGCTGCAACAGTTGTTTTTCTTCTTTGTCCAAATCAAGTGTTCTGGCAGGATTTCCTTGATCGAGATGCGCTTGCATTTTCTCCAGCAAACCACACAGTTTAATAGCATCTTTGCTACCGGATTTTGCAACTTTCGATTCACGCAACAGTGTTTTTTCGACTGTGGCTAAATCCGCCAGTGATAATTCAGTTTGAATAATTTCAATGTCCGAAATAGGATCGACTTTACCGGCCACATGCACCACATTATCATTAACAAAGCAACGCACCATATTGACGATACCGTCCGTTTCGCGAATATTGGCTAAAAACTTATTACCCAGTCCTTCGCCTTTCGATGCCCCAGCAACTAAACCTGCAATGTCGACGAATTCAACGATAGCCGGTTGAATTTTTTGTGGTTTGACAATTTCAGATAGTTTTTGCAAACGAGGATCCGGCACCTCAACGATGCCGACATTCGGATCGATGGTACAAAAAGGATAATTTTCCGCCGCAATGCCTGCTTTAGTTAACGCATTGAATAAAGTCGATTTACCGACATTGGGAAGTCCAACAATACCGCATTTAAGGCTCATGATTTTGTTCTAATGAATGTTTGTCAATTTTATGTTTTAGTATGTAACTTTAGCATGGCCTGTTGCCATTCACCTTTTACAATCTGAGGCCAGATTGCGAAACTTCTCTCAACAGCCTGATCGATTAATTGTGCTTCTTCTTTTCTAGGGAGATTCAATACATAACCCACCACTGCGCTGCGTTCTCCAGGATGACCGATTCCAATACGCAAACGCCAAAAATCTTGTGTTCCCAATTTAGCGGTAATATCTTTTAGTCCATTATGTCCACCCAAACCTCCGCCTTTTTTTAATTTGGCTTCACCGGGCAATAAATCTAATTCATCGTGAACGACAACAATTTCATCGGATTGGATCTTATAAAACTGACTCAATGCAGCAACTGCTCGACCACTCGCGTTCATAAAGGTTTGCGGTTGCAACAACCAGCATTCTTCACCATTTTGCTGGATACGCGCACACAATCCATGAAATTTTGTTTCGAGTTTCAAGGTAATTCCGAGCTGTTTTGCCAATTGATCAATCCAGTAAAACCCCGCATTATGGCGGGTTCCGTTATATTCTTTACCCGGATTACCAAGACCTACAATCAGTTTCATTTAAAAACTCACAACCAAGTGAACAAAACAAAAACTGCCGGCACTCGTTGAAATGACGGCAGATTTTTAACAGCAAAAAAAATCGTAGATTTTTTATTCAGCTTTCTTTTCTGAGCCTTTAGCTGCACTGGCTTCTGGAGCGGCTGCGGTAGCTGCTTCCTCTTCTTCAGCAAGCACTGAGCGTGGGATCACTACTGTAGCTACGGGAGAATTATCGCCTTTTGACAATGCAACGATCTCCACGCCTTTCGGTAATATCAAATCGCTCAGATGCAAAGAATGTCCAGCAGTCATTTCGCCCAAATCAACAGAAATGAATTCCGGCAAATCCTTCGGTAAGCAACTAATATCGACTTCGGTCAAAATATGTGAAACGATACCGCCGGAAACTTTTACTCCCGGAGCAATCTCGGCATTGATAAAGTGCAATGGCACTTTCATGTGAATTTTCTTATTTTTATCGACTCGTTGAAAATCAACATGCAGCACTTGTTGTTTGAATGGATGCCATTGAATATCACGTAACAATACTTGTTCTGATTTTCCAGAAATATTCAACGATAAAATCGACGCATGAAAAGCTTCCATTTTAAGTTTATAGAAAATGTCGTTATGATCCATCTCTATCGATTCAGCGGATTGATCTCCTCCATACACAACGGCTGGCACTTTGCCAGATTTGCGCAGGCGGCGGCTCGCACCCTTTCCCTGCAATTCGCGCTTTTCAGCACTGACTTCAATTTTCATTCTACTTACTCCCTAAAAATGACTTGTTCGCGACCAAAGCAAGTCTAGTTAAAAAACCACATAAAATTTTATTCCATAAACAACGAACTAAGCGAACTTTCATTGCTGATGCGCAGCATCGTTTCCGCTAGAAGATTGGCAATACTGAGTTGGCAGATACGCTCACAAGCTAATGCATCGTCACGCAACGGAATGGTATCGGTGACGACCAATTTATCCAATACTGATTTTTCGATACGTTGCACCGCGTTACCTGATAATACTGCGTGAGTCGAATATGCTATCACTGATTTTGCCCCGTGATCTTTTAATGCTTGCGCAGCTTCACAGAGCGTATTGGCGGTATCGACTAAGTCATCAATGATGACACAAGTGCGATTTTTGACTTCACCGATGATATTCATGACCTTAGCTTCATTGGGTTTAGGGCGTCGCTTATCGATGATGGCCAAGTCACATTCCAAGCGTTTTGCCATATGCCTGGCACGAACAACTCCTCCGACATCAGGGGAAACCACGATTAAATTTTCGTAATTATGTTTCCAAACATCACCCAATAGGATGGGCATTCCATAAATATTGTCGACAGGAATATCAAAAAAACCTTGGATTTGATCGGAGTGCAAATCCATCGTTAATAAGCGATCAATCCCTACCGTGGTGAGCATATTAGCCACCACTTTGGCAGTAATAGGAACGCGTACCGAACGCGGCCTTCTGTCTTGGCGCGCATAACCAAAATAAGGAATCGCGGCAGTTATGCGTCCTGCAGATGCGCGCCTTAATGCATCCACCATAACCAGTATTTCCATCAAGCTATCATTGGTTGGAGCGCAAGTCGATTGCAATACAAAAACATCCTTTCCGCGAACATTTTCCAGAATCTCAACCATTACTTCACCATCGCTAAAACGACCCACATTGGCACGGCCCAGATGAATATTGAGGTGTTTGACTGCATCCTGGGCAAGTTTAGGGTGTGCGGTGCCGGTAAAAACCATTAAACTGTCGTAGGACATGGCATTAATTTTTTTGAAAAGGCTGATTTAACACAGCGGCGATTATCATTTTTATAGAGCAGTGCTTAAAAAGTACGTTCCTAGGATTATTCTCGTTTGGCGTTTTGTGTTTGACTAAAGTATGGTGAGATGTATCGCTGTACAACATTAAAACGTGTTGGCTGGGGAGGTAGGGATCGAACCTACGAATGCCGGAATCAAAATCCGGTGCCTTACCGCTTGGCGACTCCCCAAATTTTATCCCATCGCTTCATACATGGGATGACACTCTAATCCTTTTGCTAAAAAACCTGTCATATCAGCAGGAATTCGTTCAAGAGCTGCTTGTGCAGCCGAAAGCGTTGAAAATTCAGCAAATACACAAGAACCCGAACCACTCATCGACGCTATTGTAGTATTTTCTTGCTGCTTTAGCCACTGCAAACATCTCGCTACTTCAGGATAATTTTGACAAACTACTGCCTCCAGATCATTATGTCCCTGATAGATAGAAAAGGGCGGTATTTTGATAGGAATCGTATTACGTGTCAATTCCTTGCTGGAAAAAATTTCTGCGGTGGAGATTTGCACAGACGGAACGAGCACCACATACCAAGCTGAGGGCAAAGTCAACGCAGAAAGTTGCTCCCCTACACCTTCGGCAAAAGCATTTTGTCCAAAAACAAATACGGGAACATCTGCGCCCAGTTGCAACCCCAATTCGAGTAACTGCTTTTGACTCAAATGCAATGCCCACAGCCGATTAAGCGCCAAAAGCGTCGTTGCCGCATCGGAACTACCACCACCTAAACCACCCCCCATCGGAATTTTCTTTTCCAGATAGATATCGACGCCTTGTTTGCTTCCAGTCACTTGCTGTAAAAGCTTTGCAGCGCGAACGCATAAATCTTTTTCTTCCGGTACGCCAGCAAGCGGTGTTTGCAATTTTACGATGCCATCTTCGCGTATTTCAAAAGTGATTTGATCAGAGTATTCGAGAAACCTAAAGACAGTTTGCAGCAGATGATAGCCATCACTTCTGCGACCAACCACATGCAGAAACAAGTTCAATTTTGCGGGTGCGGGAAACGTAGGCATGTGATTAATTCATCAATGAAAATCTTTGCAAAAAGCTCTTACTCAGCTTTCCATTCATCAATGGCCAATTTGAGGCGTAAATTCTCGTACGTTAAGTCCAAACGTTTGGGAAGACTGGGTCGTCCAGATTGCTCCGCAGTGTAACTGCCGTATTGAATATTCCAACCGTCTTGCCGCATGGCAATCAATTGATCTTTTTCATTAAGATCTTTTTCAGCTTGCGTCAATGGTGAATGAAGCCCTTGAATCCAATACCGCAAACCGCTCAGTGGCAAACGCCAACCTAATACTTCTTGCGTCAAACTTTCCACATCTTCCGCATAAAAAGCTTCCAGCTTGGATGTTATCAAACGCACACCTTGCTTGTTTTTGGTAATTTCAGCAACAACTTGTCCCAACGGCGTAAATAAAATGATCTCATCATTTTCTGGCCAGTGCTTCCAGCGAAAGCTACCGGACGAACTTTGGCTGCGATCTTGCACAGCGATTCTTCCCAGAATATTAAAATTAGCAGTCTCTTTAATCTGTTCTTTGGGAGCTGGTTCAATAATGATGGTCTTAGCGGGCTTAGTAGCCGTAGGTTGCTGTGATGTTGTGGCACACGCGGTCAGTAAAACAATAAAAAAAAGATAAACAAAAATTGAATAGCGCATTTTTACGCGACTTAGCATGTAAAACGACAGAATATCGATAACAATATGTTCATTAATTACTGCTATAGCTTTTGTCTGTGACAGTATTTCGATCTGGCAATACGATATTGAGTTCTAATGTTTCTTGATTATCATCTTGTTCAAAATTAACCGAAATCGCATTTTGGTCGACGTTGACATATTTTCGAATAACGTCCAACAATTCTTGTTGCAACTGTGGCAACCAGGAAGGTTGATTACGGTAGCTACGCTCATGGGCAACGAGGATTTGTAAGCGTTCTTTGGCAAGTGGCGCCGATTTGGGCTTAGATAGCCGAAAATAATCTAGTAAACTCATTTTTTACCTCCAAACAACCTGCTAAAGAAGCCCTGCTTGGCTTCAATGAAGCGATGTGGCCGATCTTCTCCCAAATACCTCGCGACGACATCCTCGTAGGCCTGTCCTGCTTCACTTTTTTCATCAAGAATAACCGGAATCCCCGCATTGGAAGCCGATAAAACTGATTTTGATTCGGGAATAATGCCCAGTAACTGCAAAGATAATATTTCCTGTACATCATCAAGCCCCAACATTTCACCTTGTTTGACCCGATCGGGATCGTAGCGTGTTAGTAATAAATATTCTTTGATCGGTTCTTCACCCCTTTCTGCGCGGCGTGATTTACTCGACAAAATGCCAAGCATACGATCCGAATCGCGTACTGAGGAAATTTCTGGGTTGGTCACGACAAAAGCATCATCCGCAAAATAAAGTGCTAGGTTGGCGCCTTTTTCAATACCGGCAGGAGAATCGCAAACAATGTATTCAAAATCTTTGGATAATTCTTCCAGAACCTTGCCAACTCCTTCTTGGGTCAATGCTTCTTTATCACGTGTTTGCGAAGCTGGCAGGATATACAATAAATTGCAATTCTTATCCCTGATCAATGCTTGGTTAAGACTTGCCTCGCCATTGATCACATTAATAAAATCATAAACGACGCGACGCTCGCATCCCAAAATCAAATCTAAATTACGTAGACCCACATCAAAATCGATCACAACCGTTTTGTGACCTTTTTTTGCCAATCCCATAGCGATTGCTGCACTGGTTGTTGTTTTACCAACGCCACCCTTGCCTGATGTCACAACAATAATTCTTGCCAATTGAGTCTCCTTTGCTAGATTGAGTCTTAAACGATCTCTTTAATGATCAAAGCATGATCTTGTAAATATATTTGCACTGGATTCTTATACATTTGTTTATTCAAATCTTCGCTGGTTTTATAGTCACCGGCAATAGAAATAAGCTCTGCTTGCATATCGAAGCAGAAAATGCGCGCGGCGATATTACCGTGCACCCCTGCCAAAGCACGTCCTCTCAGCGTATTATAAACATGAATGTTTCCCTCAGCCATTATTTCGGCGCCTGCACTGACTTGCGACATGACAACTAAATCGCCAGATGCGTAGACACGTTGACCAGAGCGTATCGGTTGTGTCACCAGCGTTGCTGCGATATAGACAGGTTTAGAGGGAGGTGAGGCGTGATTGACAACTTCTGGTTTGATTTCAGTCGCAGTCGGTTGCTTGTTTGCTTGTTGGGAGGTTACCGAGTTATTTTTATCATCAGTAATAACCAAATTAGTCAATTCGCGTACCGTATCGATAGGAATAAAAAGTTCTCTCGCTTGTTTATTTTGCTGCTCATTGCCTCCTCGCACACCTACCGGAAAAAAACCTACACGACGTAACAGTTGCGCAATATGACCCAAATCGATTTCCTTCGCATGTTTATTAAGCTCAGTCAAATCGATAATGAGTGGCGAATCTTTAAAAAACTCCGGAGCTAATTTAATTTTCTTCTCTAACGCCTCTTCGATATCAGCGACGTCATTACTAAATAGAATTAAAATGGGCGCAAAAAAAGTACTGCTTTTAAATTCAAGAACGGGCAAGTTGTTGGGCATGTTAAAAATTAGGAATAGGCATACGAACCGGAATAGATTTTCGCATGAAAACCATGCGATACCAATTTTATATTGATTGCGTGATTATCGCTCGCTACCTTTTTCAGAGTTTTCTTGTCACAAAGAGTTTTAAAACTCTGTCAATGTTGTCTACTGAACCTTCGATTTAATCTTCACTGACAATCAATCTAGATTTTTACTCTTGGTGAGGCGCTCTATCGTTTCCAGCAAAACTTCGTTGTCAGGCTCTTTTTCGAGGGCGGTGCGCCAGATATCTTTAGCATTATCTTTTGCACCTTGAGCCCATAAAACCTCTCCCAAATGAGCCGCAATTTCGGGGTCAGGCCGAGTTGCATATGCTAGGTTTAAATAATTCAAGCCTTCGGATATATTGCCCATGCGATAATGAACCCACCCCAAACTATCCATGATAAATGGATCATCAGGCGCGAGCTCTACTGCTTTTTTGATTAGTTTGAGTGCTTCGGGCAGATGTTCGCGCCGTTCTGCAAAACTATATCCCAAAGCATTATAGGCATGCGCATTGTCAGGTTTAAGTTGTATGAGTTTACGCAAATCTTTTTCAAGCACAGTAAACTTGCCCAGTTTATCGGCAATCAATGCTCGGTCGTACAATAACTCCGGGTAATCAGGCAGTTTCTTCAAACCATTCGTGAGTACTTCGTAGATTTCCTGGTATGACTTTGATTTACGCAATATTTGTGCTTCGGCCAGAATCAAGTGTGCCGTTTGTTGATCGTTTGCCGCAGGAATTTTTTTCAAATAGTCACGTGCTTCGTTAATTTGACCTTTGGATGCCAACAGATCCGCGTAGCGAATTTGTGCAGGAATATAACGAGAACCTGCTTTGACCAGTTGATAAGACACCATCGCCTGATCATTGCGCTTGGTTTCTTCATAAATCTGCGCCAAATGAAAATGTACCGCGTCCGGATCTTTATAATTCAATTCGAGAGCTCTTTTAAAACTTTTCTCCGTGATGTCGAAATTATCCATCTCTGTTGCGAGCAATCCGATTGCCAACATAATTTCGGGGTCGGTGGTTTTTTTATCGATCAGCAAATTCAATTGTTCGTTGGCCAGATCATTGCGATTATCGGTGATCAACGTACGCGCAAAAGCGATTCTGACCTCATTAGCGTTCGGGTACTTGGTTAAATAGTCGCGATAAAATTGGTGGACATTTTCCGGATCACTCGTTCGCTGTAAAATTCTGCCTTTGTGAATTGCTGCAATTTCCCAATCTGGACGTAGCTTAAGCGCTTCATTCATGGCACTAAGCGCAGGTATGTGCTGGTTTGCAAGCCATGCTGATTGGGAGATCGCGAACTGTGCTTCGGGTAAATCTTTGTATGGAACTGCAAGCTGTTGTACTAGTTGATAAATCCCTACTTTATCCGGATTGCGTGCAAAGATTTGATTCAGTTGCATAAAAGCGTTTGCGACGTTGCCTTTTTCTTTTTCTGACTGTAAAAGCTTTTCAAGATGTGGGTGAGCCGCATCCAAATTACCTAAATTAACCATTAACGCGGCCATGGTTTGACGGGCTTCGATCGATTCAGGATCGAGTTGAACCCATAACGATGTTGCTTGTACTGCGGCATTGGGATCGCCCGCATGCAGGGCAATTTCGCTGGCTCGCTTGGCTAAACGAAAATCTCGAGTGGACTTGGCCAATTTAAGATAGCGATTCAGCGCAACATCAAGGCTGCCCCGTTGCAAAGCCGTTTCCCCTACGAGAAAATCAAACAAAATCGGAGCGGTCAATTCTTGATTCGGTAAATTCTTTTGATTTATTTCTTCTTGTTCAGCAACTTCTTTTTTTTCTTCTACATCTTCTTTAATTGTAGGAGAATGAGCGCAGGCATACAGGAAGCCAAACAAAAATAGTACCAATAAATTTTTAAATTTCATGGGAAATCAGATGGCTGTGCAAGTTAGAAAAATATCTTGTGTGTCGAATAAAGGTCAAAATCAATTCATCATTTACGAATAAACAAACATTTAGGCATCAGCATATCCTATTTCTTTATTGACAATAAAGCGAATAAATTGCCATTAACCTGTGTTTTAGATCATCTTTGTAACAAAGATTGCATACAATGGCCCATTATAGGTTTAAGATTAATTGGGATTTAATTTTTATCGTATGCTTTACTCAGATTAACCTCATTACATCATCATGATAATTCAAAGAAAGTCACAAACGATTGCATCGGTTTAAATTAATTACGATATGTTTACAAAAACACAATTTGATACGGCGGCCTAATTGGCGAAATTTTATCTTATAAAATGGATTGGTGCTGCATTATTGGGCGCAATTACTGTTTTAGGCTTCGCGCCATTTTACTTTTTCCCCGTTCCTATTATCACGCTAGCATTGTTACTGAAGTTAGTTCGTGACAGCCAAACTATAAGGCAAGCGAGCATACTGGGCTTCAGTTTTGGCATGGGGTTGTTTTCCTGTGGGGTCACCTGGCTCTATGTCAGTTTACATGATTTTGGTGCAATGCCGATGCCAGTTGCAGTTGTTGCATTAATGATACTGTGTGCTTATATGTCACTCTTCCCTGCCGTGGCGATGGGTATTTTAGCTCGGCTTGGCATTTCGTCTCATTTGCTTTGGTCGGTTATCGCCGCTTCGCTATGGATGTTGTGCGAATGGCTGCGCGGCACTTTGTTTACTGGCTTCCCTTGGTTAACGATTGGATATTCACAAGTTCCTTCTAGTCCATTAATTGGATTTGCACCATTCATTGGTGTTTACGGAATTTCCTTTTTAGCAGTATGCAATGCGGCACTATTTTTCCTATGGTTTGAAAGTAAGCTTAAAGCATGGCGTTATGGCGCACTGTCGCTTTCAATTCTGTTACTTGGCTTTATGTTGCAGATGATTGAATGGACACAGCCACAAGGAGAACCGGTAACGGTGAGTTTGTTGCAAGGCAACATCGCGCAAGATATGAAATGGCGTGAAGATCATATTGAAAACACGATGTTAATTTATCGAGACTTGATTTTGAATAGCCCAAGCCAACTCATCGTCACACCGGAAATTTCTATTCCCTTATTCAACAATGTCGTACCGCCAGATTATTTGGCCGAGTTAGCCGAGCATGCGCGGCGCAATAACGGCGATGTATTGATTGGCCTAGCGGAACGCGGCATCAATGAAGGTGAATATTACAATACTATGTTTAGTTTCGGTTCGGGGACTGAACAAAGCTATCGGAAATATCACTTGGTACCGTTCGGTGAATACATTCCGTTAAAATCGGTTTTTGGATGGGTTATCAATGTGCTCAAAATTCCATTATCGGATTTTTCACGCGGCAGCCTGGAACAAAAACCGATGCATTTGGCTGGTCAACGCGTTGCCGTGAATATTTGCTATGAAGATGTATTTGGCGAAGAAATCATCAAACAGCTTCCCGAAGCTACGCTATTAGTCAATGTGAGTAACGATGCGTGGTTTGGCCGTTCGATTGGACCACAGCAACATTTGCAGATCTCACAAATGCGTGCTTTGGAAACTGGGCGCTACATGTTGCGTGCAACCAATACCGGTGTGACTGCGGTTATCAATGAACGTGGCGAAGTGATGCAAAGCCTCGATATTTTCACTACCGCAGCATTGCATGCAACCGTGCAAGGATTCGCTGGAATTACACCGTATGTACGTTGGGGAAATTATCCAATCCTGCTACTGGCAGGCATAATGTTGCTTTTAGGGTTTAGCACTGCGCTACGTGCGAAATCAGAAAAATTTTAAAAAACCTGTAGAATTCCCATTTATTAGCTATCTTTAATTGGAATTATCTGACGCATGACCACTACACCGTCATTTCAAGACATTATTTTTACCTTGCAGCATTTTTGGGCTAAGCAAGGTTGCGCTATTTTACAGCCATACGATATGGAAGTTGGCGCGGGAACCAGCCATACCGCAACTTTTTTACGCGCACTCGGTCCTGAACCGTGGAAAGTTGCCTATGTTCAACCATCACGCCGTCCCAAAGATGGTCGGTACGGTGATAATCCGAACCGTCTGCAGCACTATTATCAATTTCAAGTGGTTCTTAAACCTGCTCCTCGAGATATCTTGGACTTATATTTTGCTTCCTTGCGCGAACTCGGATTGGATTTGACGCAAAATGATGTACGTTTAGTCGAAGATGACTGGGAAAATCCAACATTGGGCGCTTGGGGGTTAGGTTGGGAAGCTTGGCTCAATGGCATGGAAATCACTCAATTCACGTATTTCCAACAAGTCGGCGGCATTGATTGCAAACCTGCCACGGGTGAGATTACTTATGGCTTAGAACGTCTGGCAATGTATCTCCAGCGTGTTGAAAGCGTTTTTGATTTGCAATGGACCAATCAACTCACGTATCACGATGTCTATCATCAAAACGAAGTGGAACAATCGACTTATAATTTTGAACACAGTAACGCTGCATTTTTGTTCGAAGCTTTCGGTCAATACGAACAACAAGCCAATCACTTAATTAAAGAAAAGCTTGCATTGCCGGCTTATGAACAAATCCTCAAGGCAGCGCATACTTTTAATCTGTTGGATGCGCGTGGAGCGATTTCAGTCACCGAACGCGCAGCCTATATCGGACGAATCCGTAATTTGTCTCGTCAAGTAGCGAAAGCCTATTTCGATAGTCGCGCGAATTTGAATCCGCCTTTTCCAATGGCACCACGCGAATGGGTCGCACAAATGCCAAATCTTTCGGAAAACGCATGATGTCTGAAAATTTGCTAGTGGAACTGTTGGTTGAAGAATTACCGCCAAAGTCATTGAAACAGCTTGGTAGTAGCTTCGCGGATTTGCTTTTTGCACATTTACAATCACACGATTTAGTCACAAAAGATTCAAAAATCACCTCTTATGCTTCACCACGACGATTAGCGGTACATATTACGAACGTTGCATCTCAAGCTGCGGATAAATCCGTCGTGCAAAAATTGATGCCTGTTGCTGTTGGACTCAATGCAAAGGGTGAAGCAACACCGCCATTATTAAAAAAGCTGGCGAGTTTAGGCGCCGACGCTTCGGTTGTTCCGCAATTGAAACGTGCCATAGATGGAAAAACAGAGACACTGTTTTTCGATATGACAATTAAAGGAACAACATTATCTAGTGGACTACAGTTGGCATTGCAAGAAACGATTCGGCAATTGCCTATTCCCAAAATAATGACCTATCAATTGACAGACGGTTGGCAGAGCGTCAATTTCGTGCGTCCCGCACATGGTTTGGTCGCCCTATATGGCAGCAACGTTGTCGCGATCAATATTCTAGGGTTACAGTCGAAGCGAGAGACGCAAGGACATCGTTTTGAAGCCAAAAATGATCCCATTATCCTTAACGATGCGAACAGTTATGCTCAGCAATTGGCGGAGGAAGGCGCTGTCATTGCCAGTTTTGCAGAACGGCAACAGGAAATCGTGCGTCAAATGGAAGTCGCTGCAAGCCATGAAAACCTTACTCCAATTGAAGATTCGGCATTGCTAGATGAAGTGACAGCGTTAGTCGAGCATCCTAATGTCTTGGTAGGCACGTTTGATCCATCTTTTTTGCAAGTGCCGCAAGAATGCTTGATTCTGACCATGAAAGCGAATCAAAAATATTTTCCATTGTTGGATGAAAAAGGGAAATTAGCCAATAAATTCCTACTGGTATCGAATATCAAGCCTGCCGATCCAAGTTTGATTATCTCGGGCAATGAACGCGTGGTACGTTCCCGGTTAGCGGATGCACAATTCTTCTTCGATCAGGACCGGAAAAAAACACTCGAATCTCGCTTGCCGCAACTCAATAAGGTGGTTTACCACAACAAGCTGGGGACTCAAGGCCTTAGGATGGAATACGTTCGCGCAGTAGCAGTCATGATTGCTAAGTTTCAAAGCTACAACGATACGATGATAGCGCATATTGAAAAAGCAGCTCTGTTAGCGAAAGCCGATCTGATGACCGATATGGTCGGAGAATTTCCAGAACTACAAGGCATTATGGGACGCTACTATGCCAAACACGATGGATGTAACGATGAAATTGCGCTTGCCATAGAAGACCATTATAAGCCTCGTTTTGCAGGCGATACGTTGCCACGAAACGAGATCGGCATTTGTTTGGCGTTGGCAGATAAGCTAGTAACTCTCGTTGATATGTTCAATATTGGTGAGTTTCCGACCGGTGATAAAGATCCCTTCGCTCTGCGGCGTCACGCATTAGGCATTATCCGCATCTTGATTGAAAAAAACTTGCAGATTAAGTTGAATGAATTAATTCAAGAGGTAATCGAAATCATCAATAATGATGATATTTCCGGAAAATGGGAAAGTTCGAGTGGTTCTAGTGAAGGTGTTGCGGTCCGAACAACTGCGTCGGCTCTGAAAAGATCTACTTATGCGACAGAAAAACGTCCTGAATTACCTGAGAAATTACAGGAATTTATTTACGAACGTTTAGAGGGTACATTACGCGATCAAGATTACACGCCGCAGGAAGTGGATGCCGTATTAAGCTTGCAGCCGCAAAATCTTGCAGAAATACCAAAGAGGCTTGCTGCCGTTCGTACTTTTTCGACGTTGCCAGAAGCCTCTCATTTGGCAGCCGCAAACAAACGCGTGGGTAATATTCTTAAAAAAGCTGAAAACAATCAAGAGCGACAAGTTAATGCGAGTTTATTGCAGCACGATGCAGAAAAAGCGCTGCATCAATCATTGATATCTATGTTATCTGAAGTGGACGATGCACTTAACGCGCAGAATTATCACGCATACTTGCAAAAACTGGCAACGCTAAAAACTCCTGTCGATAGTTTTTTTGATCATGTGATGGTCAATGTTGAAGATGAATCGTTACGTAATAATCGTCTGGCTTTATTGGCAGAACTGCATCGTATTATGAATCAGGTAGCCGACCTCTCCAAATTGGCAACATGATATGAAACTGATTATCTTAGACCAAGCTGGCGTTATCAATCAGACCAGCGATACGACTGTCAAAACTCCAGAAGAATGGATTCCGATTCCAGGTAGTTTGGAGGCGATTGCGCGTTTAACGCACTCAGGTTATCGAGTAGTGATTGCGACCAACCAATCCGGTATTGGGCGTGGATTGTTAGACATGAGTACTTACAATGCCATCAATCAAAAAATGCATCAGGCTGTTAGCCAAATTGGCGGACGCATTGATGCGATATTCTTCTGTCCGCATGCAAAAACAGCTCAATGCAATTGCCGCAAACCAGCGACCGGTTTATTTTCCGAAATCATGCAACGCTATGGCACTAATTTAAAAAATGTTCCAGCAATCGGTGATTCACTGCGCGACTTACAAGCCGCGGCTACCGCTGGCGCAGTGCCAGTTTTGGTTTTGACTGGTAAAGGACAGGAGACTCGTAGTCAAAATGAACTGCCTGCCAACACACAAATATATGACAGTCTCGCAACAGCCGCGGATTCCTTAGTCGGGGAACTCTAATATGGCCGCCTTACGATCAACCATTTATATGTTGCTGCAAATCATCATCACCCCACCATTCGCATTGGCCACGTTAATGTGCTTTCCGTTAACACCGATGCAACGTTATCGAGTGACTTCCACTTGGACAAAAACGATGTTGTTTTTGCTGTGGCATTTGTGTGGGTTACGCTATCAAATTGTGGGTGCAGAAAACATTCCTAAAACACCCAGCATTGTGCTTTCCAAACATCAATCCGCTTGGGAAACGCTCGCCTTTCAGGAAATTTTTCCGCCACAAGTCTGGGTGTTAAAAAAAGAACTTCTGTTGATTCCTTTTTTTGGCTGGGGACTTGCCATGACTAACCCAATTGCCATTGATCGGAAATCAGGTAAAAAAGCCCTGGAACAAATCGTTGAACAAGGCATAGACCGCTTAAAAGAAGGTTTTTGGGTGGTGGTGTTTCCTGAAGGCACGCGCATTGCACCAGGTAATCGTGGAAAATACCGTATTGGAGGCGCTTGGTTGGCCACGCATACCGGCTTTAGCGTAGTGCCGGTTGCACACAATGCAGGAGAGTTCTGGGGGAGAAATTCGTTTGTAAAAAAACCGGGAACGATTACTGTCAGCATTGGCAAACCGATTGATCCAACCGGTATGGAAGCCAACGATTTAAATGTGCAAGTCGAAAACTGGATCGAAACCGAAGTGCAACGTATTAGCACCCGCACTCATTCGTCGCATTGAAAACAAACCAACAAACTGTCCTCAATGGACAAACTATCACATATACGTTAAATCGTAGCCGACGCCGATCAATAGGATTGAAAATTGATCATCAAGGTTTAAGCATCACGATTCCACAGCAAGCACCTTTAACGCAAATCGAAACAGTGCTGCAAGAAAAAGCTGATTGGATCACGCAAAAACTCAAACAATGGAATAACAAACAGAACCTATCCTTGCAATGGACAGCAGATAATACCTACCCTTTACTTGGCGAACCTTGGATTATTTCATGCGGGAAATTAGAAGAAATCGTGATGGCACGCAAAACCGACACAATGATTTTGCATCCATCTATCCGAGCATTGATGCCTCAACAGATAGAAAAATTCGTAATGACCTGGTATCACGAACAAGCGATTACTTGTTTTAGCGAGCGAATCGATTGCTTTGTACAAAAATTACGCATTGCAAAACCTGTCTTTCGCCTATCCCACGCCAAAACTTCCTGGGGCAGTTGCACCATCCGTGGCATCATTCACTTAAATTGGCGGTTGATTCAATTACCTATACATTTAATTGATTATGTCATCGCACACGAACTATGTCATTTGATTGAAATGAATCATTCCAAAGCATTTTGGGAGTTAGTTGCAAGTATCTGTCCGGAATATTTACTGGCCAAAGAGAACCTTAAAAAGTATCGTTGAATTCGACGTTCTGTTGCTCGATTGGTTTTGAGAAACGGCCGTGATGATTCTGATAAATTCCGAATTTCAATTTCTTTATTAATTTACCCAGCCTACTTTAAAGAGACGTGATCGGCTTGAGATTCTTTCCTTTTGCTCACCTCAAGGCATTTGAGCGCCAAAATTAGTAGTTCTTTATAGGAGGTTTATAATGTCATAGGAGGTTTTTAGGAGGTATCAACACATAACGCCCTTGAATCTCATCTTATGTTTTTAGTAAGCTCACTACTTAATGAGACAGAGGTATATTGAATCACTTTAGCGACTTAATCAACGATGAGGTTATAAAAAATGGTTACAGCTTATACAGAAATACTTACTGATGGCGATGATATTTTTGTGGATTCACCTTCTAGAAATACTTTAATCAAAGGGCTAGCAGGCAATGATATTCTCTATGGAAAAGACGGCGATGACGTTATCTATGGCGGTGACGATAATATTTCTTTGCTTGATGGAAATGACACGCTATATGGTGGTGCAGGTAACGATGTTCTTTTTGGCGGCCAGGGATCCGATGTGGTTTATGGCGATCAAGGCGATGACGCTATCATTATCGATCCAAATTTTCTGGATGTTGCTGTAGTAGATAAGTATTATGGCGGTGAAGGAAATGATACTTTTTATTCCTCAAAATCTGGAGGCCAGCCTGTCGGAACGCAACTTATTGCCTATGGCGGGAAGGGGGATGACACATATGAGCTAGCTTCCGCTGATGAGTCGCTAAAAATAGTCGAGGAGGCTAATGAAGGTATCGATACTGTTATTATGAGATTGCCTACCAAAATAACGCTGCCAGACAATGTTGAAAATATGCTCATAGATCTTGGAGGAGAAGGGATTGGGAATTCTCTTAATAACGTTATGGCTAGTAACTTTATCTATACTAGAGTTACGCTATATGGATTAGCAGGGAATGATACCTTAACAGGTGCCAATCATCGCTTGGGTGATGAGTTATACGGCGGTTCTGGAAATGATACATTGAAGGGTGGTGGTGGCAACGATATTTTAGATGGCGGCACTGGCAATGACATTTTTCAAAGTGCTTCAACCAATGAATTTAACTCCGGTGTCTTGCTGTCGGATAGCGATACTCTTACTGGTGGCAAAGGGAATGACATTTACTATGCCGACACATCAGATAAGATTATTGAAAATAAAAATGAAGGCATAGATACGCTTTTTGCCGTACCGACCGACGGCTTCTCAACGGATTTTTATTTACCAGAAAATGTAGAAAACCTGACGATCATGGATCCAGACTATGCTGTTACTGGAACGGTATATTTTGATGGATTCGGTAATGCACAAAGAAACAAGATTGAGGGTAATAGTTACGATAATGCATTATTTGGAAATGGTGGAAATGATTTTTTGATCGGTGGAGAGGGTGACGATGAACTTGACGGAGGAACGGGTCGAGATAGGTATGATGGTGGCACTGGCAATGATCAGTTCAAGTACGATCCTGCAGACTTTAAGGGTTATGTTAAGGAAAATCAGTATTTGGGAGGAACAGGGACAGATTCTTTAGTTTTGCCTGTTGCTTTTTCGCATCTCGATTTGACAAAGCTGCCGGATAATATGATTCGTGGAATCGATGTAATTGAAGCTGAGCCCCTGAAAGGAGGTTCCGCGAGTTTGACTCTTGCTGCTAGCGACGTTATCGCTATTTCTGATAACGGTACGCTACGAATTGAAGATGGATTTGGTGCTGGAATTCTATCGGTGTATTCTGAAAATCAAGGTTGGGTTTTAAGTGGCACGGAAGTCATTGATGATGTGACCTATGAAGTTTATAAGGTTGGTCAGGCAACGTTGGTCGTCGATGCTGACCTGGGTGGGGTTATTTCTTAGTTTCCAACGTTAAGTATATATATGCCTTAAGATCTTTGCACGGGTTGCATTCCAATGTATGGATTGGTTGATAAAATTATGTTCTAAATCAGTTTGACTGACGATTTTTGTTGCATGAATTTCTAGACTATGATGTAACCCGGAGCACCCGTAAAGGGAATTTCTTGAAGCAAATTGATCAATTGATCGATTGGAACTCGATCAATCAATCAATCACAGTAAGACCTCTGCATAACTGGTTATATCGGTTGCGAAATATTTATAAGTATTTGATTTATCAGATATGAAGTGATCTAGAAACTCAAAAAACAGTTATGCAGAGGTCTTCGTGTTGTGATAGATGATGTACCGGACACTCAGTATTGTCTCGTTTCAGAACACGGTTAACGTCGACGGAAGCGTGTGTGGGCTATTAAACTCAATCAATCGGCAAATACAAGCGCACGATATTGAAGTTAGGAAGTCTATCATGTTGATACGAGTATCATCCAAAGTCCCCGCAAGCCTAAAACCAGACCTGCGTATGAAGTGGTTGGTGATCGGGGAAAACGCGATACTGAAGCGAATACTCAATCATCAGCCATGTGGATCATTGAAGTATGCGACCCGGTGTGAATAGAGAAGCAGGCTGGGTTAAAAAGGGTGGAAACTCAGTATTGGGTAAGCAGCATACGGTAGTCTCGATAATAATAGTTTGGTATTAGCTGTTAAAACCACTGCGGTGAATTGTCATGACAGCCAGCCGCTGCTGAGTCTGCTCGGTAAGGCCAGTTTCAGCCGGGAACCTGCATTCATGCCGACAAAGCACATTGCAGCCAAAAACATTGCGATGCTTTGAAATTATGCCATGCGGCATTAAAAATGGCATTCAGAATAAAGCGACGATAAATAATCCACTATCACAAGACCATTACAGCGTAATCGCTTCATTACAAAAGCTCGCTATGGGGTAGAGAACGAACCTTCGGCAGTCAAGTTCGTTGGTTCAATATCAAAACATGCGTTACTGCGATTTATCTAAAGCCCATGCCTGACACATATTGCTGGCTATGGCGTATCACTTGAAAAGAATCCTTAAATCCTTGAGCGTCAAATGATTACACAAACATAGGATTATCGCGCTCTTACAACTAACAATGGATGATTTAGAATGATTTTTTTGGGTTCATTTGCGAAAGATGATTTAAAAACATCCCCGTATTTTTCACAATAAACTCGGAATTACACTGAAAGAATAAATTTATGGCATTTTGCAAAGATCTCATAGTGATTGAGTAAAATATACCTGCGGTTATTGCATAAATTAATGTCATGAAGTGAGTCAATACCATTTTATAATCAGGGATTATTGCTATAAAAATCATGATTTTCCCTTGTTCGGGTAACGCCAGCGTGCTAGAATTTCCATTCGATTAATTATGCATGAATGATATTCATGCATAAGAAAATCTAAGTTGCGGATAATAATGAAATTGAGCCAAAATAATTTAACAATCATCAATTCTGATAGAGGCAAAAAAGAAGATTGTCATGTATGGCTTCCGTAGACTGGTTGAGTTGTGAATAAAGAAATACGTCACAATTGAGCTTAGGGTCTGTAAATCAGTAATCATGTGGGGGAAAAATATGAGAAGTAAATCGGTAGTAGCCCTGGCCGGGGTGTTCGCTCTCGCTTTGTACTCAAGCATGGCGATAGGGTCTAAATATAATTTACCCGAGCCGCAGAGTGTCATTGCGAAAGATATCTATGATCAGCATATTGTGCTGATGTGGATTTGTTTGGTCATTTTTATTGGTGTGTTTGGCGTGATGTTTTATTCGATTCTAAAACATCGAAAGTCACTAGGTTATAAAGCTGCAAATTTTCATCATAGCACTGCGGTGGAAGTTATTTGGACTGTAATACCTTGTATTATTCTTGTAGTGATGGCGTTACCTGCAACTAAAACAGTAATCGCCATGAAAGATACTTCAAATCCTGATATGACAATTAAAGCAACAGGCTATCAGTGGATGTGGGGGTATGATTATCTTCAGGGAGAAGGTGAAGGTATTAGCTTTTTTAGCAAATTATCTACACCAAAATCTCAAGTTGAAAATAAAGAACCTAAAGGTGAGAACTATCTGTTAGAGGTCGATAATCGTGTTGTTGTTCCTGCTGGTAAAAGGATTCGTATTATTTTGACGGCTAACGATGTGATTCATGCTTGGTGGGTACCTGCTCTAGGTGTTAAGCAAGATGCTATACCTGGCTTTATTCGTGACACATGGTTTACGGCAGATAAACCAGGTATTTATCGTGGTCAATGTGCGGAATTGTGCGGTAAAGATCATGGATATATGCCAATTGTCGTAGAGGTGTTGGAAGCGGGTGAATATGCAAAATGGGTAGCCGCTCAGACGAAGAATTCTGCAGTAAAAACGTCAATGCATGTAACAAAATAGGTAAAAGGAGATAACTATGGCAGCAGTACATGGTGACGCACATAGTCACGGACATGATGATCATCATCCAAGCGGGATAATGCGCTGGATAACTACAACGAATCACAAGGACATTGGCACAATGTACTTGTGGTTTAGCTTTGCAATGTTTTTGGTGGGTGGAACGTTAGCAATGGGAATTCGTGCTGAATTATTTCAGCCCGGAATTCAGATTTTAGAGCCTGAGCTGTTTAATCAATTTACGACACTGCATGGCTTGATTATGGTTTTTGGGGCGATTATGCCAGCGTTTGTGGGATTTGCTAACTGGCAAGTGCCATTAATGATTGGTGCTCCAGATATGGCCTTTGCACGCATGAATAACTGGAGTTTTTGGCTTCTCCCGGTAGCGGCAACGTTACTGGTTAGTTCATTCTTTGTTCCAGGTGGAGCGGCTGCTGGTGGTTGGACTTTTTATCCACCATTATCTACTCAGGGCGGATTGGGCGTGGATTTGATGATTTTTGCGGTTCATATATTGGGTGCATCATCCATTATGGGATCGATTAATATCATTACCACCATTTTGAACATGCGCGCACCTGGCATGACATTAATGAAAATGCCAATGTTTGTGTGGACTTGGTTGATTACCGCCTATTTGTTAGTGTTAGTAATGCCTGTTTTGGCTGGTACGGTAACAATGTTGTTGACAGACCGTCACTTTGGTACGAGTTTCTTTAATGCTGCAGGTGGTGGCGATCCAGTAATGTTCCAACATATTTTCTGGTTCTTCGGACATCCTGAAGTGTATATCATGATTTTACCTTCATTTGGTATCGTGTCTGAGGTAATACCGACATTCTCACGTAAACCATTGTTTGGTTATTCATCAATGGTATATGCGACTGCGTCAATTGCTATTCTGTCATGCGTTGTTTGGGCGCATCATATGTTTACCGCAGGTATGCCTACAGTTGGACAATTATTCTTCATGTACGCAACGATGCTGATTGCAGTACCGACAGGCGTTAAAGTGTTTAACTGGACGGCTACAATGTGGCGCGGTTCTATGACGTTCGAAACTCCAATGTTGTTCGCAATTGGATTTATCTTCTTATTTGTAATTGGTGGATTCAGCGGTGTTATTTGCGCGATTGTGCCAATTGATATTCAAGTACAAGATACTTATTATGTGATTGCCCATTTCCACTATGTATTAGTTTCTGGTTCTTTGTTTGCTTTATTTGCCGGTGCTTATTATTGGATACCGAAATGGACCGGTCGTATGTATAACGAGACCTTAGGTAAATGGCATTTTTGGTTATCAATGTTTTTCTTTAATCTGACATTCTTTGTACAGCACTTCTTAGGATTAGCGGGAATGCCACGAAGAATTCCTGATTATAATCTTCAATTTGCTGATTTCAATATGGTTTCTAGCATTGGCGCATTTGGATTTGGTTTAACGCAGCTTCTTTTCCTCTACGTTATGATTAATTGTATTCGCAGCGGAGAAAAAGCACCTCAAAAACCATGGGATGGTGCAACGACGTTGGAATGGACGCATTTGCCAACCCCAGCGCCTTATCATAGTTTTGAAAAACCACCGGTCGTTAATTAAGGTAAGGTTTAGAGTATGTCACAAGAAGCAGGTCGTAATAAAAACGGTAAATATAGAACAGCAATGTTTCTGTTAATTACGGTATTGGCTCTTTATTTAACGGTGATAATTAAAGAATGGTAAATAGTACGAGCAGCAAAGCAAATGTATTGATGATGAAAAAGTTATTGATTTTCACATTGATCATGTTTGTATTCGGCTTTGCTCTCGTACCTTTTTATGAAAAATTCTGTGAACTCACAGGAGTAAATAATTTACTTAAACCGGATGTATTGACCAAAGAAAATCGCGTGGATGAGTCACGCTGGGTTACAGTAGAGTTTGATGCTAATACTAGAGGTTTGCCTTGGCAATTCAGACCGTTGCAATCTAATGCAAAAATTCATCCTGGTAAGCCTGTTGATGTGATGTACGAAATTACCAATAATTCCGATCGTGAGATGAGTGGGCAAGCAATACCGAGTTATAGTCCACGAAATCTAGAGAAATACTTGAAAAAATTTGAGTGTTTTTGTTTTACAAAACAAGTGCTGAAACCGAATGAAACAAGGCAGATGCCAGTTCAGTTTGTAATAGAGCCGGATTTGCCTGCCGACATTCATACAGTAACCATTTCTTATACGTTTTTTGAATTACCAGGTAGTTCGAGTGCTGTGAAAAATGACAGATAAAAAAGACTCAGATCAAAAGCAACAATCAGTAGATTTCTGGAGAATTGCTAAAGCGGTCATGTTTTCTTTTATGGGTATACGGAAGAAAAGTGATCTGGAGTCTGATGCTGAATTATTAACACCGGTGCAAGTTATCATCGGTGGGATTATTGGAGCTGCACTATTCGTTTTGGGCGTAATGGTAGTTGTAAGATTGGTTGTTAGTTAGAAATTGAATAATCATAAGTAGGAGGAGATAAAGAATGAGTCACGAATCTGGACATGGGGGTTATTACGTTCCAGCTCCATCAATGTATCCAATTATTGGATCGACAGCGATATTGTTTATGGGATCAGGCGCTGCTCTGACCATGAATAAGATAGAGCTTGGTTATGGATTATTAGCCTTTGGTTTTGCAATTTTGATTTACATGTTATTTGGCTGGTTTGGAACGGTCGCCCGAGAAAGTGAAGGCGGCAAATATGGTGAGCAAGTCGATAAATCATTCCGTTGGGGAATGAGCTGGTTCATTTTTACCGAAGTTATGTTTTTTTGCGCATTTTTTGGCGCTTTGTTTTATATGCGTAATTTCTCAATACCCTGGTTATCGGAAGAAAGCACGGTATTAGGGAATGCATTCTGGTCTTCTTATAATGGAACTTGGCCGACAGCAGGACCAGGTAAACACGATGAATTTACCTCAATGGGGGCATGGGGACTTCCAGCGTTCAATACATTTTTACTATTGACTTCTGGCGTAACCGTTACTCTTGCGCATTGGGCGTTGAAGAAAAATGATCGTGCCGGCCTCAAAAACTGGTTGTTGGCAACTGTTTTACTTGGCGCATTGTTTATCGGTTGTCAAGCGTATGAGTATGTCCATGCATATAACGATTTGAATTTGAAGTTAACCACAGGTGCTTATGGATCAACCTTTTTCATGTTGACTGGTTTTCATGGATTTCATGTGACCATAGGAACTATCATGCTACTCGTGATTTATTTCCGTAGTGCTGCTGGCCATTTTACGCCAGAACATCATTTCGGATTTGAAGGCGTTGCTTGGTACTGGCACTTTGTTGACGTTGTTTGGTTAGGTTTATTCGTTTTTGTATATTTAATGTAATAGTTTTTTCGAGTATCTCCAGTTCTCATATTAATTAGGTTCATTTTTACAAAATAAAATTGTAAATCTCAGGATTAAGTGAGAACTGGAATGTTAGAACACATAAAATTTCTAATAAATTGGTTTTATCTGAATTGATATTTATGTGAATAGTTGTTTCAAAAATGGTTTTTGCGATCCCCCAATGGATAAAAAATGAATATATTAGGATATCGCTTTAAACCCAAGATTTGGACGATTGTTTTAATGATGTTTTTTGTCGCTATATTTAGTTCATTAGGCCGATGGCAAATGAGTCGTGCTGATGAAAAAAATATAAAGCACGAACAAATGCAGTTGTATGCAAAACAGCCACCTATAAATTTACCTCCAGTTTTAATTAAACTCGAAGATTTTAAGTACCGAGATGTAGAGGTACATGGTGAGTTTTTGAATAATAAAACAATCTTTTTAGATAATAAAACGTATCAAGGGCGTGCCGGTTATCATGTTATAACGCCTTTTAGAATTGCGAATAGCTCATTGTCTGTACCTGTCAATCGAGGTTGGGTAGAAGTAGGTCTGAATAGAGCGATTTTGCCAGAAATTAAAGCTATTGATGGCGAGATGACTGTAACCGGAACAGTGATTTCTCCAGAAATTAGAGCGCTGACACTGTCAGATGAGTTTGTGAATGGTCAGGTATGGGACAAATTCGATTTGCAGCGCTACATGGTTGAAACTGAATTGGCAATGCAGCCGATCTTAGTACTACAGAAAAATAATACGCATGATGGTTTATTAAGAGATTGGGATAAGCCGGATTCCGGGGCAAGTAAAAATATCGGGTATGCGATACAGTGGTTTTCATTAGCAATAGCTTCATTAATTGTATTTATAGTCTTAAATGTCAAACGAAGTAACAGAAAAAGCGAAATCGAATCGTCGTAAGTTTTTATTACTGCTCGTGGTTATGTGCACACCGGTAATAATTTCTTATGCACTATATTTCATGGATTACAGGCCACAAAGTAAAAATTATGGCGATTTAATACCGATCGTGAAGGTTTCCGGCAAAGGGACAAATATTGAGGATAACACGATACTTCGCATGAAAGATTTGCACGGAAAATGGGTATTGGTAACAGTAGATTCTGGTGATTGCAATGAGGCTTGTAAAAATAAGCTTTATTACATGAGACAAGTTCGTACCGTACAGGGCAAAGAAAAACATCGTATCGAAAGGCTTTGGTTGATTAATAACTCAGTAAAGCCGAGTGCTGAATTAATGAAGGAATATGAAGGAACTTATTTCGTCAATGCAGATAGCGAGATTCTTGACTTCATAGAAACTAAGGAAGAACAGACAAAACACATTTATCTAATTGACCCAATTGGTAATTTGATGATGCGTTTTCCAGAAAATGTAGATGGGACAAAAATGGGGCACGACATTAAGCGTTTGCTGCATGTCTCGCAACTAGAACATTAAAATAAGTAGAGCATTCGATTAAAAATTAAGTTAGCTAAAACGAAGTAATTTTTTAGTTAAGACGAATGAAGGAGGTCAATAAAATGGCAACAAGCATTACTTGGCAAGACACAGCAACACGTATCAATCAATTTTATCGATTAACGAAACCGCGTGTCGTATCGCTGATAGTTTTCACTGCAATCATTGGTATGTTTTTGGCAGTACCAGGCGCAGTACCATTGGATACGCTGTTTTTTGGAACGATTGGAATAGCTCTCGTTGCTGGAGCTGCAGCAGCACTGAATTGTTTGGTTGAACAAAAAATGGATGCCGTAATGGCAAGAACTAAAGGTAGACCGTTACCGCTTGGGAAAGTCAGTGTTCCTGAGACGCTCTTCTTTCTAATGTTGGTTGGTGGTGGTGGTCTTTTTATTTTGTATCACTGGGTCAATGAATTGACGATGTGGTTAACCTTAGCTACCTTTGTCGGCTACGCTATTATTTATACAGTTATTCTTAAACCGTTAACGCCACAAAATATCGTGATTGGCGGTGCATCTGGCGCGATGCCACCGGTGTTAGGATGGACGGCAGTCACTGGAGAAATTGCAAGCGATGCATTGCTTTTATTTTTAATCATTTTCGCCTGGACGCCGCCACATTTCTGGGCATTAGCGCTCTATCGGAAAAAAGAATATGCTTCTATCGGTATGCCGATGTTGCCAGTAACGCATGGCGATCAATTTACGCGATTACATGTCCTACTCTACACGATCATTTTGTGTATCGTGACGATTCTTCCGTATGTCACACAAATGAGCGGTTTGATTTATTTGGGTGGATCAACGGTCCTAAATGCAATATTCATGTATTACGCAATAGAGATTTATCGTAATTACAGTGATCAGTTGGCAAAAAGCGCGTTTCGTTACTCTATCCTTTATTTGGCGCTATTGTTCGTAGTATTGTTGGTGGATCATTATTTCTTTTTCTGATCTTTTAATTTATTGCTAACAATACAATTCGTTAACGGATTGTGTTGTTAGTAGTCAGCCTTCAGGGAATAGTTTCCCGGGATTAAGAATATTGCAAGGATCAAACAATTTCTTAATCTCTTTCATTACATCTAAAGTCGTTGCATCAATTTCTTTGGTTATAAAAGCACGTTTCTCGCTTCCAACACCGTGTTCACCGGATAGCGTGCCGCGTAGTTTAATGACTAAGTTAAAAATTTCATCCAAACAACGTTTTGCACGAGCAACTTCTTCACTGTTATCGGGGTTTATCAGTAGGTTAACGTGAATATTGCCATTTCCAGCATGACCGAAATTGACATTATTCAGCTGGTACTGTGTACTTAACTGCGCAACACCGTTTAAAAATTCTGGCAACGTGCTTACGGGAACAACGACATCTTCGTTGATTTTTTTTGGAGCAATTTCTCGTAGTAATGGCGATAAAGCTTTACGTGCTTTCCACAGATTACCCGTATCCGTTGCTTGTGTGGCTGAAATCAATCCGTTATTTTGACAAGCTTCAATTATTGCGGTGATGGCATCAGGTACGTCACTATGCGAGCCATCGACTTCAATCATCAGCATTGCATGAGTATCGGCAGGCAGCATTTCCGGATAACGATTACGGATTAGATTCAACGATCCGATATCGAGAAATTCTAATGCACTTGGCAATTGTTGAAGCGACATGATATTGACAATGGCAGCAGCACAATTCGAGAGATCGCGAAAATGCGCGGTGATTCCAGCAACAATAGAGGGTAGCGCAGTTAATTTGAGCGTCGCTTCGGTGATCACCGCAAGTGTTCCTTCCGAACCAATTAATAAACGAGTTAAATCATAACCGACCACACCTTTAGTGGTATAACACCCAGTGGTGATGAGTTTTCCAGTGCCGGTTACTGCTTTTAAGCCTAAAACGTGTTCCCGAGTGGTTCCATATTTGACTGCGTGCGGTCCTCCCGCGCTCGTAGCAATATTTCCACCAACCGTTGAAAATGCAGCACTAGAAGGATCGGGTGGCCAAAAAAAACCGTGTGGCTTAGCGGTATCTTGAATGCTTTGATTGAGAACACCTGGTTCTGTAACAATAACTCGATTGGCTGGGTCGACAGAAACGATATTAAGCATGCGTTCCATCGATAATGCAATGCCACCTCTTTCAGGGAGGCTTCCTCCCGCCGTTCCCGTTCCTCTACCACGAGGAATTAACGGGATTTGATATTGGTTGCACAGCTTGACAATGTGCTGTATCTCGTCGCTATTTAACGGGAATAGTACGCCATCCGGTGGAAAAATCTTGCGACTATTGTCGTAAGAGTAAGCGTAACAATCAACAGGATCAGTGTAAAAACGATCGGGCGGAATACTATCATGCAGTTCAGCAACTAACTTAGCTGGTAGCATGAATCAATATTCAAGGAGTGTAATGATTAATTTAAATATTCGAATACTTTTACGACTTTAGCGACGCCGGAAGTTTGGCTTGCAATTTGTGCAGCATTGTCTCCCTCTTGCCTGGTAACCATTCCCATCAAATAAACCACTGCATTTTCAGTGACAATTTTGACATGATTGATTTGAAACTTACGCTCTGCCAGGAAACGCGTTTTTACTTTTGAAGTCAATAAAGTATCGTTGCTGCGCGAGGCTAATGAAGTATTTTTTGCGACAGTGATTTCGTTGTAAATTTTGCGAACATTATCTACGCCCATAATCAATTTTTCTATTTCGGCTTTGATTTCAGTCGTGGCCGCCTCGCCCGTCAATAAAACGAATCGATTATAGCTGGTCACATTAATGTGAACGTTGTCGCCAAATTGCTGATTGATACGTTTCGAACTTTTTAATTCTATTCCTTCATCTTCAATGAACATGCCGCTGGTTCTGCGATCTTCTGAAATGTACGTGCCTGTTCCCGCTGCTGTGCCGATGGCAAACATCGGAACACACCCAGTCAAAAAAGGATAAATCAGCACAAAAGACAGCCAGAAAGAATTAAGGTATTTCATCTAATTAAAAGCTCCTCGCAAAGCAAAATGGTAAATGAAATAATACAGTAAAATAGCTTGATTACGAATAATCAATTGGGCAATATTTGCAATCATGAAGCTGCTTTCGGTAAATACGCTAAACGTGCCAGGATATTAACCATGTCAACTGAACAAAATGCAAATGCGGATATGCTTGAAAATTCATCGTCTGTTTTAGGTGTTGCGGTAGGAGACAATCGTTACCTAATACCCATGAACGAGGTTAGTGAAGTCATTTCGATACCAAAGTTAGCTGCTGCGCCTTTAACACAGCCCTGGTTCCTTGGTTTGGCAAATGTTCGCGGAAATATTTATGGCATAACGGATTTGGGTGTTTATTTAGGGGCTAACGCAATGCCTTTTAATTTAAAGTCGCGCATTTTATTGACGACCATCAACAAAAAATTATCGGGAGGTTTTGTTGTGAATAATATGCTGGGTATTCGGGAAAAGTCTGAATTTACGTTGTTGGAAAATAGCGAGAATAAAGCAGCTATACGTAATCAATATCAAGACAGCGAAAAACGAATTTGGCAAGAACTGAGTTTGTTTGCTTTAATGAGCGAAGAAAAGTTTCTGCAGATAGCACAATAGGCATCATTGTTAATGGAACGCTTGAGCTAGGACAGCTCGAAAAATTGAATTGTTATAAAAATTTGTTAATTTAATGACTAAATATGATTGAAATCTCTCAAATTGCTGCCAAAGATAAAGCCCATATTCTTGCCGAAGCGCTTCCTTATATCCGGCGTTTTCATGACAAAACCATTGTCATCAAATATGGAGGTAATGCGATGGTTGAACCACGCTTGCAGCAAGGATTTGCAAGTGACGTGGTGCTGTTGAAGTTGGTTGGCATGAATCCAGTCGTGGTGCATGGTGGAGGACCGCAAATCGATGACATGTTAAAGCGTGTCGGCAAGCAAGGTGAGTTTATTCAAGGTATGCGCGTGACCGATGCCGAAACGATGGATGTGGTGGAGATGGTGTTAGGTGGTGCTGTTAACAAAGATATTGTGAACCTGATTAACAGTCATGGTGGCAAAGCCGTGGGGTTGACCGGTGTAGATGGCGCTTTTATTAAAGCTAAAAAAATGCTGATGGCGGATCGTGAAACTGCGGGAAAATGGATTAATATCGGTCAAGTTGGCGAAATCGAATCGATTGATCCAGCTTTAATTGCACTATTGGATACCCAAGATTTTATTCCCGTGATTGCACCGATTGGTGTTGGATCTGAGGGTGAGTCATATAACATCAATGCGGATTTAGTCGCGGGTAAATTGGCGGAAATTCTCAAAGCTGAGAAATTGATTTTACTGACTAATACGCCGGGTGTTTTAGATAAGAGCGGTAATCTTTTAACAGGACTAACGGCGCAAAGGGTGGATGAATTATTCGCTGACGGGACTATTTCAGGAGGTATGCTGCCTAAAATAGGATCAGCTTTGGATGCGGTTAAAAATGGTGTTAAATCATGTCATATCATTGATGGGCGGGTAGAGCATGCACTGTTACTGGAAATTTTGACAGATCAAGGCGTAGGGACATTGATTAAACACAGTTGATTGATAGTAGGAATAGAGGATCAATGAAAAAAGAAATTTTCTGCTACCAGCGTTTTCCTAAAGCCGATAGGATTCCTCGGAGTACTTGAATTTCTTCTTTTTCCAATCGTGTACGCGCGAATAATCTTCGGATGCGTTGCATCAATAGTTTCGGTTTTTCGAGATCGAGAAATTCACTGGCAACCATCAATTTTTCCAGATGGGCATAAAAAGCTTCGACGTCGTTGAAGCTTGCCAGTATATGGTTGTCGTCTTTTTGTGTTGATTTCTCAGCTAATCCCATGCGCAATTCATATGTCATGATTTGTACTGCGTTTGCTAAATTCAATGAAGAGTATTCAGGATTTGCGGGAATCTGAATAATGATCTGGCACTTGCTGACTTCTTCACTCGTTAATCCAGAGTTTTCACGACCAAATAATAATGCTACCGGTTGATGCTGGTTTGCATAGCGTAAAAGTTCTTTAGCTCCTTGCCGGGCATCAAAAACTTCATGCGATAACTCGCGCGATCTTGCGGTGATGGCGGCCGAAAACACAGTGTTGTCCAATGCTTTATCCAGCGAATCACAAACTCTCGTATGCTGCAAAATATCGACTGCATTGGCAGCGCGTGCAGTGGCTTCTTCATGCGGAAAATGTTTGGGGTTCACTAGATACAAATGACTCAACCCCATTGTTTTCATGGCTCGTGCCGTCGCACCGATGTTACCGGGATGACTAGTGTGACTGAGGAGAATTCGAATGAAACGAAATGAAAGGATCGAATTCACGTTATTGAGATTTATGAAGAATTGTCAGCTTCCGACAGAGCATCAAATTCAGCGGTTGCTTAAATAACCGTCTGCTTTAATGATTTTCCAATCAAAACCGTGAACGTGTAAGTCCTCATTGGGTAATGGCATTGATATCGCGCCTTTGCTATCAGGAGGGAGATCAATTGTAATCGTATGTATTCTTGATTCGTCCGCTGTTCCCTGATGACCACTATGATGATGTCCGTGTCCGTGAATGGGAATCATGCTAATGATCAGTTGTTTGATGTGATAGTCTTTATTGTGGTTATAAATACTTCCACTGAAAATACCCCATCCAAAGCCGGCATTGATCGTTAAATTTTTAATTGCGGTTTCCGGTAATTCTATAATTTCTTGAGATTTTACTGGTGAGCAGCATTTTTCAGCACCAGTAGCCTTATTTGCAAGGAGTGAAGTTGTTATGACTAAAAATAATAAAGATAGGAAGTTAATTCTACAGTGCATAATTTTTCTATGAAGTTGATGTGTCGTTCTTATTCAATGAACTCAAATTGATGTCAGTTAATTTTTTTCTCAAGGTAACCTAAAACTACAAGATAGTAGCGTAATGGTGGATTCTATTTTATTTTAATCAAGTTTCTGTGAAGATCTTTCGACTATTTTGAGACACCGCGATTAAATCAAAAACTTGAAATTTGTGTGGTATTTTCCCACCTGATATTATTTGTTCATCAACGCCATTTTATCGTGTCGAATTTATCCAGTTAAGTGAAGTATTATGAGCAGTTTTTATCCAGATTCCACAATTTCTCCCGCTCTTGTTGCTTCAATTCGTCGAGTATTCCGTCCCCTTGTCAAATTAATGCTCGCGAAAGGGATTACTTTTCCCTATTTGTTCGAGACGCTTAAAGATATTTTTGTCGAAGTTGCCGAAAAAGATTTTAAAATCAATGGAAAATCCTCTACAGATAGTCATTTGAGCTTGCTGACAGGAATCCATCGTAAAGAAATTAGACGATTACGACAAAGTGTTTGCTCGAATATCGAAGTAGTTCCGCATGCGGTTTCATTGGGGGCACGTCTAGTCAGCGTTTGGACCAGTGATTCTCGTTACTTAGATGAAAATAATCTACCTAAACCTTTACCTCGTTTTACTAAGCAGGGTGGAGAAATATCTTTCGAGGGATTGGTTGCGGGAGTGAGTTCAGATATCCGTTCTCGAGTAGTATTGGATGAATGGACAAGACTTGGAGTGGTACATTTTGATTCTGAAAAACGAGTGTGCCTTAATACCGCAGCTTTTATTCCTGCGCATGGATTTGACGAAAAGGTATTTTATTTCGGACATAATTTGCATGATCATGCTGCAGCAGCGATGAGTAATTTATTAGGCGAAAATCAACCTTTCTTGGAACGTAGTGTATACTACGATGGATTAAGCGTTGAGTCGATCAAGTATCTTGTTGAAAAATCAGAGTTTTGTGGAATGGAATCTTTGCTCTCTATTAATAAAGAGGCACTGGAGTTAGAGAAAAATGAGGTTGTGGATGATAAAGTGCAACATTACCGCATGACTTTCGGCGTCTATTTTTATAGCGAACCGATTGAGCATAAAGTACATGATAATAACAAAATTGATTAAAAAATTAATGGAACACAGTATTGTATAAAAAAACCGAGTAGATGTTATAACTATGTGGGAGTATTTTTTATGAGATTGTTATATCAAATTAGTAAGCATGCAGTGCATTGCAGTCTATGTTTATTGAGCGTCACTATGTTATTGTTTGCTTGTGTCGCGAATACCGTAGCCAAAAATATGCAAGAAATGCATTTTCAATTAGATACTGCTATTTTCCCCGAGACGCTTCCGTTTTGTCGCGACAATCTCAGTATTGATTTAGATAGGAATACTCAAACTTGTGATGTGATACAAGAAAGTGGAATTGGAGGGACAGGTATAAATTCCGAAGTCAATACTATGGCTGTATATTCAACGGGTTTGAAGAAATTCTTTGATGGGTTAAGTAATAAATACATCACATGACTACGCTAACGGATGTCTATTAAAAAAACAGATCGTTAACGAAGTCATCTTCGCATTACTTAATTGCACTGCTCCTATCTTAAATTTATGCAGGGTTTAATTTCTCTTCTTTTGAGCGGGTTTGTTAATTAATAAATGACGCTCGAATTTTTTCTTCGAGTGGCGCGCGCATACCCGCTTTACGTCCTGCTTCAATAGCTTTTTCTGGATCTGTACCTTTTTTAATGAGATAGGCTGTCCACATGGCTCCAGCGCGATTTCCTGAGCCACAGTGAATGAGGATTGGTTTTTCCGCTGATTCAACGGCTTTGGTAAACGCTGATAATTGTTCTTCGCTGATTCCAGCTACCGTCATTGGAATGTTGATATAGTTCATGCCGTTGATATCAACGATTGCTTTTTCGTCAGCAGTACCTTCGTTGGCGGTGCGCATATCAATGATCGTTTTAAAACCATGCGAAGCCAGTGATTTGATGCCGCCGTCGCCAATTAATCCGGAGATCGCAATTTGATCGGTTGCTCGACTGTAATTTTGTACTTGAAATACTTGATGTCCAAATGGTACTCGCCCAGAAGCGTCTGCGGCTGTCATCGGGATATAAAAAGTGGTTACTGTTATTGCTAAGATCGAGAAAAAGTACTTCACATGAACCTCCGTCTATTATATGAACGTATGAATGAATATTATTTTAGCTAATCTATGGAGCATTTAGGCTTAAATTTTTTTGATATCAGCGTCGCCCGTCATACCAGATCGGTAATTTCTTTTTATCGAGCAATGTTCGGCGTGGATGTAATAACACATTGAGTACTTGAACAGCGATTTCTCGTCCAGAATAAAGCTGTACTTTGCGAGGTGAAGTAATCAAAGGATGACGAGTTAGAATAGTAAATTTCAGGCCGTGCTGTCGTCCCCATCGTTTCAATAATTGGCTGAGATCGATTTCATCTGCAGCAAATAATTCCTGATTAAAGCCGCCTACTTCTCGGAATGCATCGGCTCGACAAACAATTAAAGCACCTGAAGCCCATTTGAAGGTTACCGATAAAATTGTCCAGAGTTGCATCGCGGCGCTTCCCCACCAGGGTAAATCTGGCATATGCATTACGCTGCCACAACCCACATAGCGATTACTTTGTATCATTTTCATGATATCGGTCACCATACCGCGATTAAGTAAGCTATCTGCATCCACAAACAGTAACCAATCGCCTGTGGCAACAGCAGCACCTGCATTGCGTGCTCGCCCGATTTGATTAATGGGTTCAAAAACTACTTGAGCGCCTGCTTGCTGTGCTAACTGAGCTGTTCTGTCGGTAGAATTGTTATCCACTACGATTATTTCATAAGAAAAATCAGCTTCCGTTTGCGCATGCATGGCATCAAAGATTGAATCCAAGCAATGCGTAATCAAACGTTCTTCATTAAATGCTGGAATGATAATGGATAGTTTCATGGCACAAAATTAATTTACGATAATCGGATAAGGCTTCTAAGGTGTTAATCGCATTTGTTTTTCTGTTTTTCCAGGTAAGAAAGGCGTTGCCTTTCCTTGCACCCAATCACTGTGGCCACTGCCATAATACGGTGAAAGCGGATGCCCGCTTTGTCCACCTGGCATGCTGAGGTAGCCTAATTCTTCTTTGCCTGGAATAACTGCCGACCGCTGTGAGGCTCCAAAAGTAGGCGTTTGAACGCGTGGCATATTGTGATCGCCTGGTAATTGATCAGCCGGCATGTCAAGCCATTTTGAAATCCAAGTAGGTAATCTTTTACTAAGCGGATGACGAATACGAGCCGTATTGATTGTGCCCCACGTGCGTTCTGAAAGATCACCTTGTTTCTGAAGTTTTTCTGCGGTACGTTGTGCGCTATGCTGCAACAACTCTTGCCAAGTTTCGTAGGCCGCTGGAAGCAGATGCATGGGTTGGTGCTCAATCAATTGCCAAACAATAGTTTCCGCTTGACTCAATCTTGGCATTCTAAAATTAGGTTCCACTTTCTTAATCGGAATGACAAAATTGCTCAAAATGGCTTTCATGATTTTGTGTCGATACGTATAAACAACGCGATAGGCAGTAGAGTCAACCGAGGCTTTCTCATCCCAGTCCGCCAAAGCTTTCTGTAATGGTTCTCGCCACGATGTATTTTCATCAGACTCCTGCAAAGTTTTTGACAATAAATGATGCCATTTTGATAGTAGCAATGCACGGTAATCCAGTTGTATTGCCTGCATATCCGCTGGCGTAACGGGGCCGTCGAGTTCCATTAAGCGATCATGAATTTGTCGTGCTCTTGCACCTAAATCATAACCACCATCCCCTAGCAAATCGAGTTGTTCACCCGAAACCATGCGTGAGTTAGCAGACCAAAGTCTTTGTGAATCGGGGTTACTAATGAGAGGATATTGCTCCGGTTCCAACCATCCGGTCCAGCCAGTATTTTCGTTACCCCAATGAGCGGGCAATTGTGGATCATAATTTCCTGTCCGTGTAGGGATGCGACCCGCAAGTGTCCACAGAATGCTACCTTGCTTATCCCCGACAATAAAGTTTTGTACAGGGATACCCGAAAGCTGTGCGATTTTTGCAGCTTCATGGACATTCTGGGCGCGTTCTAATCCAATGAGTTTGAGATTGATTGCTTCGGGTTTCAACGCAGTCCATGCCAAGGCTAGCGGAGTTTTATCGTAATCTTCTGCGAGAATAGGCCCCCATTCAGTTTCGTAGATAGCTAGCACTTCATCGGCATCATTGTGGACGCGAATTCTTTCTTCAAAAATGTCAAAAGACTTCCAGCCTGTTGCAGTGAGGTATTCAGAGTTGTTGGTTTCATTGACTTTAACCCTAATCCAATCAACAAAGTCACCTTGACTGTTGGTAAAGCTCCAAGCAATGGATCGATTGGATCCGATAATCAAGGAAGGTGTTCCGGGCAAGCTGATGCCAGTAATATCATGTTGTTGATTTGGCATAGAATCTGAAGGATAAATCAAGCGCGTTCTGAACCACACATTGGGAACGCGTAGTGTTAAGTGCATGTCATTGGCGACCAGAGCGGATCCCTCTGCTAGTTCGCCTGAGACCGCAAAGCTATTACTTCCTGGAATTGATTCATCCTCAAAGTGATCTGCCGAATAAGCAAGCTCGTTGAATTCTTGTACATCGATTTCATCGAGAGCTGGAATATTCGGCAATGAAATAGGTTCTTCAACGAGGGGGGTATCCCAAACACCATTTTGTGCAGTGAGGAAACTGTATATTTCCTTGGGAAGAATATTCTGCATCGTCGATAGTTTTAATTCGCGAAAAATATTCGACTCATTCAGTGTCAAAAACATCGCCAAGACAACCAAAATGCTATCCTCATTTTTCCAAAGAGCGGGTTGTTTTTGCGTCAATAAATAGGGAAAAGGACGGGTAGTCAACGCTTCGATTCCATGATTAACGCCTTTGCTGTAGGCGTCTAATATTTGACGTTCGGATTCGGCAAGTTGCGCGATTACTAAACTGGATCGAGCACGTAAGCGAAATTTCCTGACTTTGATATCGCGTGTTAGCATGCTAGTACCAAACAATTCCGCTAACTCGCCTGCGGCTTGTCTACGCAATAAATCCATTTCAAAGAAACGCTCTTGAGCGTGTACGAATCCCATTGCTTGCGCCAAATCCAATCGATTTTGTCCTTTTAAAGTAACGGTGCCTAAAGTATCTCTTTCGACTGAAACGGGGGCTGCTAATCCTGGTGAAAGTCTTTCTCCTTCGTAATCGGGCAAACTGCCTAAGAGAAGAAATCCCACAATAGCTATCAATAGTGCAGCAATTATTACGACTGTTATCGAGCAATAGCGAATGATCTGTAAAGTAGTATGCATATCCTCAATGCCTTCGGTTATCCGAATGTCGGTTTATTTGCAGAATTAAGATGTTGCATTGGTACAGAGGCTCCAGTGTTGCACAAATAAAAGGGATGATTACTTGTTTGTTCCAAATATCAAAACAGACCAGACACTATGATAATTCATTTGTAACAATTTGGAGTTGTCATGGCTGAAGAAAATGATGCAGAACGTACCGAAGCGGCGACGCCCCAGCGCTTGCAAAAAGCAAGAGAGGAGGGGCAGGTTGCGCGTTCTCAGGAACTTACTACATTTACGTTGTTGATGGTAGCGGCAGCAAGCCTAATTTTTCTAGGCTCCGACGTGATGGACAAGCTTCTGGTTATTATGAAAGCAGGCATGCAAATGGAACGCGAATTGGCATTTCAGCCCAATTTGATGATGACGCGTTTTTTTTCATTAGCTTTGGAAAGCTTAATCGCTATTGCACCGCTATTGCTGATTTTGATTATTACGGCTTTCTTTGCGCCGATGTTTCTCAGTGGCTGGATGATCAGCTCAAAAGCATTGATGCCCAATTTTAGTCGAATTAATCCAATTCAGGGGATTGCACGTATTTTTTCTATGCGTAGCTTGGTTGAATTAGTTAAGGCTATTCTCAAAACGATTGTAATCGGTGGTGTTGGTGCGTTGATCATTTGGCATAACAAGCACGAGGTAATGGCGTTACTGACTATGCCGGTTGATGCAGGTATTGCTGAAACTGGAGAATATTTGGCCATTAGTTTTATTTTGACTGTTGCTGCAATGGCGCTAGTAGTCGTTATCGATGTGCCTTTCCAATTGTGGGAACACGCTAAGCAACTGCGTATGACTAAGGATGAAATCCGCCGAGAAAATAAAGAAAGTGAGGGGGATCCTTTCATTAAAGCGCGTATTCGCGGATTGCAGCGTGAGGCAGCGCGCCGCCGCATGATGTCGGAAGTACCTAAGGCGGATGTGATTGTGACAAACCCAACACATTATGCCGTAGCGTTACGTTACAAAAATGAATCAATGCGAGCACCCACTGTGGTTGCTAAAGGCGTTCACTTACTGGCAGAAAAGATTCGTGAGGTAGCAAGCGAACACCGCATACCGATTCTCGAAGCACCACCGCTCGCACGCGCACTGTATTACCACGCAGAGCTGGAAAGTGAAATTCCGGAAAAATTATATACCGCTGTAGCTGAGGTTTTGGCTTACGTTTTTCAGCTCAAACGCTACCAAGAGTATGGCGGTAATGAGCCTCTGCCACCGGTTGATGTGGATGTTCCCGAAGGAATGGATCAACCAGAACGTGCTGTTTTATAACCAATTGGAAATAACAGAAATCGATATGTTAACGAATACTATCGGCCGCTAAATGAATATGAATAATGTCGCGACATTATCGTCTTGGATGGGTGCCAGTAACCTCAAAACGATGGCTGGTCCACTATTGATCATTATGATCTTGGCAATGATGGTATTGCCATTGCCGCCTTTCGTGCTGGATTTGTTTTTTACTTTCAATATCGCCGTGTCCATTATCGTTTTAATGGTCAGTTTATATACGCGTAATCCGTTGGATTTTGCCGTTTTCCCAACTATCCTTTTGATTACCACCTTACTTAGGTTGTCATTGAATATTGCGTCAACGCGTGTGGTTTTACTGGAAGGCCATACGGGTCCGGATGCCGCCGGCAAAGTAATCGAGGCATTTGGCCATTTCTTGGTTGGCGGTAATTACGCAGTAGGGTTAGTCGTATTCATCATTTTGGTGGTCATTAATTTTGTGGTTATCACTAAAGGTGCAGGAAGGATTGCCGAGGTCAGCGCACGGTTCACATTGGATGCAATGCCAGGAAAGCAGATGGCAATCGATGCCGATTTAAATGCGGGTTTAATTGGCGAAGACGAAGCACGCAAACGTCGTTCCGCTATTTCTCAAGAAGCTGATTTTTATGGTTCGATGGATGGTGCGAGCAAATTTGTTCGCGGCGATGCCGTTGCAGGTATTTTGATCATGCTGATCACAATTGTCGGTGGGCTCATCGTTGGTGTGTTGCAACACGATTTAGAACTGGGAGCGGCCGCAAAGAATTACACCATGTTGACTATCGGTGATGGCTTGGTGGGTCAAATCCCAGCGTTGATCATTTCTACCGCGGCGGGTCTTGTGGTCAGTCGTGTTACCACCGATGAAGATCTGGGCGAGCAAGTGCTGAGTCAATTGTTTAATCAGCCCCAAATTCTGGTGATAACGGCGGGTATTCTCGGCATCATGGGACTAATTCCCGGTATGCCTAATTTCGTCTTCTTGTTAATTGCTTCTATTCTTGGTGGCATTGCCTATCTTAAAAAGAAATCGATAGCTGTTCAGGAAACCAAACCGGCCGTAGTTGAAGCGCCGGTGGTTGAAAAAACTGATGCCAGTTGGGATGATGTGGCGCCTGTGGATACCTTAGGGTTAGAGGTTGGTTATCGCCTCATTCCCATGGTCGACAAAGCGCAAAAAGGCGATTTATTAAAAAGAATTAATGGAATACGCCGAAAGTTTGCACAAGAAATCGGTTTTCTGCCGCCTGTAGTCCATATCCGTGACAATCTCGAATTGCGTCCTAGTGCTTATCGCATCACTTTGAAAGGATCTGTGATGGGCCAGGGAGAATCTTATCCGAATATGTATTTAGCGATTAATCCTGGGCGAGTCACCATGCAATTACCCGGAACGATTACCAGCGACCCAGCGTTTGGGCTTCCTGCGATCTGGATTGAAACTTCACTGCGCGAAACCGCACAGATCAATGGTTATACCGTGGTAGATGCGGAAACGGTCATTTCAACCCATATTAACCATTTGATTCATTTGCACGCTGGCGAATTGTTAGGTCGTCAGGAACTGCAAAAATTGCTAGATCATTTAAGCGAGAAAATACCAAAACTCATTGAAGATCTAGTACCTAAATTGTTGCCTTTAGCTACGGTACAAAAAGTACTACAGAATCTACTGGAAGAAGATGTACATATTCGTGATATGCGAAGCATCATTGATGTTTTGACTGAATATGCAGCAAAAACGCAAGATGCCGTTGAATTGACGGTATTCGTCAGAAATGCGCTGGGTCGTGCAATTACTGAGCAGCATTTCCCGGCAGGTACCGAGTTACAAGTCATGAGTTTGCATCATGAATTGGAAAACATATTGCTACAAGTGATGCAAACCGGTAGTGGGATTGAGCCAGGGCTTGCCGAAACGTTATTGAAAGAAGCACAAATTGCAGCGAGTCATCAAGAAAAACTGGGATTGCCAATCGTGTTGCTGGTACCAAGCTCGATTCGTCAACTGTTAGCAAAATTCTTACGGCGTGTGCTACCGCAACTCAAAGTACTGTCGCATTCAGAAATTCCGGATACACGAAAAATCAAAATCACTTCCATCATTGGGGGTAGTCAATGAAAGTAAAACGTTACGTAGCATCGACATCACGTGAAGCATTGCGCCAGGTTAAAGAAGAACTGGGCAATGATGCGGTGATACTTTCAAATCGGAAAACGAAAGAAGGTGTTGAAATCATGGCATTAGCAGACGCAGAAATGTCAAATCTAATGCAGCCACAATCGGAAGCTTCGGTAGCAGCACCTGCGACTATTCGCCCACGTGCAGCAAATAAAAATAAGCTGAACACAGCATTAGACATGGACGCGGTGACTGTCTATGAGAATAATCAAGATAAAGCATCGCGAAACTCAAAAATTTCATCAGAGACGCTATCAGAGAAATTCGCGCAAACGATCATCGCAGAAATTCAAGCGATGAAAACGACGCTTGAAGATCAGTTAGCCAATGTCGCTTGGGGTAATTTTGCTCAACGCAAGCCTGAGAAAGCAAAAATACTTTGCACTATGTTGGAGGCCGGCTTTAGTCCTTCGTTATCACGGCGACTGGTTGATAAATTAACCCCTGAATTTAACTACGAACAGAGCTTGAAGCAAGCGATCTCGGCTTTGTCGATGAACCTGCAAACGGTTGAAAACGATGAAATGATCGAGAAAGGTGGTGTCTATGCAATTATTGGTCCTACCGGCGTAGGAAAAACCACGACTACTGCAAAACTGGCTGCACGTTGTGTGATTCGACATGGTGCCGATAAAGTAGCGTTGCTAACGACAGATAGCTATCGTATCGGAGGTCACGAACAACTAAGAATCTACGGACAATTACTTGGCGTTCCAGTACGTAATATCAAAGATACCGAAGATTTGCATCTGACTTTATCCGAACTAAAACGCAAACATATGGTGTTGATTGATACCGTGGGAATGAGTCAGCGTGATCGTATGGTCAACGAACAACTGTCAATGTTGATGCAATGCGGAGTAGACGTAAAACGTGTTTTGATTTTAAGTGCCGCATCGAATGGCAAAACGTTAGATGAAGTCATTTCTGCTTATCAGAAATATGGCATTCATGGTTGCATCATCACTAAAGTAGATGAAACTGCATCATTAGGTGTTGTATTGGATGCTGTGATACGCAGAAAGCTACTATTACATTACGTGGCAAACGGACAAAAAGTTCCAGAAGATATTCATGCTGCGCATTCTCGCTATTTGTTGCACCGCATTTTCAAATCGTCTCAATCCGATTCGGCATTTACGCTTCAGGATGCTGAATTTGCTTTGATTATGGCCAATCATAGCAGTCAAGACGAGGGATCAAGTATGTTCAAATCAAAGGTGGGGTTTGGTTATGAGTAGAATGATCCTGCAAGATCAAGCGGCTGGATTACGCAATCTCGTCGCATTTAAAGCGCACGACCGCGCGCGTGTTTTTACGATTGCGGGCGGTAAACCGCGGGTCGGAAAAACCAGTATTGCGATCAATCTTGCCATTGCATTGGCTGAAAATGGCCAACGCGTATTATTAATCGATGAAAATCCCTGTCACAACAATATTTGCAGTCATTTAGGACTTCGCGCCCGCTTTGATTTGTTGCATGTCATTCATCGTGATAAATCCATGCATCAAGTGTTATTGCGAGGCCCAGAAAACATCAGCGTATTATCTGCTACACGAGGCATACGCGCATTAAATAAATTAAATCCTGATCAACAAGACTGGTTGCTGCAAAGTTTTTCCGAATTGACTGAATCAGTGGACATCGTATTGGTTGATACAGCTATTACCGGTATGACTCATGTATTACCTTTAAGCTTAGCATCTGAACAGGTCATGATTGTGATTTCCGGTTCAGCAACTTCACTGACAGGGGCATATGCATTGATCAAAATTATGAGTCAAGTATATGCCAAAAAACATTTTCTTGTGTTAGTGAACAAAGTTGATTCCGAAAAAGAATCTTTCGCTATCTTCCAAAATTTATATAACGTCGCACGACAATATCTATCCGTTACGCTCGAGTTTGTGGGGCATATCCACACCGATGAAAAACTGCGAAGCGCCACGCAAATATGTAAGTCGGTACTGAATGCATTTCCTAATTCGGAAGCAGCAGTTCGTTTTCGGCAATTGTCCCACGACATTTTTTGCTCACCTTGTCCGGATAAATATAGTGGCGGAATTGATCATTTCATGCAACGACTTCTTCAAACCAGTCATTTAAGTATGGCAAATCTTACGGTGTGATCAATATGTATACAGCGAGCGGAACTAATAAAATTGATACTGAGCAGTTTGTTACGGAATACACTCCATTAGTGAAGCGCATTGCCTATCACATGATGGCGCGATTGCCTGCCAGTGTTCAAGTCGATGATTTGATTCAAGTCGGTATGATTGGATTGTTGGATGCTATCGCTCGGTATGAAGGCTCTTATGGTCGACAATTTGAAAGCTATGCGGCACAGCGTATTCGTGGTTCTATTTTGGATGAATTGCGTGAGGCGGATTGGTTATCACGCGGATTACGCAAAAAAATGCGTCAAATCGAAGCTGCGGTGAATTTATTAGAACAGCGTAATGGTTGTGCTCCTAGTGAGCAGGAATTAGCGGATGCATTGAACATGACGCTGGATGAATATCAATCGACGCTACAAAGTGCTCGTGGCGCTCAGCTCATTTATTACGAAGATTTTCAGCAAGATGATGAGGAGCCATTCTTAGATCGTTTTGTTTCTGATGCTGAAGGTGATCCACTGAATGCACTTTTGGATGAAAATTTTCGCGCCACATTGATTGCGGCGATTGATCACCTTCCTGAAAGAGAGAAGCAAGTCATGGGTATGCATTATGAGCAGGAAATGAATCTACGGGAAATCGGTGAAGTACTTGGCGTCAGTGAATCCCGTGTGTGTCAGTTACATACTCAAGCCATCGCCAGATTACGCAGCAAATTAAGAAATACATAATCAACAAGCGATGATTTATTTCGATTAAATGAAAAAAAAATCAACCTTGGATTTTAATAGCGTTTTTGGATTGCTATTAGCATTTGCTGCTGTCATTGGCGGACAAATCCTCGAAGGCGGTAATGCTGGGTCGTTGCTTCAAATGGCAGCATTTTTGATTGTCGTTGGCGGTACCATCGGTGCTGTTTTATTGCAAAGTCCCATCAAAATTTTTATTCGTGGCGTCAAAATGGCGTCATGGGTGTTTTTTCCCCCGATTCACTCACCACAAATCGTCATTAAGCAAATTATCAATTGGGCTTATATTGTTCGTAAGGATGGTTTGCTGGCATTGGAAAATTATGTACCAACGGTTAAAGAACCATTGATGAAGAAAGGCTTACAACTTTTGGCCGATGGCAATACAGCCGATAAACTCCGTGAAGCTATGGAAATCGATATCATCGCCAATGAAAACCAACAACGGCAATCTGCGCGTATTTGGGAAGCCGCTGGAGGTTATGCGCCGACTATTGGGATACTCGGTGCGGTACTCGGTCTCATCCAAGTGATGGAAAATTTGACCGATCCTAGTCTTTTGGGCAGCGGCATTGCGGTTGCTTTTGTCGCTACCATTTATGGTGTAGGTTTTGCTAACTTGGTATGTTTACCTATCGCCAATAAATTAAAAAGTATTATCAGCGAACAATTGGTGATACAAGAAATTTTGGTGGATGGTCTGGCTGCTATTGCCAATGGAGAAAATCCACGTTTTATTGAAAGCAGGTTGCAAGGTTATTGTGTCTAACATACAAAGATAAGTTTGCTAACAATGATAAAACGAAAAAGACGCAATAACAGTGAGTTTCAGGGCGATAACCCAGATCGCTGGCTGGTTTCGTATGCTGATTTTATTACCCTGCTATTTGCTTTTTTTATTGTCATGTATGCCGTATCGTCGGTGAATGAAGGGAAATATCAAGTTTTGAGTCATTCGCTCATTAGTGCCTTTAAGAACGATGCGTCATCTGGTCAAATGGCCGCCATGGAATTAACACCGATTCAGCTGCAACAACTCAAGCAAAACGATGGGATCGAATTATTGGAGCCTATTAATAAAATACAAAAGCGTGAAAAAATGCGCGGCATGGCCAAAAGTATTCTGGAAGCATTGGAGCCTTTAGTGAGGGATGGTCAGGTTAGAGTGACACAAAGCGCGCTCGGCATTACCGTAGAGATTAACGCAAGTGTATTGTTTTCTCCTGGGCAAGCCCGCCTCGCAGACAATTCCAGTACGGCACTGCAAGCTGTAGCGCGAGTTATAAAAAACCAAGAACATGAAATTCGTGTGGAAGGACATACGGATAATTTTCCCATTCATACGGATAATTTTCCGTCCAATTGGGAGTTGTCCACTGCTCGAGCAAGTAGTGTGGTACGGTTATTTATTGAACAAGGCGTTGATGCGAATCGATTGACGGCGATCGGTTATGGGGAAAATAGACCGATTGAATCGAATGAAACTACAGAAGGAAGAAAAAGAAACCGTCGGGTCGCGATTATGATTTTAGCGGCTAATCCCGACAAAGTAACCGAATTGCCAATCGATTAATAATAAATTAAATCAAAAGCAGCGTTATTAGCATTCTGATTATTTTGATTTTTTAATGAGCACCAGTCTTTCCAAACCTTTTCTGCTTCTTTTACGTTACTAAAAGTCCATAACACAACACCATCTTCGGTCATTAGTGTTGCCATTTTGTTAGGCCATTCTTTAATCAAATATTGCATGATTATTTTCTCCTCTACAGTGTTTATAAAATTGAAATTTTGAAGGATTGTATCGAAGCAATATGACAAGATGATGACGAAAATTGCGCAGAAATGAATAGAAAGTAGGTATGATAAAAAAAGAATGACCTATTGCTATAGGTCGTTTCTGAAAAAGTATTAGTACGACTATAATGAGTTTCGTCTCTCGTTATTTCATTGACTGTTAATTAAGGAGTGGTTTTATGTATAAAGCTAGATACATTCAATTCATTGGTGCGGTTACGTTATCATCGTTGATCGGTTGTGCTACTAATTCAGGGGTTACCAATACCGGTGTTGCAGCACAAACCGGTCAACAAGTGCTCAATGCCGGTAGCGGAGCAGCGGCTAGTGCCACAGGACTTAATCAGATTGGATTAGTCGATATGTTAGTACATAAGCTAGGTGTTTCACCTCAACAGGCTTTGGGAGGTGCTGGAGCGATCTTCCAGGCTGCCAAAGGCAATATGAATCCGCAAGCATTCGCTTCGCTTTCGCAGTCAGTGCCAGGCATGAGTACAATGTTGGGTGCGGCGCCTTCTGTGTCGAGTGCATCAGGTTTGGGTGGCATGTCTTCCATGGTCGGAGGAGGTAGTTCACTAGGTGGTGCAGCCGGACTTGCTGGATCTTTCCAGCAATTAAATCTCTCTCCAGATATGGTTGGGAAATTTATTCCAGTCGTGACTAATTACGTTAAACAAGCCAGTGGAGATGCATCGGCCGGTCTTCTGCAATCTGCGTTGGGTATGAGATAAAACGTTAGTGAATTTTAGATTTAAATGAATGTGTGATGTGTAGCAACTTGATACACATCACACATTTAAAGATGCAACGAAATATCAAGCCTTAGAAGCCAATCCCGACATATCCGCCTGCGGTCATGCCGCTCAAATTAACGCCATCCGTCTTATTTACCAATTGATAGCGGCCATCGATACCGATAAAGAAATCTTTCCAAACATTGTAATCAACACCAGCACCAAACTGAATGCCTGGCGCTAAATACGTAATGGCTTCAGAAGTTGGACTCATGACGTGAATTGCTAAACCAGCAGGAATAATCCAAGGTCTTATTTTAGAACCTTCAAAAAATTTGATTTTAGGAGATGCGGTTAAAGTAAACTGACTCACTGTTACATTAATCGGATTGAGTGAGCCACCCGCTAAGATAGTAGGTGCATTAGCCAGTGCATTGCCTTTAACATCGTTGCCAAATTGTTTATATTCAAACATCAATTCTGCAAAAACTGTCGTTTTTGGCATAAGCCCCCACATATCTCTGGTCAGTCCCCAATCAATACCTGCACCTACATACCATCCATCTTTACCAGCCTGATCTTGAGCTCCAACCGGCGCAACAATACTTTGTATGCTTGAGCCGTTGCGCTGATTCATTTGATGTGTAAAACCCCCACGAAAGTGCAGCATACGACTTTTTTCCGTTACATCACTACCAACTCTTTCTTGTAACAGAACCTTTTTCTGCTCCAATGTAGTCACTTTTTGTTCTGTTTGATCAGTCTTTTGCTGGATGGTGTTAACTTTTTGCGTAGCTTGTGACGATTCCGACTTTACTCGTTCCAATTCTACCTGGATGGCTTGAAGCTTTTGTTCCAGTAGCCTGATGCGATCAGCAGAAGTATCGCGCGCCCATGTAGACGGCGCCGCGACGGTCAATGCAATAACTGCCAAGCATGCTAGTGGGCGATGAAATGATGTTTCCTTTGAAAAAATATGCATTGAGGCCTCCCTTTCTATTTGTGCTGAAATAATTTATTTTTTTTGTTGCATCGAAATTAATCGATTCGATAGTATAGGAAATGTTTTTAGACTTTGTTTGATTTGCATCAAGAAACGTTGGTTGTCCCTAGCTTAAACAAGGGTTGAGATACTGCAATGGCTTCGGATGTTTGAGTATTTGAAATATCTTGATAAAAATTTTGGCTCTAGACAACAGATTGTATCTGCTAGTCTAGAGCCTTAAGATAATTAACTTCTGAAGATCAATATTCAACTTGGTTCAGCGGATGTTATGGACAACGTTGGATGATTATATTTCACTCCCACTCTATTGTTGCCGGTGGTTTTCCTGAAATGTCATACACCACGCGATTAATGCCACGAATTTCATTGATGATGCGATTGGAAACTTTATTGAGTAACGAATACGGTAGTTCTGCCCAGTTGGCGGTCATAAAATCTTGTGTTTGCACAGCGCGTAATGCAATCACATATTCATAGGTGCGGCCATCACCCATCACGCCCACTGATTTGATTGGCAAGAAAACCGCAAATGCTTGCGCCGTTTTTTCGTACCAACCCGATTGCTGCAATTCTTGGATAAAAATATGATCCGCCTGTCGTAGTAATTCAGCGTATTCATATTTGATCTCACCGAGAATGCGTACCCCCAATCCTGGTCCAGGAAATGGATGGCGAAACACCATCTCATGTGGCAAACCCAATGCCAAACCAAGTTCACGTACTTCATCCTTGAATAATTCACGCAAGGGTTCCAGCAGCCGCAAATGCAGTGTTTCTGGCAGCCCACCGACATTATGATGCGATTTTATTTTATGTGCTTTTTTCGTTTTACTACTGGCCGATTCAATCACGTCAGGGTAAATGGTTCCTTGCGCCAACCACTTCGCATCTTTGATCTTTTCTGCTTCTCGCTGAAAAACCTCCACGAATTCACGACCAATCACACGACGCTTATTTTCTGGATCAGTGACTCCTTGCAAACTGCGATAGAAATCTCGACTTGCATCAATATGAATAACTTTCATCGTGAAGTGATGAGTAAAGGTTTCCATCACTTGCTTAGCTTCATGTGCGCGCAGTAGTCCATTATCGACAAATACACACGTTAATTGCTCACCAATTGCACGGTGAATCAATGCTGCGGCAACCGATGAATCCACACCTCCGGACAATCCCAAAATGACTTGGTCGCTACCTACAGTGGCACGAATTTTTTTGATTGCTTCATCAACATAGTCCAGCATTTTCCAATCATGGCCAATGCCGCAAATATCATGCACAAATCGCTCGAGAATGCTCTTCCCTTGAAGGGTATGCGTTACTTCGGGATGGAATTGAATACCGTAAAAACGTCGTTGGTCGTCCGCCATTGCGGCGATCGGGGTAGCGGAATTACGCGCCATAACGGTAAATCCATCGGGTAGCGAAACCACCGAATCGCCATGACTCATCCAAACATCTAAAAGATTATTCCCATCTACACTCGTCCGATCATTGATACCATGAAATAGCAACCCATCTTGCGTTGTTTCTATTTCTGCATAACCAAATTCCCGCACTTGCGCATTTTGTACCACTCCGCCGAGTTGCGAAGCCATGGTTTGCATACCATAGCAAATACCCAATACGGGGACATTAAGCTCGAATACAATTTTTGGCGCACGCGGTGTAATTTCTTCGGTGACCGAAGCGGGACCGCCGGATAAGATGATGCCATCCGGTGCAAATGCTGTAATGAATGCTTCACTTACATCATAGGGGTGCAATTCACAATACACGTTGCTTTCGCGAATACGCCGAGCAATCAGTTGGGTATATTGAGAGCCAAAGTCAAGAATCAGTATTTTTTGATGCATCACGGTTGATCGTTATTTAATCTGATAATTAGGTGCTTCTTTGGTGATCTGAACATCATGCACGTGAGATTCGCGCATGCCGGCAGAAGTAATTTCGACGAATTCCGCTTTTTCGTGCATATCAGCAATCGTTTGACATCCCAAATACCCCATGCTTGAGCGCACTCCACCGATCAGCTGATGAATGACAGAGGAAATATTTCCTTTAAACGGTACACGGCCTTCGACGCCCTCGGGTACTAATTTATCATTATTTTTTTGTTCTTTTTCCTGGAAATAGCGATCACTGGAACCTTGCTGCATTGCGGATAAAGAACCCATGCCCCGATAGGTTTTATAGGCTCTACCTTGGAATAATTCAATTTCGCCGGGAGCTTCTGCAGTTCCTGCAAACAATCCTCCTAGCATGACGGTATTCGCCCCGGCAGCGATGGCTTTTGCAATATCGCCGGAATAGCGAATGCCACCATCTGCGATGGTTGGAATCCCGCTACCTTTGAGTGCTTCCGATACATTATGAATTGCCGTGATTTGTGGAACACCCACGCCAGCCACAATACGCGTAGTACAAATAGATCCCGGACCGATGCCCACTTTAACAGCATCGGCGCCGCTATCAACCAATGCTCTCGCTGCAGAAGCAGTGGCAACATTACCCCCAACGACTTGCAGTTTGGGAAATTTCTTTTTTAACCAGGCGATACGATCCAGAACACTCTGTGAGTGTCCATGCGCTGTATCGACAACAATCACATCGACCCCTGCTTTGACTAATGCGGTGGCGCGTTCATTGCTGCCTTCACCCACACCAATTGCCGCTCCCACTCGCAAGCGCCCTTGCTCATCCTTGTTGGCTGAAGGATATTCCGATGTTTTAACAATATCTTTTACTGTAATCAAACCACATAACTCAAATTTATCATTAACCACCAGCAAACGTTCTAGCCGATGTTTATGCAATAGCTCCAACACTTTCTCGCGCGCGGTATCTTCTTTCACCGTCACTAAGCGGTTTTTAGGTGTCATGATATGTTTGATCGTCTGATCCAGATTATTTTCAAAACGCAGATCACGATTGGTCACAATCCCGACTACTTTTTTGCCTTTTACCACCGGCAATCCAGAAATTTTGTGTCGACGGATCAATTCCAGTACCTCACGTACTGTCATTTCAGAATTGATCGTAATAGGGTCCTTAACAACGCCGCTTTCAAAACGCTTGACTTGCGCAACATGCATTGCTTGCGCTTCAATGGACATATTTTTGTGGACAATACCGATTCCACCTTCCTGAGCAATTGCAATCGCCAGCGGTGCTTCGGTTACGGTATCCATAGCCGCTGATATCAGGGGCATATTGAGCGTAATGCCTGCTGTTAATTGCGTAACCAAACTCACATCACGTGGCAGAACAGTCGAATGAGCAGGAATCAGTAGAACATCATCAAAAGTAAGGGCTTTTTCAGTCAACCGCATAACATGGCAATCCTTGGCAAAGCGACATTATAGCCAAAAAATGCCTTAATTCGCGTTTAGAATTCTGCATATTTCACGGTATTATGATTTAATGTCAAAAATCTTCGGTAAATATAGTGGAACTAATTAAACTAACCTTTCGTAGGAGAGTGCCGGTGAAATTATTTGTATTAACAGGATTCCTAATAGCAATGCTGCTATCTATTCCTCAGGTATTTGCACAAGTATACAAATGGGTCGATGAAAACGGAAAAACGCAATATACCGACCGTCCTCCTCCTCCAGGAATTGCTACAGAAAAAAAACGCTTTAACACCAAAGGAGGGACTTCTTCATCTTCTAGCGCCAGTGGGACTAATCCACCGCAAAGCTTATCCGAAGCCAGGGAAGCACTCAATAAGCGTCAAAGCGAGCGCAAGGAAGAACAAACCAAACAACAATCCAAGGCAGAAGAAGACAAAAAGAAATGTATCGAAGCACAAACCCGTTTACGCATGTATACCGAGTCTCCGCGATTGACCGTTCCGGACGGGGCAGGTGGAATTGCCTACGTTGATGACAACGAACGGCAAAAGAAAATCGACCAAGCGACTAAAGAAATTGCCACACTTTGTAAAAAATAAATGTAATCCGATTAAAACAAACTGATGACAATTTTTACAAAACCATTCGTTCTGACAGTTATTTTTTTGTTGTTGCTCGGTAATGTTTTAAACGTATTCGCAACAAACAGCGCGTCTGTTGTCACTTCTATCGCGGATAACAATCAAACACATCAAAATGAAAAAACATCCTTGGTATTTTCTGGACAACATTGGCAAATAAAACCTAACGAAAATATTTTTCAGATCGCGCAATTAATCTATCCCAATAATTCGACTGCACGTAAGAGTCTTGTTCGCGCAATCATTCAAACCAATCCACAACTGTTTCCTGGTGGGACGTACCAACCGATAGCGACTGGTACGGTTGTTTATATACCGGATTTGAGAACCATTGGTAGCTACGCTAAGCCTATTCACAAAAAACAAAACAAGCCTGTCCGTGACATTTCTCGTTCAAATTCATCTCCCAATGCCGTTCACAACCCAACGTCAGCTATCAAACATCATGACGGATTTGTGCAACGACTATCGCATTTAGAACAAGGTGCTGAAAATAGCACGAATGACTTGCATAAACTTAATAAGCACATTGATACGCTTGCTGCGCAAATCGCCACTCTGCAACTTGCTGCGCAAACTATTACTGTAAATTCAAATACTGAATCTGTTGCAATTAAAGAAACTGAGAATTTCAATACCGTTGCGATTACAGATTCGGCTCAATCATTCGAAAAGAATGTTTCTACAGTTTTGCCAGTGGAAACTTTGACAAATACAGTCCCCGTGATTGAATCTGAGTCTGAAACTGAATATTTCGTTGGATCGTTTATCGATACAAATCTACTTTTGCTAGCTGGCTTATTACTCGCATTGCTATTTGCAATCTTATTATTACGCCGGTACCGTGGCACTAAGAACAGACACCTCCAAACTGAATATGATGTAACCGATATTCAGCCGATTGAACGTCACGGTTTGTATGGCCTTTTTAAGAAAAAGGATAAGCTCAACGATGATATGCAACATACAGAGCACGCAGCAACTCAATCCACCGATATGGCTCTATTAGCACGCGAAATGATTCAACGCGGGGAATCGCGACATGCTGCGATCCAATTTCTGCAAAAACAATTAGCCATTGATCGTCTTGATGTTCATGGTTGGCTGCAGTTATTCGAACTGTTGTATCAATCTGGCAATAAAACTGATTTCAAAAAAAATGCCCGGCGCTTCAAAAGACTTAATGAATTCCCTGATATCTGGGCGCAAATACAAGCCTTGGGTAATCGTCTCGAGCCAAATGAACCGTTGTACTTCGATGATCAGAAACGTCAAGAAAAATTCTTCTCTGACACTCCTTCTTCTTCACTGGAATAAATGAGCAATGGTCTAAAGCAAGAGTTTGCACAATTCTCACGTTTTCCTCAATGCTTAGTCCAGCAACACTTACACATTATCATTGAGTGTCAGACGTTTATAGCGGCACAGGTGTTTTAATTCTGTGCACCGATTGATCGCGTGACGCACTCCGGCATGTAGCCTATACCCCATGCGCATTGACACAACATTTTTTGTTTTTCTGTGGTTCCGCATTTTGTTTGGAAAGTTTTCCCTGTAGTGGATGATTAATGATGCTGGCCGGATCGATATAAAAATCCTGTCTATGGGTTGATGGCCGTGCGGTGCGATACGGCTTCCAGGAAATTGCGCAAGTGAGGTAAAAGCAGTGATGGCTTTTCTTCTTGCACGGCATGGCCGACGCCGCTCATGATGACGAGTTTTGAATTCGGCAGATTGTCATGCAAGCGTTTGCCGACTGCCAGCGGCACGATTTCATCTTCCTCACTCCAGATAATCAGGGTGGGAATGGTAAGACTGGGATAGTTCTCCGAGAATTCCTGTAGATCGGTTGGTAGCATTTGTCGTGCTGACGTAAGTAGCGCGTATTTGGCGTCGGGTTTGCCAAGTTCGGCAGCATAGTGATCAATGGCTTCTTGCGGAATCAGCTCATCATTGAAATACACTTTCTGTAGAAGATTCTTTACCTGGAAAGTGTTGGGCACGGCATAAGTGAGCAACGGCCCCAATACCGGAGTAGCGAGTATTCTGACGAAACCGGGTAGCTCCTGAGGATAAGCAACGTTGTCGATGAGTACCAGACTTTTTTGCAGCCCTGGATTCGATGTTCTCAGATAAATCGATACTGCCAGCGCAACGCCGCCGCCGTAGGAATGGCCGATGATGTGAAGATTTTTCAAATCGTTTTTGAGAATAAAGTTTCGGATCAGTCTGGCTTGTTCGTAAACGGAATACGCATCATCGCGTGGCTTAGGTGAATCGCCAAAGCCTTTCAGGTCGATGGTAATGATCCGGTTCTTTTGTGCCAGCGGTTCGATGATATGCCGCCAGCTATAGCGACTGGCGCCGAAGCCATGAATCAGTAAAACCGGTTCACCGGTACCGACGCTTTGAAAGGCCAGTTGCAGTTCATGCGCCTTATCCTGATTGCGGTATTGGGTCCAGCCGGGAATGCTTTTATCCATGACCGCGCAACCGCTGACGATTAAAACCGCCAGCAGTAGCAGAAGTTTTAACGGAAAATGGTTTTTCATGTCAAAACGCGGATCAGCATCGTCATATCGAAGATGGCGCCGCCTAAGAAAGAGATTGCGCCAAAGATTGGTAATACTGCAATGATATTACAAGCTTTTTTCATTCGATTGGCTTCCTCTTCATTTTCTGTTTTCATATGGCGCGGGATGGATATGATCACATAGCTAATCAGGCAAAGAAAAATGATATTTCCGATAGTAAGTGGCAGTAGGTTGGTTAGATAGATTTCGATCGGGCCGAGCGTTTTTTCGAGGCAACGCCCACATTTGTCGATCAATTCGAACACGATGTCTCGCCTGGCGTTGATGATTTGAAAGAAGCTTAGCGTGGTATTGACAGCACCCCACAAAGCTGCCAATAAAACAATGGGTAATCCCAGTTTATCCATGTTGAACGTTTATTCCAATGAGAGTTTTCCTAATCATTCCTTTGAAAGATTAGCATGGGAAGGATGAAAACAAAAAGCCTTATTATCCAATACACATGAGAATAGAAAATCACTGATTGACCGAAGTACTTTATCGTGCTTGACCGGTTTCCTCAGGATTCAATCCTATCGCGGCGATCGGTATTTTAAATAGAGCTAATTCCGCAATTATTGGAAATGCGTGCAAATAACCGCCGGTGATTTTCTTGATACTGCCGGATGGGCAGTGTTCCCAGGATAGCACCAGAGCATCGTAGGCAGCAAACGCTACGCCGTAATTCTGCGCCTAATGGAGTTTTCCAAAAAACATACCGATCGCGGTTGATGCTATTGTCAGTCAGCTACCTGCTCACAGCGGGCAGAATGCCAACAGATACAAGATGGAATTGCCTTGCTCGAAACGGAATAACAAATCACGATTTACATTTGATTAAAATGTGATTTTTACAAATAAGCTAGCAAAAAAATCATTCGCTTGATCTGCCATTAGTAATCAAACACTCAGTCGGTCTTAGCGGCTGAGTGCTTGATTTAAAGTGAGGTGTTTACTTCAGATTCATGCAGTTGGCATAATACGTAACCGTTGCTGGCCAATCGGAAAATATGCCTAAAATACCGACCTCTTTGGCCAGTACATGCAAAGCATGATACATATCGCCATCATTATTGATGACACTAGGCTCCGGATTCATTGGATGAGGATTTTCACCATTCAGAGTTTGATAATAAAAACCGCCTCCGGTAGCTAATGGGCCAGAGCGTTCAAACGTCCAGGTAATGATATCCAATCCTGCTTTCTTAACCTCATTTGCGTAAAGTGAAGGAACAATTTTGCCCCCCTCAATTTCCAGTAGCATCCAAATCGGTGGAGCAATAATCTGTACGCCATTTGAAATCAAGTATTCCATCGAAGGAACCCAGGCTGCTGGATTGCGATGGTTAAATGAAGGATCTTCGTAACGGCCATCCAGGTAAACTGCCTGCTTTCCGAAGCTCGGTTCGTTTTGTATCCAATACAAGATGTCTTTAATATCAAATGACTGCGCCCATACCTTTGAAGCCGGAATATCAGCTTGCTTGTATTCATCGATCATTTTCTGCGCATAGTCTTGTTGAGAAAAACCATTAAACGGCATGGGAACGCTCGGGGATTTGAGTTCTGACGTCATTTTAACCCCCAGCTTCTTGAATAACGCAATACTTTCCTTATGGGTCAACAAGGTGCCGCGACTTGCATATAAATCCGTTCGCCAATCAGCGGTACCTTTCATGTATCCACTCACTGTCGTTGCAAGGGGATCAGAGGCATCCATTTTCCCTTTTAATGATTTGAATTCCGCCAATGTGATATCGCTGGTACAGCACTGCGCTGTTGCAGCACTAACCAAGTTACCATTTCCGTCATAGACCGCTGGTTGGAAGGGTACAGAACAGCGTCCGGCTAATTCAGTTTCTAAGATATTGGTTGTAGTGTGGAGATCGCATTGCGAGTGACGGCAAACTAATTCTTTATCCTGGGTAAAAGTTACGTCACATTCCACAATGCCTGCCCCCATTTTAGCCGCTGCCTGATAAGATTCTAATGTATGTTCAGGGAATTGCAGTGGCGCACCGCGATGTCCGATTGAAAAATCGGTGCGTTTGAAGGGGCCCGTTTCACAACTTTCAAGTTTTTTTCTAAGCGGCCCATGGTCCATTTCATTTATCAAAAAGAAAGGACGTGGTCCAAGCTGCACACTGTTGGCTGGTTTATGCTTTGTTGCTTCGTTTTCTTTGCCAGCCCAACTTGCAGTGGATAATGAAAAAGCAATGACAGCCGAACTAACCATGGCGGTGCCAATCAATACTATTTGATTCATTTGTATCTCCTGTACATTATTTGTAGTTACATAAACGCTACTTTGGATTTAGCATGCTTATCCACTCCGTATATTAGGCAGCAGATATTTCATGCATATGATCATTCAATGAAATTTGGATGAATTTCATTGAATGAATAAAGTCGAGCAATTACAAACAACCGGTGTTCGAGAATAAGCTGAATTGACAGTTTAACGTTGCGATCCTGAATCGAGCTGGAGTCGGGGGTTGTTCCTTTTGAACGGGTACATTATGTCCTGTTCAAAGGGAGCAACTCCAATTTCAGTTTGCGACCTTGGAATGGGTCGATTGGTTTAACAATCGCCGGTTACTGGACTCGAGCGAAAATATCCCGCCGATAGAATTTGAAATGGCATATTATCCCAACTAAGAGAGCCAGCCGATGTGTCTTGATTCAAGGAAAATTGTCTTAGGAAAATTCAGATTGATGTAATTTAATACTATTTATCAATAATAGTAATTTAGAAATTATTGACTTACCCAAATGAAAATTTTTTTATCGTATGCTTCTGAGCAGAGCGAGCTCGCTAAAGAAATCGTGTTTGCGCTGCAAACAAAAGCTAAAATTCAAAGTGACCACTGATTCCAGACCTAATTTACCGGTTGCGCCCAATATTCTAAACCGGGAATTTACTGTTAGAGCACCCGGTAAAGTATGGTCAGTGACATGACTTACATTCCTATGAAGGCTGGCTGCATTGGGCTGGCGTAAAAGATCTATTTAATGGCGAACTGGTGGGTATGCCATGAATGAGAGAATAACCAGGCATTGAGTGATACCAGCTTTGTTTCGTGCCATTGCAAGTAAGCATCCAAATAAGGGGCTCATTGCTCAATTAGATCAAGGTAGTCAATACGGTGCACACAATTACCAAAATTTATTGCAACAATTTCGCATGATCGCTTCCATGAGCCGCAAGGCTAACTGCTATGATAATGCCCCGAGAAAGCTTCTGGGGGTTACTTAAAACCGAACTAGTGAATCATCGAAGATTCAAAACACGGCAACAAGCCATGCAGGAAATTACCGAATAGTTCGAAATATTCTATAACTGACAGCGCAAACAAGAAAAATTAGGATATTTATCGCCTGCACAATTTTCGCAGCAATACTATGCCAATCTGCTTGCCGCTTAAACCGATGGACTCCATTTTTGACAGCACACCTCAAATTGACGTGCGCAACAGCCTATTAAGGCAGACTGTAACACAGAGAGTTTCGGCAATGCAGTGTTTTTCAAGTGTGGTTACCATAGCTTCAATCCATTGTTGATCGGATTCATATAGATTCTTGTGTTATTGCAAAAGACAAGTGAGTAATTAAGTTAATCCTTTATGGGAATTCTCGTACAATGAATGCAAAAAAATTATTTCGTTATTAGTTAACGCTATGCCATCGAAAAAAACTCCATCGAATCATAAAACAAAAAAGTCGCCGCATTTGATTGTTAGCAAGCCAATTTCACTTTTGCAGCGAGATATCAAAATTGATCTTGGCGGTTTGTTTAAGGCGCTTGGCAAAAGCATTGCTCACATGGGAACTGGTAAAACCTGGGAACTGGCTGCTGATTTAGGCGATGCAGCGGCGGCTATCGATTTGCAAAAAGATCCCGGCGGTTTGGCGTGGTACTTAATCAGGCAAGCGCTTTTACGGGCGATGCGTGAGCTGGTTGGGGAGGCTTGGCTGCATCGGCAACAGTCTGATTTGCTGTCCTTGGAGGAATTGGAAGCAAAGCTAGATGAACAAATGGAGAAAATGACGTTGGAAGTCACTTCGTCTTTTTTTCGTCAACCGGGTAATTTGGCGTTCATTCAGTCATGCTCGGCGTTGTTTGTCGAATGGCTGACAAACGCCGGCTTCGATGAACCGACCGCTGCAACGATCGGGAATAGATTACGTAGTTACTTTGTGTATGCACTCAATCAGGAATGGCGCTCCAAACCGGAGCTATACGCGCCTATCGTGGCGGCATCAACTACGCCATTTACCCCGGCGGGCGAACACGAGCGGGCATGGGAACAGTATCAAGCATGGTTGGAACAAGAACTGGATAGCCCGATGTTCGGCGAGCCGTTTTCCCTGCGTCAGTTATACATTCCGTTACGTGCTTACTATCAGAGGGGGCTCGAGAGCGCCTTGGAATTGTCTTCCCGGCATGATCAAGGGCGAAAGCGGATTGCGGTCGATTTAACCAAGAATTTGTTAGATTGGGTCAATCAATTGGAGCGGCAGGATGCCGTGCGAGTTATCAGTGGCGGCCCGGGTAGCGGGAAATCTTCCCTGGCAAAGATGCTGACGGCACAAATTCTTGAAAAAACATCGTGGCGAGCGCTCTATATACCGCTGCACCGCATTCAATATAAGGGAGATATCGTTCCGGCCATAGAAGACTATCTGAAACGCACAGGTTTGATGACGGATGCACCGAGATTTTTTGACGGTAATAATGGCGAATCAAAAATTGTCGTGATTTTCGATGGTCTGGATGAATTGGCTATGTTCGGAAAAATCGCACAAGAGAATGTGAGTGGATTTGTTCGTGCCATGAAAGATTGGGTACGCGACCGGAATACGTTGCAACAAACTTTGAAAGTAGTTTTGACCGGGCGTACGGTCGTCATGCAAAGCCTGGAAAGCGAATTCCGCACCGAAGGTGCGGTGCTGCATTTATGTCCCTACTTTGTCGAGGAATCCGAGAAAGAAAACTTTGAAAGCGGTTGGGGGTTGTTGAGCAAGGTAGATCAACGGCAAGAATGGTGGCAAAAATACGGAAATCTAACTGGGCGTGGTTACCAAGGTCTCCCCGAACACTTCAATCGGGATGATTTGCTCGAAATCAATTCGGAGCCTTTATTGAACTATCTGCTGGCATTGGCAGATCAAACAAATACATTGGATTTTTCCAAGCCGGTCACGCAAAACCAAATTTATGCCAGCCTGATTCAGGAGATTTATGACCGGCGGTGGGCTGGTGGTGAGCACTTTGCGGTTAGAGGAATGAAGTTCGATCATTTTCAGCGGGTATTGGAAGAAGTAGCAGTTGCCGCATGGCATGGCGACGGGCGAAAAACCACGGTTGGTGAGATTAAGCGACACTGCCAGGATGCCGGGATAGCCAAAATGTTGGAAACTTTCCAGGATGGCGCAGAAAGTGGTGTGTTACGTCTTCTGACAGCTTTTTTCTTTCGTCAGGCGGGCGTGCGTGAAGATGAAAATGCTTTTGAATTTACGCATAAGAGTTTCGGCGAATATCTAGTTGCTCGCCGTATGGTGCGGATGATCGATATTATCGAGAAAAAGACCGAAGAACAACAATGCGCTTTTACTGGGTGGGATGAACGCAAATGCCTCGAAGAATGGGCAAGGCTTTGCGGCCCTTCGGCCATGACAGAGCGGCAACTAGAATTATTAATCAATGAAATGCATAGAGACGAGGCACAACCAGCGGCTTGGCAATCGTTACTCATCGCATTGATTAATCATTTGCTGCATCGTGGTATGCCGATGGAGAAATTGGAGCTGAAAGATTTTTATAGCATGCAATACCAATCGCGCAATGCCGAAGAAGCGTTGCTAATTTCACTAAATGCCTGCGCACGATTCACCCGGAAAGTTAGTGAGATTCTTTGGCCACAACCGTCCAGTGCGGGAGCATGGTTTAAGCATTTGCAAGGACAAAGGCTTGGCCCAGAGAATGTTTTAGTTATGAGCGGCTTAAATTTCTTGTCTTTTAACGAACAAATACTTGATATGATAGATTTCGGTTTTGCAGATCTCAGATTCTGCACTTTTACCAAGACTCATTTGAATTATGCATGCTTAGTGGGAGCTAACCTCGAAGAAGCAAACCTCGAAAGCGCTCGCCTCAGCGAAGCAATACTTACAGTAGCTAACCTTGACAGAGCTGACCTCGTAGGAGCAAACCTCGAAAGAGCTATCCTCATAAAAGCCAACCTCGAAGGAGCCAACCTCGAAGGAATTTTCCTTAAAGGAGCTAACTTTGTTGGGGTTCAATAAAGCCGGATATCTTGTTAAGGTAGTAGAACAACTAATTAGCGGGGTGAAGGATGAAAGCATCAGTAAGGTGAAGGGGTTGGAGTCCAACTCCAAACCAAACCAAACCAAACCAGCTTATGAAGGTGTTCAGCGATAGGAAGGATCGTGATAATGAAACGAATGAGCAATCAGAGCCATGTAGGTTATTGAAGTAGCACAATCCGGTGTCGATACGGAAACACGCTGAGTCAAAAAAGGTGGCCAATCAGTATTTGGCTATAAGCAACACACGGCGGTCGATGGCAATGGTTTGGTGGTGGCGGTTGAGACCACTGCGGCGAATTGTCATGATAGCAAGCCGCTGCTGGATCTGCTCGATAAAGCCAATATTCAACCTGGAACTCGCATTCTGCTGACAAAGCCTATAGTAGCCCAAAGCACCGCGATGTTTTGAAATCACGTGGCATTAAAAATGGCATATAGGATAAGGCTACCAAGAATAATCCATTGGCGCGACGGCAGTTGCAGCGCAATCGCCAAATATGGACTCTTGCAAAAGTTTCTTAGTATGAAAGCTTCTAGAACAATGCCGCGTAATTGGTCAAAAAGCACCACGCACATAAACTAATATCCCGTAATATTCTTACATATACAGGACAAATATTACCAAGACACTAACAAATACAACCGTTTCGTTGTAATCTTAGATAGTTACTTTGCAAACAAGATATCCAAGTTTAAAACAACAAAAAGCTTATATTCCTTATCTATACTTTGAGTTACCTTCTTTCTTAATATTGCTCTAACACAGCTTCCATCATGGACTTCTTCCCAATTTTTCTAGTGCTTAAAAACAGGCCATGTCTGGTAGTAGGGGGCGGCGAAGTTGCTACACGCAAAATTACAATGTTGCTTCGAGCGGGAGCTCGGGTTTATGTTGTAGCGCGACAATTAAACGCAGCTCTGACGGATTTTTGCACACAACAACGTATCCAATATCTTGGCCAAGATTTCCAGCCAATCCATTTGGCAGACTTTGTATTAGTCATCGCGGCAACCGATGATGATTCGCTAAACCAGTTAGTATCCCAAGCGGCTCAACAACGTAACATTCCTGTCAATGTCGTTGATAACCCGCAGTTATGCACTTTCATCATGCCATCGATCGTCGATCGATCTCCACTACTGATTGCGATATCGAGCGGTGGACAAGCGCCCGTACTCGCACGGTTGTTACGAGCACAGTTAGAAACATGGATACCCTCAGCATACAGTCGACTCGCAAAGGTGGCAGGAAAATTTCGAGATCCGGTCAAACAACATTTTAAAAACACCGAGAAAAGACGATTTTTTTGGGAAAAAATATTGCAAGGCCCTTTTACAGAAATGATCTTATCAGGCAAAGATCAGGCTGCGGAAGATTATTTGTTGCAATCGTTACAATCCGAAGTAGATGAACCTCCTAAAGGAGAAGTTTATTTAGTCGGCGCAGGCCCTGGCAATCCTGATTTATTGACTTTTAGAGCCATGAAATTGATGCAACAAGCTGATGTAGTCGTTTACGATCGCTTGGTTTCACCTGAAGTTCTTGATCTGGTGCGGAGGGATGCTGTGCGTATCTATGCCGGAAAAGAGCGCAATTACCATGTGATGCAACAAGAATCCATCAATCAGTTGTTGGTGCGATTGGCTCAGGAAGGAAAGCGCGTACTGCGGTTAAAAGGAGGCGACCCGTTCATCTTTGGTCGTGGTGGTGAAGAAATTGAAACCTTGGCATCCTATCGCATCCCTTTTCAAGTAGTGCCTGGCATTACGGCTGCCTCAGGCGTTGCGGCCTATGCAGGAATTCCATTAACACATCGTGAATATGCACAATCCTGTATTTTCGTCACTGGGCATTTGAAAGACAACAGCATCGATTTGGATTGGGTGACACTTGCGAAACCCAATCAAACCATCGTGATATATATGGGACTGCTCGGGCTAACGGTTCTTTGTCAGCAACTGATCAATCATGGTTTACTTTCAGAAACGCCTGCGGCAATCATCCAGCAAGGCACGACACAGAATCAGAAAGTCGTGACGGGTACGCTGAATACATTGCCAGAGCTTGCGAAAGCAAACAATCTTAAGGCGCCAACTTTAATCATCGTGGGCCAAGTTGTGCAATTACATGCCAAACTGGCATGGTTCAATCCCGATGATACGATTTCTCAAGGCAGGATTCTGCCAATGACGACAGAAAACAAAGCAAATACACTGGATTCCTCAGAAACCTCATAAGAACATCATTATTCAGTTCTTTTTTGCTCTAGCAATTTAATTTTCTGAAAAATTTCTTCTCTTTCCGCCTCTAACGATTGATAACGCGAATACAGTTGATCTAAATCCTGATTATATTTCTGGAGGCGTTCATCTTTGTCTTTTCTTCGTTGAATCATATCATTGTAATTAGGAACTGGGATGCTTTTACCGGTAGGATTGAAAGGCATGGGATCAGCAGGCATTGCCAGTTCATTGCGACGCATTTCTTGCGTCATTAAAAACTGTTGATAGGCAGCCTGAGATTCTTGAGAAAGCCTTGTCATGGTTCTTTCTAATTGCAAGATTTCTGTATCTTTGTCGCTGTCGGGCATAGGAATTCTCTTCACATCGATTTCTGCTAACGCCAAGAATGATATAAACGATAAGAAAATAAGAAATAAATTATGCATATTTTGGGTGAATTTAGTAAAGATAAACATGAAATTTCATAATGTTATGCAAATTCAATAAGATTTTAGTCGAAAATGCTTCAATAAAGCCGCTCAAAAATAGCCGCGATACCCTGACCACCACCAATACACATTGTGATCAATGCAAAGCGATTCTGGCGTCGTTGCAATTCATAAACTGCTTTGATTGTCAAAATGCTACCTGTCGCACCAATAGGATGTCCCAATGCTACCGCACCGCCGTTTGGATTGGTTTTTTTAGGATCCAAACCTAATTCTTGCATCACCGCGCAAGCTTGTGCGGCAAAGGCTTCATTGGATTCGATTACGTCAATATCGGAAAGTTTAAGTTTCGCACGTTTTAGCGCGTGTTGAACTGCGGGAACAGGGCCAATTCCCATATATTTGGGGTCAACTCCTGCATGCCCATACGATACTAATCGGGCTAACGGTTTTAAATTTCGTTTTTCTGCTGCTTTACTTTCCATTAAGACCAATGCGGCTGCGCCATCATTAATGCCAGAGGCATTTCCAGCGGTAACGGTGCCGTCTTTCTTAAATACTGTTTTCAGTTTTGCTAACTGTGCTAGCGTGGTATGGACGCGTGGATGTTCGTCGGTATTAAATAGTATTTTTTCTTTATTTGCGATAATTTCAATCGGAACAATCTGATCTTTGAAATACCCGTTTTTAATTGCTTGCGTCGCCCGGCGATGGCTTTCCACTGAGAACTGATCTTGTTGGTCTCGCGTGATATGCCATTTTTCCGCAATATTTTCAGCAGTGATGCCCATGTGTATGTTGTCAAAAGGATCCGTCAAAGCACCTACCATCATATCGATAGCAGCAGCATCATTCATCCGCTGCCCCCAACGCAATGACGGAAGCAAAAAACCAGCTCGACTCATCGACTCAGCTCCTCCGGCAATGGCTGCTTGCGTATCACCCAACAAAATAGTTTGACTGGCGGAAATAATAGCTTGCAGTCCACTGCCGCACAGGCGATTAACCGTAAGCGCCGAAGTATGGTGTGACAATCCGCCGTGGATAGCGGCAACTCGTGCCAAATACATATCACGGGCTTCCCCATGAATGACATTACCAAAAACCAAATGTCCTATCTCGCTGGGATCAATCTGCGCCCGAGATACGGCTTCATGTACTACTTTTGCCGCCAAATCGGTTGGCGCAATCGATTTGAGTGAACCGCCGTATTCTCCGATCGCAGTACGAACACCACTTAAGATCACCACATCTTTCATAGTCAGTCTTTAAAAAAGATTTTATGAAGCAGTGTAACTGATTATTTGGGTGTAATGAAACCGAGACGCTGTTTCAGGGTTGGCGCCGGTTGTCCAGGATTGAGAATTTTTGCATAATACATCGCATTTTCCATTACTTTCTTAACGTAATCACGCGTTTCATTAAAAGGAATAGTTTCTGCATAAATGGCTCCTTCTAATGTATTGACGCTATCGCGCCAACGTCTGGCTCGACTAGGTCCTGCATTATAGGCAGCCAGTGCAAGTACAGGTTGAGCATCCAAATTGACGAGTACATGATTTAGGTAATAAGTACCTAATTGCAGGTTCGTACTAACATCCGCTAACACATGCTGACGAAAATCATTCATCTCCAATTTTTTTGCGACCCAACTAGCTGTCGCGGGCATGAGTTGCATCAGGCCTGCTGCGCCTGCGTTAGATTTGATGTCCGAAATAAAACGACTTTCTTGTCGAATCAAACCATACACCAAGGCCTCATCCAGTCCATAGGGATGAGTGACACTTTTCATGATTTCTCGGTGAGGAAATGGATAGCGCATTTTGAAATCATGCTGTGACACAGTACGATTGGCGGTATTAATTGATCGATCATAGAGTCCACTTCGACGAGCGACTTCGGCTGCAGCTAGTAACTCAGGATCTGAGAAGTCACGCACTGTCCAACTCCATTCGAGGTATGCCTCGGTACGTAAATTCATGCGTGCAAGAGCTATCGTTCTTTGTACCCCGGGTCTTTGAGACATCGCAGAAACTTCCCGGTTATTGATTTGATAACTTTTATCGGATAAGTAAAGCTCTTTCCCCAGTTCTTCTCTAGCTAATTGTCCATAAAAACTGTGTTCTTCACTGAGAGAAGTCAAAATCGATTGCGCATCGGTGAGCTGTTTTTTTTCTTTTAGTGCACGCGCCTTCCAATAACGCCAACTGTCGAACTGTTGTTCACCAGAAGACATACGGGAGATAGCATTAAGAACTTCGTTCCAATTTCGAGCACGCAATGCGGCACGCACATGCCATCCTAATGCTTTATCGGATGCAGGATAGGGTTGTACATTGTTTTGTGCTTCCTTAAACCAGCTTAAAGCCCTGGGATCATGCTGCATTGCAGCACGGTATCCGAGTTTAACCAGAAAATAGGAACTGTCCGACGCAGGCAGGCGATTTTTTACTTTCTGCCATTGCGAAAACCCTTGATCAATATCATTTCGTAACAACTGCAATAGTGCAAACAACACAGTCTCTCGGGTGCTACGTGCGCTTACCTGACTCTGAATACTATCCAAGTATTTTTTGGGGTTTTTCGCTGCGCGATCTAATTCTTTGACATTAAGTGTTTCATTCGCATTCGATAGATATCGACTAATACGAATAGCTGCGGTTGTTTTACCTTCAGCCAAAGCCATTCGGATTCTTTTCCAGATATCGCTCAGAGAAATTTGACCGCTATCGATCAGATTTTGAAATACAGGTGAACAACTATCGAGTATGTTGGAAGTAAACCATAAAGCGCGAACTTCCGCGATAACGGCGATATTTTTGATACTCAAGTGACGCAAGTAGTAGTAACACTGCAGCTCTGTGTCTTTATTAACCACTAAGGGATATTCTGCATCAAACACTTGCCATTGGCGGGATTTGCCTAATACTTTCAACCAATCACCGCGTAGGCGATCAGCGACCAAACTTCCTTCGTAACGCGATAAAAAATGACGAATAGTAGTCGCATCAATGGTATTGATTAAACTGCGATGCTGAAAATAATCCACATAAGGCCATAAAACATGCTTCTCCAACCTTGTGGCATAGCTATTCAAAAGAGCAATATCACCTTTCTGGAATGCTTCACGTGCACTCAGAAAATCGCTATCCTGGTTTGCTATAGACGATGCAGCAAAACATAAAATTATTAATGCAAAAAGATAATTTTTCATTACCTAATGATTATAATAATAATTTGACTGCATCCAATATTTCATAAGCGTGTTGTGAGAAATTTCGACACAACTAAATGACGCCTTGTCCCAGCATCGCATCCGCAACTTTAACAAAACCGGCAATATTGGCACCGTCCACATAGTTAACGCTACCATCAGGTTTGGTACCGTACTTCAGGCAGGAGTTATGTATTGCCCACATAATATCTTGCAAACGTGAATCAACTTCTTCACGCGTCCAAGATAAGCGAATTGCATTTTGGCTCATTTCTAAACCAGATGTTGCAACACCGCCGGCATTGCTAGCTTTTCCCGGTGCATAAAGTATCTTATTGTGCAGAAAACATTCTACAGCTTCAGCAGTAGACGGCATATTGGCACCTTCCGCAACACAAATCACGCCGTTCTTAACCAGTGTTTGGGCATCTTCACCGCTAATCTCGTTTTGCGTTGCGCACGGTAAAGCAACATCAACGGGAACATGCCAAGGCTTGACACCTGGTAAAAAAGGAACATTGACACGCCTAGCGTATTCATCCAAACGACCATATAAATGATTTTTGACTTCGCACAACTCAGCCAATTTTTCTGGCGTAAAACCGTTGTCATCCACGATGGTTCCGCTGGAATCCGATACGGTTACGACTTTAGCACCCTGCGCCATCGCCTTTTCAACCGCAAATTGCGCTACATTGCCAGAACCAGAAACTGAAACACGCATACCTTCTAATGAACGTCCGACATGTTTCAATACTTCCTGAGCAAAATACACCGTACCATAACCGGTTGCTTCAGGTCGTATCAATGAACCGCCAAAACTCAATCCTTTACCAGTAAAAACACAATCCGCACGATTCGAAAGTTTTTTCATCATGCCGGCCATAAATCCTACTTCTCGTCCGCCTACGCCAATATCACCCGCAGGTACATCCGTATCAGAACCAATATGGCGAAACAATTCGCTCATGAACGCTTGACAGAACCGCATCACTTCACCGGGACTTTTACCTTTCGGATCGAAATCAGACCCACCTTTGCCACCCCCCATCGGTAACGTTGTTAATGCATTTTTGAAGGTTTGCTCAAACGCAAGAAATTTAAGAATGGACAAATTAACCGATGGATGAAAACGAATGCCGCCTTTGTAGGGACCGATCGACGAACTGTGTTGAATACGATACCCACGATTTACACGAACTTCACCATGATCGTCAACCCACGAAATACGAAACATAATCACACGCTCCGGCTCCACCAACCGATCTAACAGCCCGTGTTCCGCATAACGTGGATGTTCCAAAATAAATGGCCACAAACTTTCAATGACTTCAGTAACAGCTTGCATGTACTCTGGCTGATTGGGATTGCGTTCGGCAACATAATCGCTGAATTCTTGCAGACTTTGATATTTCATTTATCCCCCCGATAAGTAAAAGGCTACTTTTAAATGGTCCATTCTGCCAAATTAATTTCCCCCACGCACTGCATTTTTACGTTTTGTCGCATAAAAATTGATGAGCAATTTTTATTTTAAAAAAATAATAACAAACTTCTCTTAAGGATTTCTCTCAGAAAAGAACAATTTCAAGGTGTTCCAATGCGATTGCCCCACCAGAAATATTTTAGGGCATATTCAATTTAGTGATGTTTACTATTCCCATCACAAAATTCAGCGCATCGTAAACCAACTGCTCTAGGATCGGCGCGTAAAAAGGCATACTCAATGCCAAGACAAAAAGACCGATGGATAATGTTAATGGAAAACCGACGGCAAAAATATTTAATTGCGGCGCAGCACGCGTCAAAATCCCTAAAGCCAGGTTAGTCACTAATAAAGCGGTTAGGACAGGCAATGACAATTGCAAGCCAAATTTAAAAATTTCTTGTCCCCAATTCGCCAATGTTTGAAAGGTAGGTACACTAACACCACTTACACCTACTGGTAATGTACTAAAGCTTTGCGAAACAATTGCCAGCACCATTAAGTGTCCATTCATTGCCAAGAAAGCTAGGCTGGCGATAACACCGAGAAAACGACCTATCACATCGATTTGTCCCGAATTTTGTGGATCGATAAAGATCGCAAACCCAAGTCCCATTTGTAAGCCTATTAATTCTCCTGCCGTTTCTACTGCGACAAAAACAATGCGTATGACAAAGCCGATGGCAATACCGATCAGCAATTGTTGCAGTAATATAATCAACCCTAAGCCAGAAGCCGGATCAATCTCGGGTAAAGACTTCTCAACGGTAGGCGTCACTAGGATAGTCATCATAATAGCCAAACCGAGCTTGACTCTGACCGGAGTATTGGGACTTCCCAAAATAGGTGCCGTAGCAATTAACGCTAAAATTCGAGTCAGTGGCCAAATGAAGGTAGCTAGTAATGTATTCAGTTCGGCTGTAGTAATACTGATCATACGAAAATAGATATCATGGATATGCTTTTTGAATATGCTCAGAAACCCAAGTTATCAGTGATTTGATGCTAGCCAATGGCCACCCAAGCAATGCTAGTAAATAACCGCTGCATGTAATCGGTCATAACGCTAATCATCCAAGGACCTGCGAGGATCATAACGAGAAATGTCACTAATAACTTAGGAATGAAAGATAGAGTCATTTCGTTGATTTGCGTGGCCGCCTGAAAAATACTCACTAACAAACCTGTTACTAAAGCAGCTATTAATAATGGCGCAGATACCATAAAAGTGATTTCAATTGCTTGCCTAGCAATTGTCATGGTGCTTTCGGGTGTCATCTCTATTTCCTTTTAAGGATAAAAACTTTGTGTCAACGAACCAATAATCAAATGCCAGCCATCCACAAGTACAAATAGCATTAATTTAAACGGTAATGAAATGATCATGGGTGACAACATCATCATACCCATTGCCATCAATACACTGGATACGACGAGATCGATAATTAAGAAAGGGATAAAAATGATAAATCCGATCTGAAAGGCCGTTTTTAATTCGCTGGTGATATAAGCTGGCACGAGTATTTTAAGCGGGACGTTATCACGGCTTTGCAGTTCTTCGCCGTCAGAAACTTGTACAAACAGCGCTAAATCAGTTTCGCGAGTTTGATGCAACATAAATGTTTTAAGTGGCACACTGGCTTTTTCACCCGCTTCGAGAATAGATATTTTATCTTCAGAAAAAGGGACATACGCTTCTGTGTAAACCTTATCAATGACTGGAGACATGACAAAAAATGTCAAAAATAATGCAAGCCCAAGCAATACTTGATTAGGTGGCGAAGATTGGGTACCAAGCGCCATCCTTAATAAGGACAATACTATAATAATCCGTGTGAAACTCGACATCATTAATACCACTGCTGGCAAAAAAGTTAATGACGTGAGCAGCAATAACGTTTGCAAATTCAGGGTATAGCTGGTGCTGCCATTAGCATTCGGTGAACTGGTAAAAGCGGGAAAACCCGCTTTCTGTGCAAACACAGGAAATGCAGCAAATCCGATCAGGAGACATAATGACTGCAACAAAAAGCGTAAGTTGTAATTACCCTTGAGCCGGATTTGATCGGTTTTGGAGGATTGCTGACAATGAAATGACATAACGTTAGTCATTATTTTTATTGATGCTCTCAGCAAGATGTTCCGAAAATTCCGAATGAGCATCGGAATCACTTTTCATTTTCTCGAGTTTTTCTGCTGGTTTATTCATGGTATGCAGTTTACTAATGTGACCTGGAGCGACCCCTAAAACAAGCCAAGTGTCTTGGATTTCCACTACTACGACGCGCTCTCTTTGACCCACTCCGGTTGCCGAAACAATTTTCAAACTGCCCGAAGAAGTGGTTGGTATTAATGAGAATCTTTTTAGCAACCAAGTAAGACCTAAAATAACGGCCAATACTATTAATAATCCGCCAATCATTTGTAGCGTATGTTCTGTCGATATCACCGAAGAAGGTGGAGTAAAACTTGGCTTCTCAGTCGTCGTAGCAAACGTTTGAAAAGCAAGCATCAATCCAATGACAACTGACGGGATGTAATAAAATTTGAACACAGAAGTTCCTATCGATTGAGCTTACGGATACGTTCACTTGGCGTGATAATATCCGTCAAACGAATACCGAATTTGTCATTCACCACGACCACCTCACCTTGGGCAATCAAGCATCCATTCACTAGCACATCCATTGGTTCACCGGCCATTCCATCAAGCTCGACGACGGAACCTTGCGCCAATTGCAACAAATTTTTGATCGCAATACGCGTGCGGCCCAATTCAACGGTCATCTGTACCGGAATATCGAGAATCATATCGATATCATTGCGAGTACCATGTCCCATTCCATCACTAGAAAATTCTTTAAATACTGAAGCAGCAGCCGTTTTAGCACCCAAACCACTATGCGTACTATCTTCAGCTGGCGTTACGCTCTTCCCTTTTGAATCAGTCGACTGCGTAGCGTCAGATGCTTCTTGTTCCGCCATCGCAGCAGCCCAATCATCCATACCTGCTTCTTTTTCAGCATTATCGCTTTCGGTGGCTTCTGCTTGTTCTGCCATGGCAGCAGCCCAATCATCTGTTTCAGTTGAGTTATTATCGGTTGGTTCAGACATATTTGAGACTCCGGTAATTTATTCCATTTCTGATTGCGATATCATCGAATTCACTTTCAGGGCGTAACGTCCATTCATGGTCCCATATCCACATTCCATAACAGGCACTCCATCCACATGTGCTTTTACTGTTTTTGGAATTTCTATGGGAATAACATCACCCTCTTGCATGCTTAGAATTTGCTCAAATGTGACCTTTGTGTGTCCGATATTTGCGACCAACTCAACTTCGGCACCTTGGATTTGCTGTGATAATAGTGTTGTCCAACGCTTATCCACCTCTAAATGATCGCCTTGTAAAGCGCTATACAAAACATCGCGAATCGGCTCGATCATCGCGTAAGGAATGCACACATGTAGCGTACCTCCTTTACTGCCCAGATCGATATTAAATGTTACTGTCACGACTACTTCGTTGGGTGTCGCAATCGTGGCAAATTGCGGATTCATCTCCGAGCGAAGATATTCAAATTTAATGGGATAAACCGATTTCCACGACTTCTCATAGTCTTCAAAAACAACATCCAGCAAGCGCAAAATCATACGCTGTTCCGTCTGTGTAAAATCTCTTCCCTCGACGCGGGTATGATATCGGCCATCTCCTCCAAACAAATTATCGATAAATAAAAATATCAAATTGGGATCAAAAACAAGTAGTGCTGTTCCTCGTAGTGGCTTCATTTGAACCATGTTGAGATTAGTTGGCACTACCAGATTACGCACAAACTCACTAAACTTAATAACTTTTACGGGACCAACTGAAATATCAACGGTACGCCGCATAAAATTGAATAAACCAATGCGAAAAAAACGTGCGAACCGTTCATTAATAATTTCATATGTCGGCATGCGCCCGCGAACAATACGCTCCTGTGTGCCGATGTTGTAAGTCCTGACCCCGCTTTTATCTTCCTCCTTAGCATCATCGTCACTATCGCCACTAGCACCTCGGAGGAGCGCGTCAACCTCATCTTGTGAAAGAAACTCCTCAGACATGGGGCGATTATTGAATTACAAATGAGGTAAATAATACTTCTACAATATCTGTCATTAAATCTTCGTCTTTTACCGCTTTCTTAATCTCCTCGGCAATTTGTTGACTCAACTGCTGTTTTCCAACGATAGTGTTGATCTCTGATGCTTTCTTACTGGAAAGTAGCATTAAAATGCGGTTGCGAATATCGGGCATCTGATTAGCAATCTCTTGTTCAACCGGAGTTTCTTTAATTTTTACGGTAAGCCCCACTTGTAAATATTGACTCCCATCATCTGGAAGTAAATTCACAGTGAATAGCTCTAAATCTAAAAACTTTGTTGTTTTGATTTTGGGCTTGGGTTTGGGAGCTTCTGGTTCTTCAGCAGCATCCCCATTCATTTTCAGAAAATACCAAGTACCTCCCGCACCTGCACCAATCGCGATGATTGCAACGAGAATTCCTATGATTAATCCTTTTTTTCCTTTTTTAGTTTCTTTTCCATCTGTTCCGGCAGGAACTTCAGCAGCTTTTGACATGTTTGCTCCATTCACTTCAATGATGATAAACACCATTATCGTGGAAGCAATTACAAGACTATGTGGCAAATAACGATTAAATTACATCGCTATTTTAGGGGTAAAAGATGCAAAAAATATCCAGATCGCTTACAGAGATTACTTTGGTGCGTGCAAAACAAAATAAGTAAATCCGAATAGCATAATTTCTCGACGAACCAGAAAAACCACGATTGTCGACTGATAAATCCTTAGCTGCTGTCAGGCAGAACTTATCCGCAGGCAAACCCTTTCACACGACACTTTAGAGAGGAACAATAAAGCAAAAACCACCAACTATGATTGCTGGCTGCGCGGTTGTTCTTTCAACAAAGGGATAATTTGGTTTTCTAGTTTTTTTAGATTTATTTGCCCTAAATAACTATCGACGATTTCTCCAGCACGGTTTAAAACAACGGTGTAAGGTAGCACTGACCGCTGATTGCCTGTTGCTTCCAATAATGACCACGTACTCATACTGCCAACCAGTATGGGATAATTGATACCGAACTCTTTGCTGAACATTTTGACCTTATCAGGTTGATCGATGGCAATACCGATAATGACAAGACCTTGTTCATTAAATTTTTTCTGCGCTTCAATAAACTCGGGAATTTCCTCGCGGCATGGAGTACACCAAGTTGCCCAAAAATTAACCACGATCACTTTGCCGCGCCATTGTGAAATATTTTGTTCAACGCCTTGTAAATCGGGTAAAGCGGTAGAAAAAAGTGTTTGCGCACCTTGCTTACTTTGTTCATTCGACAGTGATTGCGATCCGACTCCCATCAATTGACTGCGTAGCATAAAGCCAGTGGTAATGGCTAAAGTTGCTAACAATGCATAAATAACCAGTTGTTTTAGTTTGGCCATGCCAATTCCTTTATAATCTTGTTGATTGTTATTGCGAAAGAAAGATTATTTCTCAGTCACTTAAGTGCGCTGACTGATTAAATCAAAATAGCGTTAAGTACACTGAGAAAATCGTTTTTATTTAAGAAGCCAATAATTCTGACGTCAGGAATGTCGTTGCCATGCTTATCAATAAATAAAATGCCCGGAGGGCCAAATAGTTTGAAGCGTTTCAACAAGGCCATATCATCGGCATTACCTTCGGTGACATCAATTTTGAGTAACACGACATCTTTTAAGCGAGCATGTACTTGCGCATCGGAAAGCGTAAAACGTTCCATTTCTTTACACGAAACACACCAGTCCGCGGTAACTTTGATCATCAAATACTGATCACGTGATTCCTGGATGATTTCATTGAGCGCTTCTATATTTTTGACGCGCCGGAAAGGCAACGATGCGTAACTGGTTGCTCCAGTATCTGCTGTCCCCATTCCATTGACTGAATCCGATTTTGCGATGCCGATTTTAGAAAGTGGTTGTAATACATCACGGCTGCCCGATAACACGCCAATCAGTAACGCTATGCCAACCAGTAAAGCAATGACGCCAACCCCTTTGAGAAACTTACGCAAGCCTGAAGCTCTTTCCGGTAAAGGATCGATGGCATGCAAGTAGATCGCCGAAATGATTAATAACGCTGCCCATAACAGCATGTGCACCACTTCATTGATTACCGGAGAAATGAGCCAAATGGCGACACCTAATAACAACACGCCGAAGAATTTTTTGACCGATTCCATCCATGCGCCGGTCTTAGGAAGCAGCGCTCCAGCGGATGCGCCTAATATCAGCAAAGGTACTCCCATACCAAGCGCCATCATAAACAAAGCCGAGCCGCCTAAGACAACATCACGCGTTTGGCTGATATATAACAAAGCACCCGCTAATGGCGCCGCAACGCATGGCCCTACAATCAATGCCGATAAAGCGCCCATGCCAAACACGCCAGTTAACTGTCCGCCTTTGAGCTGGCTTGCTTCCTCTGATAGTTTGGTTTGCAATGTTCCCGGTAATTGCAGATCGTAAAAACCGAACATCGAGAAAGAGAGCAACACAAAAATCACGGCAAACGTACCCAATACCCAGGCGTTTTGCAATGCTGCCGATAACATGGAGCCCGATAATCCAGCGGCGACGCCGGCAATGGCATAGGTGATTGCCATACCGAGTACATACGCGAGTGCCAAAATAAAACCGTGCATTTTCGTCACATTCTGACCACGATTAGCAATAATTCCCGACAAAATTGGAAACATTGGAAAAACACAAGGCGTAAAAGCCAGTAATAGACCGATGCCAAAAAATCCTGTCAAAATCAGCCAGAAATCGCCAGTTTTAAACATCTGGTCAATTTTATAGGCTTCAGTTTCGATGCGTGGTCCACTCGACGGAGGAGTTTGAAATAAAGCAGTGGCATTATCCACAGGTGCTGCCGTTGCGGAGGTACTGACAGCATTGGCCACAGCACCGATGGCAGCCTTAACCGCAGGCAAAGTCAGATCAATCGCTTTATGTATGGGTGCGTAACATACGCCAACGGGTTCGTTGCAGCCTTGATAGGTAGCCGCAAGCGTCAAGGATTGTTCGCTTGCGCTCTGGTCGCGTTTCAACGTGATGATGGCTTGAATCGGTTCGTAATAGACTTCTGTCGCGCCAAAAGTTTGATCTTCCTTCTTCTTGCCAGGCGGCAAGGAAATTTTTTCGATCGCCGTACCGGTTTCTTTCGATTCAAAAACGATTTTATCGCGATACAGGTAATAGTCTTTTGCCGGCGTTAAATTAGCGACTAGCGTTTGACCATCGCGTACTTCAACGGAAATTTTGAACGCTTCGTCCGGTGGCAACAACTCTTGCGGATTGCTTTGTCCAAGTTTAATGCCGAGTTGTTGCAATTTAGAAAATAGGCCTGAAGAACTGTTTTCTTGCGCAATCGCATTGACGCTCATCAAATAGAGGGGCGGAAGCAATATCAGCGCGATCAATATTCGTTTTAACATCGGTTTTTAGTATTTCTCAGATAGTATTCGTTTCATCATTAATCCATTGCAGATAGGCAGTTGAACCACCTATGATAGGAACCATAATTATTTCAGGAAGTTCATAAGGATGCATCATCTTGATCAATTGTTCAACTCGATCATAGTGTTGTTTCCGAGTTTTAATCCAGACCTGAAATTCTTCTGCGGATTCGACTTTTCCTTGCCACCGGTAGATCGAACGACCAGCACTGGAAACATTTACGCAAGCGGCCAAATGTTGTTTAATCAATTCCTCAGCCAATGCAGTAGCGCTTGTTGGGTCAGGGTAATTGGTAACGATCAGAACAGGCTCTGTCACAATGAGTCATCGCAAAAATCAAACTTCAAAGGCGCTATTTTAACGCTTAAAGCAAACAATAAAAACAATATAAAGCTACTCGCTTGGTAAGGATATGACTGGGCAATCGCTAATAACCGACTTATACTTTCGGCAAATGATTTTTTCTGAGTGAGGATTTTTATGAATCGTTTTTTTAATTTGGTTATTGTGCTTTCGCTGATTGCCCCAATCGTAATTTTTTTTGGCTACATTATTATGGATGAAGGTGATCAATTTACCTCCGAACATTATATGGTTTCTGGATTAAGCACGGTTCCGTTTATTTTTGCGCTACTGGTCAAGTTTTTAATGTCCGGCGTGGATAAAGAATAACGATTAATTATTCAAGCGAGAACCGGATGAGAATCGTCTCATGCTAAAAAGAAACCTCGGTCCCTGCGGATGTTTTTGATACAGTCGATCAGAAGCTAATAGCAATCGATGAAGTAATGAAAGAATTGCTTTTCGATGCAGTACCGTCTTGTCGAGCAAAAATTGGATTGTCACTTTGTAAGGTTCTCCCTTCGATTCGCCATAATAGGTGGTTGGTAAAATGGTAATCGAAGTTAACAGAAAAACCGTATGTTTTGAATGCATAAGGTTCGCCATAGGCGATGATGACGTGATGTTTGTCATGGTAATATTCGCCTTTAATGGCAATGCCGATTTTTTCGCTGGGTGTATATCTCAAAATACCAATGGGATTGAACCACAGATTCATCGCTGAGGAATTTTTAGCTTTTTGCTCCAGCCCAATATCAAATCCCAAAATGGTAGAAAACAAATCATTCAATTTGTAAATTCCATAGAAGTTATGGAAATACCTCATTTGCCTTGATTCGTCAGGTTTGTCGCTACCAAAAAAAGTGCTGCTATTTAAAGTTAGATTTGAAGACGGTTTATAAACAATTTGTGTTCCAAAGGAAGGTAATGTATTGCCTGTGACAGGTTTAATACGCTGCCATCCACTCAAAACTAAAACACTGGCATGCCACTTTTTATTGTCGGAAGTAACACTTAATTTTGCACCCGACTCAAAGTATGGGGTATTTTCTGCACCAAAAGCTCGGGTCAGCACCCAATTTTCTTTGCCGACAGCGCTTTCAAAGCCGATATGCGAAGGAAAAACACCGATATCTAGCCATATTTCTTTTTCTTTAGACAATCTCACGCCAACATTCCCTTCATACAAATGTTTCAGCAAACCAGGCTCGGCTTTGTAGTTGGCGTTCATATAAGTACCCCCGGCTATTCCCAAGTTTGCTCGTATGTGGCTACCAGTATACGAGCCTTTTATCAGAGCAAGGTTAACGGATGGCAGATCATTTTTGCTAAAGCTAACTAAAAAATCTGGTTTTGTTCCCCCTGTCAGCCCAGTAAAGTCGTTGCTATAGTATGCTTCGATATACGATGAAACAGTTAGGGAGGTGGGGAGGCCTTTTATCGTTGTTTGCGCGTATACGTTCGTATGAATCAGAAAACAAACGCACAATAAAAATATTCTCATTGCCGAGCAAACTCGTTTTCAAATTAATTTAGGGTAAAGCTTAAACATTAGACGGAGACTGCATAGTTTTAACCTTTGCGAAAACGTTGATAAGCCAATCCCGCTAACGCCAAATCACCGATTGCTAGTCCCCTGAATGCAAAAGCAGTTTTATCATCGATATTTTTGCGTCCCGCTGTTTTTCCGTTGACCAAGCCGAACAAATCACCGCTTACCAATGCTGGGTTGACTAAAGGTTTTTCCATGCTGGATTCTTGCTCAACATCATCAATAACAATCTGATCAAAAGCATTCATACTCTCGGGCAACCAAGACGCTGCAAGGTCGACCATTGAAACAAATACTCCAGGTTTCAACCAATTGGCATCGAGAAATGGTTTCAATTGTGGTGAAATGGTGACGGAGGTAACGACTATATCAGCATCTTTTATGGTTTCGTGCGGGGTTTCACAGGCAATTGCTGTCAATCCCCTCGCTTCAGCCGCTCGACAAAACGCATCACGACTTTTTGGGCTACGATTATAAGCGCGAATTACTTTTAGTGGGAACGATTCAGACAATACGCGCAGATGACTATGAGCTTGCACGCCACATCCGACAAAAGCGGCGATCGAAGAGTCGTTTCGCGCCAGGTATTTTGCCGCGACCGCAGTCAGTCCGGCGGTACGTATCGCTGTAATCCAATTGCCATCGATAATCGCAAGCGGAATACCGGTTCGGCTATCCAGTAACGTTACCAACGAGTTAATGATTGGCAGGCCTTGCTTCGGATTGTCCGGATTGAGTATCAACGACTTTGTGGCAAGAAATGGCGGATCATCTGAGGCAGACAAGGTTGCCATCATATAACGCCCATCTGGCGGGGTAATCACTGATTTAGGAGCATTCCATGCTTGCTTTTGGCTTTGCTTGACAAGCAAATTTTCAATTCGGTCCACGATTTCTTGCGTACTTAATGACAAACGATCCAATTCGTTCGTGGATAAATAGTGAATTTTCGATGTCATACGAACTCCCAATGATTTTTGTGGATCTTACACTACCAGTAAAACATTAGTCTTATTCACCCTCCGCTGTTATAATTTGCCCCCTTTACAGAAACTAACAGCTTATTTTTGAGGATTTTTTTATGTCTCGCCCCATTCGCAATATTGCTATCATCGCGCACGTTGATCATGGCAAAACCACCATGGTTGACAAACTGTTGCACCAAGCTGGCACCTTTGCCGCACATCAACAAATTTCTGAACGCGTGATGGATTCCAACGATATCGAACGTGAACGGGGCATTACCATTTTAGCCAAAAATTGCGCCATTGATTATGACGGGATACATATCAATATCGTTGATACCCCAGGTCACGCTGATTTTGGTGGCGAAGTCGAACGGGTTTTGTCGATGGTTGATGGTGTCTTGTTGCTAGTGGATGCGGTAGAAGGTCCGATGCCACAAACACGTTTTGTGACGAAAAAAGCATTGGCATTGGGTTTGCGACCAATTGTGGTGGTTAACAAAATTGATCGCCCTGGAGCACGTGCCAGTTGGGTGGTCGATCAAACGTTTGATTTGTTTGATAAATTGGGTGCCAGTGATGAGCAACTGGATTTTCCAGTGGTGTATGCATCGGCGTTGAATGGCTTCGCAACGTTGGATCAAGAAAAACCTTCGCAAGATATGCGTCCGTTGTTTGATACTATTTTGAAACATGTGCCAGCTCCTTCTGGCAATCCTGATGAACCGTTGCAACTGCAAATCAGCGCACTGGATTACTCCAGTTTTGTCGGGCGCATTGGCATTGGTCGTATTCGTCGCGGTAAACTGAAGCCTGCACAGGAAGTCATGATTTTGATGGGAGATAATCCGCCGAAAAAAGCCAAGGTCAATCAAGTATTAGGCTTTCAAGGCCTGGAACGAATTCAAATGAAAGAGGCATTAGCCGGCGACATCGTGCTCATCAACGGTATCGAAGAGCTGAGTATCGGTACGACTTTGGCGGATACCAATCAACCTGAAGCACTATCGATCATGGCGGTCGACGAACCGACATTGACCATGACATTTCAAGTGAACACTTCCCCTTTTGCTGGTCAAGAAGGCAAGTTCGTGACTAGCCGTCAACTGCGTGAGAGATTGGAAAAGGAATTGTTAACCAATGTCGCGATGCGCATGGAAGAAACCAACGAAACCGACTCTTTTTTAATTTCTGGTCGCGGTGAATTGCATCTCACGATCTTGCTGGAAAATATGCGCCGTGAAGGCTATGAATTGGCGGTATCACGTCCGAATGTGGTAATTCGCGAAATTAACGGAGAAAAATGCGAGCCGTTTGAATTGTTGACTGTCGATATCGACGAAGCGCATCAAGGTGCAATTATGGAAGCACTGGGAGAACGGCGCGGTGATTTGCAAGACATGGTATCGGATGCAAAAGGTAGGGTTCGACTGGATTATCGTATCCCCGCACGCGGTTTGATTGGTTTTCAATCGGATTTTATGACCATGACTCGCGGTACAGGTCTGATGAGTCATGTTTTTGATGAGTTTGCACCGATGCGCTCTGAAATTCCGCAACGTAAAAATGGAGTGCTGATTTCATCAGAGCATGGTGAAGCGGTGGCCTATGCACTGTGGAAATTGCAAGAGCGCGGTCGCATGTTTGTTAGCCCCGGTGATCGATTGTACGAAGGTATGGTAATCGGCATTCATACCCGTGATAATGATTTAGTGGTGAATCCTATCAAAGGCAAACAGTTGACGAATATTCGGGCATCTGGAACGGATGAGGCGGTAGTGCTTACGCCACCGATTCAGTTGACGCTAGAATCTGCGATTGAATTTATCGCCGATGATGAGTTGGTAGAGATTACTCCCAAAACGATCCGCATACGCAAACGTTATTTACTGGAACACGAACGCAAAAAAGCTTCGCGGGTCGCGGCTTAATCAACCAGTTGTATTAAAAATGGGATGATGAAAATGAAGCAGAGTTTATTGATATTCTTCAAAAAAATGCTGCAAGTACAGTGTTTATTGTTAGTAACTTCTGCGTCATTTGCTAATTCCGTTGCGTGCTTTAACTCCAACATGGGAGCGTTTTGTATCGAATTGTTTGAGTCTCATACGCCGATCACAACCGCCAATTTTTTAACCTATATTAACAACGGCTCATACACCAACGGTGTTTTTCACCGAAGTGAACCCGGTTTTGTTATACAAGGCGGAAAATATCGAGTAGTCACGAATGCGGGTCAAAAATCGCTGGTGGGTGTAACGAAGTTGCCAGCTATTCAGAACGAATTCAAAATTCACAATACACGCGGTACCGTTGCAATGGCAAAAATACCTGGTGACGCCAATAGTGCCAGCAGCGAATGGTTTGTCAATTTAACAGATAATTCTGCTAATCTGGATGTTCAAAATGGCGGATTCACTGTTTTTGGTCGAGTGATTTTTGATGGCATGGCTGTTTTCGATTCGATTGGCAAGCTCGCTAGATCAGCTGATAATTTTCCGCTAGTGCCGCCTGTTCCGCCACAGCCTACATTCGATAATGTTGTATCTATTAGCGATGTTACTGTCACAAATCCTACCGGTGTTTTTCATGAAAACATCGCAAGTTTTGCTGTAGATATAGGCGATGGAACAGTTGCTGAAGTGAAATTAAAATTGGTTAACAGCGATGCTGATTTGTTATTTGAATTGGATCCGGACAGCATTAAAATTTTATCGGCTAAACCCGCAAATGTAGCAACATTTTTGCCGCAAAGCGGTTTGGTGTCGATTCCTTCGATAATGATCAATCAAACCAAGGTGGTAAATAACATTCGCCTGGAACTACTTAATACGCAACCTTACCAATTTGCTTTGCGAAGCTACGAATAGCGAGTTTCTAATTTTTATAAAAATAATGCGCTTTTACATGATTCTAGGTTGTTGGTACTTATATTTCCAAGTACTATCTAAAATTAAAACATCGACAATCTCGAAAACTTGAATCAACTTCAGCTTTTTAAAAAATCACTATAAGGCGCGACTTATGAAAATGTTTTTAAGCTTATTGTTTATTGCAATTGTAGCGATTGTTATCGTTGCCACCAGCGGTATTTACAATATATCTGCCGTGGAAAAGCATTGGAACATTACTGAAAAAGCACTCGCGTGGATGCGAAATAGCTCAATCGATGCACATGCTAAAAATTTAGCTGTTCCACCATTAAGTGAAGAAGAAGTGCTGTCGAGCGGCCTGGCTCACTATCATGCAATGTGTGTCGACTGCCATTTGTATCCTGATCAAAAACAAACCGAAATATCAATGGGCTTATATCCTCAAGCTCCCATCTTTCACGAACGAACTCCAGTAACAGAACCGTCGCAACAATCCGAAATCATGAAAAAATATTTTTGGGTTATCAAGAATGGCATAAAAATGACAGCCATGCCGGCGTGGGGGTTGAGTCATGACGATAAATCGATCTGGGCAATGGCAGCACTGACTTTAAAGTTACATGGCATGAGCACCCAAGAATATGAAAAGCATATCCACGCGCTCGAAGCTGATGATGCACATGATCACGATGATCATGACAATCACTCTCACTCTCACTGAAGGATTGCTTTACGAGATCGCATATTCTTTCGGATTTATTCAATTTCCAGAACGGGAGATTGAATAATATCAATACCCTTCACCTTAATTCAGTGCTCGATGAAAAACTGATTGCCAGCTATCGTACTGCCGAATACAAGATTTTTTCGGAAAACCAGATAATAGTCGTACGGGTCGATTATTATTCGTCGTCTATGGCGGCATTGTTGACCATTTCGTCTGCCGACTGCGCAGCAATCGTTTCGGCTTATAATCCCTATAGCCAATTACAAAGTGAACAAGAAAATATTCTTGCCAATAAATTACTCAAAGAATTCCTCATCAAAAATAATCATCGCTTCCTTGAAAGCTTGAATATTGACCCCACTGAAGCTTGGCCATCGGAAAAAAGTTTTTTGGTGTTGGGTCTTGATTGCAATACCGCAAAAAACATTGGGCGGCAATTTAGTCAAAACGCTATCATTTGGATTGATCAAACTGCCATGGCACGATTGATTTTGTTACGATAACTCTCGCTATAAGTAGAAAAGCTATGTCTATCAAACCGATCAAGAATAAAATAATGATATAGCTGTATCGACACAGCCGGTGATATACTCAAATTTTAATAACCTCGTTTAGGAGACAACCATGAAGAAGATTCTCACTTATCTGACATTGGCTATCTTCAGCTTTGGACTGTTCGCGTTTGATGCTGTGGAAGTTGAAGCAGCGAAACGTATGGGCGGCGGAAAAAGTATCGGCTCTCAACGTCAATCGATCAATCAACAACAGGCAGCTCCGAATAACCCTAAACAGTCTCCTGCATCTACGCCAGCAGGCACTCCGCCGTCGGCCGGTAGCAAATGGGGAGGTGCGTTGGCTGGGTTGGCCGCTGGTGGTCTGTTGGCCGCACTGTTTATGGGCGGTGCATTCGAAAACATCAATATGATGGATATGCTGATATTAGCCTTATTGATCGGTGGCGCATTCTTTGTCATTCGCATGTTGCGTAAACCCAAGGTGTCCGAACCAATGGGACGCATGCAATATTCTGGCATGGGGACAAATACGCAGGACCGCTTCAACGTTCCACCATTTGGAAGTAGCACCACGCCAACAGACGCTCCCACTATGGATAGCAATATGGCTTCCCAGCAACAGCAACCCAATATTCCTGCCGACTTTAAAGTAGAGCCTTTTTTACGCAGTGCCAAGGATTCTTTCATCCGTTTGCAAGCTGCGCATGACCGTGGCGATGTTAATGCAGTCCGCGACTATACAACGCCAGAAATGCTTTCTGAAATCACGGCGCAAATTACACAACGAAACGGAGTATCTCAACAAACTGAAGTCATGTTCATTGATGCTCATTTACTCGAGGTTGAAACAACTCAAGACACCGCAATAGCCAGTGTTCGCTTCACAGGTCAATTGCGCGAGTTACCTGATGGTGAAGTCGAGCCGTTTGATGAAATCTGGCATGTACAAAAAGATCTTCGCGATCCTAATGGTGCTTGGTTACTTGCAGGTATTCAACAAATTTCCTAGCATTTTCTTCAAAAGCCGTTCTTAATTTTCATTCGAAAATCCGGAAACTCGATCATGGCATTTAGTTTCCGGATTGATGTCCTTCTAGGTATCTGAAGATAGTTGAAAAGCATGATCACAAGATTGTCGAAAGTGACACTTGTTTTCGCTATCGCCTTATTCGCTTCATTAGTCGTTTTCAACAATGTAACAGATTACGATTCGAATTTTACACTCGTGCAACATGTTTTTAAGATGGATACGATTTTTCCGGACAGCAAAGGATTCTGGCGCGCAATAGATTCACCCGGGATACATCGTTCGGTTTACGGCTTCATCATATTCACTGAATTTGTTATTGCCGTATTTTGTTGGGTGGGTGGCTTTCGTCTTTCAAAACATATTAACAATGCGCGCTCCTTTGATCAATCAAAGAATCCTGCGATCATCGGACTAACATTAGGCATGCTGCTGTGGTTTACCGGGTTCATGACGATTGGCGGCGAATGGTTCTTGATGTGGCAATCTGAATCGGCAAATGGGCAAGAAGCAGCTTTTCGCTTGGTTGTGATTCTTGGTATCGTACTTATTTATTTGGTGCAGCCAGATGCCGAAAAACAGATTTGATTGTTGCCGCTAGGTCGAAATAATCGCGTTACTTTGTAATAATGCGGTAATGCCTGCTTGTGCAATTTGTGCATCCTGAAACGATCGCACTCCGCTAACACCAATTGCACCAACATACTGACTATTGATAATAATAGGAAGACCACCTTCTATTGGCAAAGCACCAGGTAAATTTAAATAGCGTATTTGACCTTGGGTGATATTATCCTCCCAGACTTTGGTGGGTCGACAAAACGCAATCGCGGAATGCGCTTTTTCAATCGCAACATTAACGCTACCAAATTGAGTGTTGTCTATACGCTGCAAATAAAGTAAATGCCCGCCATCATCCACAATAGCTATGACTACCGACCATTGATTCCGAAGCGCTTCTTGCTCCGCTGCTTCAGCGATTTTTTTTGCATCAGCTAAAGTCAGCGTAATTTTTTCTGCTGTCATTTAAATACCCCCACCATTCTCAAATACCTCCTGCCGCATTTGTGCTTGTGAAATATTGCTACCCGGCGGAACTGAACGGGTCAACCATACATTACCGCCAATCGTTGATCCGCGTCCGATCGTAATTCTTCCCAAAATAGTTGCACCGGCGTAAATAACGACATCATCTTCAACAATGGGGTGACGTAAGTTGCCTTTGACCAAGGCACCATTTTCATCCACTGGAAAGCGCTTGGCACCAAGCGTTACTGCTTGATAAAGGCGCACATTATTGCCGATTACCGCAGTTTCGCCGATCACCACACCAGTACCATGGTCGATAAAGAAACTACTGCTAATCTGCGCACCTGGGTGAATTTCGATTCCAGTTTCGGAGTGTGCTATTTCAGAAATCATGCGTGCTATCAGCGGCACACCGAGTTTGTATAGTTCATGCGCAAGGCGATAATACATCGTAGCCATGATACCGGGATAACAAACCAGCACTTCATCGACATTTCGTGCAGCGGGGTCGCCTTCGTAAGCGGCTTTGATATCGCTTTCGACCAATCGACGGACTGCCGGTAGTTGTTGGGCAAATTGTTGTGCAATGAATGCAGACTGTTCACGATCTTCATTACTTAAAATTTCCAGCCCAGAATTATAGTGAAGCTCGTGCTGGATTTGCACCATCAATTCGCGCAAGGTGCGATTCAGTGTATGCCCAACATAATGATCGATTCCTTCATCGGCCAGCTCAGAAGAGCCAAGTCGATTTGGAAACAGCGCAGCACATAACCCTTCAGTAACACTGACAAGAATACGCCGTGACGGTAAGCGAGGTGGTGTGGTACGACGATTGCGAAGCTCCAAAGCAGCCAAGCGAATAGCACGCAATTCCGCAACGATACTATCGACATTCAGATAAGTGTTACGCACTAAAATGTCGCGCGTTCTTTTCGTAGTACTCACGGAAGTGCTAAGCCTTTTTCGTCAAACATGCCATCAAATAGAATGCTACTTAAATAACGTTCAGCCGCGTCTGGCAGAATGACGACAACAGTTTTTCCAGCGTTTTCGGGACGCTTGGCTTGACGAACTGCGGCTGCTACGGCGGCGCCACATGAAATGCCGGCGAGTATACCCTCTTCTTTGGCTAAGCGGCGCGCATATTGAATCGCTTCCTCATTGGTTACTTGTTCGACTACATCGATCAATGATAAATCCAAGTTATCAGGCACAAAGCCTGCACCAATACCTTGAATCTTGTGAGGGCTCGGCATAAGCGTTTCACCCGCACGTTTCTGTGTGATCACCGGACTCGCAGTCGGTTCTACCGCTACTGAAATAATATGTTTACCTTTGGTGTTCTTGATATAGCGTGAAACACCCGTAATCGTGCCACCAGTTCCAACACCTGCAACAAAAATATCAACAGCACCATCAGTATCTTGCCAAATTTCTGGGCCAGTAGTTTTTTCATGGATAGCAGGATTAGCCGGATTTTTGAATTGCTGTAGTAACACATAACGACCCGGATCGGAATCCACAAACTCTTGCGCTTTAGCGATTGCGCCACTCATGCCTTTGGCACCTTCGGTTAGAACCAATTTGGCACCTAATGCTACTAACAACTTGCGGCGCTCCACACTCATGGTCTCTGGCATCGTCAATGTCAGCGGAATCCCGCGTGCTGCCGCAACAAAAGCCAGCGCAATACCGGTATTCCCGCTGGTCGGCTCTACAATTTCTTTACCTTTGCCAAGTATTCCTCTACGTTCTGCATCATCAATCATCGCGGCACCAATTCGGCATTTCACTGAATAGGCCGGATTGCGCCCTTCGATTTTAGCCAATACCAGCGCAGGAGCACCGTCCGTAACACGATTCAAACGTACTAACGGAGTACGCCCAATCGAAAGTGAATTATCGTTAAACCAATTTGCCATGTGTTTTTTCCTTTGTGTACGGGATATTTAGAAGTAAAAAAATGACTATAACGCAGTCGTAGGAGGAAGAAAAGCTGTGTTATTCTTTACCTGAGATACTTTCAGCAGCAATTTCAACGATAATAGCTCGAATTTTATTAGCAACAACAAAAAACGAAATCGATTGCTAAATGGCTGAGGCGTGCTGTCAAAAATGGAGTCGATCGCTGATTCCTTACGAAACCCCTGACTATATTGTGAGAGCGGTCATTCCATCTTTATCCTCCATCTCATGCCTGCATTTTATGAAACTTCGGGCTCCATGAAAATAAGCATACCTCAGGCCTACAGGTGGTGCCCTTTGCTGCTATATCGGAACTATACCGGTCGCTAATATTACACGCCGACGAGACACTACGGGGAACATTGACACGTGATTGCACAAGCGCAAGAATCACACTTCCGCATATCATCTGCTGATGCGCTATGCCGCCTAATCACCGTGATCTTTGGTAGTGTCAATAATTCTGTGTCTGAGGGAATCCAAATAAGATCTTCTCCATTTCTTGTTTGAAGGGATAAAAACTTATGATTGGTATACGATAGGTTTTTTCCTCCATTTGTTTGGTAACCATATAAATATCAAGTTTAGCGCGGCATCTGGATTGGGGAAGCTATTGACATGTTGTGTGGCTTTTCGTACCTCCTTATTAAAGCGTTCAATCCAGTTGGTGGTATATAGCATACGTCGCAGTTGTACAGGATAGTTTAAGTATTGGCGGTAATAACGCCATTGATATTCAGGTAATGATCCACGGATACTGGGATAACGTTTACCCCACTGGTCGATGAATTTGGTGAGCCGCTGTTGAAATTGCGCCGGAGTATGAAAGGGACTATCTAAATCCAGCACTTCATGCGCTTTATCCTGGTGACGCACATAGGCAATCAAGCGTCGCGCTTTGTGCACCAGACAACATTGAATCGAGCGATGTGGCAAATACTGTTCCAATGCAACTTCGATGCCGGACAACTCGTCACAAAGCACCCATCCTACTTGGCTTAAGGCCACGTTGTTTTAGATCGCGAAACACTTGTTTCCAGCCTTCGGCTGATTCTCTGGGTAAATCAATATTTCACGGCTATAATCTTCTTTCAATCCCATTACGATATAGGTTGCCTCTTGTGCAACATCATCACGTCTGACTGAATGATAAAGCGCGTCGATTAAAATAACGTGATAGTGTGATGAAAGTACACGTCGTTGTCAGGATAATCGTAGCGGCTCAAATGCTTTGACCCATTGCGATAGCTTCCCAGGACTATAATGGGAAGAAAACAGATTCTTAAAAATAGGACTGAAGCCACGATGGGAAACGCCTTGGCTATATAGGGATAGTGCCAGTTGATCCATACGGGCGCTATCTTGTTTGATGATTTCCAGCGTCAATGGATAAAACTGACCGCGTCGATCTCTTGGAATCTTAATTTCAAAGCGACCTTGCAGGTGATTGATAAAACGACTGTAAAATCCATTACCCTTGTTTTCCGGCGATTCATGTAGAAATACAGTCCGTTCCGATTCCATGAGGCTTTCAAATACTTGGCAAAGTATGGTTTGCACATCCAGTCTTTGTCCTTGATGCAAATTCTTTATCGTTTCAGTTAAAGATTCTTGGTATGCTTGCTTTACAGGCATGGTCGATCCTTTGCGTTTAATTACGTGATTTCTTGTCAAAATCAGATCTTACTTGCCTGACTACCAGACACAATTAAATTTACACCACTCATTCCGCAGCGTCCGTGCGGATCAGTTGGGCGTGCCTGTTAAAACGGGTGTTTGATATCGACATCGAACCTTGTCCGCACTGTGGCGGAACTCTGAAAATCATCGCCGCTATCCTGGAATCCGGCGCAATCACTAAAATTCTTGATCATCTCGGTTTGCCTGCGCAGGCCTTCGAACTTTTCGATCCAACCTGATCCCGCGCTTGTTCTTATCAATCTTCTTCATCACGGGGTTGACCTTTACCCCTGGGCGTCTTTCGTCCGAAGCACCAAAACACGGCAAAATCTTTGATTTTTTGTGACAACTGAATCGGAATACAGTCATTTTTTGATCGATTATTACAGTGTTTGGCCAGCTTTCAGTACATTCAATACTCACGGAAAAGGTGGTTTATTTTTCCTATACCCAATAATCACTTAATTTACTGTTTCTTAACAGCTTACTAGACTAACAGATTGTATCTGCTAGTCTAGTGTCATTCATGAAAATGAATGACACTAGACGTTTTGTATGACTGGCTATTTCGAAGGTCGCAGAAAAGTAGGGAAATTTTCACAATTATCTGACTCGCGTCGGTTCATTGTAGTATGAATCTGATTCGATGTGAGGAAAGTCACAGTAAATTTCCTCAGAGCATGTTTATATTTGAGCGTGAAAACGATCAGTGGGTACAGAAAGGTTTATGGCTGCAAGGCAGATTGTAGTAATTTTCACGATATGGAAAGAATATTCATATTTTTAATATCCTGTGATCAAGGAATCCAATAAATATTTTGAGGAGGTACCTTCAAATGACGGCTACAAGTGAATTACGCTTCTGGTGCGATATGAGTATGGAATGTATCCGCAGAGACCATACAACAGCATTGAGCTCTGTGGATCAGAAAGGTCTATTTTTGATTGCGCGTGCGGTTGCCATGGCATTGGCAGCACTTAACGACGCTGCGGCACATGCTTCGGGTCGTTCAGCGTTATTGAACATCACTGCTCCAGCAGTACCAACATTAAAATTGCAAAAGGAGACATAATGATGAAAATCTTATCTAAACTAGTCATAGTTCCGGCATTGATCGAGGACGCCACAGTAGCCAGGATGAAGCAATGTTGTTGCAATGCCTTATTGAAGTTATGCTTGGTTATTTTATCCATCGGCACATTCACCGCACGTGCCGCAACGACAGAAACATCTGATATCATCCTCGACCCGGTCGAACGTGCCGCCCATGCGATTTCACTAGATCTAGGGTTTGCGACCTTGAATCGTCTTGTGCCTTCATTCGGAGGTCTATATCTGGACGAAAAGGGTAACGTCATTGTCGCTCTGACGGATTCATCGAAGGAAGAAGAAGCGCTTCCGTTCATTAAACGTTACCTTGAGGCACGTGCCAAAGCGAACGGCACGGCTGACGAGAATCCTATCATCGTTTTCAAGTCAGCGAAGCGGACGTGGTTCGAGCTCTTGGATTATCGAGACAAATTCACCGAGGTCATGACGCTGCTGGATGCGGCGTCTTTAGATGCCGACGAGGTGTGCAATTGTGTAACGATCGGCGTTACGACAAAAGAAGGTATGTCTAGAGCCGAGAAGTACATAGCGAAAATTGGCGTGCCGAATGGTGCAGTGCGTGTTGTGCAACATCAAGAGGCTGAGTTTTATCATTCACTACGGGATGTCTTTAGACCATTTGAGGGTGGCATCCAGATGAGTCTTTGGAAATCTATAGAAGTATTTTCAGGTGTATTTCCAGGTGTATGTACAGTGACGGCCGTAGCCAAACGTGCCGGCGTTATGGGGTTTCTCACTAATTCGCACTGCACCGATGCTGGCACGGGCGGCGCATTAGGCACACCCCTTCATCAGCCCAGTCTGATCTCTCTTGCCAGCGCAACAGATACCGTCAATCCCGCCTGGATACCATTTTTGTCCAATTGTCCGCCGGGTCGGTTGTGCCGCTTCAGCGACTCGGCCTTTGCAGCCTTTTACGACCCCGCAGACGGCAACAATCTGGGTAAAATCGCACTTCCGACAAGAACCTGTAGCGCACCTCCCTGCGGTCCGACGATGGACTACTGGGGTGCTCAACTAGTGGTAGACCGCTTCGGTTTGGCACCCTTGGTTGGTGCTGTCGTTAATAAAATTGGTCGAACAACAGGCTACACGAGCGGTAGAGTCACGAACAGCTGCGTGATTGCACCAGTGGCGGGAACAACTCAGGCGCTGTTGTGTCAAGACGAGACAAACTTAGCTTCACAACCCGGCGACAGCGGATCGCCCGTTTTCATCGAAATGGGAATGGCCCGTGTAGCGCTGGTAGGAATCGTTTGGGGCGGCATTCCGAACGCTGTTCCCCCAGTATCAAGCTACAGCCCGATCGGTGCGGTGCAAGCAGAGTTGGGAACACTCGATATTGCCGTAACCCCCCCTGTCTCCTCTTCGCCTCCGCAAAGAGGATACTGCGACCGTGCGCTTAATGCATGTCTCACTGAGGCTACTACTTCACGTGAAACGAATCTCTGCAAATGGGAAGATCGTGCCTGTAGGCAGAGTGGTTTGCCTTGATGGAGTAAAATACCCTGTCTTTACCCGATCCGCTCCAACTTTCGAGAGAATGGAGTCTCCGTTAAAGTCGGGGCGGATCAGAGGAAGCATCGGCTGGCGCTTGCAAAACAAACAAAATAACCCCGTGCTTATAAATATGCCTGGGATAAACAATTTGTTATTGCACATTTGACAGTCGGCTTTTGAGTCAGCATTACATTCCGAATAAGGAGACTAACAGCTGTTTTGGGTCGAAAGCGCGAGTTCGCAGTTCCTATTAAAGTGCATAAACAGAAAAGCTTAATATTTGAGCGCATAAAAAATGGACTTAAAGCCAAAAAGTGTTCATTTTTATTAAACTTGAAAATGCCAACAATGATGGCTGCGCTATTGCCCGATCGGTTGAGGCGGAAACCGGTTCAGGGTTACCTGACTTTGTTAAAGACGAATTTGAGGCATTTTTTGAATGTGGTATTTTGGCCCATGGGTTTTTACGTCTACGTTGTGCCAGCTGTGCCCATGAGAAACTGGTGGTCTTTTCCTGCAAGCGACGTGGATTTTGTCCCTCATGTATCGGACGGCGCATGGTGCAGACGGTCGCTCACCTGGTCGATCACATTATCAGTGAAGGAGATTTGTAAACCCAATAGATCATCTGATTGACTGGAAGGCGATCGAGTGAAAAATTGAGTGGTATATGCACTTGATTCGAATGCAGCGAGTTGTCCGGTATGCCAGAGTATTGATGATAGAAGTTGGAAATGACGGTTTGATGAATGAATCAGCGGAGAACGTGGCAAACGCGCAAATTTGTACGATCACTAGAAGGCGATGTGCCTGTTAGATCAAATTGAACGGGGTAATTAAAAAAAATAATTAACTGAAAAAATTCCTTCGTGATTGTGATCATAACGATTGAGTTCGATTCGAGCGTCGAGATCCTGTGTAATGGCGTAGCGGGTAACAAGGTGTGAAGTAAAAAATAGCTTAGTTTCACCTAATAAAAAAATTTGATAACTACCCGATAATTTGACGCGCCAATTTTGCGTCACATCGTAATAAGCGCCGATTTCGACATCTCCTCCTAGTCGATAATAATCTTTCAATCCTTTAGAAAATTCCGCTTTAACATCCGCAAAGGAAAACAACAGCAATGGTGAAAAAAAATGTGGGCGATAGGAAAGCCCTCTACCATAGCTTCCCTTGAAAGCGTTGCAATAACTGCAATCGTGGTCTTTTAATGTGTCGATGCCAACATCGAAGCGCCAAGAAAATTTATTAAACAATGGATCGTAAGGGTTGAGCGCAGTAATAGCGAGAAATTTTGCTTGATCTAATCTGATTCGCTCAGACTCAAGGTAATAACGCAATTTAAGATCCATAAAAATGATCTCAGAGTTTTTATCGTAGCCGGTATCTTTCGCCATCAAATCGTGATACGCCGGGCGATAAGCAAATTCGAGAAACGATTCATGATCATTGTGACCCGCGCCAAGTTGCAAACGATCTGTGCCATGTCCTTGATCGGGTCGTGTTGAAAAATGCTTGATCTGCTGATTGCCATCATCGCTAATCGGCAAACGACTACGTGCGAGCAATACAGAACGAGGTATTTTTACTTCCTTCTCGGTTTTTCGCTGCATACTCAAATACTGCAAATAATCCATGTACGCATTCAGTAGTAACGCTTTGGAGTTTTCTGGAAGTAAAGCAAAGCGCTGATCTTCGATGGTAGCTTTTTCTTTAACGATGTCTTGAAAAAGCTGTTGTTCCATATCGGTCATTAGCATGCGCTTATGATTCATTTTAGTCAAAACTGCCGGACGATAATCGACTTGTTTCACCAGGTCTTTCTGAGCCATAACTAGCTTCAACGTGTCAGTGGGTATAACACTAAAAAAGAATTGATCTTTTAAGCGTAATTCCGGATTGGCAATTTCTAGCAATGAAAGAATGTGATAAGAACAATTTTCTTGAAAATAATAATAGTCAAAATAAGTTCCGCCCAATTCCCATAAGTGCAATAGCATCATATTGAGTTGATCTTCGGTGAATTTAAGCTGATATTCCCATAGATCGCGACTTTCCCAGTTATTGTATTCCTGCACTTTGGTGTAATAAGGAAATATTGCAAAACGCCCTTCAAATGATCCAATAAGTCCTTTTAAGGCATACAAAAAAGCATTATCGGTATCTGGCACAGCCGCGTAATTAGCGCCGTAATTCATCAATTGATTGTCAGGTCCGGTTCTTCGACTATCGATGCGGATCAGCGTGTGGCCAAACATTGAAGCGGGGTTATTGAGAAAATAGGATGCAAATACCAAGGTAACGCCAACAGGATCCAGTGTTTTTATCCACCGATCTAAACGATCGCAGTGCTGTATTGGAATCTGCTTGGGATCGAATTGAAGTTGTTGCTTCAACCATTTGAATCGCGCTGGAAAATTACATTGTGGATGCTCTGCATCTTTGGCTACTTTTTCTAAGGGTAAGAAAAAGCTCGCAAGTGTTGCCGCTAATTCCGCTTCTGGATTGGTTTTTCCGATCGATGAATTAAAGAAATCCATGCCGTCGGCTTCGCTGACAACGCCGCCACCAAAGACTTTTCTGTTATATTTCAGCAATAAGCGCCAAACGCGCTCATTACTTAATTGTTTTTGCTGAGCTTGTTGTTGTAGTTCAGCTAGATACGCTGCGTGGGGATTTGCATAGACAAAATGCGAAAGGAAAAGACTGCAAATGAATAGTATGTAGCATACTGAAATGACACGACGCACAGATATAAAACGAAAAACTGCAATTAACCAACGAGCATAGTCAGCTGCAACTATGCCCGTGGCTGTATCGTTGTTCTCTTAACTACTTGAGAGATGAAACTTGAATGTTGCAAGATTTTGCAAGTTTGGGATTGGAATTGATTTGATCCTCAAGCTTTGCCAATAATTCTGCAGAAGTTGTTTGATCGTTTGAAACTAAGTGATCAAATTTATTTTGTGTCATCGCACCAAATTCTCGGTGCGTATCACCTGGGCATTGGTATAAGTTAGCGAGTGTCGAAAGCGTTTCACCTTTACCTTGAGCCATTTCTTTAACTAGGCTGGTATAGTTTTGTTGTGCGAAAACTTCTCTTTCCTTATCCAGGCTCAACAATCCATGATCACCGCAATTTGATGTTCCTGAAGTAATGCCAAATGTTTGTGAACCAAAAGTACCATTAGTTGTAGCTGCTAATATTTGTTTTGCGCCAGGCTCAGAACCCATTACTTCCGATCCCAATCCACAACCTGCGGCGCCATATCCAGCGGCAGAAACCATAGCAGGAGATAATAGCAGGAAAGCAGTTGCAGCAATTAAACCATTTCTTATCATAATGTTCTCCAATAAAATTATATAGTTAAAGCTATCCTTAAAGTTTTATCCGCAGCATTTCTAAATCAATGATGATCTCTAAAACGTTAACAAATATGATCCAAAAAAGGCGACACTGCTCCTTAACTAGGACATTTTGAATTTACTGAACCCTAAAAGGGTTGTCAAATTTTTATTATTTAAAATCTTTGCAAAAGCTTCGAAAGATATCTAATTACTTACAAATAAACTTAAATATTATTTTTGGAAGAATTTAGGAGTTTTGCAAAGATTTCGTAAGTCAATTCAATAGAGTGTAAGAATTTTTGTGTAAACGGTCATCTGGCAGGAAACTGCCATTATTCTTCGAGGAGAAGAAGTGACTGTAAGCAACGAATGATCGGCAGTCTGCTGGTCGATTACAAGAAACCGGAGGATTGATTGTAAGCATGGTTTGCGCAAGCAACTCACCAGGAAACTGATCGAGCGTGCATTAGAAGCTGAATGGCTAAACACCTTAGAACAACTTGATCACACGCATGGCAATCCCGATCACTGAATGCGTTGTATCCTATTTGTCTATCTGGCTCCTGGTATTAACTTGTCTGGCGAAAAGCAATTGCTCGGGTTTACGCTGCCGCCATCGCTGATACGAGTCAAGCTCGATTGGCTGAATTCGAGGCAAAATGGAAAACGGATTATCCATCAATTGCGTAAACCTGGCGGCGTACCTGGGCGTGCATCATTTTCCGTTCCAGTAGCGTATGCCTATCCGGTAACCATACACCGTTTACACAAAGTTCGCGATACGCCCCAATTCAAATAAACCGGATTAATGGCCTCTGGCAGGTTCGAATATCTATGAATCACCATTTCGCCAGAGGATAAGATCGATGTTAAGATTCTTAGTCAAGTTGATTGGTTTGAACAAAGCCACTTTTTCAGTCTATCAATGGATTATCGGTATTTTAGGAGCATCTAGTCTAATAAGCGTAGAATTTTAAGACATATTTAATGATCCCACTTATTCCCATGATAATCATAATCAGTCCTCCTACAATTGCAGCTCCTTCTAGGATAATAGAGAATAGCGCCGTTCCCGTACTAGTAAACTCTTCCTCTCCAGCTTCGTTTTTCCTTCTTTCCCTGCGTGCTTTTACCCACAATTGCAACCATATTGCGGCAGGTATCATTAACAATGAAAACATTAGAGCAATTTCTGCGTCTTCCATTTACAACCTCACATTCAAAAATTAATAAAACGCTATTTTAATATTACAGGGGGTATCGTAGATCAAAAAATTGTATAGCTAGATTGAGCATAAACTCTAGTCAGAAGAATGAAACTGGGAGAAATTAAGCATACATAGAAAAATCATTCATCAACATTAATAATCCATTCAGTGCTGTTTCTACCGACTTGAAGCGAATTGTATCTCTATCGCCATTAAAGTTTTGTATTTTTTTTTGCACTGAGCCATTCTTGGTTGCCCAAGCAAAACACACCATGCCTACAGGTTTTTCGATTGTTCCACCCCCCGGGCCGGCAATGCCTGTAATCGAAACGCCAATGTGTGCGTGACTTCTATTAAGCGCACCAGATACCATTTCTTGTGCGGTTTGTGACGATACGGCGCCAAATTTTTCCAAGGTTGCTGATTGAACGCCCAACGTCTCTTGTTTAGACAGATTACTGTACGTAATAAAGCCTCGGTCGTACCATGCGGAACTTCCCGAAACAGCCGTAATGGCCTGACCTAACCAACCGCCGGTGCAGGATTCTGCGGTTACTAACATCATTCCTTGCTGAGAAAGCGCTTTACCGACTTGCTGGGACAGTTCATATAGAACGTTATGTTCAGACGTATAAATTGTCAATTCATCCTTTGGTTAAACGGCGTAGCATTCAATCACTGACTGGATAGAGCACTAACCAATGCAATTATTTCTTTACCCATTGCCCATTGACTTGAATCCAGGTTCCTCCTGGCAGTGTCTTGAACAGTTCTTGCGCATAAACTTTACCGACTTGATCAACACTTACGCCTTGTGCAGCCGCTTTTTGCTGATAAATTTCTCTGCGCTGCGCATTGATTGTATCGGCTTGTGACCGTGCACTAGAATCTCGTGCCACGACATAACCGGTAGAACTCTCGCCAATGGCACCAGATGCGCGCAACTCTTCCAATGAAGCAGCCAATGCAACTGATGTGAATAATACAGCGGTAACAAACGTAATTATAAAAACCCTCACTCGCGAAGTCATAGTGCACTTTTCATTCATAGGTTTTATCATGAAGACTCCATTGCATAAGTATTGAATTGTTAGAAAATACCAGGATTTGTAGCGATATCTTTTTTTGCATCTTCTTCCAGCTTCACACGAATATCCGCATCCAGTTTGATGTTCAAGTTAATAGTGATCGGCTCAGAAGGAGGATCGACTTTGACAGTTGGCGTACATCCGCTCAAAATCCCATACCCAAAAATCAACAGAATACTCATTAAACCAAATACAGGTTTCACAAAATTAGTCATTTTCACTGTGTCAATCTTAGGAACAGCGACTGGATTCTCTTCGGGCATGATGATGCTCCTTTTCAATGGATTATCAATGATAATATGAAAAACAGATTTACAAGCACAAGATTCAAAATTTGTGAAGTTTATCTGCTAGGTATCAAGGATTTTCATGGCAGATTGTTGACACCGGTCGAAAATTGACCAGAATAGGGTAATTATACCGGTTGGAATAATGATCATTCGCTCCGCATGAGGGGCGTAATTTGAGCCCGATCGCCCTGGGTATCTGGCACAAGCCATCGATCAGAAAAGATTTTATGATATTATTCGGGCCCGATTGAGATATTAATCCCGGCATCGTAACTATTTGTTTAATTTAAAGGTAGTATGAATGATTTTCTGGCGTGTAAAATCACTTGATGCCATCCTGGCTACTGCAGAAAAGAAAAGTCTTCACCGCACCTTGGGTGCATGGCAGCTCACTCTCTTGGGTATTGGCGCAATTATCGGCACGGGTATTTTTGTTCTGACCGCCGAAGCAGCGCAAAAGGCCGGACCTGGCATGATGCTTTCGTTTGTCATTGCCAGTTTTGTTTGTACCGTCGCAGCACTCTGCTATTCCGAACTGTCTTCCATGGTGCCCGTTTCCGGGTCTGCTTATACCTATTCTTATGCAGTGCTGGGCGAATTGGTCGCATGGCTGGTTGGATGGGCGCTCATGCTTGAATACTCCGTTGCCGCAAGTGCTGTTGCTGTCGGCTGGTCAGGCTATTTCGTTGGCCTTATGCAAAACTCGCTTGGGGTAGAGATACCCTTTGCGCTGGCAAATGGACCTTTTGCTGGCGGAATTATTAACCTACCGGCAGTTTTCATCTGCATCCTGGTGATCGCACTCCTAGTCATCGGTACACGGGAAAGCGCAACATTTAATGCCACGCTCGTTGCTATCAAGATTGCCGCATTAACGCTTTTCATTGCGTTAACACTACCGGTTGCTAGTCTGGAAAATTTCCACCCTTTTTTGCCGTTAGGGGAAGCTGGTGTGATTGCTGCGGCATCGTCCATATTTTTTGCTTATGTTGGATTCGATGCGGTTTCGACAGCCGCGGAGGAAACCAAGGATCCGCAGCGCAATGTGCCCATTGGGTTGATTAGTTCGCTGGTAATTTGCACTGTTTTTTACCTGCTTATCTCAGCCGGTGCCATCGGTGCCATCGGTGCGCAACCACTGTTGGATGAAACCGGAAAGAATTTAGTACCAGGCTCTTTGAGATTGGCTGAACAATGCCAATCGCTGGCCGCTCTCGGGCAGCAACCGCTGGTTTGTTCACATGAAGCATTGGCATTGGTTTTACGTGAGATTGGCTGGGAAAAAGTCGGTAATTTTCTGGGGCTTACCGCTTTCCTGGCACTGCCTTCGGTGGTTCTGATGATGTTATTCGGCCAGACGCGCATTTTTTTCGTCATGTCGCGCGACGGTCTGCTGCCGGAAGTATTAAGCCGCATTCACCCCCGCTTCAAAACGCCGCATGTTGTTACTTACGTAACGGGCTTGGGTGTCATGGCTGCCGCCGCTTTCTTGCCCGTCGGAAAACTGGCGGATATTTCTAATTCCGGAACGCTGTTTGCTTTTATGGTCGTAGCATTTACTGTCATGATACTGCGCATTAAAGACAAGAGCCGTGTACGCCCTTTCCGGACACCTGCAGTTTGGCTGATCGGCCCGCTTGCAGTGGTTGGTTGTATCACGCTTTTTTTCTTTCTACCAACCGATGCAAAACTGGTGTTTCCGATCTGGTCGGGGATTGGATTGATCTTCTATTTTCTATACGGTTACCGGAAAAGCCACGTTGGTCGAAGCATTAATACACCTGCCGGCGGTGAAGACATCATCAGCCAGGTGCGGCCTCTGGCCGATTGTGACCCGAACGATACAAGCAAAAAGAATTGAGCTCGGTGTTTGTCGCGCATCATGCACTCGCTTTAACCGCGACCGTTGGAGTACGAAGTAAAGCGGGCAAAATAACAAGTGTGCAGATCAGAGTGAAAGCTAGCCCCACTGTCAATAGTATCCCCATGCTCGCCGTGCCCAAATGCGACGAAAGCATCAAACTGGCAAAATCCACCAGTGCTGTTAGCGCACTATAAAAAATGGCTCGCGCGGTGCTGGTATGAATCAGTACTTCGCTGACCAGCTCATTATTGATGCTCCGATACACCATGTGCAAACTGCTATCGATACCGAGTCCGAGCAATAGCGGCAAAGCAATGATGTTGGCAAAATTAAACGGAACATCCAGTAATATGGTAAACGCGGCCGTAAATAGGCTCGATAGCAGCAGCGGCAACAGCACCAGCAAGGTATATTTAATACTACGCAACAATGCCAATAAAATGACGACAACACCGATCAACGCTAAAGAAAATGCCTGAATAAACGCCTGCACCACAGCCTCTCCCGCTTCCAGACTGATCACCGGCACACCGATAGCATGCGGCGCTACTTGTTGCACGGAACGCACAAAACGCCGCAACGCATCGTTATCGGTAAGATCCTCTACCGGATACACCGCTAGCCGATATCCGCCCGCGTCACTATGCCAGCGATCTTTAAATGCGGCTGGCAAGTCTTCCTCACCGAAAACGTTGGCTTCTGTCGCCGTGCGCAAACTTTGCAAAGCCAGTGGCAGCATCGCCAGTAGATCGTCTTCGATGGCATACAACCGTTTACTTTTTTCATCGTTACTAATTTTATCTAACTGTGCGAACAAATGCGTAAGCGTCGTTTTTAAAGTGCTTGCAGTAGCCGCAGATGGATGATCCGGGCGATTGGCAATAAACCGGTCCAGTGCCTGAATCAATCCCCGCAGCGCTTTATACTGCTCAGCCAAAACCGCGTCACTGGTTATCCGGATTTGTGGTGGCGGTGTCGCAGCAATCGGCCCTATCGTCAATGCCATTTCCTGGATGAGCGAGAATTTTTCTTCTTGCTGCGTGGGTACGAAATCCAATATCGTAACGACTTTATTGACTTCGGGCAGATCAGCGAGCCGCTTGGCCAAATTTTCTGTTTCCTGAGGATTGTTGGCCAGCACAGCGATATACCAAGGTGACAAATCCGGTTCAGCCAGCAATTCGCGGAAAGTCTGTACTGCACCTCCTTTCGGGTCTTGCATATTCAATAAATTATAGTCGAATCGCACCTGCGGGAGAATCGCCAGTGCGGCAATCGTAGCCACCAGCGTAATCGCATATGTCAGTTTGTGCCACTTCAAGGAGAATTCGAGTACCCGGCCCACCGAACTCTTTGTCGCTGGTTTTGCCACATTTTTTCTCGGCAGGTAACGTAACAATGCCGGACCGATGACAAGAGTAACCAGCAAACTAATAATCATGCCCGTTCCGGAGATGATGCCGAGCTCGGCCACGCCGCTATAATCGGTCGGTATGAAGGCATAGAAGCCGATCGCATTGGTGACGGTACATGCAGTCAATGCGGCTCCGGCATCGCCACCTGAAATGTGGATGGCTTCTGACGGAGAATGGTTATTCTCCAGAACCTCGCGATAGCGCAGCAGAAAATGGATCGCAAAATCCGCACCTAAGCCGATATACAATACGGCGAAGGCAATAGAAATCAGATTCAAGTGCCCGACAGTAGCCGTGGCAAATGCAGCGGTCAGAATTAATCCCATCAGCAAGCAAACCAGCACATTAAGGATGTATCCGCCGTTTCGCATCGCGAAGAAAAGTACAATACCGACCAACACGAACGTAATGATTCCGGCATATTCCATTCCACGCAGTGAACTGTTCAGTTCTTCCTCGGCCAGAGCTACTTCCCCCGTAATGCGCAAACGGATTGGACTAGTTTCTGTGATTCCGACACTTTCCGCCGCAGCATGCAACGCGGCGATGGATTGCTCAGCTGGAAATAACTGAGAAAAATCAAGCCTCGGTTTGATGATGATGAGTTCCTGGTAGGTGTTCTTTTGCGCTTCGCCACTAAACATGGTCTGCCATGACAACGCTCTGGGCGAATCTTTGAGTCGCGCCTCCAATGTTGCATTAACGCCATTCAACACGGGGCGTAATTCGATATTTCGTCCTTTATCCAACTCATCCACCGCGCTGGTTAGCACATCTGCAAAAGCGGATAGCGAGGGATCGCGGGAAATGCGTGTAATCAATGGCTGTGCTGCGGCCAAACTATCAGTAATGCGTTCAAGCTCAGGAATAGTTTGATAAAGCAACCCGTTACGTGCGGTAAAATCATCCACTCGCGGCGAATACACATCGTAAAAATTGGTGGTATCTTGTTTCAACCGCGCAGCTAAGTTCTCTGTCGCCACACGCACCTGTTCAGGCGTGGGTGCATTCAACACGATGAGGAGCGTATCAATGTCTTGCGGAAATGATTCATTGTAGCGTTTCAGGTTGATGCGAAACGGCAAATCTTCGGAAAGCATCTCAGCAGTATCGGTATTCATACCCAAATTGCGCGAGACATATACGCCACTAACGATGGCAACCAATAGTGCTGTTAATAGTACCCACAGCGCATGCTGATAAGAAAACGTAGTCCAACGCGCAAAAATGGCATGGATGCGGCTATGTGAAGTTTCCACTGTTATTGTCATTGTTTTGGAGGGAATTGAAACGATCAGTAATAAGCGTCACTTACACAAGATTCATGGTGTCGGCGATCATCTTATCAATACTACATCGACTGTTATTGAGGCGCTCTTTTAAGCGTAGCGAGTAGTCAAGTTGCACGGAATCTGTCTTTCGGTTTAATTAAATAGGCCAATTTTACATTAAAAACTTAAGCTTACGACAGCAAGTCATGCCATACATCTAACCTGCTGATATATATCATTCTTCGTTTGAAGTGACAAATTATTATTGGCCGGAATATTCCTGTTATTTTTTATAACGATGTTTGAGATATTCAAATATCGGTGGTGTTATCGATAGAACAATGATCGCTAGAATGATGAGTTTGAAGTTTTGCTGCACCATCGGCAGTTGTCCAAAATAAAATCCAGCGTAAACAAAGCTCCCAACCCATAGCACAGCCCCGACTATGTTATACACAATGAAAGTACGATAAGGCATTGTTCCGATACCTGCAACAAAAGGCGCAAAGGTGCGAATAATGGGAATGAAACGCGCAATGATAATGGTTTTAGTACCATGCTTGAGATAAAAAGCATGCGTTTTGTCGAGGTACTCGCGTTTGAAAAAACGTGATTCTTGCGAGGCGAAAACTTTAGGGCCAACCATTTTGCCTATCCAATAATTCACCGAATCTCCGAGAATTCCGGCAATACTTAAACCAGCAAACAAGATATGCGGGTTTAACTGAGAACCTTCCAGGGATGCCAAAGAACCTGCAGCAAATAGTAAGGAATCTCCAGGTAAAAGTGGTAGCACAACCAATCCTGTCTCGCAAAATATAATCAGGAAAAGAATGCCATAGATCCATAGCCCATATTCCAAAGCCAGTAGCTGCAAATGCTTGTCGATGTGAAGAATGAAATCAATAAAAAACATAAGGAATCATGTGAAAAATAAGAGCGCTACACCTAGCGTTCTGAATGGAAATACTTATACGTTGGTGTTAGTAAGTTTAACTAGAAATATAGAAAAATATTCTAGAATCTTGACGTATACAAGAGATTCTTTTATCTACAAAGTGATAAGCGCTTTATACAGATTATAAAAACTAATCGTAATGATGAGAACCCCGACCAGGATCAGCAACGTACGTGCGTGGAATTTCTTGCATAAATAGGCGGCAAATGGTGCCGCAAACAAGCCACCGAAAACCAAACCGATAATCAGCGGCCAAGTATCCGTTTCCATCAACAAAGCAAAAACAGCTGCGCTGGCCAAGGTCAGAAAAAATTCTGCAAAGTTAACAGAACCGATCGTTGTGCGTGGATCGTTGCCTGTTCCGACCAAAGTTGTGGTTACAATCGGCCCCCAACCACCACCGCCCGCAGCATCCATAAAACCTCCGAAACATGCCAGTTTACCTACATGCCGAGGGGCGTCTCTACGGATGTTGAGTTGTCGGAATGCTTTACTGAGAATATAAGCCCCCAGCAGCAGCAAATAAGCGGAGATAAAAGGCTTGAATAGTGCACTGTTAACCTGCGTGACCAATACCGCACCTAAAATACCTCCGAGTATTCCAGGCACCAGCAAGCGAGTGAATAATTGTTTATTGACGTTACCAAACTTGGCGTGCGCGATTCCCGAAACACCGGTAGTGAAAATTTCTGCGATATGAACGCTGGCACTGGCCGCAGCGGGACTTGCGCCCGATGCCAATAAAAAAGTAGTTGCAGTAACGCCGTAAGCCATACCTAATGCACCATCAACCACTTGCGCAAGAAAACCAACGGCCACAGCACTCCAGAATAATCTGCTATCAAGTGTATTGTTAATGATCTGCCAGCTAGCCCCCCAATCTTGCGCAAGAAAGAAGCGGATTACCAAAAATCCAATCAGCGAAATTAATACAATAACAGCAAACCATACGGCAACCCGTAAGAAAGGGTGTGCCTCCAGATGAGAAACAGTATCCTCAACAGGAGGTAATCCTAATTGCTGATGTTCCTCATTAACCGGATTACGTGTTAGATCAAGATTGCGTATTTTCATAAGACTGGCTGTATACCCTTTAAAGTGCGGCGAACTATAACCGGATCCAAATATAAATAGAAATACTATTTAGTAATATGCTTATATCTAAAAATTGGGTGAAAAGCCTTAAAGCCAATATTAATAAAAGCTCTAGTTTTTCCTAGGAAAAACTAACCGGCTTTCGATCTCTCAAGATTCTTGTCCTATTTGATCGGGAACTGACGGATAAATGCTATGAAGGAATGGATAAAAATAGATTTAATATGCAAAATGGCTGTTTGGCCTGCATTAAGTTGATAGTAAATATATTGCATTTCCTGCACTATTAGGCAGGTGGATATTTCTTACTTCAACATAAACTCGACCCGTCCACCTTTTTTCTCTTCGACTTTATCATTTTGTGAAGCTGAGACGATGAAAATACGCTCATCTTGAACGCCGCCATTTTCAATTAACCAGTTGTGTGCGGATATTGCTCGCTGCTCCGCCAACGTGGCCAATTCGTTTTCAGTTATCTGAATGTGTTGCAGCATCAAATGTTCCATCTCTGCATCGGGAAGGCTTTTTGTTAAACCGACAACGTTTTTAGGTTTTTCAAATTTCTCTTTTTTATAGGCTACTGTGAGATATTTGCTATATTCCTCTGGCGTTAATTTTATGTCGCCCAATGCCCCGCTGGTGACGCCCTTTTCAGTTTGAACCGCCAATTTTTGCGCTTTCACTTTATCCTGTAACAGCGCTAATTTAAGCCCATCATGATCTTGTTCCGCATCGGCAAAACCGGTAATTTCAAGCTTAAGCTCTGATTTATCGGTCATGATTTCGGATAATGATTGCAACCGCTTGGCAGCTTCTTCATTAATGTCAGCAAACCCGGGCGTGAAGGCAATGGTAGAAAGCTCTTCACCACCTTCAAACATTGAAGCAATTAACGTAAACGGCGCCGTAATCGCTTTGGTCATCAAATTTACAAAGGCGTCAAAAATGAGTCCGCCCAAATTAAATTGGGGATCATTGATCGTACCCTGGAGCGGTAAATGCAAGTTGATTTCACCTTTGCGATTTTTCAACAATGAAATAGCCAAGTCGAGCGGTAACGATACAGCATTTTCGCTAGGAATCTTTTCCCCCAAAGTAAACTGATCGATAAAAATTTTATTATCCGCCGTAAGGTTACCTTTCTCGACATGATAGGTCACATCTGCCGAGAGCTTACCTTTTTGAATGGCATAACCGACATATTTTCCCGAATAAGGACTAAAAGGCGGCAAGTCGATTTCCTTCACTCTAGCTGTCAGATCGAGAAAAAATTCCTCACTAAACGGTTCGATTTTTCCTTTAATTTCCAGCGGGGCTGTTTTATCAACCGCGCCTCGTACATCAATAACGCCAAATTTTCCAGGAAACAATGGTCCTATCTGTCCATTTAGGCCCGTTAAGTTAGCTCGGTAATTCGGCTTAATGAAACGATCATGAAAATTAACATTACCGCGTTGTAACAATACCTTGGCAATTTGAATCACGGTTTCTTTTTCCGGATTTACTTGTGGGTTTTTAGGATTTTTCTCAGTCGTGGTAACTTTGACTTCCACAGCATTTTTGTTGTCCGCAGAATCGACATCAACTTCAATGTTTTTATCAACATTAACAATTTCAACCAGATTCAATTTTCCTGTTGGCAACAAAACAGCACGTGCGTAAAAATCGCTGAACGTTACGGTATTCATATCAATACGCATTGGATTATTAACCACTTTCAAAGCAGTAATATCTAGTTTTTTCCAGTTCAGCAAATCGTGTGCATTTTTTTCATCGAAAACATGTAGGTTATAAAGTTTTGCATCGCCATTGACATGGAATTGCAACACGGGTTTTTGCTGCGCCTTGACGTTACCCAGAAAGGAAACGTCACCACCGGTGATTAACGCATTCAACTTGTTGCCGGCCAACCCCTGAAGCGGAACTAAGTTAACCGAATCAAGATCAAGCATCAAATTAGTATCGAGAGGTGCCCACGCCAAATTGCCATCAACCTTGAGTTTGCCGCGCTCATTGATCCGTGCTTTAACCGATAATTTTAATGGTTTGATGCCTTCTAAATCAATGTCATTCACTTTGATTTCGAGTTGATCAACCACCATTGGCGGCGTTTTCGTCAAATTCAGATCTTCATACCGCAACGCTGATTGTTCGAGTTTGATACTTTTTATTTGAACTGTCCAAGGCGCATCGTTAGCAACCGCTTTTTTATCTTCTTTCGGCGGCACATCAACTTTATCCGCACGCGCAGCTTTTTCAGTATCGTTTTGAACTTCTTTTGACGAATCCTTAGCAGTGTCGCTGTCTGCAATTTGTACTTGAACGGGATTATTGGGGTCTGGTTTACGGCCCGGTAACGGAACCCGCGCAAGTTTCATTTGGGTCGCTTTAACCTTCGCAACCGCTTTAGGTTGCGTTTTTGCTCGCGCAGCTTTTGACGGAGATGCTTTTGCTGCAGGCTTTGATTCAGCTTCTTTATTCCTAGCTACGCTACCAGCCGGTTGAAACAGACGCATTAAATCGATATTGCCCGTGGTATCACGACGCAATGTGGTACGCAGGCGATCCAGGGTAATGTCATCCAGTTCGACTTCATGCTTATTCATATCGATACCAATCTGATCGATCGTCAAGTTTTCTAATGACAAGGCTGGCGTCTTATCATCGACTGGCGTTAACGCGATATCGTCGATTTTTAACGTAAGCTTTGAGGATTTTTGCATCATCAAATCGACACTGGCCAAATCAATTTTCATCTGTTTGAATTGTGCTCGATACGGTTCCTCAACCGTAGCGTTTTTCATTGCAAAACGAGTTAAATTCGCTTCTCCAGACAAAATGACATCAGGGGTTTTTTCCGGTGTATGCGTAAAGGTTACTAACAAATCGGTATCTAAAAATCCAGAATTAAAGCTGATACCATTGGGCAGTGTTACGTAGTTATCCAACTGAGCTAAATCAAGTTCATCCAGTTTTATTGCTAACGTTGCTTCTTGTTTTTCAGTAAACGGTCGCAGTTTGCCTGTCAGAGAAAAAGGTGAATCGTTAATTTTTGCATTAAAGTGGGGTTCGATCCAATTGGTCACGGTACTTTCAAAGTTAGCAATGACCGGTATTCCCAGATTAATTTCACTGATTTTATGATTGGATAATTTAAATTGGTCATCGAACTCAAAATAACCATTTTCCATCTTGATGTGACTCACCGAGAATTTTAAAGGCGGGCCTTTCTCGGTATCATCAGATTCAGAGGGTTGACTGAATTTTTCAATTAAATCCGCGATGCTCAGCCGATTATTCACATCCCGGCCCAACCTAACTTTGGGATCTGTCAGCACAAGGCTGGTAATCACTGGAGCACGATGCTTGATCGATTCAATGCTGACATCGACATACAACTTACCTAAAGAAAACAATTGATTATTGTCTTTAGCGTCACTTGCTTTCTCATCAATGCTGAAATCATGCACGATCAATTCTAAGTTGTGCAGCTTGAATTCAATTGCGCCAACTTTGACCGATCGCTGTAATAATTCTGAAAGGCGTATTTCCAGTTGTGACTTTGCATAGCCTGGTAGCCATAGATAACTCATGGCAACTAAGACCACAATAATCGTGGAAAATACGCTTAGACTAATTAACCAGCGTTTGTTTCGTTGAAAAAAACTCCGTTGATCTACTGATTGAGTTTCCTCAGTCTGTTGATTCTGTTCACTGGCTGTCATAATAATTTCACAAGACTTGATAGAGAAAGCGTGATATTTATCGAAAATCGATATTAATGATACCCGCCGCCTTGTTTGAAACCAATCAGCTCGACATCAAAAATCAAAGTCGCATCGGGCGGTATGACACCACCTGCACCTTTAGCTCCATAAGCCATTGAAGGCGGAATGATGAGCGTACGTTGTCCCCCAACTTTCATCCCTTGCACGCCTTTATCCCACCCTTTAATGACGCGGCCTGCACCTAGCATGAAAGAAAAGGGCTCTTTACGGTCATACGAGCTATCAAATTTCTTACCTTTTTTATCGGGAGCATTTTCGTCATATAACCAGCCGGTGTAATGCACATTAACTGTTTTGCCTATTTCTGCTTCTTCGCCAGTTCCCACTTTTACATCGGTTTTTTGGAGTTCACCGGTATTTGCAAGTACTATTTGCGGTGCTATCGCAATTACAAAAAATATAAAGATCAAATTAAATAAATTTCTAACATTGAATGTTTTCATGATTTCCTTTTATTTTTTACCCTAGAAATTGATAATATTTAACTTACTACATTGAAATATTATAACTGTAATGTGCCATTCGTCATTATTTGCCGGCATACCCGTTACAACAAATTGTAAATCATTGTCATTTTGAAGTTGATCTTCTCAAAATAATACATTTTTACGCAACTAAATTGCATTATTTTTCAAAACCAGACTGGGTCTAAATCGAGTATGCCGACATCTTCTGAAAAACCCGAAAAAACACTAACCGAGGAACAAATCGCTGATTTGCTGCAATTGCATAACTCCCCTTTGGTAAGAATGCTTTATTTGATTGGCGGTTTTTTGGCCTTAATATTGGGAATCCTGGGAATAGCGCTTCCTATCCTGCCTACCACGCCATTTATACTATTGTCAGCCGCTTGCTTTGCCCGCGGATCAGAACGATTTCATCGAAAATTGATGGAAAACAAAGTCACAGGCCCGATCATTCATGAATGGCTTACTTACCGCAGTATTCCTGAACGCGTCAAACGATGGGTCTATTTCCTGATTACCCTGTCATTTGGTAGTTCCATTATTATCGTGCCAGAATCATGGCAAAAAATAATGCTCGTGGTGCTTGGCAGTATTTTAAGTTTTTACATTTGGCGAATTCCTGTTCGCAAAACGCAATAAATTGATTTCAAGGATTTGTCGGTTGCTTGAAAGTACAGGGAGAATTGTATTTTTCTGCAGGGCTATGCTAAAGTTCAACGCTTTAGTATCCATCGAAGAGGAAATAATATAATGGACTACAATTACGAATCTGATCACACTAAATTCATTCGTGAATTACTGGAAAAAAAACCAGAATTAAACGAAAAACGTAAAGCTGCGCGCAGCATGTGGTGGGATAAAAAACTCAATAAAGAAGAACAAAAACGGTTTAAAGAATCGAATGAACCGATGAAACCCTATGTTTATTTTGGTGGATAACTTTTAGGCCGATCAATCATGATATTACGTACGCTATTAATCTTAACGCTTTCATTTTCTTTAATCGCGTGCAGCAATATTTCTGAAACACTCAAAACCGACCGCGAAGTGGAACAAGCGCCGCAATCTTTTAACCAGCAATTTTCGGGAGAGCATGCAGCGCTCGCAAAATGCGTGGTCACTAAATTGCAGTCGGATGGCAAACGCGCACTCAATGATCTGCAATTTAAACATAAACAGTTTTCGGATAAAGAAGCCTCAGAAGTGCTGGCTTTAGATACACGTTATCTATCAAATGTCTATCCGGCGTATGCGCCCTCTAATCCGGATGCAGTAAAAACCACAGGAGACCTTAATTCCGAAATGCTTTCTTCGGAAGAAAGCGCAGCCGAAAAAAAACAGACGGCATATACTTTTTCAATTTTGCTTGAAAAGAATGACTATGCTTCAGTCATGGCTACGCTAGACGGTGATCGCTATACCGGGCAAATGGCGTGGAAAATTCTCGAGTCTTGTGCTGGCGCAACCACAGCGAATTAATATAGCTAGGACGGATTTTTAGTATTGATTTACCAATCTCTTTGCTGGTAGGGAGTATTTTACTACCGCACCATTTCCGCGCGAGTCAGTGAAGGGTTATTGGCAAAATATCCTTTAATTCCCATGAAGACTGCATTGGCCATTTTGTTTTGATAATCTTGGCTGCGTAGTTTTTCTTCTTCACTAGGATTACTCAGAAATGCAGTTTCAACCAGAATGGATGGAATATCGGGTGATTTCAATACGGCAAACCCCGCTTGCTCAACGTTTCTTTTATGCAAATGATTGATTTTTCCTAGTTGTTTTAATACCGCATCAGCTAATTTGACGCTGTCATTGATGGCCGCATTTAAAGATAAATCGAGCAACAATTCTTTTAAGTCACGCGATTTGGATGTGATATCGATCCCGCCTATGAGATCGTTATCTACACTGTTTTCCTTGTTAGCCAACCAACTTGCGGTGGTAGACGTAGCGCCGTGTTCCGAGAGTGTAAATACCGATGAGCCATGCGCATGCGATTTAGGATTGGCATCGGCGTGAATCGAGACAAATAGATCGGCATTGGCGCGGCGTGCGTTGATGCGTCTCTGTGGCAATGAAATATAGTGATCATTGTCTCGTGTAAGCACTGCGCGCATATTCGGCTCTTTGTCAATTCGTTCTTTCAACTTGCGGGCAATTGCAAGTGTCACGTCTTTTTCTTGAGTGCCCATGTAACCAATCGCACCAGGATCTTTGCCACCATGACCCGCATCGATAGCAACCACGATGATCTTAGGTACCATTACCGATTTGCGATTTTCGCTTTTTTTGGCCGAATTGCTTTCTGTTTGCTTGGTTTGTAAAGCTAATTGTTCGGGCTTAGTTCGCGGTCGATGAGTTTGTGTTTGCGTTATTTTTTCTGGTAGTTCATTACCAAGTAACGTACTAACGAGTTGATCCAATTGATCTGATTCAGCGGCTATTTTATTCTTTGGGTTTTTCTTTTGAGCGCCACTGGCAGTAAGCTTTTTGGCCTTTTCAGGATGATAAATGTCCAGGATTAAGCGATGCAAAAAACCATCTTGTGGCTTCAATGAAAAAGCGTGGGGCACCACATTGGCTTTCAAATCAAACACTAAACGTACTACATCAGAGTTAAATTGTCCAATGCGAATTTTTCGTATCAGAGGATCAATTGCATTCACTTTCTGAGTCAAAGCACCCAACGTATTCGATAACTTAATATTATTGAGGTCTAAGACCACTCTGTGTGGATTTTCTAAAGTGCTTAAATCGTATTGCAGTGGCTCACTCGATTCAAGCGAAATGCGAGTGTAATCAGGTGTTAATCCTATGTTGACTGATTTTAGATTTCCTTCGACTGCCAACGCAGCTTGATTGAAAGTCATCAAGTTCAAAAAAATTATGAACAAAAAACTCAGGACACGAATCTGCCTTGAGAAAATTGAGTATTTCTCTATTGAGTTTTTTTGTGAGATCGCCAATGTTCTAAACACCGTTTCCCTGCATCGGTATGCGCTTTAATTTCTACGTTACGGCCTGTTTCAAGAATTTTTATAGAAAACTGTAAGTCTGCGACCGGCAAGAGATTTCCTGCTTTTTCCGGCCATTCGATAAAGCAAATAGAAGCGGAACTAAAGTATTCTCTGAAACCCGCATCTTCCCATTCATGATCGTCATTGAATCTATAAAAATCAAAGTGATACAAGTATAACCTAGAAATTTTATAGATTTCAACTAAATTATAGGTCGGACTCTTGACCGTGCCTTGATAACCAAGGCCGTGTAAAATGCCCCGCACCAGCGTGGTTTTGCCAGCACCTAGATTTCCGATCAAATTGATCACTAAGCCAGCTTGCAATTGGGACGAAAAATTGTTGCCAAAATCCAACATGGCAGCCTCATCAGCAAGGTAATAGAGATTATCGTGTGGCTTCGAATCAGAATCAGTGGGATCTGGTAATTTCATAGTGAACTATCAATAAGATTGAAACAAAGATGATCGATTATGCCGTGTTGGCAAATAATATAAAAGATTGGGGTAAAGCACTTGGATTTCACGATGTGCGTATCGCAGATGCGCAGGCTGATATGTTCAAGGTGGAATCAGAGTTGTCTGAATGGTTGAATAAAGCGTATCACGGCGACATGGATTACATGGCGAAACATGGTACAAAACGGACCCGGCCAGCCGAACTCGAACCGGGGACGCAGCGTGTCATATCCGTATGCATGAATTATGCGCTGCCTGATGTGAAAGATAGTTGGGAAGTCATTCATGATGGGCAAAAAGCGTTTATTTCGCGGTATGCATTAGGGCGCGATTATCACAAAGTATTGCGTGCACGGTTACAAAAATTAGCGGATAAAATCACAGAACAAGTTGGCACATTTCATTATCGTGTTTTTTCGGATAGCGCACCCGTTATGGAAGTCGCTTGGGCGCAACAATCGGGGTTGGGGTGGCGTGGCAAGAATACTTTACTGTTATCACGGCAGGCTGGCTCGATGTTTTTTTTGGCGGAAATTTATACTGATTTACCCTTGCCTATTGATGAGCCAACCGTTAATAGCTATTGTGGCAGTTGCACGCGCTGTATCGATGTTTGCCCAACACAAGCCATTGTTGCACCCTATACGGTCGATGCACGGCGCTGTATTTCATATCTCACGATAGAATTAAAAGGCAGTATTTCCGAAGATTTGCGACCTTTAATCGGCAACCGTATTTATGGGTGCGATGATTGTCAGTTGGTGTGCCCATGGAACAAATACGCACATATCACAATGGAAAACGATTTTCATGTACGCAATGGCCTGGACAACGCTTCCTTGCTAGAATTGTTTGCCTGGGATCAACAAATGTTTGAAACTCGGCTTGCAGGAAGCCCGATTCGCCGTATTGGTTATGCACAGTGGTTGCGCAACATCGCCGTTGGACTAGGTAACGCGCCTTACTCAAGGGAAATAGTCAACGCGTTACAAGCGCGGTTAAATGATTCATCGGAATTGGTGCGAGAGCATGTTCAATGGGCGCTCGAGCAACAAAATAACAAGCAGTCATCAGGAAATCATTCATCATGAATCAACGATCGATCATTGGAACACCACTGTCGTCTTCAGCCACCAAAGTCATGCTGTTAGGCAGTGGCGAGTTAGGTAAAGAAGTCATTATTGCGTTGCAGCGCCTAGGCGTGGAGACGATTGCGGTCGACCGTTACGCAAATGCACCAGGACATCAAGTAGCCCATCACGCGCATGTCATTAATATGGCTGATGAACAGGAGCTGCGAAAATTAATCGAGCAAGAACGTCCGCATATTGTTGTGCCGGAAATCGAAGCCATTGCAACGGATACTCTGCTCGAATTGGAGCAACAAGGCGTAGTAACGGTCATTCCAACCGCACGCGCTGCTCAGTTGACGATGAATCGTGAAGGGATCCGTACGCTTGCGGCAGAAACATTGAAGTTGCCAACATCGCCATATGCGTTTGCCAGTAACCTACAGCAACTACAGGCTGCCATTGATAGCGGCATTGGATATCCATGTTTTGTCAAGCCGGTGATGTCTTCTTCAGGTAAAGGTCAATCGCGTGTTGATCACGCTCAACAAGTTGAAGCTGCTTGGAATTACGCGGCGAGTGGTAGCCGAGTGAATCAAGGGCGCGTCATTATCGAAGGCATGATCGATTTTGACTATGAAATCACGCAACTCACCGTGCGAGCATTGGATAATGATGGCCACACACAAACCCATTTCTGTGAACCGATCGGTCATATTCAGGTGCATGGCGATTACGTTGAAAGTTGGCAGCCTCAACCGATGACATCGCTGGCACTACAACGCGCTCGAGACATTGCAAAAAAAGTAACCGACAACTTAGGCGGCTTAGGTATCTTTGGCGTAGAGCTTTTCGTCAAAGGCGATCAAGTGTGGTTTAGCGAAGTCAGCCCGCGCCCGCACGATACCGGTATGGTGACGATGTGCAGTCAAAAACAAAGTGAATTTGAATTGCATGCACGCGCCATTTTAGGACTACCGATCGATATATCCCTATTGAATCCGGGCGCCAGTGCAGTTATTTATGGTCAACTGGAAGCGCAAGGCATTGCATTCTCGGGCATCTCGGCAGCGCTGAGCGTACCACAAAGCGATCTGCGCTTATTTGGTAAACCTGAGTCTTTTATTCGTCGCCGTATGGGAGTTGCTTTAGCCAATGGAGTCGATACAAATCAAGCGCGCGAGCGTGCTAAACTGGCCGCCAGCCGGGTGATACCAACCAAAAACTAATCTCAATCAATTAATAACAAAGGAAAATATGATGACAATCGAACAACTCAACACGCAATTCGGCATCGCAGGCCAAGTGGAATTTATCGCCGGTGACGGCGGACTGCCGATGATTCAAGTGAAAACCGCCAAAGCCAAATCGCTGATCTCGATCCATGCCGGTCAGGTATTGTCGTATCAGCCTGTCGGTGAGCCGGAAGACGTGATGTTTTTGAGCGCCAAAGCCTATTACCAGAACGGTAAAGCTATCAAAGGCGGCGCGCCGATTTGCTGGCCGTGGTTCGGCGCCGATCCGGAAGGCAAAGGCCGCCCTGGTCACGGTTTCGTGCGTAACCGCGGCTGGAATGTAATCGCGACCGAAGCGCTAGCCAATGGCGACATCAAAGTGACCGTTGGACTGGACGATACGGCGGAAACGCAAGCCATCTGGCCGCATGCGTTCAGCCTACGGCAGGAAATCGTTATCGGCGACTCGTTAAACCTGTCATTGATCACGCGCAACACCGGCAAGCAAGCATTCACCATCACACAAGCGTTCCATACCTATTTCAAAGTCGGCGACATTACCCGCGCCAAAGTAACGGGACTTGCCGATTGCGATTACCTCGACAAAGCCGGTGGTGGCAGTGTGCAAAGACACCAAACCGGTGATGTAACTATTGATGCCGAAGTCGACCGCATCTATCTGAACGTCGGCAATACCCTAACCATCGACGACGGCGCATTCAACCGCCGCATCCAAATCACCTCGCAAGGCAGCAAAACCGCTGTGGTATGGAACCCGTGGGAGAAAATCGCTAAAGACATGGCGGATTTGGAAGACAACGACTACAAACGTTTGCTATGCGTGGAAACCACCAATGCGGCGGACGATGTTCGAGAAGTTGCGCCGGGTGGGGAATGTCGGTTGGTGGCTGATTATCGGATTTTTTGAGCTTAGGTGTTTAGTGTCGTGGCGTGCTGAAATAGTGAGGTGTATGCTTATTTGAGTCTGAATATGTTTGGTAAAGGGGGAAGAGTAAAGTGTGTTTTTGGAATTCATTAGAACCAAAAGATAAATCGATATTTTTCTTGAGAATTATCAAATATACTCTTGTAACAATTTTCCTTGGTGTGCTTTTTGTAAAAGGGTTTGATTACTTTAAGAAATATGTTTCAAGCATTTCAGTGAGTCCCTCAGCAGTTCAAATTCATTTTGGTGAAAGAGATGCAATTATTTCCAGAAAATTTAGTGATGCTTCACAGGCGTGCTGGTACTACTATGGCGATTATAAGCATTTACATCCTTATATATTGTGGGGTGAAGATGATGAGGGTCGCAGTAAATCCGAACCTTATCGCATTCGAGTAATTGCAAAAGCTAATTGGTCTGCGCAAAATTGCGTACATGACCAATATCAGCTTCGAGTAAAGTTACAAGGAATAGAATTTACGGAGCATAGAATAGAAGCTCAATTAAGTGAAAATAGTGATTTTGTTCACATTGCTGATAGCAAAGCTTACTATGGTTCTGAGTTGATTTTTGACAGTGACGGAAGAATTAAAGAAAGAAAAATACTGTCAAGCGGAAACATCAATTGTAGAATTTTCGATTCAAATAAAAAAGCTGGGGTAGTAGGAGATTGCAAATTCAAAGAAAAAAAAGAGGAGAAAAGTAAGGAATCTAGAAAGAGAAAAAATCTTCACTCCAGTGAGCTGGATATTGAACGAAAAGAAAGTAAATTATCCGATGATGATTTTATGAAGGCAATTGGTAGTTATATCAAAAAAAGAAATAGTTTGCATACAAAACTAAAGGAGCATGGTTGTGGTGTGATAACTATTGAACCGGTGCTTGAGAATACATTTCATAGTTCTACGAAACCTGCAATAGCCTTTTTGTGTTTTAAGGATCATGATAAATCACATGTCAGACTGATGATACGAGAATGATATTAGGTATCTTATTTTTCACTCTTAATTAGATAGTTATAAAAAATCCTATCTTGTATAGAATCAATTACGGGGACATTATTTTGGTTTCTTTGGTACCTAACAGAGCTTCGCAGCATTGCTGTGAGAGTGTTTTATTATCTCTTTATTTTTTGTAATGATTAATCAGCATTTTTTTATATTGATAGCGGGTATTTTTCTTGCACTAGGTGTTGCCATCAGCATGAACGCTTCCGGCTGGGACGCTAAAGCCTGCTGGACCGGTGCCATCGTGATGCTGTGCGTGGTGTGGTGGATTTTTGAGCCGATTCCGATTCCGGCGACGTCGATTATTCCGCTGGCGGTGTTTCCGTTGGCAGGGGTGTTGACCAAGGAAGACATCGCGAGAGCGTACGGCGACGATATGGTGTTGCTGATGCTGGGCGGTTTTATGCTGTCAGCCGCGCTGGCGCATTCCGGCGCGCATCATCGGCTGGCGCTTGGGTTGATCAAGATTGTCGGCGGGTACAGTAGTCGGCGCATTGTTTTTGGTTTTTTGTGTGCGTGCGCGTTGCTCAGTATGTGGATTTCCAATACCGCTACTACGTTGATGATGTTGCCGTTGGCACTGGCTGTGATCGCGCAGAGTAACGATAAAAAGCTGGCGCTCCCGTTGTTATTGGCAGTTGCTTATGGCAGCAGTATTGGTGGTTTGGGCTCGCCGATCGGTACCCCACCGAATCTGATTTTCATGAAGGAATATCAAAGTTTCACAGGAAGCACCGTGAGTTTCATACAGTGGATGAGTTGGGGCGTGCCGGTGGCGGTGTTGATGGTGCCGCTGGCCGGGTTGTGGCTGACCCGCCAGTTACAGTATACAGGTGAATTGACGATGCCACCCACAGGACCTTGGCGTGCGGAAGAACAGCGCATGCTGCTGGTTTTCGGTTTGACCGTGCTGGCGTGGGTCACGCGCAATGAACCGTTCGGCGGCTGGAGCGTCTGGCTGGGTTTGAAAGGCGCGACCGATGCCACCGTGGCATTGCTTGCCGTGGTGGTGATGTTTTTGATTCCGAACGGCCGTGGCGGCAAGTTGCTGGACTGGGATACGGCCGTCAAAGTACCGTGGGGCATTCTGATTTTATTTGCCGGAGGGATTGCGATTGCACAGGCGTTTGTCGAGACCGGGTTGTCGGATGCGATCGGCGAGCAATTGGCGGTTCTTTCCGGTTTGCATCCGTTGATCATTATTGTAGTCGTTGCGCTATCGGTGACTTTTCTTACCGAAATAACCAGTAATACGGCCATCACTGTTTTGTTGATGCCGATTCTTGCACCGGCGGCAGCGGCGGCGGGTATCGATCCGGCGTTGTTGATGCTGCCGGCCGCGATGGCCGCCAGCTACGGTTTTATGATGCCGGTGGGCACGCCGCCAAATGCCATCGTTTTCGGCACCGGTCTGGTACCGATGACCAGCATGGCGCGGGAAGGCCTGGTACTTAACTTTATTGGGACTGCGGTAATTACGGTGGTGTGTTATTGGGTTATTGCCTGACAATAACCCTCTTAGAGTGTTTTGGCCAAACAAACGGGTATTTAATCTCTTCGGGTTTAATTCCTCGCCCCTTGGGGCGTAAGCTGGTTGAAAACCAGCAAGCTTGAAGACGTATTTAATACCTCGCCGCTTGCGGCGGGGTGTTTTATTTGGCTTGCTGCATTAACTTTAACAGGCCGTTGAAAACCTATCTGCGTTGCCGCTACGGTGTTAAAAACAGGCTCAAAATGCTCATTTATAACGCCATAAACTGCGCTTTTTCGCCTGTTTCTGCCTTGTACCGGCTGCCTCGAAAACGTTTTTCAACGGCCTGTTAAACCTGGTTGCAATGACTGTTTTGTTCTGTTAGCGTTAAGCCAATATTGAGATAAATAACGCAGCTACCCGTTCGCTCTTGGCATCCATGAAGGATTGATATATGTTCAACTTAGGTTCCATGTTCAACTTGGGTTCGTCCGATCCGGTCATCGGAAAAGCGCATGTATTAATCGATTGCAACAAAGAAGAGCTATTCAAATTTATCGGCGACCGGTTGTTTGAGAATTATCCCAAGTGGTCTCCTGAAGTCAAAGAGCTCGAAAAAATTTCACCTGGTTCGGTCAAGCAAGGGACAGAAGGACGTCAGGTTCGCATTGATCACGGTCGCCGTTCAGAATCTAAATTTATTATCTGCGCTTATGAACCAGGGGTTCGTATGGTACTCATTGGAAACGGCGATCCATTCCGGTGTATGTACGAGTTACAGGAAATCAATGCAGGAAAAACGATCAAGCTGACTTTTACCTTCGAATTACTAGAGATTCTTGCAATAATGCGTCCTTTCGAAGCATTGATTCATAGTGCCATCAAAGAAGGCGCCGAAAGAACTGTACAAAATATCAAGCGTCTGGTGGAACAAGAGCAAGCGACTAAAACACCTTCGGTTGTATAGTATTTGAGCAAGCGAGTCCTTATGCACAATTGCGTCTATACACATGTTTCCATACATTATTAAATCAAAGGAAGACTCATGGCATCAGAAGCTTTATCCATAGTTCAAAAAACGCCACCGGTTGATGATCGTCCATTGTGGGATGTCGTGATCGGTTTATATGGTAATCAGGCATTATTGCTCGCGCATCATCTGAATGTTTTCGAGTTGTTAGCGGATGGTCCGCGTTCGTTATCAGATACTTGCGAGGCGCTCAAAATTAGAGAACGCCCTGCCGAGGCCATATTAACCACGGCAACGTCGCTCGGTTTTCTGTCGCTGAAAGATGACCTTTATGCTTTGACGCTTATTTCAGAAACTTATCTATTAGCAAAAAGTCCGCATTATTTCGGTCATTTCTGGGATCTCATCATTGAAAATGATCAATTTCATTCATTCGCCAGTTTGAAAAAAGCTATTTTGACGGATTCCCCTCAATCCTATGGAAAAAGCAACATTTATCACACTCATTTAGAACAGGCTGAAGTCCTGAAAAAATTCACCACCGGGATGCACAGTATCAGTATCACAGGGGCTTTTGTCTGGCCAGATGCCATCGATTTATCGAGCCATCGCGTGATGATCGATATTGCAGGCACGTCACCGGCAGAAGCGATTGGTGCGGCGCTTAAGCTACCAAACTTAAAGGTATTTTTTCTGGATTTTCCGCAAGTTTGCGAGCTCGCGCAGCCTTATATCGACCAGTATGGGTTAACAGATCGCATTGAAACTGTTGGAATGAATATTTGGTGCGATCGATGGCCTACAGGGGATTTACATTTTTTTTCGAATATTTTTCACGAATGGCCCATGGAAAAATGTCATTTCCTTACCGCAAAAAGCTTCAACAGCTTAGAATCCGGCGGCCGGATTGTCATTCATGAAGTACTGTATAACGATGAAAAAACGGGACCCTTTTTTCCTGCCGCCTACAGTATGATGATGATGGCATGGACAGAGGGCCGTCAATACTCAGGTAAGGAGCTAGCAACGATGCTCAAGGATATCGGTTTTGAAGACATTGAAGTGCATAAAGTTTTTGGATACTACAGTATCGTTACTGGGCGTAAACCTTAATTTAGTGCTGTATTTTCTTGATCCAGCAATGCGGCGATCAATTGGTTCTCAACAACTTGATAGTGTGGGTTGTTATTACGTGCAATGCTGGGAACAACCCACAGCGGATTCTGACGCAACATACTGATAAGTTTCGACCAATTATCGGGCAATTTCTCGTTATCCGTCTTATCGACGCGTACTCTGGTATGTGCCGCATGACCACGCTGCATTAATTTCTGTAATAAATATTTTTGTCGCAAATACAAAACTTGCAGCGTGGCATCATCGGCGCATTGAAATTTATTTCCTGAAATCGTGGCTTTAATTTCGTCACCATAACGTTTAAAAGTGGACCAACCCGCGCCGGCAATCGCTCCGAGCGCAGTAGCCGCGCCTAAACTCAAACCACCTACCATCAAATCAATCCCCGCTCCGGCGGCCGCACCCTTGGCAGCAGCGCTGCCAACATCTAAACCATAAGCTTTAAGAATTCCAGGCGCAAAAATATCCAATTCCCAATGACCGTTTGTCACGGGAATTTTCTGAATTTCAACATCTTTTTCAGAAAAACTAAAAATACTCAATAAATCATGCAAGCACTGTTGTTCTACTTTTCGAACAAAATCATGTAAGCGTTCTTCGGGTGAAACATCGGGCAAAAGCTTGCTCGATTCCGTTGTGATCTCACGATGGCAGGCAACACTGACGATCAATTCCACCAGGCGCTTAGCGCCAGAATGACAAAGCTGTTTCCATAATTTAGCGCGGTAATCGATTAATTTTTGCAAAGCCACATAATGCGTATCAACCAGTGTTTGAATTTTCTGGTACAAACGCTTTTCGGCTTCAAAGGAATAAGCAACCGTATCAAATTCAAGCGTCGTATGAATATTGTAGACCGCCAGATGTTCACGCCATTTAGCCAATGCTTGCGGATTTTCCGCAGTAAAGTTAAAAATGGTAATGATCGGACGTGCAATCAGTGTCAACACATTCAATTCCAAACGGTATTTCTCAAGAAACGGTTCGCGTACATCAATGATGTACAGCAACACATCGCTGCGCAATACTTGCCGAATCACTTTGGCTTCCTGCTCTAAAGGATCGTCAATCGCGATATGCTCGACGAAATTTTTGAGGATTTGCACGGGTGACATCGATTTCGATTTGGCCTGCAGATTTCGGATATGCGCGTACAACGCTCTGGAATCTTCCAAACCAGGCGTGTCATATAAATTCAAGATAGGCTGATTATCGACAGCAAGCGTTGCTTGCTCGACGTGTCTTGTCGTGCCGGCAGCGTCTTCGATAATACCGAATTTCGTGCTACGCAACAGGGTACGAATCAAAGATGTTTTGCCAGTGTTGGTATGTCCCACGACGGAGACATTCAACAACGGTAATGTTTCTTGCAGTTCACTCACAGACATGATGCTATCGACTCACCACGTGATCTGCTGGAATGCCACACGCTTCAGCCAGACGAAACCAGGCCAATTCCCGTGTATTAGCAACCATTGCTGAGGCATCTTGTTGCAACAAAATCATCCAAGGCTTTTGCGCGGAATGGGTAACCAATTCTTTGACCAAACGCTGTACACCACGATCCGGCAGGCGGTGTGCCGCAACACCTAAAAGCAATGGATCTTTGAGTTTTTTTATCAGTGAAATCGCTTGATCTTGCGAGTCTTGATCAACAATATTGATGCGGCACGTGATGCTTTCAGGCCAATGCACCGAATCATCCAATTCAATCCCCAAAGCCGTAGCATTGAGTGGTATAGAGGATTTACCAGCCACTCGTGCATTGCTCACTGACGACTGAATAGGCGTTTTATCCGCGTGGGGATCGGCGTCAATCACAGCCGTTTTTATTGACGCCCCCATCAGTTGCTGACGCAACGTAATGTAATAAGGCAAATAAAGATCTAATTGATAGCGACTTTCATGCCAGCGCTGCATGAGTAAGGATAAACTCAGCACAATAACACGAGGAATGATGCCAAATAATACCAATGTGCCGATTAGAAAAGTAGCCCAAGCCGTTCTCGTTTCAGAATCTTGGCCTTTGACACCGATGCGGCTTGCAGCTATTTGTTCATCCTGTGGTACCGTTAATCCAACAGCTTCTAATGGAGTGCCCAAAATTTTGGTTATTTGCGGCAGACTACCATCGGGCAGCAAGGTCGTGCCCCACGTGAAATTGTATTGTTTGGCCAGCATCAGCAAGATCAATAGTACCAAACCAGAGGCCAAATAGACCAACCAGAATTTATGCGTCAGCGCACTGATGCGCCATTTCCCGATTTTTCCTGACAAACAGCTTTCCCACCATGCACGCGATGCAACGGATGCCAGCGTCTGTTCTTTGTGTTGACGAAAAGGTAACCAACTGACCAGTTGCGCGACGATGCCGCTGCTGAGACCTTGAATGTTCATCAGCACACCCACCGACCACAACAGCAAAGAAATGAAATTAAAACCGAGTAAAACAGCCAGCAACCAATAGATATTCAAGGTAGCGGATTCACTTACCGCCTGACCAGCGGCCACTCCCCCTAAAATCAAGGCCAGCAGCAAGCAAACTCTCTGTGCATACACAAAATGTTGCTGGGGTTGCTGTAACGCATCTTGCAAATGATTATCACGGACAAGTAAATTGGCTCGATCATTCAAGCGTTTTAAAAAATGGGCATAATTAAACTCGCCAGCAGGAGATGCTGGCATATCCTTAATGCTGGCAAACGATAAGCGCTCTTTTTGCGTTATTTCGATATGACGTAACTGCTCAATGCGCACCACGTCTGTAAAACTAAGCCGTTTTATCGACATTGCGCCATCCATTCCATAAAGATATACATCGAGAGTTTGTTGAAGCGATGAATACAGATCACAAGTATTAAAAACTTTGTTAGGCTTTCAGCGTATCAATTACGCCAAAACCAGTTAAAATCCGTCGTTAGGTTATTCAAATAATGGCAGGAACATCTATGAAGCCCGTTGCAATTTTTAGACATTTACCCATCGAGGGCCCCGGCTATTTTGCCACATTTCTCGACAATAATCATATCCCTTGGCGTTTGATTAAAGTTGATGCAGGTGAAAGCCTGCCAAAAGATGTACGAGAATTCAGTGGGTTAGTTTTTATGGGCGGCCCCATGAGTGTAAACGACGATTTACCTTGGATCGATTCATCGCTTGCATTGATTCGGCGAGCCGTCGATATCGACTTGCCCGTTTTAGGCCATTGTTTAGGCGGACAATTGATGTCCAAAGCATTGGGTGGAACGATTAGTGCCAATCCCGTGAAAGAAATGGGCTGGGGTGAAGTAACTGTTCCTGATAGTGCGATTGCCAAAGCGTGGTTTGGTGATCTGACCCATTTTGAATCATTTCATTGGCACGGTGAAACGTATAGTCTACCGCAAGGAGCAACCTGTATTCTATCCAGTCCCTATTGCGAAAATCAGGCGTTTGCCATGAATATGCATCTTGGCATGCAATGTCACGTCGAAATGACCGAACGCATGGTACGGGATTGGTGCAGCGTCGCTGCAGAAGAATTGCTAGCGTTATTGGATTCGGATCAGCCAGCGGTGCAATCGATCAATGAAATCGAAAAAAATCTGTCGCAACGGGTTGAAACTCTCAATAAAGTTGCTGAAACGTTGTATTTAAAATGGATCGGTTATTTAAAATAGAAAAGCCTATTGCTGATATCCATGGTGGATTATCGAACTTAAAATTTCTTTGCTGTTTTCGCATAGCTTGATTTCATACCTTTCGCTTCTAAGGCCCGATACATGCTCACAATTCAGTCTTTATCGTATCTACAAAATGGCAATTCATTGCTGGAAAATTGCGATTTACAGGTTTTCGCGAACCAGCGTATAGGTTTAGTTGGCAAAAACGGTTGTGGTAAATCCACACTTTTTCAATTGATCCGTGGCGTGAAGCAACCGGATAACGGTGAAATTATGCTGCAAGCCGGGAAAACTATTGCTTTCGTCGAACAAGAGATCATTAACTCCGACTTGCCTGCACTCGAATTTGTGCTGGATGGCGATATAGAGTTACGCCGGTTAGAAAAGACGTTACAACAATCGCAACACGATCATAGTTGGTTTGAAGCGCAGCACCGTTTTGAAGCGATCGGTGGTTATACCGCACCAGCCCGAGCAGCACAGTTATTGAATGGATTGGGGTTTACTAATGATGTGCTGCAAAGATTTGTTCATCAATTTTCTGGTGGATGGCGGATGCGTTTGAATCTCGCCCGTGCTTTAATGCATCGCGCAGATTTGATGTTGTTAGATGAACCGACCAATCACCTCGACTTGGAAGCGATTATTTGGTTAGAAAATTATCTATCGAGTTACCCAGGCAGCATCATCGTAGTATCGCATGATCGAGAATTTCTGAACGCATGCGTGAATCGCATTGCGCATATCAACAATCGAAAAATCGATACCTATCCCGGTAATTACGATGATTTCGAGCAAGCACGCGCAGAACGTTTAACGCAACAATCACAAGCATACGAACAACAGCAAAAGCAGATCGCGCACATGGAAGATTTTGTGCGGCGATTTCGTGCTAAAGCCACTAAAGCAAAGCAAGCACAGAGCCGGATCAAAGCGTTGGAACGATTGACAAGATTGGCTCCATTGCATATTGAAGATGGTCATTTTGAACTGCGTATCGAGGCGCCCGAGCGAAGTCCTGATACGTTGATGAAAATTAAAGACGTTAGCTTCGGCTATGATGACCGTATGTTATTTGAGCGGGTTCAACTGATTCTACAAGCAGGAAGCCGCATTGCGCTGTTAGGGCCGAATGGATCGGGAAAATCAACTTTTATCAAACTCCTGGTCGGTGAAATTCAACCGTCTCAAGGCATCATCGAAAGCGCTGCAAACATTAATATCGGTTATTTTGCCCAACACCAACTTGAACATCTGAATAATCAAGCCACGCCGTTACAGCATTTACAAAAACTGGCACCGACACACACTGAACTCACTCTGAGAACTTTTCTAGGAAGATTCGGCTTAGGCGGTGAACAGGAAAATCGCCCCGTTGCTACTTTCTCAGGCGGAGAAAAAAGCCGTTTAGCGCTTGCTTTGCTAGCCTGGCAAAAACCTCATTTATTGCTATTGGATGAACCGACCAATCATCTTGATTTAGATATGCGCGATGCGTTGACACTGGCATTGGAACAATACACTGGCGCAGTATTGCTGGTATCGCACGACCGAAGCCTTATCCGCGCGGTTGCCGACGAACTGTGGTTAATCGCTGACGGAAAAGTGCAATTATTTGATGGGAGCTTAGACGATTACAAAAACTGGGTAGATGCTTATCGAAATAAACAAAATGAGCTATTTTCACCTCAGAAAAATGAAACGACACAAACTCGGCCCTTTAACAAATCTAACAAAAAAGCCTTGTTACAAAAACAGTCCAAATTAGAAACCACTTTAGAAAATGCACAAAAAGAGCTAGCTCAAGTGAATCTGCGATTATCGGATCCTGCTATCTATTTGAATGATTCACGTACTGAAGTAGAAAAATTAAGTGAAATTCGCACTATGCTGGAACAAAAAGTCGCCGAATTAGAAGAAAGCTGGTTCGCTTTGGAAGCTGAAATGGAAAAATAATAAAATATCTTTTACAATTCAAATAACCCAAGAAGTTCTTGTTGCTACGATTTTATTCTTGGAGTATCACTAGATTCACACGAACCGAAACCACACAAAAAATTATCTTATTGATTCTTATCAATATTTAATTAATATTTATCACATTACTTTGTAATCCACATTGATAAAATGTGCGCAAGGTTTTTTATTTTCTTTTAAGGTACAAGGAAAACATCATGTTAATCAAAACGATTTTAACGTTTGCTCTTAGTTTAAGCGTCCTTTCATGTTACGCCGATTCAGGTCAAAGTGAGTCAAAACCTTTAATCGATACCCAGAAAAAAATCCAATCTTCAGCCCAAGGTAATTCACAATCATCTCAGCCTAATGCATCTCCTACTGCTAACGCCGTTGAATCCGAACAAGATAAAAATGCAAAAGAAAAACCATCGATGGTTGATTATTGTAGAAAGCATACTTGTTAACTCGACAGCCATTTCTACTCCTTTTATTATTCAAGACTGAGGGTTACTTATGAAGAAAAAATTTTTTCAAGTAGTTGCAATTACTATCGCTGTTAGCTTTGCTAATCTTGCTTTCGCAGCGCCTCATTGGAATCATGAGGAACAAGCCACTTGGTGGGAAATTGAAGACACGAGTAAAGATTTACCGATGAAGTATCCTTTTGCAACCTGTGGCGTAGGTCAACACCAATCTCCTATTGATTTAGCCACTGCGAAATTCGACAACACCAAGAAGCTAAACAAATTGCAGGCCTCGTATCCTATCGATCCAGCGCCTGTTTTCTTCAATAGCGGACATGGCATACAAGTCAATACTTCCAATGATTACAAAGGTGAAATAAAAATTGGCGAAGAATCTTATCCGTTAATTCAATTTCATTTTCACGAACCCAGCGAACATGTCATCAACGGCAAGCCTTTTGCTGCGGAATTGCATTATGTGCATGTCGGCAATGATGGAAGGATTATCGTAGTAGGTGCTGCGATCGATATTGGCGCGGAAAATCCTACCTTCCAAACAGTGTTGGACAATATGCCACACGAGCACGCTAGCCAAAAAACAGATGCCAATATCACCATTAATCCTGCGTCATTGCTTCCCGCTTCATTGGATCCCAATGATTTGGACTTTTATTCATTGGTTGGTTCTCTAACTACCCCACCCTGCAGTGAAGGCGTGCAATGGTATCTTTTATCTCAAGTAATCACGATATCGGCTGCACAACTCGAGCAACTGAAAGGTTTCTACAGTGATAACGCGCGATCACCGCAAAATGTGAATGGACGTGTATTGTCGGCGACGCATTAAAATTATTTAAGAGGCATGACTGTGACTAACGAATGGTATCGCTAGTCACAGTTTCTCAAGATTGGAAAAAACTACTTGGCGCGGCTGGAATACTGCGTTGTTTTGAAGCCGCTGTTATTATTTCGGAAAGTATTGCCACGGTTGTTTTGATCGAATCCACCACTACGCGTACGTTGACCATTACTATTATTATTGCTGCCTCTGCCGAATTCATTCGCACCGGCAAAGCTGCGATGATCGCGATCTGCTGCAAATGGCGAAGAAGGTCCTTTACGTTTATGACCCACGTTAGGCGTATTTTTCGGACCATTGCTTTTAAAGCGTGGTTTAACTCTTGGTTCCAATCCGGGGATAATATGAGCATCAATTCTCTGACCGGTATATCGTTCAATTCTAGTCAAATGTGTGCCATCTTTTTGCGATGCAAAAGAAACTGCAATGCCGTCAGCGCCCGCACGTCCGGTACGGCCAATACGATGCACATAATCTTCCGCAAATTTCGGCAAGTCGAAGTTAATCACATGAGTGATATCTGGAACATCAATACCTCGTGCGGCTACGTCGGTAGCCACTAATACACGCAATCCGCCATTACGTAGTCGAGTCAATGTACGTGTGCGCTCGCGTTGGTTCATATCTCCGTGCAATGCGGCTGCGGCATGTCCTTGTGCGTACAAATTATCTGCTAATGTGTCAGCATCTCTTTTAGTGGCGGTGAAAACGATAGCTTGTTTTAGTTTTTCGTCCCCTAACACGTGGTTAAGTAAACGGTTTTTATGTGACAAGTCGTCTACATAATGAAGCCTTTGTTCAATATTTTCTAATTTACTCTTTTGCGAAGCTACCTGAATTCGCTTAGGAGATTTCAACATTTTCGCCGCTACTTTATTAATTGCATCGTCTAATGTGGCTGAAAACAATAACGTTTGCCGCGTAGCCGGCGTTGCTGCTGCAATCGTTTCGACATCTTCGATAAACCCCATATCCAGCATCCGATCAGCTTCATCTAATACCAGCATTTGCAACCGTTTGAAGTCGATACGTCCCCGTTGCAAATGATCGATTAAGCGACCGGGGGTTGCAACCAAAATATCGACTGGTTGCGACAATAGACGATTTTGCAATGGGTAAGGCATGCCACCTAAAATGCTCACTACCTTAATGCGTGGTAGATATTTACCATATTTCTTCGCTGCTTCAGAAACTTGCAATGCAAGCTCGCGTGTTGGCGTCAAAACTAAAATACGCGGTCCGCGACCTGGTGTTTTTACCGGCGCTGCGAGCAAATGCAATGCTGGTAGCATAAAGGCAGCGGTTTTACCCGTGCCGGTTTGTGCCGATGCCATTACATCATGGCCTGCAATGAGTTCTGGAATAGCTTGCTGTTGAATTGGAGTTGGTGCAGTGTATCCTGCATCGTGAATGGCTTTGATAATGGCAGAATGTAAGTTTAAAGCTTCAAAAGACACGTTATATTTTCCTAAAGGGAGTTGAATATACATCAGCAGGAAAATCTGATCTCCGACTAAAAATAACCCTGCTAGTGTGCTAAAACACCGCTACTAACCAGGAGTACTTTACATTTTTCGGAGAAACTTGAAAAAGAGAGGCCAGGAACGATGGAGTCTAAAATTCGCTCGAATAACAACTGAAAATTCCGAGAGTTCGAGTCGAATAAGGAGCGCAAGTATACTAAAGAAAATTAAGGTAAGCAATTAAAAATTTGTTATACAGTAAAATAAGCAGTGCCAGTCTATTGATATAAAAGTATTTGCTCGATATAGAAAATTATCGCAAAGCCATCAATTTTCATTGGATGAAATGAAGTGTGCTTTGTTAAACTATTTCCTTTTGAATCAATAGAATCATTCAACGAAAAAGCTCTAGGCTATAAAGTGAACACAAACTTTTAGCCTAGAGCTTTCTAACAAATGACTTTTATGCAATAGTGCTTTTAGTTCCTAAAGCATTTTCTATTTGCGCAATAAATTGCTTTTCGTTATCGCTGTAGCGTTCTCCGCCAAAACCAAGAAAACTTCCTTCGGTAGTGGCCATCGCAACTTTTTCAGCGATGGACAAAGCCCAGCGCTTGTATTCGTCGGCTTCTTGTTGCGACGATTTTGATGCCAGCAATTGCGCAACCGCCTTCAAATCTTCCAGCGCGGCATCGCGATAGCTTTCAGCCGAATTAACTCCTTTTGCTTTCAAGCGATCACGTCCCCAGTCTCTCACCGACTTCATTTTTTCCATGGCTTCGGAAGTTCCACCTGCCATGTTGGGTAACACTGTTTGGATTAACGCATTATTGGGGTAATCCTTAACACCCGACATAATGGATTGGGCGCTAGTAAACATTTCTTTGCCCGTTCCGAATAAACCACTATTACCAACAAAAGCCATC
>JBGAVE010000020.1:0-41242 GCA_044228295.1 Nitrosomonas sp.
TGGTACATCGTCTTCCAGCGATAAGCCCAGAAACCGCATCACGTGCAGATTCGAGTTCGCCATGTCTTCCACCGATTCATCACTTAGATCACCGTTCCAAATCCCGACCAATAGCATCTTAAACAACAGCAATCCAGAATAAGCTGGCCGCCCCGCTGCATCGCAAACCGGTGCATAATGCACCGCGATTGCTTTCTCTACAGAACTCCAGTCAATTAACTGATCTATGTGCTTCAGAAAATTCCCTTTCCGCGTGCGGCGGGTTACATCAAATTCGGAGAAACTCATGCTAATCACTTCAATGCTATTGTTTTAAAAATAATCATAGCCCCCAGCGAATCAGTTTTTGATTACAACCGTACAAAGGTCTCGAATATTGAGATTAGCCGCCGAACCGAAACGTTGAATAAGCGTAATCGCACCGGTCTGTGCTTCGGATCATTTCAATCCGGCCTGTTTGATCAGAGAAGTAGAGATGGCACGGTGAATCACCTGCAATACCGGTGTGATTAAGCGCGGATGAGCGGCTAACAGGTAGCGTAGCGGGATCGGCAGTGAGAGCACCCATTGGCGCACCGGCACTCGAGGGGAACGGTGTGATCAGGTGAGCAGCCGTCTGCACCATGCGGCACCCACCGCACGAGGGACAAAATCCACGTCGCTTGCAGGAAAAGGCTACCTGTTTCTCATGAACGCAGTTGGCACAATGCAGGCGTAAGAACCCATGGGCCAGAATACCACATTCAAGAAATGCCTCAAATTCGTCTTTAACAAAGTCAGATAACCCTGAACCGGTCTCCGTCTCAACCTGTACAAAGAAAGTTCCGATGTGTTCTTGCATCAACCGATACAGAGTGGTTTCTTCCGGTCGGTGCCGTTCATAGTGCAGCTGACTTTCAACCGCTACGTGTTGAGCTGGGTGGCGCAGGTTCTTTTGGTGAAATTGGGCGCAGGCCATGCGCTGCATGTTTTTGATGTTACTGTGATAAAACCAACTAGTGTACGCGCTTATAGGTATTAAAACCTTTTTTAGGTTTTCGCTTGCGGGTTCGGTATCAAAAAAATCTTGGCTTGAGAAATTCTCTTTTTTGACTTTTACTGCGCAAAAAACCGAAAGGGTTAAAAATGTCGAGAGCTTTTGCAACAAAGAGTTATTACAGTTCGGCCGCAAAGAAGATTTTATAATTCATCTAAAGGAAAATGTGCTTATTATCATATTTTTGATAAAATCGGGACACAAATTGGTTATTTTATAGTGCGTATCGAGAATTAGCGTGGTGTTAATATTTTGATTGTTGTTGATTACCGGCTGAGACTTGAGGGCACTGGGACGTTAATGTTCATGTGCAAAGCTGCAGAATTTTTAAGAAGGGGCTTAAATTACATGGCATTTTAGTGGGGTCTAGCCTCTCCATGGTTGATTCTGTTTTGCCGCAAGCAAAATTCAAAAAAATAAGTGTTCCGTCAGAAATCGTAACAAATTTTGACTTCGACGCTCGGCATGTCGAAAGCAATGCGGCGGCAAGGAAATTAGTTTTTACTACAATTGCCGATTCTGATTTCGAATTTAATTTAGGGGAAAGACTTTGGGAATAGCAAATACTAATGGTATGGTAGGAGTGATTATTCCGCAGAAAAATATTTTGACCTGGCAACAGACGGCTATTGAGAATATAAAGAAAGCTGGTTGGCCTGTAGTTGTATTTTATGTGAACGAGTGTAAAACAAGAAGACTTCCTATTCATCTTCTACCGCTCGCCTATGCCGAAAAAAAAGTGCATGGTACATCCATAGTTTTTTTAAAAAATAGTAAACCTGCCAACTCAAACGATTTTGAAAAATGGGTGAATAGTGGTTCATTGGAAAACCTCACCGAATTAATTTGTTTGGGTTCGTTAAGCAGCGCCTCTATTGCAGATATCGCCAAAAAAGTAAACCGTCCTGTCTTTTCGCTTCAGTTGAGTGAAGAGCGGCATATGGATATTATTAGCGCAGTAATACAGGCATATCGGTTAAAAGCCGCAACAATATCTGTTAATGTATGGCGGAGTAATCCTCATGGAGATAGCCTTGCTGTGTACAATACAGTTTGTGGCATTGAGGAAGGATTGCTGTTCAAAACGATTAATTCAATAATGGCAAAATGCGCTCTTATATTTGTTAGGGTGCTGAGGCGCCATGACAATACCGCCAACATGAAATGGGCGACTCCTGAACGGCATATTCAGCCTTTTTTTACTGCGAAAAGTCCTTATGCACAATTCATTTCACACCTCTACGATAAAATTTTCCGAAAAAGGCAATGGATAATTTTATTCGGTTTCAAAAATGATGGTCACGAAAGCGAATTAGAACTTTCAGAAATTACACCTCCCTCGTCAGAATTTTGGGCAGACCCATTTGCGGTCAAACACAACGGAAAATATTTTATTTTTTATGAAGGTTTTTCTTTTTCTGGACGAAAGGGTTATTTGTCTGTGGCTGAAATAGACAGGGAAGGTACAATGTTGTCGTCAAGAGTTATCCTTGAGAAAGAAACACATTTGTCGTTCCCGTTTATTTTTAAACACGGGGGAAAGTTTTATATGATCCCCGAAACTTCTGAAACTAAGACCATTGAGTTATATGAGTGTACTGACTTTCCATTAAAATGGGAATTTAAAGAGACTTTAATACATAATATTGACGCCGTAGACACTGTTTTGCATTACTTTAGAGATAAATGGTGGATGTTCACTACAGAAAAAACTCAATCTGATATGTCGGGACATGAGGAATTATACATTTATTTTTCAGATCGGCTTTTAAATGGCAATTGGATGCCACACCCTGGGAATCCTGTAATTTCAGATGCGCGAATGGGGAGAAATGCAGGAGCTATTGAGGAAAAAGACGGTAAGCTTATTAGATATGGGCAATATTCTGGTTACGTTTACGGTCGCGCAATTACAGTTTCTGAAATTGAGAAACTCAGCGAAAATGAATATTGTGAAAAAGTGACCTCCATAAAATTGCCGAGTAAAAAAAATGGCCATTATGGTGCGCACACATACAACGTTTCCCATGACTTAATAGTAGGTGACGCGTTAAGAAGACTAAAACGGTTTATTTAAATAACATTATGGAAGATTAGTCCTAATACTAAAATCGATTTTGGAAACAAATGGCAAGCCTGTCCCAAAGCAAATAAGACCAGAAGACAGTTTGCGGCAAATTATCGGCCTTGATTCGCTTGATCTTGCCGAGCTAACTCCTGCAAAAATCTCGTGAAAGGTGTGGCGGATACCGTGTTTGGTGTTCTACCCAATGTTTCCGAATCTTTTCAGCCACAATTCCAGCGGTTGGGGATTCGCTTTAAAATGGGGTGCTAATCAACATCCCTTATTCATGCTCTCGAATAAATTTACAACAATTTATCTATCATAGTAGTATTGCTACTACTATGTGGACTCTACATGCAGTATTTTGCGCGCCGCTATCCACGCGAGGTGCAGGTGTTAGTCGACAGCATGCACTGGAGCCAGCGCGCGCGTCAAGATTGCGGCACCTGGGATGTACCGCATGATGAAGGTGGCTTCCTTCCTCATGAGCGACGTCGTTTGCCGACATCCCGTCGAGCGGCGCTGAAGTCGCGGCACTGCCTCGTGCTGAAAGCGTGCCGACCATCGTACTGTCGAGTACTCGCGCCGCGATGGATGAGACGTGCGCTTACCGCAAATTGGCGGCGCAATTGCAAAATGAGATTGCTGCGGCCTTTGCCATCCGGCGGCATGAGTTCGTTAGCGACAGCGGTCACTACATCCAGCGCGACCAGCCACTAGCGGTAATCAATGCGGCGCGCGAGCGTACGAGGCGGAACAACCTACCAAATACGCGACGTATCGGGTGCCACGCAAACTGCTCGTTCGAGATTTAGCGCGCCGCGTAAGCGGAAGCCGCGAAACCCGCCATAGTATTCCGAGTGCAAGATTGGTTCGCGATTGGAGGTTCAGACGTTCACGCAAGCACCGAAGTCTTCCTCGAACCCGACGCTCAACCTCAACGCCAAGACAGAAACCTGCCGTTCGTGGCGAGGGATCCACTTTTACAACTTTGGTGCGCGCATTTGTCAAAAGGTGGAATGAATGCTCGTAGCGCATGAAGGCGCATCTACCCCACCGAGGGCGGCTAATCTCACAGTTCCGACTGTTTAGGGTTTCGGGGGCGGCTCGACGATAAATCTCTCGAGGGAATACCACCAGATAGGGACAATAAAGGCACGGACCGGATCCGGGTCAACCGGCTCAACGCGGAAGATCATCGAGCAATGATCGGAAAACACCTCCTGTGGACTGGGGTAAGTGGTTAAATCGCAATTCGTCACGTGCAGAGGCAGCCAGGTGGCCCTGGCGACGCGCGATGGATATGCTGCTGGGAACGCCGCGTCAGTTGCACGCAGCAGGCCCATGGTGTCGTCGGGCCCCCAGACACATCTTCCCAACCCGGCATTGCTAGCAGCAGTTGAATATATAAGTTGTTGCCTCTATTTACGTTGATGTCGTTCAAGAACATCGGTGCGTAGAAGCGTTCTTGCCAAGGCTGCGTGCCCACGTGTTGCATGAAGGATGGTACCCATCCGATCGTTTGGCCAAGTACAAACGGTCCACCGCGATATTCTGTCTGCGTCAAGTGAACGTTGTAGATCTCGATGGGCCGCTCCGGTTCGTGCAGAAACGCGAGACGGTTGTACGCTCCGATGCGCCTCTTCGACCCGCCTGGAGCATACAAAAAATTCCAAGCGGGTCCAGTTGGCGAACCAAAGCCGCATTTTTCGTTGTCCCACAAACCGTCCATGCGCGCATTGATGTAGTTGCGAGTCTCTAAGTTGCCGCAGTTCGGTAGCGAGCGCCGCAAGTGTGGGCCGCTCGTCACGCTGTCGTGCGCTGCGAGCCGAACAAAGTTGGCTTCATTGCCCATGAGGTTGCGCAAGCGGTTCGGGTTGTACAGCAACAGCTCAGATTGAAAATACGAACCGCTACCGGTGAGTGGAGCCACCATGCCTGTGACGTAAGCGATCCGATAGTCGATACCCAAGCGCGACGTGAATTCCTGGTGGATCGCGCGAATTGTCTGATAGTCACTTAGGTTCGGTCCGTCGAAGATTGACCATCGCCAGCCCGCTGCTTCCGTCAACGCGATTACGTCCGGCGTCTGCCCAGTAGCCCGCACCGCCTCGGCCATGCGGTTGGCGCGCGTCAACCAATCCGCTCCGAGAAACGACGCACCGTTCATTACGTTGGCGAAATACACCGTCAGCGAGATGTCGCCGTCCTTGACTCCCGACACTATGCCGGGGTTGGGAACGGAGGCAGGCACGGCGTTCTTCTTCCAGCACCAGCGGGAGCTGATCCGGAACGCATAAGCCTTGCATTGCGCATCGTCTTCGCAGAGATACCGGCATGCCAAACGATCGGACACTTGACCGTTCCAGTAGTCCGCGCCGAAACGGTCTCTGCCGGGCTCAACCCAGAAGCCGAGTGGCTTACCTTGCGCTAGTGCGAAACAAGAGATAGATAGCAGTATTCCGGAAAACAGCAGGCGGCTAAGCAAGCCGACGAGGTAGGCAACTGCGTGCCGAGTAGTACTGAAAGCGATCATCGGTGCATCTCCACTTAGCATTGGTAAATACTCGTTTCAAGAGGATGGAACCGTTATAGGACGTGGTATAGAAAAAATAAACCACTTTTTCCATAAGGTTTGAATGTACTGACAGCTAGCTCAATTGTTAAACACGGTGATAATCGATCAAAAAATGACTGTAGTCCGATTCAGTTGTCACAAAAAGTCAAAGATTTTGCCGCGTTTTGGCGCTTCGGGCGAAAGATGCCCAGGGGTAAATGTTGTGATTCAATAACTGACGGGCAATATTTATCAAAACAGAGAATCTGCCATTGCCGATACTCACGCTTATATGAGTTACTATAATTCTCAGCGTATTCATACAGCGATCGGTGATGTGACGCCAATAGAATTTAAAAAAAACCTAGTAAAGTATCCGGTTTTTGTTTGACCACAACAGTAGGTATACTGATTCAAAATAAAGTGCTTCTCTCGTTCTGGCAGTGGCAATCGACAATACCAGACAAAGCTTGCAATCTTGATTGTGCAGACAATTTGCCAGTGCACGGTGGTAGTCACCTGTTGCTTCAAATGCAATGTAACACGACAATCCTAACCCCCTCACATAACTAGCAGAACGATCAAAATCTGCTTTGTGATTAGCCACCTTAAATGCTTTACGCTTTCCATCAGGCAGCTCCAAAAGCACATCGTGTCTATCTTTCGAAATATCAAACGCTATCAAAATATTGGATTGATCTACACTTAATTGGGTCATACTCCTGTAAAAAGAATTTTTGATTCATTTTAAGGAGCAATCCACCTAACATGCTTTCGTCACGGCTTGCAGGCAACATCATGGAATTGGTCAGAAATTTACCCGCATCAATCGACCGTAAACTAACGGGAAAGCGGAGCGCGTTATCCACACGCTAATGGATATGTGAAAAAGTAAAACTTGCTTTTAAAGACAGCGCTGATCGACCTATCCAGTTATTGCGTTTGATTAACTTCTGCAATACTGTAAAGCCCATAAAGGTTTGAATAATGCTATTCCTGATGAAATACTCTTCGCTTACTTCAATCAACCTTGCTGTAAACAACTCTGAAAATTCTTATATAAGATTACTCAGAAAAGAATTCGCGCGCCTTATCCATCCAAGATTTAGCACGCGGGCTATGCCTTGAACCATCTTGTAGGCTGATTGATTCCAGTTCTTCCAATAATTCTTTTTGGCGAGAGGTTAATTTAACCGGTGTTTCGACAATCACATGGCATAGCAAATCTCCTTTGCTAGAGCTGCGTACACCTTTGATACCTTTTTCACGTAAACGAAAAATTTTTCCGGTTTGCGTTTCGGCGGGGATTTTTATTTTCGCATGTCCTTCCAGAGTCGGTACCTCAATTTCTCCTCCTAATGCGGCGACGCTAAAACTAATCGGAATTTCGCAATGCAAGTCATCATTGTCTCGCCGAAAAACAGAATGGGCTGACAAGTTCACTACCACGTACAAATCGCCAGGAGGGCCACCGTTGATGCCCGATTCGCCTTCGCCTGAAATACGAATACGATCACCATCATCCACGCCAGCCGGAATTTTTACATTTAAAGTTTTATGTTGTTTGATGCGTCCGGAACCATGACAGGTATTACACGGATTAGAAATAATTTTGCCATTTCCCTGACATTTGGGGCATGTTTGTTGTATCGAAAAAAAACCTTGCTGCATTCTTACTTGACCATGTCCATTACAAGTAGGGCATGTTTTTGGTGAGGAACCTGGTTTAGAACCATCGCCATGGCATGTTTCACAGGTTTCCATGGTAGGAATGCGGATTTTTGTTTCCGATCCTCGAGCTGCCTGTTCTAAGGAGATTTCCATGTTGTAGCGAAGGTCAGAACCGCGGTGCATATTGGATCGTCCGCCACGTGTTCCAAATATATCCCCGAAAATATCGCTAAAAGCATCTGAGAATCCTTGCGCGCCGTCTCTGCCACCGGCGTTAGCGTCTACTCCAGCGTGACCAAATTGATCGTAAGCGGAGCGCTTATTCGCATCAGTTAATATTTCATAAGCCTCTTTAGCTTCTTTAAATTTTTCTTCGGATTTTACGTCACCCGCGTTACGATCTGGATGGTGTTTCATCGCCATCTTACGATAAGCTTTTTTGATCGTTTCTTCATCCGCATTGCGGTTAACCCCGAGTACTTCGTAATAATCACGCTTAGGCATATTGGTTCCAAACTATCGATACACGATTAAAAATCAACATAAATAAAACTTTTGTTGTTAAACGCTAAAACGCAGAAAATGCAAAAGACTTTATGCCTATTTTGCATTTTCTGCGTTGCGAACGAGAGCAACAATAACTTACTTTTTATCTTTCACTTCTTCAAATTCTGCATCAACAACTTCACCTTCTACAGGTTTTTCTTGCTTACTCGAAGATGAAGAAGCGCCTGCGCCAGGTTGCGCTTGAGCTTGTTGATCACCGCCATCTTTTTGATACATTTTTTCGGCTAGTTTATGGGATGCTTCAGCCAAAGCTTGCGTTTTTGCATCGATATCTTCTTTTTTGTCGGTCTTAAGAACATCTTCCGCTTCTTTCAACGCTGCTTCGATTTTAGATTTTTCTTCATCACTAAGCTGCTCGCCATACCCTTTGAGCGATTTTCTAACTGAGTGGATCATTCCATCACATTGGTTGCGACTCGAAACGAGCTCCAATATTTTGTGATCTTCCTCAGCATGCGCCTCCGCATCTTTTACCATGCGTTCGATTTCAGCATCTGATAGACCAGAACTGGCTTGAATCTTGATTTTATTTTCTTTACCAGTTGCTTTATCTTTCGCTGAAACATGCAAAATGCCATTAGCATCAATATCAAATGTCACCTCAATTTGAGGCATGCCGCGTACTGCGGGAGGAATATCGCTCAAATTAAATTGACCCAAACTTTTATTGCCGGACGCCATTTCGCGTTCGCCTTGAAGCACATGGATGGTAACCGCGGTTTGATTGTCTTCTGCCGTTGAGAACACCTGCTGTGCTTTGGTTGGAATCGTGGTGTTTTTCTGAATCAGTTTGGTCATTACACCACCCAGCGTTTCGATGCCTAATGACAACGGCGTTACATCGAGTAGCAGCACGTCTTTGACGTCACCTTTCAATACGCCGCCTTGAATTGCGGCGCCTACCGCGACTGCTTCGTCCGGGTTAACGTCTTTACGTGGTTCCTTACCGAAAATCTCTTTCACTTTTTCTTGTACTTTCGGCATACGGGTTTGTCCACCGACCAGAATCACATCATCAATATCAGATGCGGTTAAACCAGCGTCTTTAATTGCGGTACGGCAAGGTCCCACAGTGCGGTCGATCAAGTTTTCAACTAGGCTTTCCAGTTTTGCGCGGGTAATTTTTACGGCCAAATGTTTAGGTCCAGAAGCATCTGCCGTAATGTAAGGTAAATTCACCTCGGTTTGCTGGCTGGATGACAATTCAATTTTGGTTTTTTCCGCAGCATCCTTCAGACGTTGTAACGCTAACATGTCTTTTTTCAGATCAATGCCGGTTTCTTTCTTGAATTCATCCACCAAATACTCAATTACTCGTGAATCAAAATCTTCGCCACCTAAAAACGTATCGCCATTGGTAGCCAATACTTCAAATTGATGTTCGCCATCAATTTCGGCAATCTCAATGATAGAAATATCAAAGGTGCCGCCGCCCAGATCGTAAACGGCGATTTTGCGATCGCCTTCCTTTTTATCTAAGCCAAAGGCTAATGCAGCGGCGGTTGGTTCGTTGATAATCCGTTTAACTTCGAGACCAGCAATGCGTCCCGCATCTTTGGTGGCTTGCCGTTGCGAATCGTTAAAATAAGCTGGCACGGTAATAACGGCTTCCGTTACAGGCTCGCCTAAATAATCCTCGGCAGTTTTTTTCATTTTCATCAAAACTTGCGCGGAAACTTCCGGCGGTGCAATTTTCTTGCCACGGACTTCAACCCAGGCATCATTATTGTCCGCCTTGACAATGCTATACGGTACCATTTTGATGTCGCGCTGTACCATTTCCTCATCAAAACGACGACCTATCAGCCGTTTCACCGCAAATAGTGTATTTTTAGGATTGGTAATTGCTTGCCGTTTGGCGGATGCACCAACTAAAACTTCACCATCTTCCGTATAGGCAACTATTGAAGGCGTTGTTCTGGTGCCTTCGGAATTTTCGATCACCTTCGGATTGCCGCTTTCCATCACGGATACACACGAATTAGTTGTACCCAAATCGATACCGATGATTTTTCCCATGTTTAGATCCTTATAAAAATAAACTCAATGAATTAATGAATAAATAGAGATGGTTTTAATAAATTCAAGCTTCCGCTGTTTTGGATACCGATACCAACGCGGGGCGCAAAATTCTATCTTGAAGTTTGTATCCCTTTTGCATGACTTGCACCACTGTATTCGGGGCAAGTTCCGAGTCAACCATGCACATCGCTTGGTGTTGGTGCGGATCAAATTTTTCTTCTTTAGGGTTGATAACGCTGATGCCAAATTTATCAAAAGCAGTTAATAATTGTTTATGCGTGAGCTCCATCCCATTTTTATAACTTTCGATGGTAGCATTTTCGATTGCCAGAGCTGCATCTAAGCTATCCATTACATCCAATAAAGCATTGGAAAAATTCTCGATCGCATATTTATGCGCATTGGTCACATCAGTTTGTGCACGTTTGCGAATATTCTCGGTTTCCGCTTTGGCGCGCACCCAAGCATCATAATGTTCGGCCGCTTTGGCTTCAGCTTCCTTTAATTGTTGCTCAAGCGTAGAGGTAGCATTATCAATAGCCGTGGTTTGAACGGTTGCATCACTACTCATGCCTGGAATTTTTGTTTCGTCTCCATCCATTGGCTTAGACATATCGTTATTTTCTGAATTATTTGGATTTTCTGGGGGTTGCATTCGGCCTCCTAATGTTTAATGAAAGCGATATTAGGGCACTTGGGCTGATTTCAAGAGCATTGATAAAAATAATTTGGTTTTTTTATTAAAAATAGAATAATTGCTTTCGGAAGACACACTAACTCATTGGTGGAATAGCATTATTCTGCAATTCTTTTTGCTAAAGAAACAGCCTGACCCAAGTAATTCGAAGGTTTGAGTGCAAGTAACCGAGTTTTTTCGGATTCAGGGATTTTTAGGTTATTGATGAACTGATGCAATGCTTCCTGGGTGATACCTTCTTTCCCGCGAGTCAGTGCCTTCAATTGCTCATATGGATTCGCGATTTGATAGCGGCGCATTACCGTTTGAATGGGTTCAGCTAGAATTTCCCAAGCGTTGTCTAAATCGTCTTTTAACTTAATCAAATTGACATCGAGTTTATTCAAACCTTTTAAGCAAGAATCATAAGCCAGCAGGGTGTGACCTAAAGCAACGCCAATATTACGCAATACGGTTGAGTCGGTTAAATCGCGTTGCCATCGAGAAATCGGTAATTTTTCACTAAAATGGCGCAATAAAGCATTCGCAATACCTAAATTTCCTTCAGCATTCTCAAAATCGATCGGATTGACTTTATGCGGCATTGTCGAGGAACCTACCTCATTTGCTTTCATTTTTTGCTTGAAATAGCCTAATGAAATATAACCCCAAATATCGCGATTCAAATCCAACAAGATCGTATTGATTCTTGCGTAGGCATCAAATAATTCAGCCACCATGTCGTGGGGTTCGATTTGTGTCGTGTATGGATTGAACTCTAAACCCAGCTTTTCAACAAACTGTCGCGCAAATGTTTCCCAATCGATATCAGGATAGGCCGAAAGATGTGCGTTATAGTTACCGACCGCGCCATTGATTTTTCCTAGAATGGCAACTTCAGACAATTTCTTTCTACCGCGCTGCAAACGATAAATCACGTTAGCAAGCTCTTTACCTAATGTGGTTGGTGTTGCTGGTTGGCCATGAGTACGCGCCAGCATTGGGACATCCGCGAGCTGATGGGCTAGTTCTACTAAGCGACTGATAATTCTATCCAAAGCAGGCAGCATCACATGCTCTCGGCTAGATTGGAGCATCAAGGCATAGGCGAGATTATTAATATCTTCCGATGTACACGCAAAATGGATAAATTCCATCGATTGCGCAATTTCAGGATTTTTAGCCAGCAATTCTTTTAACCAATATTCGATGGCCTTAACATCGTGATTAGTTGTTGCCTCGATGGTTTTGACCCTTTCCGCATCTGCAACCGAAAAATCGTTGGATAATTGATCGAGAAATGACTTGGCCTGCGATGACAAAGAAGGAACTTCGGTAATGTTAGGCTCGTCACTCAGGGCGATGAACCACTCTATTTCTACTTGAACTCGGTAACGAATTAAGGCGAATTCGCTGAAATATTGCCGTAAAGCTTCTATTTTTGCGAAATAACGGCCATCTAACGGTGATAATGCGGTAATTGTGGAAAGACTCATGGTAATGAAATGGAATTAAGCTGCGCATTTTATCACGCAGATCAATAAGCGATGACGTCAAATTTCTAAATCAGAATTGATTTCTGTGATTACGCCAAGGTTGATCGAATGGCAAGGAATTTCAGCGTTTATCAATAGAAGATCGCGTTGCAGGAAATTTTTTTTCGTGAATTTCCTGTAATAAAAATATTTCTTCTAATACTTCGAGTGGAAATCCCTGTCTGTTTCGATCTTTTTCTACGACGAGCAATTTTTCAATGAAGGGATAAAATTCCTTATATCCCCAGTGCAGTAAAATCTTCTCCGCTATTCTCGGATAATTCACATCTAAAAGTGAATCCTTATCACCGAGTTGATTTGCAAACTCTTTGATTGAATTTTTTAATAACATCGCCAAACGCTTTTTCTTTAACCCGTAATAAAATTTAATCGATGATGATTAGATTTTATTATCGTACAGCTTAAATGTAAGTGCAAAACATCTAAAATAGATGGAAAAACCAGCATGACTATCCAATAAGGCGCCCTGTAAGCGGCAAACTACTAAGTAAGATCTCGACAGAGATTGAAAATGATAGCTTGTTAGCAGTTTTTCTATAAAAAATCAATTGTCGCAGGTGCGACATTTTGTCGCATTGCTATTTTCATATTCCCGCAACATAATCGTATGCAAGAGTCAATCAACAAGCTCTTGGATATACAAAACAAATATAAACAAAAATACTAAAACCTCATCATTTGACAGGAAGTAACTATGCATAAAAATTTGAAATTGAAACTTGTCGCAACAACACTGGTTGCCGCAGGCTTTTCGCTACTCAGCACCTCGCTGCTAGCACACACTCGCCTGGAAGTACCGGAAGTTACCGAAGGCGCTCGCGTTAGTAATAATGTCGTCATTGGGCACGGCTGCGGAGAAAAGAACGTCATTGGCACCAGCGTGGTATTTCCTGATGGTGTAGATTCGACCATTACCGTTGATGGCGCAGCTTATACTGGAAAGGTGACTGACTTCATAGAAAACTGGGGTAATTTAAATCAACAAATCTACAACACTGCTGTGTTCACATTCCAAGAAGAAAAAGAAGATGGCAAGGAAAACGTTGTGGGATTTTGGGCGGGTGGTGGCAATTCATTACCACACCATTTAACAGCATACATTCCTTTCCGCATCAGTGCAGCAACTTTTAAAGCCGACTCATGCGCAGCTAGCGTTAAAGTTTATGTTTCAATTGCAGATATCTGTGAAATCACACCGATTTCTGGCTTTGGTGCAGAAACGGTTAATTTCTGGACCCATAGCAACCTTGATACCCCTTATGACAGAGCAGACGATCCAGCGGATCCATCCGGCAATAGTGGGCCAGCAACTTTGACATTTAAACGTACGTCAGCATTACCGGCATCATGCAATGGCACAGGTACCGTTGTTGAAATGAGACCGTCGGCAGCGCAAATCAATCGCGACATGCCGATTAAATTCAATGGAACGCAAGTATGGCCTAAGCCTTAACAATTCGCTCTACTAGACTGATGATAGAAAATCTCGCTTATTTGTCTAATGAAACAGCGTGATTTTCTGTTATCGAAACGTCATAAAAAATTTTAATGTTAGAATTATCTGGATATGAACAAAGTAAATAAGTTAAATATTTTTGCACTAATCATTGCGGCAGGATTAACAACGGTGTATCAAACTGCTTCCGCGCATACACGCCTAAAAACCCCGGTAATCAGCGAAAATAATGCAACTCATGGCAGCGATTACAATGCGGTAGTCATCGGTCACGGATGTAGAGATGCTGCGACTAATGCGACCACTATTGACACTTTGGGTACAGTCGTCGTGTTTCCCGATGGCAAGGACTCCACCATCACAGTTAATGGACAACCTTATAGTGGAAAATTAGAGGATTATGTAACAAACTGGGGTAGTCCTGTTACGAAAATTCAGGATAAAAGCATTTTTCCTTTGGAAGATTACATCAAAGATTCTTTAGGCAATAAACTAGGATTTTGGACGGGGGGCGGTAAAGGTTTGAAAGCCGGATTTCGTGCGGTTGTTCCAATAGCTACAGCAGGTGTTATTATTAAACCGGAATCGTGTGCTAAAAGCGTTCAGTTTGTCGTCAGTATTGCTGATATTTGTCAAATAACTGATGCAGCAGGATTTAGTGATCAAAGCGTGATGTTTTGGACACCTGCGGTAGGCTCTATTTATCAGATTGAAGGTGCACATGCCTCTGACTCACCGGCTACTTTAACGGTAAATCGCAGCATCACACCTTTACCTGCTTCTTGTGGTACGGGTGAGGAAGTCGTGGTAAAACCTTCGGCTAATCAATTGAACCGTGATATGCGTATTATTTATGAAGGTCAACAAGTTTGGCCAAAACAATAATTGCGAGATGAATCAGAAAGAAATCCATTTTATTTTTAACAAAAGCGAACCTTTTTAATGGGTTCGCTTTTGTTTTTATTAAAATTCATAAAATGGAGATTTGTAGCATGCAATAAAATTATTATAAAATTAATAGGATAATAAAAATGTTAAAAATACAATTCAACCGCTTTATCAACAGTACCGCTTTTGTTACGTTAGCGTCATTTGCGTCCTTTTCTAATGCACATGATGCTGGCGCCACAATGGGTGAATCTGCAAGCTTTACAGGTTATGCACTGGTAACATGTGCAAATGAAGGAAATAATCCCACCGATCACCTTGAAATCAGCGTTCAAGATACTTCACCCCCCGTTCCTGGTTTGTTAGTTAATATGCAAGTTATCAAAGGTGATCGCGCCGCAAATACCACGGATACAGTTTCAGGTGACGGTCAATTTAGCCCCGCAGTAAGTGTGCATGGTGGAAACGGTGTTTACCAAATATTGGTCAATAAAACCGGCCAAGGATTGAGATCATTTCTCGTATCCTATCACTGCAAGACTGTTACTGGTTCACACTCAGACACAGAAATTCTTGTGAAGCAATTTGAATAATTTCACACCATAAATAGTAACTATATTTTAGTTGCTATTGGTAAAACGATATGAATTTAAAGAAATTATTATTTATCGTGGTGCTTATATCTCATGGCGTATCGATTAACGTCGCGCACGCCGATCACTTGGAACTTGTCTCCAATTCTTGTCAGCTAACGTTGCTCAATGGTGAAGCTGCGAAAAAACTAGGTGAATTAAAAGGAAAAGTGATTTATATCGATTTTTGGGCTTCTTGGTGTCCGCCATGCGTGAAATCTTTTCCTTTCATGAATCAGCTCAACAATGAACTGAAAGATCAAGGCTTACATGTAATTGGTGTGAATTTAGACGAAAAAGTCAGCGATGCGAAAGCCTTTCTGGAGCAATATCCAGCACAATTTTCGGTGGTAACCGACCCGACTAAACAATGTGCTAAAGAATTGCAAGTCATGGCTATGCCGACTTCCTTTATTATTGATAAAACTGGCAAAATCCGTCATATTCATAAAGGATTTAGAATGGATGAATCTGAAAAATTACGTAGTTTGGTCACGGAATTGTTACAGGAAGCGCCGGAAAACAATTAAATGGTTAAACCGAATCGCAATTTATTAGACGCACTATAAAAATAAATGCTTAATAACGCATATGTCCGTTTACTTTTAGCTACAATTTTTTTCTGTTTTTTTCTGACAGGATGTGTCAATATTGCCGTTTGGGAACGAGGAAATCTTGCCAAGGCCTCGATGGAAATTGATCCGAATCCTTTGCAAAGCGATTTCCAAGCGCATAATTACAGTAGTCGAGAAGCCGCTCCAAGCCATAAATCTTCATCCGGTGGGGGCGGTTGCGGCTGCTATTAGCTGAATCAGCCAATAACTACAGTTTATTTATTCTCGCCCGCCCTATCTGTAAAGTAGCTTGATAAATTGCCACACTCCTGCCGTAAAAACGCTCATCGGGCCAAATCATTACAAGACTCGCAATTTATTGCAGCAAGACCCAGAACCACGCTACATGCACTAACTTCCGCCGCACTGGTATTGCCCGGTTTATTGATGCCATCTGCGGTTCAAGCAGCTCCAGGTGATCGTATTAATTTTCAATATGGTCGATATGAAGAAGGGGCACGTAATTTATATGGCGTTCCAACCAAGTATGCGCCAATCAGCGCAGATGTATTACACGGTAGCGGTATTTTTTCCCTGACTGATCGTACCAAATTTACTTTTGGCTATACCCAGGATACTTGGTCAGGCGCGACCCCCATTACTACTACGCCTTTAGGCACTAACGGCGGCAACCGACCCTTAACCATTAATCAAGTCGTGGTGGGCGCATCTCCGTTGATCAACAGTAAAGTATTGCTGGATCATGATTTGAATCCCATGGGACAGGACCCTTTAACTAAACAATTCACAGGTGCAATTGACCCACGCTCGGTATTGGTGATGTCTTCGGCATCGCCAGAAACCCGCCGGCAAGCAACTTTCGGCTTGAGTCACGAATGGAATGAAGCTGCGATTAATGTCAGTGGCGGATTTTCCCGGGAAAAAGACTATAAATCCAGCTTTGGAAGTATCGGTGGGCGGATGGATTTTAACCAAAAAATGACAACATTGAAGCTCAATGGTGGTTACACCGATAGTGAAATTGGCGCGATATTAGATCACGATCCAGCGCCTTATATCACCAAAACCCCTTATCAAGATCAGATTATTCGGAAAGGCGGCGCGACGGGATCGGACATTTTACGCGGCAGCCGTTCCGATTGGGTTGCTAATATTGGATTGACTCAAGTGTTGACCAAGAACTCGTTGATTGATGCCAGTATTGGTTATACGCATAGCCAGGGTTTTTTGGAAAATCCGTATAAAGTCATGTCGGTGATTTTTGTTAATCCGGCCGATCTAAACAATTCTTCAGGATTAATTACGGGAGATGTGCGAGCCTTGCTTGAGCAGCGCCCGAATATTCGTAATCAAATCGCCCTGAATACAAAATATATCCACCACATTAATACTTTTAATGCAGCATTACATCTGGGATATCGCCTATCTGTCGATGATTGGGGCGTGAATACGCATACTTTCGATGCCAGTTGGGTTCAACCACTCGGCAACAATTGGACACTAACACCGCGCATTCGCTACTATTCGCAAGATTCCGCGAATTTCTATAGTGATTACTTATTCTCGCGACAACTTTTTAACAAACCGCTACTGGATACTTTAGGCCGACAAATCTATATCGATCGGAATAATCCCAATGAGCAATATTTCTTAGATAGCAATGGCTTTAGCTTAATCGATAGAAATGGAAACCCTGTAGATGATTCCATTGCTAGAACTGCCCTACCACAATACATTACATACGACGCTAAACTGTTACCCAAAAGCTTTTCCAGCGATCATCGTTTAGCAGGATTCGGTGCATTGAGCGGCGGCTTTACGTTAACCAAGCGCCTGTGGAAAGGCGTTGAATTGGAAACGGGATTTGAATATTACACGCGTGCCAGTTCGATGCAGATTGGCGGCGGCAATAGTAGTTTTGCGGATTTCGACTATTATGTCGCGAATGCGGCGATAAAAGTAGATATGGAAAGAAGCGATGCAACAGGATCTCCGTTTGCGCAATCGCATCAAAACCATCATGCTGGCACGCATGAATTCCACAAAGTTCCGCCTGCTGGCATTATGTTTGGGCATATGTTGCCCGCAAAAGGTGATTTGATGGTGGGATATCGGTTCATGCTCGGTAAAACCAACGGTAACATGCAACACGGTACGCATGCCGTCATCGATCAAACCATTATCGATCAAGGTTGTAGCGATACCATACCTTGCCGGTTTGCGTCGAGTACAATGAACATGCATATGCACATGATCGATATTATGTATGCGCCGACCCGATGGTTAAATGTCATGTTGATGCCAACATTTATGGACATGGATATGAATCTGCGAAAACTCGCTAATGCACCGCCTGCCAAACCGGGCACGCATGAACATCAAGGTATTGGTGGGCATGAAACTGGCGCGATTGGCGATACTTATCTCTCTGGTCTAATCAAATTGCTTGATATCCCTGGTCATCGAGCGCACATCAGTATCGGTTTCAGCGCGCCGACCGGTAAAGTGGATATTGAACAACGCCGCATGCACCGTGTTGATTCTGGGCTCATTCATTTTGGCATGCAATTGGGTAGCGGCACGTGGGATTTCATGCCGAGTCTGACCTATCAAGGCGAAAAAAAACAACTATCATGGGGGATGCAGGTCGTCGGTACGAAGCGCATGGAGGACAAAAACAAATCCGGCTATCGTGCGGGGGATATTTTTCAAACTTCAGTATGGGGTGGTGTTGATTTGGTACCCTGGCTGACCGCTTCTGTGCGTGGAATCTATACCTGGCAAGGAGCAATTCAACGGGATTTTGATTCGCTCAGCTCTCGTATTGGTCCAATGGATTTTCCACAAAATTATGGCGGTCAATTCTGGGATATTGGCTTTGGTTTAAACGCCGCTGTTCCACGCGGAAAATTTGCAGGCAACCGGTTTGGTTTTGAGTGGATGCAACCTGTTAGCAATGATTTCAATGGATTTCAATTGGATCGCAAAGGTTCGTTGGCCGCTACCTGGAGTTATCATTTTTAATTAAGCACGTTATCGCATTGTCATTAACGAACTGGATGGTTTAAGAGCGATGCAAAAATGGCTGCGGTGTGATAAATCGACGAATTGAATATGGCGCGTCTGAATTATTATCACTACAATTTTAACGCGATGGGCTCGCCTTGCTCTATCCAGCTCTATGCCAAAAATTCAAAAACCGCCAAACAGGCAGCGAAGATTGTCATGGACGATGTTTATCGTTTGGAAACCAAGTATTCACGCTACCGTGACGACAGTTTGCTATCAAAAATCAATCGGATCGCCGCACAAGGTCGGTCAATTCTTGTTGATGATGAAACCTCTGGATTATTAGATTACGCATCAACCTGTTATCAACAAAGCGATGGGTTATTTGATATCACTTCAGGCATTTTACGGCGTGCCTGGAATTTTAAATCTGGTGTTATCCCGGATAATCTCATAATCGAAAAACTCCTTGCTCAGATTGGTTGGCATCATTTGCGTTGGCAAAAACCTAAATTGACTTTTACCATTGCCGGAATGGAAATCGATTTTGGTGGAATCGTTAAGGAGTATGCCGTCGATCGCGCTGCATCTTTATGTGTGCAAAACGATATTCATCACGGGGTCATTAATTTAGGCGGTGATATCAGAATTATCGGTCCTCATGCGGATGAAAGCCCCTGGCGCGTTGCAATACGTCATCCCAATAAGCCGGATGGAATACTCACTACTGTAGAATTATATGCTGGTGCAGTGGCCAGCAGTGGGGATTACGAGCGATGCATCACACTCAATGGTAAACGTTATGGGCATGTGTTGAATCCTAAAACAGGCTGGCCAGTCAGTTACATGGTTGCTGTCAGTGTGATTGGTGATTTTTGTGTCGTAGCAGGAAGCGCTTCAACGATTGCCATGCTCAAAGAAGAACAAGGCACTGCATGGCTCAAAGCACTAGGATTGCCACATCTATGGGTCAACTTACGAGGTCATCATGGAGGATCGATACCCATTTAATAAGACGCCAGAAGTCACGGGGCGACAACTTTTTGCAGTGCAGTCAGTACTTGTTTTTTTATTTCTTTAATGATGCGCATTTCTTCGCTGGAAATACCTTCTTCCGATTTACATGGGCGATCCAAATAAAAGAGTCCGAGTTTTTTATTCGCTACGACCAGTGGAAGCACTAAAAAACTACTCGTAGCAGGAAGTAATTTTAAATGCCATTCGGGTAGCATGTTTTGTACTTTGGCATCTTTTGCCTCAGCAATAAATAAATCCGCATTCTTATTAATCGCTAAACTAAACACATCATGCCCATTCTCTGAAAAAATAAAATTGCTTTCCAATTTAGAATCATATCTCCCTAAAAAATGGCGTGCCCGAAACTGGTTGGTCTTGACGTCTTTTAAACAAACTGTCGCTAGATTGAATCCCATACCTTTATGCAATGTTTCTAAAGCCATTAAGATCACTGAATTGATTTTAACATCCGGTGTTGAGACTAAGCCTTCAAGCATTTGTAATCCACTGAACAATAAATCACAAGCATGATGGGGTTTACCACTGGGATAAAACACTTGATTCAAGTCTGAGTCATGTTCTGATTCATCTGAAGATTTTTCAGATAATTGCATATCGATTTGACTGCCTATTGCCTGAACTTCTTCCTTAACCACAGAAACTAAAGCTTCCAATTTATTCGGATTCAAATCTAAAGTATTTCCAAAGCGAGCAAGTAATGCTTCCTGCAAAGATTTTTCTTTAGAATCTTTTGGATTAGTAACGAGTTGTGCAGCAGATTCGCTAAACTCCACGACTTGTTTCATCCATTCTTGTTTATTTTTTGGAGCTTTTAGCGTTTTTGCTGGCATCAATTTCATCGCATTGATGATGACTTCTGGAATGCACCATTGACGCATGGCCATTTCGGTCACTGCATCAAAACTGATACCTAATGTGATAAGTGAAGCTTGTGTTAAAGATTTTCCCTCTTTCAATACGTTCATGGTTTCTTTGTAAAGCTGAGCATCAAAAGCAGCTACTAGTAATCGTCCCATATTTTTAAACAACGCTGCAATCGCCACTTCCTCTGCATTGGGAAAACTGCTCTGTTTTGCCAATTGGCGTCCTATTAAACTAGCCGTCAAAGCATTCATTAATTCTTTTCGCACAAATTGGCTTTGTTTTCCAGGCATATGATCGACCAATATCATCGCTAAAGCGCATGCTTTGACAGTATCGAGCCCTAGCAATTGGACAGCTCTGGAAATACTTGTCACTACTTGATTGGAATTGCCCCGAAAAGTTACGGTATTGGCTAATCGAATAATTTTCTGAGTGAGCGACACATCGGCTAGAATTAAACTGGAGAGCTGGTCGATTGATTGATCGTCAGATGAAGAAAGTTGTACGATACTACTAATAGAATTTCCCAACGTAGGCAAATCTGGGTTATTGCAGACAAAGCTTTCGAGTCTCTCCTTTACCGACAGGTCCTTGTCCGTCGTATTTTCCAGAGAATCATTCCCAGTTTTAATGGGAGATTGTGAATTTATAATCCATGAGAACTTCATTTTAGGAAAAATATTGAGTTGGTTACGACATAAGTGCATTCGATGTTGTAAAAATACTAAGACGATGCATTTATTCAGGCTAGTATTATAGCGTCATGGAATTCAGCAAATACTCCTATAAGCCGTGTATTTTCCCAGTGTTTTTATATTAATGAAATTCTTTGATAGGTAAGCATCAGTCTTAGCAAATCAATAAGATAATCATTTTTAAGATCCTGAAAACAAAAAACCTCGCCTTTTTGGGCGAGGTTTTTTGTTTTCAGGATGTTAAATACTTAGCCGAACTAACAGATTGCTTCTGTTAGTCTATGGTCTTATTAAAAAAGCTATAAAATCTGAATTGTTATTTAGTAAGAAACCGCTGGTCCCTCAACCCATAAACAATCAGAAATCAGGCACATCCCACCCATTCGCTTCATCACAGGTCTTAATTGGCCAACAACAATCTGAGCTTGATCTTCCTTACATGCAAGAATGACAACTACATTTTCTTCATCCATGATCACATCGTGAGGATCTCTTGTTCCTCGGGAACCATAACCGCCAGCATTTTTTATTATGGTATATCCCTTAACACCGCTTTTTCCGAGTAATGTCATCAATTCCTCAAGCTGTTCAATACCAATAACAATCTCGAGACGCCTCATGGCAATTGTATTATCCATAATTTTTCCTTTTCTAATTTAGCTAAATAGTTTGTTGTTGAATTCGTTGACAATCTGAAATGATACACATACCACTCAATACCATTTCAAATCGTTTCTTTCATGTACACATTGTTATTCATATCTGTGTCCAAAAGCATTCAATTTGTTAATTAATCATGATATGAGAATAACAACGCTATCTCATCATCAATATTGAATACTATGAAACCATTCGGCCATTTGCCAATAAATGGGCACACCTACAAAAATATTAAACGGAAACGTAATCCCCAATGAAGCGCCAATGGACACTGCAGGATCTGCATCAGGAACGGCAATACGCATCGCGGCAGGTGCCGCAATATAGGAACAACTTGCATACAAAACGGCCAACAACATTGTGCCACCAGGCGACAAACCAAACAGCCATCCCAAGTAAGCGCCAAACATACCTGCGGTCAATGGAAAAAGAATACCAAAAGAAATCAGAAATACACCTTTTTGTAACACTGCTTTCAACCTTGCAGACGCGAGCAAGCCCATTTCTAACAAGAAAAAAGCCAACACACCCATAAACAAATCCATGAACATTTTATCTAGGGGGGAGACCAATTTAACCGCTCCAGCGTAATATCCGATAATTACACCAACAACTAATAGATAGAGGCTCGTTCCAGTTAAAATCTCGTGCATTAACTTACCCCACTGAGTCTTTTCTCCACCGGCGCCTGCCCGTGCAAGAATAGTACCCGTAACCAACGCAGGAATTTCCATTAATGCCATAATCAAAACCATATAGCCTTCTGATGTTTCACCTTTATCTTGCAAGAAAGCCAATCCCACCGCAAAAGTTACCGCACTAACCGAGCCATAATGCGCTGAAATCGCCCCAGCATCCGCTTGAGTAAATTTGCCGATAAATCTCAAAATCGGATAAGCCGTCAAAGGAATCAAAGCTGCTAATACAACCATAGAAAGCGCAATTGGTAACACTTCCATGATGTCGTATTTCGCCATTGAAACCCCACCCTTGAAACCAATGGCGATCAGTAAAAACAAACTTAAACTTTTATATAACGCCTCAGGTATTTTAAGATCGGATTTAATGACACCTGCTAAAACGCCAAATACAAAAAACAATACAACTGGTTGAATAGTTGTCATGCAACACTCCCTAATTATTTTGATTATTTAAATCTTTTCTGTAAAAAACACACCGCAATACTTATCAACTTCCATAAGCCATCGTAAATTTTTACTTAAAAAAAATCGTGTTTATGAGCTTATGATCAGGTAATTCATAAACTACGATTTTATTTTTTTATTACGAAACCTTATGGCTGAAAACGTTAACACAAGAAATGTGAAGAAAGCGTGAAGGCAGATAAGCCTTTTAAGAAGAGAGTTAATTAACTGAGATAAATATGGAATATAGTACCTTTGCCGGGCATGCTATCGACTTCAATGCGCCAGTGATAATGATCGCAAATGCGTTTAACAATGGCCAAACCAATTCCTAAACCTTCTCCTTCCGAAGATCCTCGGAAAAATCGCTCGTACAGCATCGGCAGATAAGCCGGATCAATGCCAATACCGGAGTCAGAAACGGATAGCACTTGATCAGCAAAATCCACGCGAATGAAACCGCTATTGGTGTATTGAACCGCGTTGCGCAATAAATTCATCAGCACGGTATACAATGCTTGACGGTTGACTTTGGCAGTTACATATTTGGGGATATTGACTTCGAACTCGAGATTCTTGCGCGACATCTCTATACAGATTGGGTCCACCGCATCATAAACACATTCAGCCACTGCCACTGTTTCCACTTCACCCAGCGATTGTTCGCGCGCTAAAAAAAGTAATGCTTGTAATTGCTCACCCATACGCGTTGCAGCGGATTCAATCATTTTGATTCGGTAACGTAAGCGTTCTGATAAATTATCATCCGTTAACATCAATTCACAACTGGTTAAAATAGTGGTAATGGGTGTTCTCAATTCGTGACTGATATTAGCGGTAAATTCATGTTCACGCAGCAGCATGCGCTTGATACTTGCTTGATAATTATCCAGTGCATGAGCAAGTTGGGCCACCTCTTCATCCATTTCAGGCTGCGTTAACAACTCAGTACCGACATCACCGGGTGCCAGCAAATTGACTCGTTCTGCCAGATTAGTGACTTGCTGAACTAAAACCTTTGCCAATAAATATCCCACAAAAAATGAAATCGCAATCACTACAATCCAAGACAACAAGATTGATAATCTTAATTTTCGTAGCCGCTGTGTATGCAGCTCGATGCGATAGGCAACAAGAAATTTAACTTCATCAATTACCCGTACAAAAACGTGTAAATCTTCTGTATCGAATAGAATGCGATGCAATCCTGGTCCGAGACCTCGTAAATAAGTAGGAATCTGCAATTCGTCATCCATGTTGCGAATGACAAAACTTCTGAGGTGTAAACCGGCCTGAGAATTGAAGTCGGAGTGTTTTTGATACCGGCGGACCAAGTGATCCATTTCCATCTCAATGACTTGCTTGATATGCGCTTCTTCAATATTATCCGATAGAAAATAGAGAATGATACAAAGCGTTCCAACGATAAAGATGCTAAAAGTCGCCAAAGCTACAGCGACACGATAACGAAGACTTTGTTTAATCTCGTAACTGTTCACGCGCAGTTAAGCAATACCCTAAACCATGAACCGTTTCGATTGGATCATATCCACCCGCTTTCATGAGTGCTCGTCGCAAGATATGCATGTGGCTACGCAAGGTATCACTCGTTTCTTGCACTTCTTCCCAAGCTTCTTGCTCCAATTCTTCTCGACTAAACACTCTGCCAGGTTCGCTCATCATGAGCGCCAATAAGCGAATGCACTTCGGCGGCAACTTAACAGTCTGATTCTCAAATCGAATAGAAAGTGTTTTTGGGTCAAAGGAAAGTGCCCCAACTTCTAATGTTCTATTGGAAACTTTACCGGCGTAGCGTTTATGCATGGCAAGCAACCGCGCTTCGACTTCTTTTAAAGCAAATGGTTTGACCATGTAATCATCCGCGCCCTGCTCAAAACCAATCAATTTATCTTCTAAAGTATCACGCGCTGTCAACATCAAAATAGGCGTATCGATTTGCGATTCCTGGCGCAATTTTCGACAAAGAGTCACTCCGTTCATACCAGGCAATCCCAAATCTAGCAAAATAGCGTCAAACCGCTGTGTTACCGCCAAATGCAACCCTGCCATACCGTTAGCCGCCGCATCAACACTATGACCGCGCGACTCAAGAAAATCATATAGATTTGCTGCAATAGCCAAATCATCTTCAATAATCAAAATATGCATACTAATTAACTAACTTTATCTCCCATCTCATGAAATTTGCGGCTTCGCGTATGAACAGCGTCAACTAACGCCGCAGCATTCTCAGGTGAAGTAAATTGCGAAATTCCGTGACCGAGATTGAATACATGCCCACTACCCTCACCATAACTGGCTAGGATTTTTTCCACTTCTCGCGCAATAACTTCTGGATTTGAAAATAATATTGATGGATCTAAGTTACCTTGTAGTGCAACTTTATTCCCCACACGCTTACGCGCAGCACCGATGTCAATGGTCCAATCCAAACCAACGGCATCACATCCTATGGCAGCAATGGCTTCGAGCCACAACCCACCGCCCTTGGTAAAAACGATACTCGGAATGCGCAGGCCGTCTTTCTCACGTTTCAAGCCAGCCACAATATGCTGCATATAACGCAATGAAAACTCTTGATACGCAGAGTGTGACAACGCACCGCCCCAGGTATCGAAAATCATTACTGCTTGCGCACCTGAATCGATTTGCGCATTCAAATAGGCTGTCACGGCTTTAGCGTTCACTTCCAGAATATGATGCAGCAATTCTGGGCGCTCGTACAACATGGTTTTAATCTCTCGAAATTCGGTTCCGCCGCGCCCTTCTACCATATAGCACGCCAGCGTAAATGGACTACCCGAAAAACCAATCAATGGCACGCGATTGTTCAAAGCCTTGCGAATTTCAGATACCGCATCCATGACATACCGCAATTGTTTTTCAGGCTCCGGAACGCTCAATGCTCGAATATCTTGCTCAGTTCTCAAAGGCCTTTCAAACATGGGGCCTTCGCCTTGTGCGAAATATAATCCCAATCCCATCGCATCGGGAATCGTCAAAATATCGGAAAAAAGTATTGCGGCATCCAGCGGAAAACGCTCCAAAGGTTGTAAAGTCACTTCGGTTGCCAAAGCGGGATTTTTGCATAATGCGAGAAAATCGCCCGCCCGTGCGCGTGTTTCATTATATTCCGGGAGATAACGACCCGCCTGGCGCATCATCCAAATAGGCGTATATTCAACCGGTTGCTTCAATAATGCACGCAAAAAAGTATCATTCTTCAATGTTGTCATTAAAAAACCTATAAAAAACTGCAACAGCGTGTTTTTCCAAAAAGATCGACAACACTTTGCTAAATCTACATTTTAACAGTGAACCCTCGCTTCGTGTATCACCATTTATTACAGTCTAGTTTATGGCAATTATCACTGATCGCCATTAAATGCTTAATTTTCTGCGATGGTAAATAAACGCTGGTATTCTTTAATCGCATATCGATCAGTCATGCCCGCAATATAGTCCGCAATTGCTTGATGCCCCTCCCGTTTAAATTTTTCCTGATATTTGATCGGAAGCATTCTGATTTCATTGCTAAATGCGTCGAATAATTTCTCGATGGTATGCTGCGCCCGCTTATTCATACGCACCACCAAATAATGTCGATACAAATGATTAAACAGAAATTTTTTCAACTCTTGCTGTTCTCTTTTCACCATTTGGCTAAAATCAATCACAGGTGGTGCTAAATGTACATCAGCAAGGAAAGCAATACCGGCTGATTGAATATTCTGGCGGCTTTGCTGGATTAGGTCATTGACTAAAGTATTAATGATGCCCCGCACTGTTTCATAAACGACGCGACGTTCTGTTAAATGGGGATATCGGTCTTTAACTTGCTTGAAGTGACGAGAAAAAATGGTGACTTCTTTTAATTGATTCAGTGTAATCAATCCGGAACGCAATCCGTCATCGACATCGTGATTGTTATAAGCTATTTCATCTGCAAAATTAGCCAATTGCGCTTCCAAAGACGGTCTTTTATCTTGCAAAAATCGCTCGCCAAGCTCCCCTAATTTTTGCGCGTTCTTCTTGGATACATGCTTAAGGATACCTTCGCGTGTTTCATAACATAGATTTAAACCATCAAAAGTTGCATACCGCTCTTCAAGTACATCGACAACTCTCAATGACTGTAAATTATGCTCAAACCCACCATGCTCACGCATGCAATCATTCAACGCATCTTGTCCAGCGTGTCCGAATGGCGTATGACCGAGATCATGGGCTAATGTAATGGCCTCGACTAAATCTTCATTCAAACCGAGGTTACGTGCAATCGAACGCCCAATTTGAGCTACTTCAAGGCTATGCGTCAGCCGAGTGCGAAATAAATCCCCTTCATGATTGACAAAAACTTGTGTTTTATACTCCAATCGACGAAAAGCTGCAGAATGAATGATGCGATCACGATCTCTTTGAAATTCGCTACGACCATCGGGAGCAGATTCCTGGATAACCCGCCCTCTCGAATTGTTAGTCGATACGGCATAAGTGGCCAAACTATTCATGCATACACGCTAACAGGGTTTCCTTTAAAATTTCTGGCGAAATATCAGCGCGCATAACGGCTTCGCCGATTTTATCCAATAAAATAAAACGCGTTTTCCCCGCTTCCACTTTTTTATCAAGCAACATTAATTCAAGATACTTCTCTGGTTTCATCTTTGGTGCAACTACTGGTAAGTTTGCTTGTAAAAAAAGCGCACGAATTCGTTCCACATCAGCGTCATTAATCAATTTCATGCGCAAAGACAATTCTGCTGCCATCACAATGCCAGCGGCAACCGCTTCTCCATGCAACCAAACACCATAACCCATGCCATTTTCAATCGCATGTCCAAAAGTATGTCCCAAATTCAACAAAGCCCGCACACCTTTTTCTTTTTCATCCGCCGCAACTATTTCTGCTTTATTTTCACAACTGCGTTGAATAGCCTGATTTAAAACTTCTGGGTCACGCGCAATCAAGCGGTGCATATTACGTTCCAACCAATCAAAAAACTCAGGATCGCGAATCAAGCCGTATTTAATGACTTCTGCAAGCCCCGCATACAATTCTCGGTCGGGTAACGTATTCAATGTCGCGCTATCGGTCAAAACCAAACGCGGCTGATAGAAAGCCCCTATCATATTTTTACCCAAGGGATGGTTAATTCCGGTTTTTCCACCTACGGAAGAATCCACCTGAGCCAACAAAGAAGTCGGTATTTGAATAAACGGCACGCCACGAAGATAGGTTGCTGCCGCAAAACCAGCCAAATCACCCACCACTCCACCACCAAGTGCGATGACCGTAGTATTACGTTCACAATGATTTTTGAGTAACGTATCGTAAATTAAGTTTAATGTTTGCCAGTTTTTATGTTCTTCTCCATCCGGCAAAATGATCGGAATAATCTTGATGTTTTTTGCTTCTAATTGCTGAGCAAATTCATTTAAATAAAGGGGTGCTACCGCTTCATTGGTTATAATGGCCACTCGCTTTTTCGGAATATGCGGCAACACCAAATCGATTCGTTTTAATATTCCATGCCCAATATGAATAGGGTAATGACGCTTTTCTGATACGGTAGCAAAATCGACTGTTATGGTCTGCATGGTAGGTCCGCTATGACAGTTGTGTAAAAATTCAAAATCTGTTGTGGTTAATTTTCGAATCAATTTTTGTATTAGAAAACGTACTCCTAGTTTACCGCTATCAATAATCAGGTGCGCCGTTTCTCGATAATAGGCATCACGCTGTAAATGTAATTCATTCAAGCGTTCAAGGAGATTTTGGGTCTGCAACAAGGGTCTGTTTTTATCATGTCGCGTTCGGCGATACAGATCATTAACGGACGAACGTAAATAAATCACTATGCCATTTTGCCTCAATGCATCACGATTTTCTTGGTTGAGTACCGCTCCACCCCCGGTGGCCAAAACAATATTGCGCTTTTGCACCAAATCCAAAATAACTTCAGACTCCCGTTTTCGAAATCCAGCTTCACCCTCGATTTCAAATATCACCGGTATTTTTACTCCGGTACGATCTTGAATTTCATGGTCGGAATCCACAAAGTCTTTGTCGAGCAAAGCTGACAGCGCCTTACCGATGGTCGTTTTCCCAGCACCCATCATACCCACCAGTATGATATTGACGCCCTGCAATTTATCTTGTACCAATGATGATATTTCTTTTTTATACGATTTATTGAGATCCATGACGCTAATTGTAACGCAATTAGGATTAGGCTTTTTGATGTGAATACCGCAAGAATCACATCACTCTTCAGTGATCCTATTCCGAATCTATGGTTCCACCTTATTTTTTACAGCGTTTCTTTGAGTCATCAACAAAAAAAACAGCGGAACAAAAATGGTTGCTACGCAGGTTGCTATAATCATACCCCCGAATACGCCTGTTCCCATTGATTGACGTGCTGCAGATCCGGCTCCAGACGCGATGACGAGGGGCACGACCCCCAGTATAAAAGTCAATGAAGTCATGACAATAGGCCGAAAGCGTAACCGTGCTGATTGAATCGCAGCTTGATGAATGTCAACGCCTTGTTGCATTTGTTGATTCGCAAACTCAACTAATAAAATAGCATTTTTCGCAGTTAAGGCAATCAACGTCACCATACCGATCTGAAAATAGATGTCATTATTCATATTCAGTAGCAAAATAGCCAGCAATGCGCCCAATATCGCGAACGGAATCGCAAGAATTACCGCCAATGGCAATGCCCATGTTTCAAATTGTGCCGCCAAAATCAGAAAAACCATCACAATCGCCATGCTCACCGCTAATACAGCCGCAGAACCTAATTTCTTTTCCTGAAAAGCAGTCCCCGTCCAAGTGATCTGATAGCCTTCCGGCAAGGTACGCGCAGCAATATCTTCCACTAAGGCGATCGCTTCACCTGAACTCACGCCAGCCGCCGTGGTGCCCATGATTTTTGAGGACAACAAACCATTGTAGTGCTCCAATTGCTCTGGACCGACAACATGTTTAATTCTACTCAGTGCAGATAACGGAATCATCGCATCTGATTCGGACCGCACGTATACTTTCCCCAAGTCTTCTGCTTTCATGCGATATTGCGCTTCGGCTTGTAATTGCACTCGGTACGTTCTTCCTGCGCGATTAAAGTCGTTTACATACAACGTACCCATCGTGCTCTGTAATGCCGTATAAATATCAGCGATTGCTACGCCTTGTGTGATAGCTTTAGCCTCATCGACTTCGACATAGAATTGTGGCACGAGCGCGCGCATAAAAGTATTCACAGACGCCAAGCGTGGCTCTTTCTTTAACGCTTCGATTAAACCATGAACCGCTTCGCCCAATTGCCTCACATCGCTATTGGCGCGGCTCTGAACATAAAACTCAAATCCTCCTGTGCTTCCTAATCCGCGAATAGCGGGAGGATTAAAAGCAATGACCATACCATCCGATTGTTGCATTCCGATGGCGGATAATTTACTAACCAAATCATTTGCGGTTTCGGTGCGTTCCGACCAATTTTTCATGCGCACGAATAACGTCGACACGTTGCTTTTATTGCCGCCCCCAACGAAATCCATTCCATTCACAGCAAATTGATAGGCCATGGCAGGCTCTTTCGCCAATTCCTGCGTAACCGCATCAGCGGTTTTGATCGTGCGACCTAACGCCGCACTATCGGGCAATATCACGGCAGCAATCACATAGCCCTGGTCTTCCGGCGGTATAAAGCCAGTGGGAATATGCTTTAGTAAATAACCCGCAGCTAAAATGACTAACAAAAATAATAAAAGACTGCGTGCTCGATATTGAATGCTTAATCCAGCCAAACGCACATACCGACTTCGAACATTTTCAAGCCGACGATTAAAACCATCAAAATAACCGGGTAAACGATCAGAGTTTTTAAGCAACAATGCGCATAATGTCGGCGTTAACGTCAACGCGACAATACCTGAAATGAAGCTCGCCATCGCGATGGTCACGGCAAATTGTTGATACAACTGTCCTGCAAGCCCGCCGAGAAATCCCACCGGAATAAACACGGCTACTAACACCAGCGTCATCGCTATCACCGCACTGGTAATCTGTTGCATCGCTTTAATGGCTGCTTCAGTCGACGATAGCTTCTCTTCAGACATTAAGCGTTCAATGTTTTCCAGCACCACGATGGCGTCATCAACCACAATACCGATCGACAGTACCATTGCAAATAATGTCAACGTATTGATGGAATATCCTAACAACCACAAACCCGCGAAACTGCCGATCAACGAAATGGGGATGACAATAATCGGAATCAGCGTCGCGCGCCAAGTCTGCAAAAATAAAAACACCACCAAAATAACCAGCAACAATGCTTCTGCCAATGTTTTCAACACTTCCCAAATCGATGCTTTGACAAATACGCTGGTGTCATAGGAAATGACATACTGCATCCCTTTTGGAAAACCAGATTGCAATTCGATCATTTTTGCTTTCACGGCTTGCGCGGTGTCCAACGCATTGGCACCGGTGCGCAAAAAAATACCCACGCCAACGCCCAATTCACGATTGATATAGGTACGTGTGGCATAATCTTGTGCGCCAAGTTCGATACGCGCCACATCCTTCAGATACAGCACGCCACTGGCGCCACTGGCGCGCAAAATAATCTGTTCAAATTGCTCGGGTTGTAACAAACGTCCCTTGGCTGTCACGGTATAGACCAACTGTTGATCCGCCAAAGCAGGTTCTTGGCCAATTTTCCCGATCGCTTGTTGCGCGTTTTGAGTGCGTATTGCATTGACGATATCACTAGTGGTAATTCCCAACTGCGCCATACGATCGGGTCGCAGCCAAATACGCATCGAGTAATCCTGGGCGCCAAAAATCCGCGCTTCTCCCACTCCCGGTACCCGTCTGATTTCATCCAACATATTGCTGGTAATAAAATTGCTCAGAAATAAGGGCGTATGTTGACTATCTTGAGAAGTAAATGCGAATACCTGCAACAATTCATTCGTACGTTTTTGTACGGCAACACCGGTACGCCGTACATCCTCAGGCAAACGCGCCAGCGCAGTATTGACTTCGTTACTAACATTAAAAACCGCGCGATCGATATCAGTACCAATTTCAAACGTAAGCGTAATCGTTACTCTTCCGCTAGAATCGGCGCTCGAATTGAAATACAACAATCCTTCCAAGGTATGCATCTTTTCTTCGATGGGAGTCGCGACAGTTTTTATCAGTGTCTCTGCATTAGCGCCCGGATAAGTCGCTGTTACCACCACCGTCGGAGGTGTGATTTTAGGATATTGCTCGATTGGCAATTGTATAGCCGCAGCGAATCCGGCTAAAACGATCAGAATAGAAATTACCGACGCAAAAATCGGCCGTTCAATGAAAAAACGAGCCATAGCAAACGTAGAGTGAAAAAAATTGCATTATTTCGATATTGCAGTAGCTTCTGTTAATTGCGAAGAAACCTGAGCGCGAGGTTCAACCCGTTTATTCGGCGCCAACCGAATCAAATTATCGATCACGATGCGATCGCCAGGATTCAATCCCGTTTCAATGATCCAATCTTTTCCAAGCCAGTTTCCAACGGTCACTGCCCTGGAGGCTAATGTATTATCATCATTTATGACGTACACATATCTCCCTAGATCACCAGTTAATACAGCCACTTGTGGAACTCGATAAACAGTTCTCACCTTACCTGCGGCAACACGAACACGCACGAACTGTCCTGATAAAATGCTGAACGTAGGATTCTCAAAGGTCGCTCGAATTTCCTGCGTCGCTAACACCGTATCAATTTTACTCGCCGCAAAATTGATACGCCCCAGCAGCGGATATTCGAACCCATCGGATAAAATCATCGTGACGCCGTGAACATTTTTTTCGTTCAAATAGTCCCCAAACTGTAAAATTTCATTTTCCGAAAAACTAAACCGCACCCAAATCGGCGAAAGCTGTGACAAGGTTGTCAGTACGCTGGTGTTAGGTGACACCAAATTACCTTCAGAGAATTGTGAACGCCCAGTCACGCCACTCATAGGCGCTTTGACGTTTGTATAAGAATAATCAAGCTGTGCTTGCCGGACACGCGCTTTGGCTGACTGTAGCGCTGCTTCAGCTAACGTCAGATCGGTTTTAGCTTGATCAAAAGCACGGCGGCTTATAAAACCTTTTTCAATTAACTGTTTCTGGCGTTGTGAATCTTCGCGAGCAAGTTTTACCCGCGCCTGCTGTTCTAACATATTGGCATTGGCCTCATTCAACGCATTTTGATAAGGCTCAGGATCAATCAAATACAATGACTCACCGGCTTTAACGGATTTTCCTTCTGCGAAAAAACGCTTCAACAAAATACCGCCGACTCGCGGACGGATTTCAATCTCTTTAGCGCCCTCGGTTTGGGCTACCGTTTCGAGCGTAGTCGGCAATTCAACCGGCTGTGCCGTGATGAAGGTAACCGGAATAGGATCAATTACTGGCGAAACAGATGAATGATTGGCTTTGCCACACGCGACCAATGATAGGCACAGTAATGCAATCATATAATATGAAAAAATCACTTTTTTGCGCAAAATAAATCCAATCAATTGTCTTAACTGATGCCTATATTTAGCTTGATTGATCCATCAACATTCATCACGCCATCTACTTATCTAACAATGGAAAAAACACAAAAGCATATACGGGTTCTGTATAATATAAAGAATAATTTTTTGATAGACGACGTAGAAGTATTACATAGGTAAATAAAGATATTCCTCATAATTCTACCTGCTTGGAAATATAACATTAAGGAAGATCCAGCAGAGCTATCGTTTAAAATACTTTTTTTGGAATACCTATTGTGATTACGATTGATTCTGTGAGATCGTGTAGAAATTTCACGACCTGCGGAATTGTATGTATTAATTTAATTCGACTAATAATAAAGGTACTTTGATATGCCTAACCCTATTCTCATTGCCGTAATGGTTTTTTATTTAGCAACGGCTAGTATCACTGCGCAAGCATCTTTGAAATTACCTCAAACCATCAAGGTCGATCGTGCGGCATTAACGGCAGAACCACCCTGTGATCCGAAAATATCTCCTGCATGGCGTGAAGCTCAAGTAATTGATGGCGTGAAAATTGACGCGTCTCCCGCGTGCAGTCCGGACAATCCAGCTTGGATAGCCGCCGCCGTCAAAGGAACCAATAATGTTTCCATGGACACGTTAATGAAAACCGGTCTATCTCCGGACACCATCATTAAAACAGATGATTTAGATGGCGACGGCGATCCTGATCGCATCATTATTAAACTTGAAGTGATGGAACTGAATGGCAAATCACCGGATTTTCCCGGCATTGTTCCTACTTTCGATATCGCACCAGGCGTACAACCCGGTGTGTGGGTTTTTGCCCCGAAAGGGAGCGGTATGTCCACCGAAAATTTCGAAAGCGTTAGAGCCAATCCTTTACTAAGATTACCTGCGCCGGTTATTCGCGTAGAACAAGGGGATATTGTTCAGCTTGTGTTGGAAAACACGCATTATTTTCCGCATAGCATTCATTTGCATGGTGTAGATCATCCGTTTATGCATAAAGAACATGGTGGTGGCGATGGTGTTCCGCAAACCAGTGAAATCGAGTTAATGCCGGGTGAACGGCGCGTTTACGAATTTCAACCTCGCCAAGCCGGCACGATGTTTTATCACTGCCACGTGCAAACGCATACCCATTTATCGATGGGGTTGGCTGGGATGATCGTCGTGGAAGAAAACCGGCCGAATAATTGGCTGCAAACCTTGAATATTGGTGGCGGTCATGTGCGACATTCCTCAGTCGCGATCAAAGAAAAATTCGATCAAGAATATGACATGCATTACCACGCAATGGATAAAGAATTAGGCGATATCATCCAAAAATATAATGATCCGCGGTTAATTGCACGCGATATGAATCAGCGTTATGACATTACCGATTCCACCGAAGATTACTATACAATCAATGGATTATCATTTCCTTATTCTCTTAGAGAATCCTTAATCATCGTTAAACCGGACCAAAAAATTAAGCTACGCCTTCTCAACAGCGGTGGAGAAATGATTGCCATTCATACACACGGTCATCATGCGACGATTACACACTATGACGGGGTAGAACATAATCCGGTCGCACAAATCATGCGTGACGTTTTTGATATGGCACCGGCACAGCGCCTTGATCTGACATTAGAAACGACTAATGATGGTAAACACAGCTATGGTGAAGGCGATTGGCTGATTCATGATCATAGAGAAAAAGGCATCACCACCAATGGCATGGCTGAAGGTGGCAGTATGAGCTCGATTGTATACACCTCTTATCTGGGTGAAGATGGCCTACCTAAAACGAGTCATTTTGGTATTGATCTGAGTCATTTTTTTACTAAAGAATATTGGGAAAGAAGAGTTCCCATTTGGCAAGATCTCGATGAAACCGCCAACTTAGGTTCTCCCGCTGGGCAAACGGTTAGTATGGATGCTGCCACCAAAAATTCTCTGCTCAATGCGACCTATGGATTACTCATAGGAATTTTGATTTATTTCATTTTTAGCAAACGTGAATATATCAAACAAAGTGTGATGAACGTCATTTCACGCAACAAAGATGGTAAAGGGAGTCAGCAATAATGATTAAAATTATAAAGATTGCTTTCTTGCTAACAGGTACGATGGTGTTGGGATCGCCCGCAACCGCTCAACAGCAGCAAACCAAACCAAATGAGCACGAACAGCATCAACAACATCAGCAGCATAGTGAACAACAAAAAGAGCAGCCAGCGACACAGCATGAGCATGAAGAACATCATGACCATAGCGGCCATAGCATGAGCAAAACGACGGGACCGGCCACTGATCATACTGGCGAGCACAATAAAGATCATAGCGTTGACGATAAAACGCATGAGCATGCCATCGATCATAGTAAACATAACGTCGAATCCACCGAACATGGAGACATGCACCACCATCATCACATGGATCACGATCATATGATGGACCATGAAGGCACCATGATCATGGGACAAAATCTTGATAAACTGCCCAGTAGCTGCAAAAGTATTTCTGAAGAAGTGGAAATTACTGTGAGAGCCGGTAGAAAATATGCAGGCAAGTTTCCCGGAACAGCGTTTGCCTTTGATCAACAAGAATGGCGCGTCAAACCTTGTGCGAAAGTGACTTTTCATTTTATTAATGAAGATCAAATTCGTCATCAATTCATGATGCACGGGCTACCTAAATACTTGTATAAATACGGTATGTTCCATTTGGAAGTGACTGGCCCCAAAACCGTTTCTGGCACGATTATCGCCCCAGGATCCGATGATACCTTCTTAGTGCATTGTGATATTTCACATCACATGGAGAAAGGCATGAAAGCACAATTCATCGTTGGAAAAGGCAGCGAAAATATACCGAGTATTCCAGGCTTAACACCTTACAATCGCACGGATATTTACGAAGCAGAAAATCTTCCGCGAGTTTCAGATAAAGCCAATCAGAGTGCGATGGTCAGAGAAATCACCAAAACATTCGCCAAACAAGATACGCAAAATTATTTGATGATTCTGCTCGGCGCTTTAGTAGGACTATTGTGCATTCCTCTCGTTAGGGTACTGATACCACGCAAGAAAACTGAAAAATAATTAACTAGAAAAATAAAACCAGCTAAATGTGGCTTACATTTAGCTGGTGAGTAGTTTTCAAATTTATTGTTATTAGAAATTCACATAAATCACTCACCGCTTAATGTCAATCTGACATTAACATTTACCAGCTTTGCGACTCATGCCTCTTTGATATCGGCAAAAATTCCAATATATTGATTAACCATTTTTTCTAAACCATCCTTAAAATAAATTTACTTAGCCCGTACTGATCTATCCCCCATTTCAAAACCACAAAAAATCACAACTTAAGCTTTGCTCAAAAACCCTTTCAAATATTTTCCTACAAAAAAATCAATACAAAAATTCATACCGAGATACCGAGAGATATTGAATAGCCTGTCGATTGCCGATATCCAACTAAAGTTTTAAATAAAAATGAGAAATTAAATTCAAAAAAGAAACAAACTTAACAAAAAATTGATGGCCCCAGTCTTAGAATTACATTACACAAAAAATTTGCAAAAGTGATTTATTTGTGAATAAAATGTGATTTTTTTGTGAAGCCAATGTTTTTTAGGAGCCATTCATGAAGCCAAAATTTTTTTACATGGTACCTCCACTCGCTTTCAGTGCTTTTCTCTTGTCTGATTTAAGTGCTTTTATAGGGAATTGGAGATTTGATCAACAAGCATCCGACGTTGTTTTAATTTTATATTTAGCTTTTTTAGTACAAGTCTTCTTGGGGGCTTTTTACAGTACAAAAGAAAAGCCTAAAAAGGCACTGCGTAAACTCGAAACACCCCAGGACTGAGTATGTAAACACACAAAATGTAAGTTAGAAAAAGAAAAGATAAAACTCTTCTGAATTAACCTATTAGATAAAATCACCCTTCTTTAAATTGGGTGAGGATCTTCATCACTCCAAAACATCCTTAGAAAGAACCCCTAGAAATATCTAAGTAAAATACTTAGAAACTACAAGCCATAGGCTTACCTTCCATCAGAAAACAACCTGAAAACAATAATACTTTCCCCAATATACATCTAATCATCTGCGGCTTTAATATTATGTCGGCTTCTAAAAAACATTATTTGTATAACAAATTGATTATTAAAATTACTTCCGCAATTAATAAATAACAAGTTATTAATAGGTTGTTTTTTTTATAAAAGGAACAAACTTATGGCATCTCATCTTGAAAAAGATTCTTCTAGCACTGATTCACAGCTAGCAAAATCGACAACTAAAGACACTGGAAGTGCGGCATTTCAAGCGCAGTATTTTGTTCGCGATACCGCAGCTGGATTGATTACAGGCGCCATGGCAATTCCTCTTACGATAGGAATTGCCATTATGTCTGATTACCCTATTAAAGTAGGTCTTGCGACCGTAGCTTTTGCATCATTCATTGGCTGGATTAATGCGTGGTTTAAACCAGGAAACTATATCGGCTCTCCAGGAATCGCTGCTGGACTCGCTCCTGTCCTTGCTTTAGGGGTTGCAAGCTTTGGTTGGGAGAATATGGCATTTTGCATTTTCTTGACCGCAATTATGCAAGCCATTATTTGGAAATTTAATTGGCAAAGGTTTCTACTTGTCGCTGTCCCGGTTTATCTCGTCGAGGGTTTACTTGCCGGTGTTGGTTTGAAAATATTCCTGAAATTTTTCGAATTTACCTATGAAATTCCGGCAGAAATGGTGACAGATAATTTTTGGAATGAGGCAAGAATTCAAATGGTTGGCATTTCCGCTGCCGGAGTTGCCTTGTTTTTATTTCTCTTTTCCAAATTCAAAGATAAGCAACCGGCAATACCATACTTTGCCTTAATCATTGGTGGAGTCGTCTTAGCGCAGTTTGTAACCGTACCGATGATTTCCGTAGAAGATATCGATCTTCATTTTAAACTACCGCTACCTTCTGCAGATGTCACCGTGATGATGATGGTTTGGATGGTTTTGTTCTGCGCTATGTTGGCTATCGTTGACGTTATCGAACAGGTAATGAGCAATGCAGCTATCGAGAAAATTGATCCTTTAAAGCGTAAAACAAATAGCAATAATAGCTTACTAGCAATTTGGATCGCTAATCTAGGATCAAGCTTTTTCCATGGCATGACCAATCTGGATGGGCTAGCCAAAAGTACGACCAATAAATTAGCAGGTGCAATTACCAAATTCTCAGTACTGATTATTGGCTGCGTAGTATTGTTCTTCACCTTTAATGTGCAATATCTAGATTATCTGCCTAAATTTGCACTAGCTGCCATAATGTTGTTTACGGGTTACAAGATGATCGCAGGATTAATTCATGTCACACATCATGGATCCTATGCTTTGATTCTTGCCGTGGTAACTGCGGGTTTGGTTTTCAAGGTAGGTATTTTTGAAGGTCTTCTCGCTGCCATGATTATTCATGGTTTGATTCATTATCTGGTTTATACGAATCATGATCACATGCCAGCAAAACAAGTTATCAAAAGATACTTCAACAGCCTGAAAAGTGATAATTCAAATTTGCAATAACAATTCTTAAATATGGTATAGCGACTATTTTTTTAACTTAATAGTCGCCCTACCCTGCTAATCGGAAACAACTCTATATATGTTCAAAAAAGTTTATATCGCTATTGATGGAAGTGAGTTTTCTAAACAAGCGCTTTCTGTGGCTACAAAGATTGCACAAAATTTTCATGCTCATCTTTGTATTGCACACTGTATCGATGAAGATACATCAGAAAAAAAAGAGAAGGGAAACAATTTATTAGTGCAAGCAAAATCCACCATTGAGAACATCAATGTTGACACTCAACTTTTAATTTCAGGAAGTGATTACGGATTGAATGGCATCACTATGGCTATTGCTGCATCGGCGGTGGATTGGGGCGCAGATTTGGTTGTGGCTGGAACTTCGAATAAAAAAGGAATTGATAGGTTCTTCTTGGGATCAGTTGCAGAAGAACTGGTTACTAAAGTTGACTGTTCAATTATGCTCGTTCGCATGAATTAATCTTAAGGGAGGCGCGAAATATATGTCTGAAAATAAATACTTACTCTATTCTTTAATCACTTTATCATTTATTACCGTAGCTTTCTTGATTCAAGTTAAGCATTTTAATGTAGGAATTACATTAAACGATGATATTTGGATGGGAATCGCTTTTTTCAGTAATTATTTATTATTGAGTATGCTGTATAAACCATCGCACAAAGATGCTTTGAGGAATTACAAGGAAGCTGTTAATACCAAATGACAATAATAACTGGTTGTCATGCATTATTTACAACTCCCTAATTGTTGTAAATAACCACCGCTTGGCCCAAGCATGATTTTATTGATTCTATCAGGTAATTAGTAAAAACGTGTCACAACAGTCCTGGAGACTGAGGGCGTGTTGAATTGGGTCTTTACATAGAATTCTTGAAAGTTCAAAAAAGCCTAAAAACTTTAAAAGTTTTTAGGCTTTTTAATTTTTGATGTATGACGATAGAATTGCTCATATTGAGGCAAATCGAGTGTATGCCAACAAGGGATCCGTAAGCAATGAATCGGCAATTTCTAGGAAAACACAAGATCAAGAGCACAATCACGCATCACGCATATAAAAAAAATTTGTAGTCTCCTCGTTTTTTCGATCCAACCTAAAATAGAGATTGATGGTATTTTGCCATAGCGAATTGGCTAGACGAAATTCTCCCGAGTGACTCATGGGGTCGCTCGTGGTTATAGCGCTGTCTCCATTCCTCGGTCATGCGCCTGACCTCATCGAGCTGTGTCAGAAGACATAGCAATCCAATATCTCCGCGCGATAAGTGCGATTAAACCGTGCGATAAAAACATTCTGCGTTGGTTTTCCAGGTTGAATGAATTGCAATACGATGCCCCGGCGCTTCGCCCACTCAGTCAGCAACCGGCTGACGAATTCCGGACCGTTGTCCATCCGCAGCCGTTTCGGCTTGCCACGCATCTCGATCAGCTCATCAAGTGCCTTAACAATCCGGGCAGTAGGCAGGTTGGTTTCAATCGCAATGCGAAGTGCTTCGCGGTTGAAGTCATTCAGCACATTGAATATGCGAAAGCGCCGCCCGCTCCATAAGGCATCAGTTATGAAATCGACAGACTAAGTCTTATTGGGCATGGACGGCACATCAAGCGGTTCGCGGATACGCTCCGGCAGCCGCTTTTTGCCCCGGCGCGGCAGGTTGTGAGATTGAGTTCGCAGTCAATCCTCCACAACACCTTCTTACTCCATCGGTGCTGCATGTTCACAAAGCTGGAATACACAGGCAAAATCCATGACGGGGATTCTTTGTTATGTCATCCATCACGGCCTCAATGACCGGCCCATCATTCTTTGGTTTGGGTTGGTAATACAGTATGGAACGGGAGAGTCTAACGGTACGACACGCCTGCCTCGCAGACAAACCGTGCTCCTTCGTCAGAAACTGAGCCAAATTAACCTTCCGCGACGGGGTTAGC
>JBGAVE010000021.1:0-41216 GCA_044228295.1 Nitrosomonas sp.
ACGATGAAGACAGCGACGGCGATGACGAAGGTCAAAGCGATAGCGATGAAAGCAACGGAAACGGCTTCAGCGAACCTATTAAGAAATAATTAATATTTGATCGATTGAATTTAGAGATTATTATTCACTGTACGAGTTTCTTGAATAATCCACTAGTGTTTTTCAAATTCGATTGATTTAGTTTTCTCAAAAACCCGCGCGAGCGGGTTTTTTGTTCATTCAGTAGAATTACAATAATCATAAAATGTTGAGTCACTTCCCAAAAGCTGACATAAATTATCCGCATCGCAATCGAGATTATTTTATTGCGGGTTTTACTTTCTTTTGTGTAGGCGTAAGTTTAGTTATCGATGGTAGCGGCAGTTATGAATTGCAGAATACGCTCGGTGTTATAGCTTGGATTTTTTTAACGGGGCTATTGATTGGTGAGAATCGTGAAGTAAGAATGCAAGTGGTGATTGCGGTTGCATTTGCTACGGCTGGAGAACATTTCGCTTCGATTTATATGGAAGGATATACTTACCGCTTTGGCAATGTTCCTTTGTATGTGCCGCCAGGTCATGGTATGGTTTATCTCACAGCGGTCTCGCTTGCGCGTTCTAGATTCTTTCTAATGAATGCAAAGAAAATAGCCGGATTTGTTTTTGTAACTGGAGGGATATGGTCATTATGGGGTGTCAGCGGCATACCTGCACAAGGTGATCAGGTTGGAGCTTTTTTATTTTGCATTTTTGTTATTTGTATTTTTAAGGGACGCTCACCATTAGTTTATTTAGGTGCCTTTTTTATTTGCACCTGGTTGGAAATTGTTGGAACAGCATCTGGAACCTGGAAATGGGCGGCGATCGAACCGGTATTTAATTGGACTCAAGGAAATCCACCAAGCGGCGTAGCGGCTTGGTATTGTTTAGTTGATGCGGTAGCTATTGGTTTTGCCCCAAAATTTTTAAATGGTTTGCAAAAAATAAATAACTGGTATAAAACAAGGCTTCATTGATATTGTGTTTACATAGGTTTTATCACTCAAAATAATTAGTTTTTAGGAAAAGGGGTTTTTTGTGACGGTAGTTCGCTTACCAGACGGGTCTAAACGTTCATTTGAGCAATCAATTAATGTTATGGATGTTGCTGCATCAATTGGTCCAGGCTTGGCTAGAGCAGCAATTGCTGGGAAAATTAATGGAAAATTGGTCGATGCACACAGTCCCATCATAGAGGATTGTGATTTGGCTATTGTGACCGAGAAAGATCCGGAAGGCTTGGAAATTATTCGTCATTCTTGCGCCCATCTGCTCGCGCATGCCGTGAAGGAATTGTTTCCAGAAGCACAAGTTACCATTGGTCCCGTCATTGAAGATGGATTTTATTACGATTTTTCTTATCGACGTTCTTTCACGCCTGAAGATCTTGAAGCTATTGAAAAACGTATGCTGGAAATTAGCAAGCGAGATCTTCCAGTTCAAAGAAAAATATTACCGCGTATCGAAGCGATCGATTTTTTCAAAAAACAGGGCGAACATTATAAAGCGCAGATCATTGAAGCGATTCCCAGTAACGAAGCTTTATCGCTCTATTCGCAAGGTGAGTTTACAGATCTTTGTCGAGGACCACACGTTCCAAGTACCGCAAAAATAAAAGTTTTTAAATTAATGAAAGTGGCCGGAGCTTATTGGCGTGGCGATTCCAATAACGAAATGCTGCAGCGTATTTATGGAACGGCTTGGATCAATAAGGAAGATCAAAAGAATTATTTACATCGATTAGAAGAAGCGGACAAGCGCGATCATAGAAAAATTGGTAAGCAATTGGATTTGTTTCATATTCAAGAAGAAGCGCCAGGTATGGTATTTTGGCATCCAAAAGGTTGGATGTTATGGCAACAGATTGAACAATACATGCGTGATTTATTGGGCAAAAATGGCTACCAGGAAGTACGTACCCCGCAAGTGATTGATAAAAACCTTTGGGTTCGTTCAGGGCATTGGGAAAATTTTCGTGAAAATATGTTTACGACCCATTCGGACGAGCGGGATTTTGCGATAAAACCAATGAATTGCCCTGGGCACGTACAGATTTTTAACCAAGGTTTACGAAGCTACCGTGAATTACCCATTCGTTTAGCAGAATTTGGCTCATGTCACCGTAATGAAGCATCGGGGGCACTGCATGGCATTATGCGCGTTCGGGCTTTTACCCAAGACGATGCTCATATCTTTTGTACAGAAGAACAAATACAAGATGAGGTTGTAAAATTCATTGATTTGCTCAAAATTGTTTATGCGGACTTTGGTTTTAATGAGTTACTGGTTAAACTGTCGACGCGGCCACAAAAGCGTGTAGGATCAGAGGAGCAGTGGGATAAGTCGGAGGAAGCGCTTAAAGCTGCTCTAGGTGAGGCTAAATTAGATTGGGAACTGCAACCAGGCGAGGGCGCATTTTACGGCCCAAAAATTGAATTTTCACTCAAGGATTCGATTGGAAGAGTGTGGCAATGTGGTACGCTCCAATTAGATTTTTCTATGCCGGATCGTTTAGGTGCAGAATATGTCGCCGAAGACAACACTCGTAAAGTGCCGGTTATGCTGCATAGAGCCATTTTAGGTTCATTAGAACGATTCATAGGTATATTGATTGAAAACTATACCGGAGCCTTTCCTTTGTGGCTTTCTCCGGAGCAAATCGTGGTCATGAATATTTCCCGCGGACAGAGTGACTATGCGCAAGCAGTGCATAATCAATTAAAACAACAGGGAATTCGGGTCAGTTTGGACTTGAGGAATGAAAAAATAACCTATAAAATTCGCGAACATAGTTTGCAGAAGCTTCCTTATCAAGTGATTGTGGGTGATGAAGAGATGAATACTCATCAAGTATCGCTTCGCAATAGGGCTGGAGCCGATCTAGGTCAGATGACGGTAGCTGACTTGATAGTAAAGCTGAAGGATGAAATAGTTGCAAGAAAATGATGATTTTTTTAATTTGATAGGAGAAGTGCCATAGTTCAAGAAAAAGCAGCGCGCATCAATCATGAGATCGATGTGCCGGAAGTGCGTTTAATAGGTGTAGAAGGGGAGCAAATTGGCGTTGTTAAATTAACTGAAGCAATTATATTAGCCGATGAAGCAGGTATCGATCTAGTAGAAATTGCACCGACAGCCCAACCCCCAGTGTGTCGCTTAATGGATTATGGCAAGTTTCGATATCAAGAAAGTAAAAAGAAGCACGATGCGAAACTGAAGCAAAAACAAGTACAGATTAAAGAAATCAAGTTTAGACCTAATACCGACGAGGGTGATTACAATATTAAACTGAGGAATGTAATTAATTTTCTCGGTGAAGGTGACAAAGTTAAGGTAACATTGCGGTTTCGTGGTCGTGAGATGGCGCACCAGGAGTTTGGTATGCGTTTATTGGAGCGTGTAAGAACCGATCTGGAATCTGTTGCTGTGGTTGAGCAATTCCCTAAGATGGAGGGTCGTCAGATGGTGATGGTATTGTCACCGAAACGCAAAGATGGGAAGCCCGAGAAGGGACCTCTTGCCAAAGCAATCTCGAATGATTCAAGTATTACAAATTGATTGCTTAGTTAATTTTTAGAACAAGTGATTACTGGGTTTGAAAATTTTCCGATACGGGAATACCTGGTTTCATATATAAGGAGCTGATATGCCAAAAATGAAAACTAAAAGCGGTGCTGCAAAGCGCTTTAAATTTCGTCCGGGTGGGAGTATTAAGCGGTCACAGGCCTTTAAACGCCATATTTTGACTAAAAAAACCACCAAGAATAAGCGTCAATTACGTGGTGTTGTTGGCGTACATGCGACCAATGCAGATTCAGTTCGCGCCATGATGCCGTACGCGTAACGGAGGAGAATGAACTATGCCAAGAGTTAAACGCGGTGTTACGGCGCATGCCCGTCATAAAAAAATATTAAAGCTTGCAAAAGGATATCGAGGACGTCGCAAGAATGTCTATCGTATCGCTAAAGAAGCGGTCATGAAGGCAGGTCAATATGCATATAGAGATCGTCGCCAACGTAAAAGACAGTTTCGTGCATTATGGATTGCACGGATCAATGCCGCGGCACGTGAATTTGGTTTGTCCTATAGTGTATTTATGAATGGCTTGAAAAAAGCCAGCATTGATATTGATCGTAAAGTATTAGCTGATCTTGCGGTATTCGATAAAGGTGCTTTCGAAAAAATCGTTGCGCAAGCAAAAACAAGTCTTGCGACTTAATTAGAGATTGATTGGTAAGGAGGTCGGGATAATGCGCCTGGACCTCCTTTTTTATTGTTGAAATATTAAGCCTGGGTTTGTTTTGATGATAGTAATTTGCTGATATGGAAAATTTAGAAACGATTGTTAGTGAAGCGACTCAGTTACTGAATAATGCTGAGGATTCCTCTGAGCTGGAAAATGTCAAAGCCCGTTATCTGGGTAAGAGTGGCTTATTAACTGAACTTCTGAAGCAATTGGGGAAACTTCCTCTAGAACAGCGGCCTCTCATGGGCAGTAAAATTAATCAAGCAAAGAATCAATTGGAAGATGTACTCAAGCTTCGTCGTGAGTTTCTACAAAGCCAACAGTTGGAAGCTAAGCTCAGTGAAGAGGCATTAGACATTACGATGCCCGGTCGCGGAATGGGAAGCGGAGGATTACACCCAGTCACGCAAACGCTGCAAAGAGTAGAGAAATTGTTTCACTCGATTGGATTTGACGTCGCATCAGGACCCGAGATTGAAACAGATTTTTACAACTTTACCGCACTAAATATCCCAGAAAATCATCCTGCGCGCGCTATGCATGATACGTTCTATGTTGACAATGGAAACTTATTACGTACACATACATCACCGGTACAGATTCATTATATGCAGAATCATCAGCCCCCGATCAAAGTGATTGCGCCGGGGCTGGTGTATCGCTGCGACTCAGATATCACGCATACGCCGATGTTTCATCAAGTCGAAGGCTTATGGGTGGATGAAGACGTGAATTTTGCTGCGTTGAAAAGTGTTCTGGCTGATTTTATGGCGCATTTTTTCGAACGTGACAATTTATCGGTAAGATTCAGACCGTCTTTTTTTCCTTTTACTGAACCTTCCGCAGAAATGGATATTGCTTGCGTGATGTGCAATGGAAAGGGGTGTCGCGTGTGCAGCCACACTGGTTGGTTAGAGGTTTTGGGATGCGGCATGGTGCATCCCAACGTTCTCAAGCATGTGGCAATCGATAGTGAACGATACGTCGGATTTGCTTTTGGAATGGGGGTCGAACGCTTAACGATGTTGCGCTATGGCGTGAGTGATTTACGTTTATTTTTTGAAAACGATCTGCGTTTTTTGAAGCAGTTTAATTAATATAGGTAGATGTATCTTGGCTTTAGCATCGAATAGATTAGCATGAAATTCTCAGAAAACTGGTTACGAACTTTTGTAAATCCGCATTGTTCTAGTGAACAGCTTGCGCATGCTTTAACTATGGCCGGACTGGAAGTAGAGAGTATTGAACCAGTTGCAGCAGTGTTTGATAAAGTCGTGGTTGCAGAAGTGTGTTCTGTAGAGCCTCATCCTAGCGCAGATCGACTAAAAGTCTGTCAAGTAAAAGTAGCTCCACAAGCGAGTCTGCTGCAAATTGTTTGCGGCGCATCCAATGTCAGTGTCGGTATGAAAGTGCCTTGTGCACTGGTAGGCGCTCAACTGCCAGGACTACAGATCAAGTCAGCAAAACTACGGGGTATCGATTCTGCGGGTATGCTATGTTCTGCAAAGGAACTCGGTTTGGCCGATGTGGCTGATAGTTTATTGGCATTGCCGGATGATGCGCCAATTGGTGAGGATTTTCGTAACTATTATTTGCTCAACGATCGTGTTTTTACCTTGAGTTTGACGCCGAATCGTGCGGATTGCTTAAGTGTTGTGGGTGTGGCGCGCGAGGTGGCGGCAATTACGGCTACGGAATTGATCGCACCCACACCAATTCCAGAGGTATCAATCAAAATACCAGATACTTTAGAGGTGAACATAGCTGCCTCTGAGGCCTGTCCATTGTATTGCGGTCGAGTGATAAAAGGAATCAATCTAAAAACGAAAATTCCTTTATGGATGACGCATCGTTTGGAGCGCGGCGGCATTCGTTCCATCAATCCTGTGGTTGACATTACTAACTATGTCTTATTAGAAACAGGACAACCATTACACGCATTTGATCTGATTAAAGTAGATGGCGCAATACGAGTGCGTTATGCCGAATCAGGTGAGAAAATCACACTGCTCAATAACAGCAATGTCGAACTGAAAGAGAATATGTTGATCATTGCGGATGATCACAAACCACTTGCACTGGCAGGCATTATGGGCGGGTTGGATAGTAGTGTAACGGATAGCACACAGAATATTTTTTTAGAAAGCGCATTTTTCACACCATCGGTTATTAGTGGTAAATCGTTTCAATTAGGATTTACGTCAGATTCAGCTTATCGTTTCGAGCGCGGCGTTGATTTTGCCGCAACGCCAGCACAAATTGAGCGTGCCACTTATCTGATTCAAAGTATTTGTGGCGGCCAGGCGGGTCCGCTTATCGCCGTAAAACAGCACAGCCTTCCAACCCGATCTGCGGTCAAAGTACGAAGTGCTCGTATCCAGCGGGTATTGGGAATTAAACTCGATACAACCCAAATTGGAACTTACTTCAAACGTCTTGGCTTTGAATTTTCATTGATTGATGATTATTTCAACGTAACACCACCGAGCTACCGTTTTGATTTGGCAATCGAAGAAGATTTCATTGAAGAATTAGCCCGTATCTATGGGTATGATCAAATTCCTGCGAACTATCCGCATGCACCAATGGCAATGCTGCGTGCGACGGAGAAAAGTCGCCCGATTGAACAAATAAAACAATTGCTGGTAAATCGTGATTATCAGGAAGTGATTAATTACGCTTTTGTTGATGTCGATTGGGAAGTAGATTTCGCGGCTAATCATACCCCTATTAAGCTGATCAATCCGATTGCGAGTCAAATGAGTGTCATGCGCAGTAGTTTGATTGGCGGCCTTATTGCGAATTTGCAATTTAACTTGAATCGTAAGCAAGCGCGTGTACGGTTATTTGAGATTGGTCGTTGCTTCAGCCGTTCAAAGGAAATTGAGTGTCAACAAACAGAAAAGTTAGCAGGGCTTGTTTATGGCGATATTGCTGCGGAACAATGGGGAACTCCTGCTAGAAGCGCCGATTTTTATGATATTAAAGGAGATATTGAAAATCTGTGCGGTGCTTCCACCATGCTTTTCGAAAAAATTTCGCATCCTGCTTTGCATCCAGGTAAATCGGCACAAATCGTTGTCTCGGGTCAATCGATTGGTTGGTTGGGTGAATTGCATCCCAATTGGCAGAAAAAATATGAGCTACAAAAAAATACTCTGTTATTTGAAATCAATCTAGAGTATTTGCTTCCTCAAACGATCCATCAAACCAAAGAGCTATCCAAATTTCCTCCTGTTCGGCGAGATATTGCCATAATTGTCGAAAATAGTATCAGTGTGTATGCTTTATTGACTGCTATGCATGCAGAAAAATCGCCGACTGTTTTTGATATTACTTTGTTTGATATCTATCGTGGTAAGGGTATGGATAATAACAAAAAAAGTCTTGCATTCCGAATCTTGTTACAAGATACTGAGAAAACTTTGACGGATACGGAAGTGGATTCCGAAGTGTTAAAATTGATAAAAGTTTTAGAAAATAAATTTTCTGCAACGTTGCGGAATGGATAGAGCGTGTATTTCGATTATTGCGATGCTGTCAATGATACTGCAATGAATCGAGCTATTAGCACAAAGCTTATAACAATTAATAGCGAAATGGAGCAAAAAATGGCATTAACCAAAGCTGAATTAGCAGATTTATTATTTGAACATGTGGGACTGAACAAACGTGAAGCGAAAGATATGGTCGAGTTTTTCTATGAAGAAGTCAGAGTTGCGTTACAAAATAATGAAAGTGTAAAATTGTCCGGATTCGGTAATTTTCAATTAAGAGAAAAACCTCAACGACCTGGTAGAAATCCTAAGACGGGAGAAGAAATCCCCATCACAGCACGTCGTGTCGTAACATTTCACGCAAGCCAAAAATTGAAGACCTTGGTTGAACAAAATTACCATGGAAAACAAAAAGCCAAGTAATACGTTACTTCCTATTCCTGCCAAACGGTATTTCACGATTGGGGAAGTAGGGGTGTTATGTGACGTCAAGCCGCACGTATTACGCTATTGGGAGCAAGAATTTACGCAACTGAAGCCTGTTAAGCGCAGAGGTAATCGACGCTATTATCAACATCAAGAAGTGTTGTTGATTCGTCGTATTCGTGAACTTCTGTATGAGCAAGGTTTTACAATCAATGGAGCCCGTAGCCGACTTGTAAATACAGAGTCTAAATCTAAAAGTTTGTCTTCTACACAATCTTCACAAGAGTCAATTGCAAACAATCTTTCGGTATCTTCAGCTGATTTAAGTTATGTTCAACATGAGATTAGAAATGTTCTATCTATTTTAACCTCATAGTACTTTTATACTCACACTCAAATTTAAGTTAATTTTAGGTAAGTTTTTGTTTGCAATAATTTTTCGTTCGGGGCGTAGCGCAGCCTGGTAGCGTACTTGCATGGGGTGCAAGTGGTCGGAGGTTCAAATCCTCTCGCCCCGACCAATTTGAAATGATCGAATGTGAGATTGATGGGCACAATTTCCAGGCGTGCTAACACGCTGAGGATATTTAATTTTTTAATTTTTTAAATTCCAAAATGCGTATATTGCTGAGTAACGATGATGGATATTTTGCACCTGGGCTGGCTTGTCTCGCAGAACATCTGGCGAAAATTGCAGAAATTGTAGTGGTAGCGCCCGAACGTGATCGCAGTGGTTCAAGCAATTCTTTGACATTGGATCGTCCATTAAATCTTCATAAATCGCACACGGGATTTTATTTCGTTAATGGAACACCAACCGATTGCGTCCATTTAGCGGTAACAGGAATGCTTGATGTGATGCCAGATATGATTGTCTCTGGCATTAATGACGGTGCCAATATGGGCGATGATACGATCTATTCAGGAACAGTCGCTGCTGCGACCGAAGGCTTTCTGCTCGGCATTCCTTCGTTAGCAATTTCGTTGGTAGATGCATCGGATGGTAATTTTACAACAGCTGCTCGTGTTGCAGTGGATATGGTTAAACGTTTTAGCAGCAATAATATCGCCGGTTCGGTATTATTGAACATTAATGTGCCAAACGTTGATTATGATCAAATTCAAGGTGTTGAAGTGACGCGATTAGGTCGCCGCCATAAGGCGGAACCGGTGATTAGAACAAAAAGTCCTCGTGGTGAATCGGTTTATTGGGTCGGAGCGGCAGGCTCTGTTCAGGATGCAGGCAAAGGGACCGATTTTTATGCAATTGAGAATAAAAAGGTTTCGGTAACCCCGCTGCAAATTGATCTGACACGTTATGATCAACTGGATCAAATCATTCATTGGTTAAAATAATTAAATACAGTTAAAAGATTTCAGTAACTTAAAATTCTTATAGGTACTCATTGGTGAGTGTTCGTCATTCTGGCATTGGCATGACATCGCAGCGCACTCGACTGCGAATGGTCGAGCGGTTACGCACACAAGGTATATCTGATGAAGTCATCTTATCTGTATTAGGCTCTATTCCGCGACATCTTTTTATCGAAGAAGCTTTGGCAAGCAGGGCTTATGAAGATGTTTCACTCCCGATTAACTACGGGCAAACTATATCAAGTCCTTGGATTGTTGCGCGGATGAGTGAATTGTTGCGCGGTAATGAGCCTTTAGAAAAAGTGCTTGAGATTGGAACTGGATGTGGTTATCAAACCGCAGTGCTTGCACAAATAGCCGAAAAAGTTTATTCGATTGAACGTATCGGTCCGCTGTTGACACGTACACGCATACGCCTGCAGCAGTTACAGATTAGAAATATTCATTTAAGGCATGCTGACGGTTTGCATGGTTTCATAGAAACGGCACCATTTGATGGTATTATCATGACAGCGGCTGCCACCCATATACCAGCTTCGTTATTAGATCAACTGGATGTAGGAGGACGTATGATTTTTCCAAAAGGCACACAAAAACAAAATTTATGTATGATCGAACGAACTGAAGCAGGATATTCTGAAACAATATTGGAAGAAGTCAATTTTGTACCTTTACTATCGGGTGTGATTAAAAAGTGAAGATAATTGGCATGATAAACAAACCGAATGCATTAACTGCCGATACAGGGTATGGTTATGATGCTTTGAAGATCACTTTTGGGTTCAAGTACTTCTGTCGTTTTGACTCATTATTGCTGTTAATTGCCATAATTTATTTGAATGGGTGTGGGACTACAAAAGTACCCGCTCCTGTGGTTGATCGTGAAAAGTCGAGTGCAACCCAATCTGCAGCAAGTTCAAAGGGCGACTTGGCTAATCAATATTATGTTGTCCAAAAAGGAGATACTTTGCATAGTATCGGTGCAACTCATGGCATTGATGCAAAAACACTGGCGGAATGGAATAATATTTCTGATCCCCGCACGCTCCGAGTCGGACAAAGACTTAACTTGTATATCCCTACTAAAAAAGAAGATTCCCAACCGACATTGTATGCTTTGCCAGAGCAACCTGTTCAGAGTGTTCCTGAGCCGACTTCACAGGGGGCGGGTACAATGGTTGTTCCGGGAGCTGTTGCCAGCAGTTCGACTGATAACAATGCTGATGCCAGTACCGCAATGGATCATAGTAATGTGAAGAAAACGCCCAAAGCAATTAAGTTGCCTTATTCGGAACAAAATATGGCGCAACTGAAACGAGGGGATTCTCAGGCAATCGGTTCCGTTGCTGTGTCAGGTGCAGGCAACAGTGCTATCGTATCTTCTAATGCGCCTGCATCCATTCAGCCATCTGTTGAGAAACACAACCGAATTGAAGCCGCGCCCTCACCGGATACTCAAAAGACCGAAAAAAACAATCATAATTTTTCGACTGACTGGATTTGGCCTACGAATGGAAAATTGCTTTCTACTTTTTCAAAAAATTCGAAGGGGTTAAAGATTTCTGGACAGTCGGGGCAGACGATATTGGCGTCTGCACCAGGTGAAGTGGTTTATAGCGGAAATGGCTTACGTGGGTATGGAAATTTGATCATCATTAAACATAATAATACGTATCTGAGTGCATATGCTCATAACAGTAAGATTTTAGTAAAAGAGGGCGACAGCGTCATAAAAGGACAAAAAATTGCTGAAATGGGAAATACTGACGCAGATGCTGTGCAATTACACTTTGAAATCCGCAAAAATGGTAAACCCGTCGATCCGTTAATTTACTTACCGAGTCAGCCTTAAAGCGTTACAATGAAGGGCATGACATAAAAACACAATATTTCCAGCTTATAATCGGAAGTAAATGATTACTTCCCCATCAAATTTTTATCTATTTTCAGATGCCTTTCGAAGAAGAATCTTATGCAGCTGTTGATCTAGGGTCAAATAGCTTTCATATGGTCGTAGCAAATTTTAGTGAGGGTAATTTGCGAGTCATAGATCGCATGAAAGAAATGGTTCGCTTCGCATCGGGCTTAAATAATAAGAAAGATCTATCTGAGGAGTCGATGCAAGTAGCTCTTGAATGTTTGCAGCGATTTGGTCAGCGTATTCAAGAGATTCCCAATAGTAATGTGCGCGCAGTGGGCACAAATACTTTGCGGTTGGCTCGCAATAAGGAGGTGTTCTTAACGCAAGCGCATGCTGCACTTGGCCATCCTATCGAGATTATCGCTGGACGAGAAGAAGCACGGTTAATTTACTCGGGAGTTGCACATAGTTCGTATGATGAAACAAGTAAGCGCTTGGTTATTGATATTGGTGGTGGGAGTACCGAATTAATCATCGGAAGAGGCTTCGATACGTTTGAAACTGAAAGTTTACACATGGGTTGCGTCAATGTAGGACTTCAATTCTTTGAAGATGGCAAAATAAAACCTAAGCGCATGCGTAAGGCATTTTTATCAGCTATGCAAGAATTAGAATCTATCGGCAATAGTTATAAAACTACTGGCTGGGATTATGCGTTGGGATCTTCTGGAACCATTTTGGCTATTCGCGATGTAGTGCAGGCGCAAGGATGGTGTGATTCAGGTATTACCGCGAATGCGTTAGCGCGGTTGATCGAAGCCTTAATTGCTATTGGTGATAGTGAAATGTTGAATTTTGAAGGCTTGTCTGATCGTAGAAAGCCTGTTTTTGCAAGTGGAGTCGCTATTCTCTCGGCAATTTTTGAGGCGCTCGAACTCAACAACATGAATGTTTCAGATGGCGCACTACGCGAAGGCTTATTGTATGATTTGATCGGTCGAACGCACAATAAAGATATTCGGGATCAAACTATTAGCGCAGTTGTGCAGCGATACAATATTGATAGCGAACAGGCAAATCGAGTTAAAGATACGGCAAAGATTTTGTTCGATCAAGTTAAAGTCAGCTGGCAACTGAATGAAAAAAATGATTTAAAAATTTTAGAGTGGGGAGCAATGCTTCACGAAATAGGTCTTTCGGTGGCCCACTATCAATATCATAAGCACGGTGCTTATTTAACAGCAAATTCCGATTTGGCAGGATTCTCTCAGCAAGATCAGAAAAAACTGGCTATGCTTGTTCGTAGTCATCGACGTAAGTTTCCTGCTGAAGAAATACAAGCGATCAATCCTTCAATCAGATCATCATTGACGAAGCTCTGTATTTTGCTAAGACTAGCGGTAGTATTGCATAGAGGGAGATCTGGTTATGATTTTCCAAAAATCGATGTGAAAGTTATTAAAGACAATATCAACCTTATGTTTCCTAGTAATTGGTTGGAACAACATCCACTCACATTATTGGATTTAAGTACTGAGCGAGATTATTTGCAAGCGGCTAATATTCAGTTGGTGTTTTAATCAAATATCCACTCTTTTATGAAGCTTGCTCAGTGCAGTGGAATTGATCGCTAATAACGTTTTTAATCGAAAGACTAAGTTGTGAACCAATTGTGAAATTAAATTGTCTTTATCATAGGTAATGTGCTCTATTGGTCCTTAACATTCTGTGAGTGGATATCCTGATCTGATTGTGTCATTATGCAGAGCTTTTGCAAGGCAAAAATTTAGATCAAAATTTCTAAAATGTTTAAGGATCAAGGAGTATGGGTGATCGAGAGGTCGATCAGCAGCTAGTTGAAAGAGTTCAAAATGGAGATAAACAAGCATTTAATTTACTCGTTATTAAATATCAACGTAAATTAGCTCGCTTATTATCACATTTTATACGTGATGCAGCTGAAGTCGAAGATGTAACGCAAGAAGCCTTTGTAAAAGCTTACCGAGCTTTGCCTTCTTTTCGTGGAGATAGCGCGTTTTATACGTGGTTATATCGAATTGGTATTAATACGGCAAAAAATTTTTTAGTATCACAGGGTCGAAAGATACAAACGCTCGAAGGAGTTACTAACGAGGATGCTGAAGATTTTGAAGACAATAGTTTGTTAAGGGAAGTTAATACTCCTGAGAGCGAACTAATGAGCAAACAAATTGCTCAAACAGTTAGTAAATCACTTGATTCGTTGCCGGAAGAATTACGATCGGCGATTGTATTGCGGGAAATCGATGGTTTGAGTTATGAGGAAATTGCAACGATTATGGATTGTCCAATAGGTACAGTTCGTTCCAGAATTTTTCGGGCGCGTGAGGCAATATCCGAACAATTACGTCCTTTATTGGGTACTAGTAAAGACAGGAGGTGGTAATTTTGAAAAATGAAGTATCAGCCCTAATGGATGGGGAAATAGAAAGCGAAGATGTTTCTCGCATTCTTGAAATGATCAATAAGAATAATGAACTCAAATATCAGTGGGGAACTTATCATCTTATTAGTGATGCGTTACGACAGTCATCTCAGCTTTCAGTAGATCTCTCTCCTCATATAGCGGCTAAGCTTCAAAATGAGCCAATCATTTTTGCGCCAAACATATCTCATTCATTTAAAAAACAGAAACGTAAGATCGCCATGCTTGCGGTTGCCGCATCAGTGGTATTAGGTGTTTCTGTCGTGGTCGGTTTAAGTCAGTACTTTCAAGAGCCTAAACAACAAATTTTGGCTGAGAGTAAAAAGCAAGGTAATGAATATCATGCTGTTCCAATGACGGTTTCCACGCAACCACAATCGCAATCGCAATCGATAAAGAACTATCCTCTTGTTTTTGAACAAGATGATTTTTCATTTTTACACGGTGAAGCTAGGCCTGCTTATGTAAGGTCTTATGAAAAAAATTCTAATATGCAATATATTGAGTATCGTAAAAGCGAAACCGCTGATGACTGATTGTTTGTCTATGCGTCTATGCTATCAATTCGTTAATTGATAGCATAGACTTACTTGGTTATTTGTTATAAAAGCGTACTTGGTTTTTTGTTTTTGCATTCATAGTAGAGTTTTGAGTGTTTATTGGTTCAATTTATCCTTCCTCATTTACGATCCGTAATTATTCAATAATAGCTATTTTAGAGATTAGTTTAGTTTCTTTTATATATTCATGTTATTTTGCTGTAAATTTATTAGGGGCAATGGTTTTTGATTCATTTTCAACAGGTTTATGAACATAAGAAAGGTTGTTTGTGATGATTTCTGATTTTGAATGTAAAAATAAGGTTGGAATTGCAATGTTAAGATGCTTATTGTGTCTTTTATTTTTAGGATCGAATGTAGCTCAAGCGCAGCTTAATCAACTACCTGATTTTACGGGTTTAGTAGAGAAGTATGGTACTGCGGTGGTCAATATTAGCGCTACTCAGAATGTCAATGATGTCAGCGATCAGATGCTTCCAGAAATACCAGGTATTCCTGAAGATTCTCCTTTTTACGATTTTTTTAAGCGCCATATGCAACCTTTTTCTGCGCCAAGAAAATCCGAACCCAGGTCTTTAGGATCAGGGTTTATTATTAGTTCCGACGGCTATATTTTAACGAATGCGCATGTTGTTGAGACTGCGGATGAAGTTACCGTTAAATTGAATGATAAACGTGAATTTGTCGCTGAAATAATTGGCACGGATCGGAAAACAGATATTGCATTGATTAAAATAACGGCCACCGATTTGCCAAAAGTGATACAAGGCAATCCTGATCATCTGAAGGTTGGTGAATGGGTTGTGGCAATTGGTTCTCCTTTCGGTTTTGAACATAGCGTGACAGCCGGTATCGTCAGTGCTAAAGGTCGTTCATTGGCACAGGAAAACTATGTTCCGTTTATCCAAACGGATGTGGCCATTAATCCTGGAAATTCAGGCGGTCCGTTGTTTAATATGCGCGGCGAAGTTGTCGGTATAAATTCGCAAATTTACAGCAGAACGGGTGGATTCATGGGGTTGTCATTTGCAATTCCTATTAATGTTGCAACCGAAATTGCAGATCAATTAAAAACCAGCGGAAAAGTCAATCGTGGAAGAATTGGTGTAATGATTCAAGAGGTAACGAAAGATCTCGCTGAATCTTTCGGTTTGGCAAATAACAATGGCGCATTGGTTGTCTCAGTCGAGAAAGGCGGTCCTGCGGATCGTGCTGGCATCAGAGCACGTGACATTATTTTGAAGTTCGATGATAAAAGTATCGCTACTTCAGCGGATTTACCTCGTATCGTCGGTAATACCAAGCCTAATTCAAAAACAGCCGTTGAGATTTGGCGCGATGGTTCGATAAAAACTGTGAAAGTGGAAGTCGGTGAAACACCTATCGATGATGTGGCTGACAACCGTAAACAGAAACAAAAGAATAAAAAAGCAAGTACGACAAATCGTCTTGGATTGGCTCTCAGTGAACTCACTTCACAGCAGAAAAAACAACTGGATGTCGCGAATGGTCTATTAGTCGAAGGTATGCAGCCGGGTATAGCAAGCCGTTCTGGAATTCGCGTTGGCGATGTAATTCTAGGATTTAACAGTAAAGACGTAAAAAGTGTTGATCATTTCAACGAGCTCCTCAATCAAGTTCAGAATGGCAAAAATATCGCCTTACTGGTTAAAAGAGGAGAGGCAATCAATTTCATTACAATGAAATTAAATGACGATCTCAATAAAAAATGATTCTGCTACTTTGCAGCCCGAAAAATTTATCGTTTATGGTCGGGCTGATTGTCATCTATGTCAGCAAATGATACTTGCCCTGGAAAAATTGCCTGAGCAAGTATCATTGGATTATCAAGTCATTGATATTGATACCGACCCCGAATTGGTAACACTTTATGGAGAAAAAATTCCTGTGTTGGTGTCTCCAACGAAGGAAGTTATTTGTTATCATTTCTTTAAATTTTCCGCATTAGATGATTATCTTGGCAAAATTCGCTAGAATGCTGCCTTCTTATTGAATAGCACTCAGAAAAAACATTTCCCTTCTGATTGAAGGCTTCACATTTAATTTTGGATTTGTTCCACGATAGAAGGGTTGTTCTTTATATACAATGCACTGATGCAACACATCCGTAATTTTTCTATTATCGCTCATATTGATCACGGCAAATCGACGCTTGCTGATCGTATTATCCATTTATGCGGCGGTTTGTCCGATCGAGAAATGGAAGAACAGGTACTGGATTCGATGGATTTGGAGCGAGAAAGAGGCATTACGATCAAAGCACAAACAGCAGCTTTGCAATACAAAGCTCGGGATGGCAATACCTATTTATTGAATTTAATCGACACCCCAGGACATGTTGATTTTTCTTACGAGGTTTCGCGTTCTTTAGCCGCGTGCGAAGGCGCGCTGTTGGTGGTCGATGCATCCCAAGGTGTGGAAGCGCAAACAGTTGCCAATTGCTATACCGCCATTGAGCAAGGCGTTGAAGTTATTCCAGTACTCAATAAAATTGATTTGCCAGCGGCCGATCCTGAGCGGGTTATTCAAAATATTGAAGAAGTCATTGGTATTGATGCACAAGACGCTGTCAGAATCAGCGCTAAAACTGGTCAAGGTGTTGCTGATGTTTTAGAAACGCTGATCGCTAAAATTCCACAACCCAAGGGTGATATCAATGCGCCATTAAAAGCGCTGATTATTGACTCGTGGTTTGATAATTATGTCGGTGTTGTTGTGCTGGTTCGAGTGATCGATGGTATTGTAAAACCTGGTGATAAAATATTGCTGATGGCGAGTCACACAGTACATTTGTGTGAGCAAGTGGGTGTTTTTGTACCGAAATCATCGTTTAGAAATTCACTCAGTGCGGGTGAGGTAGGTTTTATCATTTCTGGAATCAAAGAACTGAATGCGGCAAAAGTTGGAGATACGGTTACGTTACAGAATCGCCCTGCCGAATCTGCATTGCAAGGTTTTAAAGAGATTAAACCGCAGGTTTTCGCGGGATTATATCCAGTTGAGTCTAATCAATACGATGCTTTGCGTTCGGCCTTGGAGAAATTAAAGCTCAATGATTCTTCACTGCATTTCGAACCTGAAGTATCACAAGCGTTAGGCTTTGGTTTTCGTTGCGGATTCTTGGGCTTATTGCACATGGATATCGTGCAAGAGCGACTCGAAAGAGAATACGACATGGATTTAATTACTACCGCGCCCACGGTGGTTTATGAACTGTTGCTGCGCGATGGTAGCTTGATTGAAATTGAAAATCCATCCAAAATTCCTGATCTCTCTAAAATTGCCGAGATTCGTGAACCCATTATTACCTCAACCATACTCGTTCCGGAGGAATATGTCGGTGTGGTGATTACCTTGTGTGTCAGCAAACGTGGTCATCAAATGAATATGCAGTATCTCGGTAAGCAGGTAATGTTGACATACGAAATGCCACTCAACGAGGTCGTGATGGATTTTTTCGATCGATTGAAATCGGTTAGTCGCGGTTATGCTTCGTTGGACTATGAATTTAAAGAATTTCGAGCTTCAGACCTAGTAAAACTGGATGTATTGATTAATGGTGATAAAGTTGACGCGCTTTCATTAATCATTCATAGAAGCAGTAGTCAATACCGAGGACGCGAGTTGGTGAAAAAAATGCGTGAATTGATACCGAGGCAAATGTTTGACATCGCAGTGCAAGCCGCAGTAGGCGCACACATTATTGCTAGAGAAACGGTAAAAGCATTGCGCAAGAATGTATTGGCAAAATGTTATGGCGGTGATATAACGCGCAAACGCAAGCTATTAGAAAAGCAAAAAGCAGGTAAAAAAAGAATGAAGCGGGTTGGCAATGTTGAGGTTCCACAAGAAGCATTTTTGGCAATATTGCAGGTTGATAACAAATGATGAAAATACGGGAACGCTATATGGGGTTTGAATTCGATTCAACGAATAATCATGCTTCGTCGATCGATTATTTTAATAGTGATTATTTAAAGGAAACTCGATGAATTTTCCTTTAATTTTATTCGTTTTACTGTTGTTGACCGGGAGTATCTGGTTATTGGATATTTTCTTCTTAAAAAAACGACGTGCTGCTGAGCAAGATGAACCTTGGTGGGTGGAATATCCGAAAAGCTTTTTCCCTATCATTCTAATCGTATTTACATTGCGCTCGTTTGTCATGGAGCCTTTCAAAATACCTTCTGGATCGATGATTCCGACTTTGTTGGTCGGCGATTTCATTTTAGTTAACAAATATACCTATGGTCTACGTTTGCCGGTAATCAATCAAAAAATTTTGGATATCAACGAACCAAAACGTGGCGATGTTTTAGTTTTTCGCTACCCTGAGGATCCGTCGATTGATTATATTAAGAGAGTGGTAGGTGTTCCCGGCGATATCATTACCTATCATAACAAGCGACTCACTATTAACGGTGAAGCGATCAAAACAGAATACGAAGACGATTACAAATACGTTGAATCGGGTTTCGGTTATATCTATTCAGATCGTTTTTCAGAGCATTTGGGGGATGAGCAACATTTTATTTTGATCAATCAAGATACGCACGGCGTGCAGTATTCGAATATAAGACAATTTCCTTTCCGCGATAATTGCAAATATGATCGGGCCGGATTTACATGCGAAGTTCCTGCGGGGAATTATTTTGCTTTGGGAGATAATCGCGATAGCAGCAGTGACAGCCGTTATTGGGGATTTATTCCAGAAGAAAATATTGTTGGCAAAGCTTTTTTGATTTGGTGGAATTTTAATGATTTAGGTCGTATTGGGTTATCGATTAAATAGATTCTTGGGAGGGACTATGCAGTTAGCGACGATACAGCAGCAAAAAGGCTTTAGTCTATCTGGTTTATTAGTAGCTTCATTTTTCCTGATTATGCTGGCTGTGCTGGGCATGAAATTAGCGCCTGTTTATCTCGAGTATTCCTCCATTAAAAAAAATTTAGAGGCCACAGCAAAAGAAGCTTCTTCGCAAGAAACTGATATCAACCAAATAAAGATGGCTTTTGCAAAACGTGCACAAATCGATAATATCAAATCCATTACTGCGCAAGATATTAAAGTCAAAAAAGAAAATGGCCGGGTTATTCTGAGTACTCAGTACGTCAAACAAATACCTTTAGTATCTAACATTTCTCTGCATATCGATTTTGATGCGACCAGTGACTGATGACTAAGTTTCTGCATTGGTATTCATAGTTTGTCATGCAAGCCAATGCCCGTTTGCAGTTATTGCACGCATTATGTGATCGTCTTGGATATTCTTTTAAACGATCAGAGTTGTTGATTCAAGCGATTACGCATCGAAGCCATAGTGCTTCACATAACGAACGTCTCGAATTTTTAGGCGATGCGGTTTTAAATTGCATTATTGCTGATATGCTGTACAAGCATTTTCAAGATCTACCTGAAGGACAACTATCGAGAATTCGCGCCAACTTTGTCAATCAACATGCGCTTGCGGAGCTAGCGCTTAAATTGCAATTGAACGGAGTAATTCGCCTGGGTGAAGGGGAAATTAAAAGTGGTGGGCATAACCGGCCGTCGATTCTTGCGGATGCGTTAGAAGCGATCATTGGTGCAATTTTCCTCGATAGCGATTTTGCTCGAGCTGAAGAAATCGTTGCGGTTCTTTATCAACCATTGATGCACACTATTGACGTTCATGTACAAAGAAAAGACCCGAAAACGTTATTGCAAGAATTTTTACAAAGTAGAAAATTAGCACCTCCTGAATACGTAGTGATTAATACGACAGGACAAGCGCACCAACAAAAATTTCAAGTGGAATGTATTGTTCCAAAATTTGGTTTGCGGACGGTAGGTGAAGGTACCAGCCGCCGCAACGCAGAACAAGAAGCAGCTAAACGTGCCTACGAAAATCTCTCGACATCACAACTTAATGAATAATATGTTTGCCTGGGTACTGGATTATCTTTCAAAGATGGCTTTATTGTGACTGTAAACGAAGACTTTCGCACCGGCCATATTGCAATCGTTGGGCGGCCCAATGTCGGTAAATCGACTTTGCTGAACCAATTGTTACAACAAAAAATCAGCATCACTTCTAGAAAAGCGCAAACGACACGTTTTCAGATCAATGGCATCCTAACGGAATCGAATGCGCAATACATTTTTATTGATACCCCTGGATTTCAAACGCAATTTGTCAGTCGCTTGAATTCAGTGATGAATCGTGTTGTGAAGCAAAATATGCACGGTGTCGACGTCATATTGTTTGTTATAGAAGCGATGGTGTTTGATCAGCGCGATATCACGGTCATGCATGAATTGCCTAAAGATATTCCGGTCATTCTGGTGATTAATAAGCTGGATCAATTAACCGACAAAAATCATTTGTTGCCATTCATTCAAAGCCTGTCGGGCGAATTTAATTTCGCAGCAATCGTGCCAATCAGTGCGGTACATCGAACACAACTTAGCGAGCTTCTTGCTGCTGTGCGGAATTATTTGCCAATTTCGCAGCCGCTATACGCCAGTGATGAAATCACTGATCGGAGTCAACATTTTATTGCCAGTGAATTCATCCGTGAAAAGATTTTTCGCTTCACTGGAGAGGAGTTGCCCTATTCAACTGCGATCATGATTGATCAATTTGTCGACGAAGAGAAATTAATCCGTATTCATGCCACAATATTTGTTGGAAAAAGTAACCAAAAAGCGATTATTATTGGAAAAAATGGTGAAAAACTCAAACAAATTGCAACAGAAGCTCGCCAGGATATGGAATCCCTTTTTGGAAAAAAAGTATTTTTGCAGGTTTGGGTTAAAGTTAAGAAAGATTGGACTAACAATGACACTATTTTAAAAAACTTAGGGCATGAATAACTACAAATCGCAACCTCATCGTTGTTATTGCACAGGGAACATAAAAAAATGATCGAATTAGGGGTCAATATCGATCACGTTGCAACGTTACGGCAGGCACGTAAAACAACTTATCCTGATCCAGTGGAAGCAGCAATGGTTGCAGAAGCTGCAGGCGCTGATGCGATTACACTGCATTTGCGGGAAGACAGGCGGCATATTCAAGACAAAGATGTAGAAATCTTACGTGAATGTCTGACAACGCGAATGAACCTCGAAAGTGCGGTTACGGATGAAATGATTGCGATTGCGCTTAGGATAAGACCGCATGATATTTGTTTAGTGCCTGAGAGACGCGAGGAATTGACTACTGAAGGAGGATTGGACGTTATTCGGCATTTTGATCAAATCAAGCGGGTATGTCATCGACTCGCGGATGCCGGAGTTCGTGTGTCGCTGTTTATTAATGCGGATGAATATCAAATAGATGCGGCTGCTCGGGCGGGCGCGCCGGTTATCGAGATCCATACAGGTAGCTATGCCGATGCGACAACAATCGATCAACAACAGCAACATCTATCACAAATCCAAACAGCCGTCAGGCAAGGTATCAATCTTGGTTTAAAAGTGAATGCTGGGCATGGTTTGCACTACGAAAATGTGCAGCAGATTGCTGGTATTACCGATATTTCTGAATTGAATATCGGTCACGCCATCGTTGGACGGGCGATTTTTGTTGGTTTTTCGCAAGCCGTAAAAGAAATGAAGCAACTAATGCTAAATGCGCGGTTATGATCTACGGTATAGGTACTGATATCGTTGAGTCATCTCGGATTGCGCAATCGTTAGAACGCTTTGGGGAACGTTTTGCACGAAGAATTCTAACCGACTCAGAGTTCTCGGAATATTATGTGAGTACTAAACGCGTGTCGTTTCTAGCCAGTCGTTTTGCAGCAAAAGAAGCATTATCCAAAGCAATCGGAACGGGATTGCGCCATCCGGTTAATCTGAATTACATAACCATTACGCATGATGATTTAGGTAAACCTTTTTTTCAATTTCATCCCGACCTCGATCAATTGATTACTAATAAAGGAATTACCCGGCTTCACCTTTCTATTAGTGACGAAATTAATATGGTGTGCGCTTTCGTCGTGCTGGAGCAGTAATCGTGTCGGTATCGCTTCCATTAGGTCCCGTCATGCTCGACGTTGCGGGTACTGAATTAACGCAAACCGATATCGATAGACTTTTGCATCCATTAACTGGCGGTGTAATCCTTTTTTCACGAAATTTCTCTAACGCTCGTCAGTTATCACAGCTAACAGAACAAATACACGCGCTGAGAGTTCCCAAGTTATTAATCGCAGTGGACCATGAAGGCGGCCGGGTACAACGTTTCCAGCAAGGTTTTACTAGATTACCGGCAATGCGCGAATTAGGTAAAATCTGGGATAAAGAACCGCGACATGCGTATCATTTAGCGACTCAAGTCGGTTATGTGTTGTCGTCCGAGCTGAATGCTTGTGGGGTTGATTTTAGTTTTACTCCGGTATTGGATATCGATCATGGCATGAGTAGCGTAATCGGTGACCGTTCTTTCCATCGCGATCCTGATGCAGTTTCAAATTTGGCGCACCATGTCATGCTCGGCCTTAAAAAAGGCGGTATGTTAGCAGTTGCCAAGCATTTTCCGGGTCATGGTTATATTCAAGCCGATTCTCATTGTCAAACCTGTGTCGATGATCGCTCCTTTGAAGATATTGAATTGGCCGATTTAATTCCATTCGAACGGATGATCGATCATGGCATCGCTGGAATAATGGCAGCACATGTTGTTTATCCCAAAATCGACGCAAACCCGGCGGGTTTCTCTAGTGTTTGGTTGCAAAAAATCCTGCGTACCGAACTACAATTCGAAGGGTGTATTTTTACCGATGATTTAAACATGCGAGGTGCAGCCGTTAAGTATTGTGAAACCATGCTGCAACGTGCACAAGCAGCGCTTGCCGCAGGTTGCGATATGATTTTAGTATGCAATAATGCTGAGGGCGCTGATGAAGTTCTGCATGGATTAGCATGGAATATTTCAGCGACGAGTACTTCGCGATTGGCTCGCATGCATGCTAAAAATCATTTTGGTTCTTTGATGAAACTGCGCGAACAACATGATTATGTACAAGCGATACGAGAAATCAGTGCGATAGGATGCAAGAATGAAGAGCTTCCCTTGTGAATGAATATTTTTTGTGGAAATTTTGTAAGGCTTCGATGAATTATGTCTGAGATTTTTGATGTGGCAGTTATTGGCGCAGGTCCTGGTGGTTATGTTGCGGCGATTCGGTGTGCGCAATTAGGATTAAACACAGTATGTATTGATGAATGGAAAAATCAAAAAGGAAAACCGAGTCTTGGTGGAACTTGTTTGAATGTTGGCTGCATTCCATCCAAAGCACTGCTGGAATCTTCAGAAAATTACTTTGAGCTAAAACATAAATTTTCCGCGCACGGCATCAGTTGTGACAATGCTGCGGTGGATGTGCCAACGATGGTGGCGCGTAAAGATAAGATTGTTACGACTTTTACTGTAGGTATCGCATCGTTATTTAAGAAAAATAAAATCAAATCAATACATGGCAGAGGTACATTGCAAAAGCGTACCGCACCTTCTGAAGCGTGGAAAATTGTCGTGGTCGATGCAGGAAACGAGCAAATCTTGCAAGCAAAGCATGTCATTATCGCTACGGGTTCAGTGCCAAGACAGTTACCGTTTGCACCTATAGACAACGATAAAATTCTCGACAATATCGGCGCATTGTCTTTAACCGAAATACCGAAACGTTTAGGTGTCATTGGTGCTGGTGTCATCGGTCTTGAAATGGGTAGTGTATGGCGCAGATTAGGCGCCGAAGTAACGATCCTTGAAGCTTTGCCTGAATTTATGATGGCGGCGGACGAACAAATTGCCAAAGAAGCTAACAGTATCTTTTCCAAAGAACTTGGATTACAGATGCATATGGGCGTCACGATAGAATCCGTCAAAACTACAAAAAGCAAGGTGACCATTCGTTATGCAGATGCAGACAAAAAAAAGCAAACACTCGAAGTTGAAAAATTGATCGTAGCGATCGGACGAATTCCGAATACGACAGGACTTGGGATTGATAAAAATGGTCTCGCTGTCGACGAACGAGGATTGATTACGGTGGATGCATATTGCCGTACTAATTTGTCGAATGTCTATGCGGTCGGTGATGTAGTTCGAGGACCGATGTTGGCGCATAAGGCATCCGAAGAAGGTGTCGCAGTGGCAGAAATGATTGCGCACATAGAAAAAGGCCAGCAAGCCGAACAATCTCAATCGATTGATTTTAACGTGATACCTTGGATCATATATACCTCACCTGAAATTGCTTGGGTCGGAAAAAATGAAAAAGAGCTCAAGGCCGCCGGCATAGCCTATAAAGTTGGTCAATTTCCTTTCATGGCAAATGGCAGAGCACGCTCGATCGGTGATGCGTCGGGGTTTATTAAAGTATTAGCGGATGAAAAAACAGACCGAGTACTAGGAGTCCATATGATTGGCCCGAATGTTTCCGAACTCATTTCAGAAGCGGTCATGGCCATGAAATTTTCAGCCAGTAGCGAAGATATTGCTGCAATTGTTCATGCGCATCCAACTTTGTCAGAAGTGTTACATGAAGCTGCACTGAGTGTGGATAAGCGCGCGTTGCATATTTAGTTGGCGCTAGAGTGGCAAGTGGATCCAGTTTTTTCCCTCACGCTATTCAATTTCAACTTGTGATTTCCTGTGATCTTGCCACGGAGCTGTTTATTTAAGCACACACACTTTTTACCGGAAGATTTTCTCCAGAATATTGCCAGGACTCGCACAAATGTTACAAACTGGCAAATAGTGTGACCTCTGCATAACTGGTTATATCGGTTGCGCAAGATTTATGAGCATTTGATTTATCAATGCTGAAAGTGATCTAAAAAACTCAAAAAAACAGTTATGCAGAAGTCTTATTCATATTATCGGGGTGACGAGTAGCAGGTATTTGTAAAAAACGATGCCGCCGCTTAAAGCTTGTATTATTCTAGCTATCCGCTGATTTACGGATACTTAGACCTTGAATCATCGTTAGCTCATATTCGAACCATTTGTTCTTGTGGCGTAGCTGTGCCAGTGGTGTTCCCGTGAGCGCATTAAACGTGCGATTGCATTGGCGACAACGATAACGCTGCAAATCACTAACTTTTCCCCAGCGATATAGCTTGGTTGCTTTACATCTAGGACAACCTGGTTTGTCATCCGAACTCATCAGCATCCTTTTTTCCTTCCAAATTTTTCCTCAGTTTGTTTCGCTGATTACGGTTCATGCGTTTTAGTGATTTTAGCCAGGCTTTAAATTCCGTTATTTTCATTATGCACACTGCTATTTCTATATCTCAATGCACTTTGGATAATCCATTCAATAATTAATTGTTACATAGCCTATTTTTAAGTCTTCTTGCCAAACAAATGAGAAAATTATTTTTCTTGTTCACTGAGTAAAGGAAAAGATGTTTCTATTTACGCGTCAAATAGTATCGCTACACATGACCAATATTTGCAATATCGCTTTCTTGCGTCAGGAAAAACCGAGCTAAAACTTCCCAACATCAAAACTCTGTTCCAAATTACCTTTGCAGGCAATGAGATATGTTAACACAAGCAGTTAAGCCTTGATATTGTGCTAGAAAGGGCCATGTGATGAGTAAAAAACGCAAGCAATATTCGAGTGAATTCAAGGCAAAAGTGGCATTGGCTGCGATACGTGGAGAGCCCCCCGTTGGCGGCGCGTCACGGTTTACATCCAACGCAAATCAACAGCTGGAAGCGACAATTAATTGAACAGGTAGCAGAAGCAGGGGTATTTTCCAAAGATCAAAGCGCTGGAAAGGCAGAAACAAGCACTAAGGATGATTTGCATCGCGTCATCGGGCAATTGACGATAGAACACGATTTTTTGACCAGAAAGCTCAATCATTAAGTCTTGCGTAGCACAAGAAGATTATTGAATCTAATGAGAAGCTGAGCCAAACTGCCAGTGTCAGCTACTAAGTTTAGCGCGCTCTACCCTATATTATCAGCCACAGCCCCTTGATAGTAAGAAACTGGCTTTATTGTGAAAACTAGATGAGCATTACCTGAAAACACCCCAATACGGCGCATGCAGCTATGCCGCCTGGTTTGTGCGCAAGGCATTAGCATCGGACGAAAGAGGACTGTAAACATGATGAAGATTCTGGGGATTGTCAGCACAGAACCCAAGCCCAAAACCAGCAATCTTGACAAGCGACATAAGACCTATCCGTACCTGCTCAAGGGCGTTGTTATCAACCGATCCAATCAAGTGCGGGCGGCAGATATCACGTAAGACCTTTGTACGATTGCAATCGTACAAAGGTCTTACTTAATTTACTGTTTTTTAACATCTTACTAGACTAACAGATTGGTTCTGCTAGTCTAGAGCCTAAACAAATACCCCCATAGTTTGTAAGAATTTCTATGAATTTATCCCTTACACGTATTTGATTTGCGAAGAGATAACTAGTCAGATCAGTCTTTTATGGTTGATAAGAACTTGTGTCAATTCTTTGAGGTTGTTTGATTATTTCATTTACTAAGATCTCAGCGCTCGCAGGAGCCATAGCGATTCCGTATCGATAATGACCAGTATTAATGAATAAATTAGGAATGGATGAATGTCTACCAATATAAGGCAATGCTTTTTCTGAGAAGGGGCGTAAACCTGCCCATTGTTTGATTATTGGCATTTCTTTTAGAGCAGGAAGCAGCTCTTGTGCTTTTTCATAAAGATAAGTACGTGCATTCATGGTAATTTTTTTATCGAATCCAACGTCTTCAAGCGTACTCCCTACAAGCAAAAAACCATCTTTACGCGGAATAACGTACACATCTTCTTTTACCAAAATATTAGCGATCGGAGGGGTATCAAATTTAAATAAAAGCATTTCGCCTCTTATAGGTTTCACGTCTACTCCAGATGCAGACTTAACCAAAAGCTCTTTGCTCCATGCCCCAGCACATACAACGTAATCATCTGCATCAATTTGCCCATTAGAAGTAATTAAAGCGTTAATCTTGTGGTTAGATACGTTCAACGCGTTGACGTCACAATTTTCTATAATTCTTCCACCCAGCTTTAATAGCGCCTTATGTAATGCTTTTAATAACCGGGGATTACGCACTTGAGCAATTTCTGGTAAGAAAACGGATAAATCATCCTCTTTATCGAGGATATTTTGATGAAGAAATTGATCGGAAGAAAGATATGCTTCCGACATCAGCGAGTATTTCATTTTAATGTTGTATTCGCGGCACCAGTCTTCTATCTTGTTACGATCTGGAAAGGTCAAAATTCGCATACCGGATACTACATATTCAGGATCTATGCCTGAAAGTTTGGTTAAATACGATATCCACTGTGGGAATAACTGGTTACTGTATTCACAAAGTCGATTAATTGCAGCAGGATAATTCCATGGATAAATAGGTGACAAAATTCCACCGCCTGCCCAAGAAGATTCTAAACCAACTCTGCTGCGCTCTAATACTGTTACCTTTGCTCCCTTCAACAAAAGCTGAATAGCCGTTGAAAGTCCAATAATCCCCCCACCTAAAACAATTACATCGCACTTCATTAAAATGATTTCATGCCACTGATCAGATTCACAATCAATTACCTTCTAACATACTGATATTTATTATATTAATCCAACCAACAAACTTCTTACACAAAAAGAAATAATTAAATATTAAAGTCCAAAAATTTTAAGTCGTTATCTCTGAAAACCCGTATTGGATTCGATCAATTTTAAGATCACAAAACCATTTATAAGATTCCAAAATGAAAAGCAACTTTAAAAAATCAATAAGCCACGGTTTTACACTCATCGAATTAATGATCACATTAAGTGTGGCCAGCATTCTCTTATCCGTTGCTGTTCCAAGTTATCGTTCATTTGTTCAAGATACCTTACTCATCACACAAAGCAATAGCTTTTATTCTGCACTTGCATTAGCAAAAAGTGAGGCGATCAAACGTAATATTCGCACAACAATATGTCCCAGCACTACTAGCACAAGCTGCACAGATAGTACCACCTGGTCAAATGGTTGGATTATTTTTGTCGACAACAATAGCAATAAGTCTGTCGATGCCGATGAACAACTTCTTCAAGTTACTCCTGCTTTTACTGGTGGCAATACCCTTACTACCACTACAAAAACAGTAACCTTTCGTCAAGATGGCTTCTCACCAGGATCTGCGGCAACTTTTTCAATATGCGATGCCCGTGGCTCAAGCTATTCAAAAGCTATCATATTAAGTCAACAAGGACGTTTTCGTACCGAAACAGGCTCTGGATCATGCTCATAAAACATAAACTTTATTTACTCAGGAAAAATACTTATAAAGGTTTTAGCTTGCTAGAGGTGCTAATAACCATTTTAGTTGTTTCTTTTGGGCTACTGGGGATGGCGGCACTGATCGTTTCAGGCGCCAGGGGTAATAATGTAGCACATTATCGCTCAATTGCCGGTAAGCAAACTGAGGATATTGCAGATCGAATGCGCGCCAATTTAGCAGGTGTACTAGCCGGTTCATACGATTCTTTATCAGCCAGTATTCCAGGTGATATTCCAGACTGCAAAACAGCCACCTGCACTGAAACTCAAATGGCTACTTTTGACCACGCACAATGGAATACTACCAACTCTATTTTATTACCCGATGGAAAAGGAACTGTTACAGGCACTCTTGCTACTGGTTTTGAGGTAAACATGATGTGGACGGAAAAAGAAATGAGTAGTGATGACGATGCCTCGTCAAATTGTCCTAGTGGAACACCGAGTAAAACTCGGTGCTTTTACACAAGATTTACGCCATAAAAATGATTCCAGTCATTTTATTACCCATCCCTAGCAATGAATTTCTTTAACGGAGTCAATATGCAGCGAGGATTTACTTTAGTTGAATTGTTGGTTGCCATGACGATTGGACTCGTTCTGTTACTAGTGATTGGAACGGTATTTGTTAGCAGTCGACAAACATTCAGTGAGCAAGAAAATCATGCACGGTTGCAAGAGACTGGTCGCTTCGCACTAGAAGTAATTGGACGAAGTATCAAACAAGCCGGACACGTAGAGATTCCTTTTTCTGGATTTAAAGTTGAGTTTGAGGGAACCCCTATCAGTGGAGCGAATGGTAGCTCCAACGCTCCGGATACAATTACTTTGCAGTTTGAAGGCGCCATTGGTGAGAGTGATTGTCAAACGGAGTCCGTAGATATTGCAGGAAAGATTATTCAAAATCATTTCAATGTTGATACAACGAACGCTGAATTGCAGTGTGATGGCATCATTGCAGATACGCCAGGCGCACCAACAGCTGGTAGCGCATTATTAAGCAATATTGAAGATTTACAAGTTGTGTATGGAATTAGCACCGACTCTCTGCCTTCAGTTAATCAATATGTGGAGTTGCCAGCTGATTGGAATCAAGTAGTCTCTGCAAGAGTATGCGTATTAGCAAGATCTGAAAAAACCAACATCGCTTCCGCTGGAAATTATCTGGATTGCAACGGAAATTCCGTTGCCATTCCAGCAGATAGACGGCTAAGAAAAGCTTTTACAGCGACTTTTAATTTACGCAACCGCATTCACACTCCACTATGAACGAGAAGATATCTCTACAAGCAAATCAATCCGGTGCAGTTTTTGTTACAGGGTTGGTTTTTTTAATGGCTTTATCTCTGCTTGGCATTACCGCAATGAAGATGGCCACGATAGAAGAGCGCATGTCCGGCAATATGCGCGACCGTATGCTTGCCATGCAAGCAGGTGAAATGGCGTTGCGTTACGCCGAACACCATATTCGCGACAATGACGATACCACTAACACACCAAAATCGATCGAAGGTATCACCGATTTCGATACAGGCTGTACCGATGGTTTATGTTATTACGGGGTCAATACCGAACCCACCACACCGGCTTGGAAAACGCTTTGTTCGCCAACATGCCCGATCAGTTATACAAAAGATAATGTTTTCAAAATTGATGGGGTCACTTATACCGCACCTGAGTTACCCAAAGGGCTTATCAGACCTCCAACCTATCTGATCGAAGGCATTCAGAAAACTCCAGCGGGAGGTTTCTTGCGTTATTACTACCGCGTCACTGTTCGTGCAGAAGGTGCAAAAGATGGAACTGTCGTTTGGCTACAAGAAACTTTCCGACCATAAATTAATAATTAATAGAAACCTTAAGGAAGCGTAAATCATGAAAATAATAACCTATGGCGTCGGCTTATTCGTTTATGCAATGAGTTGTCTCGTTCAAGCCCAACAACCTCCACTGTCAAATGGGCCACTTTTTTTGGGCGGCAATATTTCCCCTAATGTCATGTTTACATTAGACGACTCTGGTTCAATGCATTTTGAGATCATGCCTGAGAGTCTGATTCGACAAAGCATTTATTATATGTTTCCACGAGCATCCAGCATTTATGGTGGTAGTGATTACAGTAACTATTCGATTGATTTCGATCCTACAAACAAATATACCGCCTCTTTACGATCCAGTGCTGTCAACAAGATTTATTACGATCCTGCCGTAAGATATTTACCTTGGAGTAATGGTGATGGAACACTAATGAATAATGCAGACCCTACTTGTGCACCACACAACCCTAAAAATACTACCACTGGTTGTAGAAACCTAACTATTAATAACACCCAAACTTCGAGTTGGCTGAAAAATGATGGATCACGATCAGGTAGCTCATCAAAAACTTTTTATCCTGCTGTGTATTTTAAACATAACGGTGGAAACATCAGCTTAGCGAGCAGTTATACACAAGTAGAAATAAAATCTAGCACCACATCTTATGAGGGGGGGCCTGATCGAACCGATTGCGCTGCTCACACTACCTGTACCTACAACGAAGAAATACAGAATTTTGCCAACTGGTATACCTACTATCGATCACGGATTCTACTAGCACGTGCAGGTATTGGTAGAGCATTTTCGGCGCAAGGAAATACCATGCGCGTTGGTTTTTCGGCTATCAACAAAAGCTCAACGACTATTGACGGCGTCGCCACAACTGTTGTTAAAAATGGTGTAAGGCAATTTACCGGGACTGATCGAACCAATTTTTTTACCGAACTTTATGGTCACACTATTCCTGCTGCTGGCACTCCTCTTCGAGAAGCACTCATCGCAGTAGGCGACTATTTCAAAAGAACAGATGACAAGGGCCCGTGGGGACAAACTCCAGGCTCTACAGGCGGCACACAACATGAATGCCGACAAAACTTTAATATCCTAATGACCGATGGTTATTGGACAGCTGGTAGTGTTTCTGGAATAGATAATGAAGACAATCAATCCGGTTCAACGATTACCAATCACTCTTCTCCAGCAGTACCAGAGTCGTATTCTTATTCACCAGCCCTTCCTTATTCGGATGCCTACAGTGATACACTTGCTGACGTTGCGATGAAATATTGGAAAAACGATTTGCGCACAGACATGCAAAATAAGGTGCCAACTAACCCACACGATCCCGCATTCTGGCAGCATCTGGTAAATTTCACGGTAGGCTTAGGTGTGAATGGATCTCTCACGACATTGCCAACAGGCGCAGAGTCATGGCCTGACCCGACAGTAAAAGATGAATATAAAATCGATGATCTTCAGCATGCCGCTGTAAACAGTCGCGGTAATTTTTTCAGCGCAGCAAACCCTACTTCATTTTCTAATGCACTATCGAATGCTTTATCCACCATTGTGGCCAGAACGGGCGCCGCCTCAGCAGTTGCGACTAACTCAAGCTCACTAACAACCAACGAACGCGTTTATCAGGCAAAATTTAATAGCGGTGATTGGAGCGGACAATTAATATCAATACCTTTTACTACCGCTGGATTTGGTACGCCAGATTGGGATGCAGGATTAGTCTCACTCGCTTCAGGAACTATTAATCCAAATTCGCGAGTTATCATTACCAAAGGCAGTAGTGATGGGGTATCTTTTCAATATACGAATTTAACACCCGCCCAAAAAACTCTTTTAGATAAAAATGCAGCAGGCACCGTGGACAACTGTGGTGCAGAAAGAGTAGCTTATTTGCGTGGTGATGGAACTAATGAGGGTAGTGGAACTTTTCCTTGTGCTGGTACTACAATCAATAAATTTCGCGCACGCCCAACTACCAAATTGGGAGATATCGTTAATTCTGGTCCTATTTTTGTCGGCAAACCGAATGCAGGTTATTCGAATGTGGATCATCCAGGCTACTCAGCTTTTCGTACTACCTACAAGAGCAGAACGCCCATGGTGTATGTCGGTGCAAATGACGGTATGTTGCATGGGTTTAACGCGTGTATTGTTGGTGCCACACCGGGATGCACCTCGGCAGATGCTGGTAAAGAACTTATTGCTTACGTACCAACGACTGCTTATGCAAATTTAAGCAGACTTACCGACAAAGACTACAATGCCAATCATCGCTACTTTGTCGATGGCTCGCCGATGGCCGGCGATGTTTACGACAGTGGTTGGAAAAGCATATTAGTCGGCAGTATGAATGCTGGTGGCCGAGGTTTCTTTGCGCTAGACGTCACCAATCCAATTGATACCGCCCAATCCGCTCCCACTTTTACTGTTGCAAATGCGGCTAAACTGCTTTTGTGGGAGTTTACCGATAGCGATGATGTGGATATGGGTTATAGCCATAACCTTACGCGAATCAATCCGTTAACCGGTCAAGCTCGGCAAATTGTCAAAATGGAAAATAATAAATGGGCCGTGGTGGTGGGAAATGGTTACAACAGTATCGCAGGTAAAGCAGTACTGTATGTACTATTTGTGACTGGCGGTGATGACGGTACTTGGACGGTAGGCACTGACTATGTCAAATTGGTTGCGCACACTGGTTCAGGAAATGGACTTTCAACGCCTGCTGCATTTGATAGCAATGGTAATGGTTTAATCGACACCATATACGCAGGTGATCTTAAAGGAAATTTATGGAAATTTGATGTTAGTAACTCATCAACTTCCAACTGGAATGTAGCATTGGGCGGTGCACCTTTATTTGTATCCGGTACTTCAAAACCGATTATCGCTCCCCCGGCGATTACTTTCCATCCCAAAGGAGGGCAGTTAGTACTATTTGGCACTGGCAAATATCTAGAAACTGCAGATACCACTAATACCGACGCTCAAACTATGTATGGCATTTGGGATTACACTACCAGTGGCACTATCCCTGATTCGTCGCTGGTGCAACAAATTACCTCGATGATAACAGGAGCCAATTACCGTACTTCAACACAAAACGAAGTCAATTATTCTAGTACCGTAAAAGGTTGGTATATGAATCTACCAATCAGTGGTGAGCGGCTTACCGCAACCCCTGAAATTGAGGACGGCTTGTTTCGTTTCACCACAATTGTTCCATCAGCTTCACCTTGTGATTTTGGAGGAAGAGGATTTCTCAATACATTAGATTTCCTGACAGGTGGTATGCTGACACGCCCCACTTTTGATACCAATAGAAACAGAATACTGTCATTAGAGGATGGCTTATCTTCCAGTATTGAAATTGGTTTCGCTATGGGGGGGATCACTATCATAAGAAATAATGCCACGACTGCCACATCAGATATAGCTATTGGTAATTTGGCGAATGGACAAACCACAGATCCACCGACAGCTAAAGGTGCCGCAGGACTTCGAGGCAGAATTACTTGGAAAGAATTTTCGCAGTAATGATTTGTTGATTCAAAATTACGAATTACAATGTATATAGCACAATAAATTTAATTTTTAAATATAGGATTTAGAAAAAATGAAATTGTACGAATGCTCAAAAAAATTACGAGGTTTTACGTTAATTGAACTTATGATCACCGTAGCAATCGTAGGCATTATTGCAGCGGTTGCGGTTCCATCTTATCAAGATCATGTCAAACGGACTAACCGAACAGAGGCCAAAGCATTGCTTCATGAAAATGCGCAATTCATGGAAAAAATGTATACGCAAAATAATCAATATGATAAGACAGTCGGCGCAGATGGTATCGCAAATACAGGAGACGATGGCACGATATCGTTACCAATTACCCAATCTCCTAGAACAGGCACTAAACAGTATGATATCAGCCTGTTAGCATCGGACAACAATACTTTTACATTACGAGCAGTACCGACTGGTTCTATGACGGGCGATACGTGTGGCACATTGACACTGACCAATACAGGAGTTCGCAGTGCCGGAGGAGATATCGATTATTGCTGGAATCGATGAAATGTAAAAATCCGAACTCATCGTATAGTTATTGATTTGATGAAACGATCATCTTAAGTTTTTACCTGCGATCTGCTTTTCTCTGAGAATTAAATCACTGACATTTGTTCACGCCTTTAATGGCTGCTGAAACGGTTGCCTGAAAATAAGTTAGAATAGCAGTTTTAGAATTTTAACTGGAGTTTACGAATGTCAATGGCTGACCGTGATGGTGTAATCTGGTATGACGGTAAAATGGTTCCTTGGCGGGATGCGAATACACATGTACTAACTCATACGCTACACTATGGCCTGGGAGTATTCGAAGGAGTGCGAGCGTATGAAACAGAGCGCGGTACCGCGATATTTCGTCTATCTGAGCATACCAATCGGTTGTTTAATTCTGCGCACATTTTGATGATGAAATTGCCCTATGATAAAGCTACTCTGATGCAAGCACAGCGTGATGTCGTCAAACAAAATAAACTATCTTCCTGCTATATTCGCCCGCTCGCTTTCTACGGTGCTGAAGCCATGGGGCTTTCTGCTAAAACGTTATCGGTTCATATTATTATTGCAGCATGGCCTTGGGGCACCTATTTAGGTCCTGATGCACTTGAAAAAGGCATTCGGGTCAAAACATCTTCGTTTACCCGTCATCATGTCAATATCAACATGTGCCGTGCAAAATCCGTTTCAACTTACACGAATTCCATTTTAGCCAATCAGGAAGTGTCGGCGAATGGCTATGATGAAGCCTTGCTACTCGATACTGACGGATATGTCGCGGAAGGTTCAGGAGAAAATATTTTTATAATCAAACAAGGTAAGATTTTTACCCCAGATTTGACAGCATGCCTCGAAGGAATTTCCAGAGCTTCCGTGATTGAGTTGGCAGGCGAAATAGGCATTCCCGTCATCGAAAAACGCATTACTCGCGATGAAGTATATTGTGCAGATGAAGCTTTTTTTACCGGTACTGCTGCTGAAGTTACGCCAATCCGAGAATTGGATAATCGCATAATCGGCGACGGTAAGCGAGGACCAATCACAACCCAAATACAATCGATGTTTTTTGATTGTGTTAAAGGCAAGTCACAGAAACATATGGATTGGCTGACTTTCGTTTAATCAGTAGTTATCTTGGAGTTACTATGAACCAACATAATCACAATAACAAATCCCGAGAAGTTGAAATTACGGTAGATGCTTTACCTTTGCATTGCCCAACGCCCCAAACGACGCTATGGAATACGCATCCACGGGTCTATTTACCGATTGAAGCAACCGGGAAGGCACTCTGTCCTTACTGCGGAACACTCTATGTTCTCAAAGGTGGTGCGTTCGAAGGACATCACTAACATTCTGAATCCGAAACATCTCAATAATAAGTAGACATCACTTCAAGGTAAGGGGCACTATGAACACCATTCCGCACGAAATTTTTAAAGCCTATGATATCCGTGGCATTGTCAATAAAACGGTTACTGTAGAAATTGTTGAGAAAATTGGTCATGCGATCGGATCTGAAGCACGCGCCAGGAATCTACCTGCCATAGCGATAGGCCGTGATGGCCGATTATCCGGCAAGGAACTATCTCAAGCACTTGCTCGTGGAATTCAGAAAAGCGGTACCAACGTTGTGGACGTAGGGATGGTAGCAACGCCTATGTTGTATTATGCCGCGCATGAATTATGTCAGTATTCTGGAGTGATGGTCACTGGAAGCCATAATCCCCCCGAGTACAACGGCTTCAAAATTGTACTGGGTGGCACCACCTTAGCGGCTGATACTATACAAGCACTGAGAATTCGCATTGAAAATGACGATCTTGCGCACGGTAATGGACAATACTCGGAACATAACATTGTCGAAGCTTACCTCACACGTATCACCAGTACTATTAAACTAGCTCATCCCATAAAAATAATTGTCGATTGTGGAAACGGAGTCGCGGGCGCTTTTGCACCAACGCTTTATCGAAAATTGGGGTGCGAAGTAACCGAATTATTTTGTGAAGTGGATGGTACTTTTCCTAATCACCATCCGGACCCATCAGTACCAAAAAACTTACAAGATCTCGTTCAAAAATTAAAAACTTCGGATGCTGAAATTGGTCTTGCTTTTGATGGGGATGGTGATCGTTTAGGAGTTGTTACTAAGCAAGGAAAAATTATCAATGCAGATCGTCAATTGATGCTTTTTGCCGCGGATGTTTTATCTAGAAATCCAGAGGGTGAAATTATTTTTGATGTGAAGTGTACTCGCAATTTAGCGCCGTGGATCAAAAAACACGGCGGCATTCCAACAATGTGGAAAACAGGGCACTCCTTTATTAAAGCGAAATTAAATGAGACTAAAGCACTTCTGGCCGGAGAAATGAGTGGACATCTATTCTTTAAAGAACGTTGGTACGGCTTTGATGATGGTTTGTATGCTGGCGCACGATTGCTGGAAATACTTAGTAGAGGATCAGATACAAACGCTGCGTTTGATAAGCTACCAGATAGTCTTAATACACCTGAATTACAAATTGCTACTGCCGAAGGTGAAAATTATTTATTGATTGCTAAGCTCCAGAAAACGGCTAACTTCAATAATCCACAACAGATTGTGACAATTGATGGCGTACGCGTCGAATACAGCGATGGCTTTGGTTTGGCGCGATCGTCTAATACTACTCCGGTAATCGTGCTACGTTTTGAAGCCGATAATGAAGCGGCGTTAAAGCGCATTCAAGAAGACTTCCGCGATAACATAAAGAGAATAAAACCAGACGCGCAATTTCCCTATTAACGACGGTTATTACTTAACCGCGCATGCGTATCGCAATTGCTCAAATCAATCCAACCGTTGGAGATATTACTGGCAACGCCGATAAAATATTGCTTGCGGTAAAACAAGCAATACTTGCCGGAGCAGATTTGATTGCGACTCCTGAACTGGCGCTATGTGGCTATCCTCCTAAAGATTTATTATTACGCAACGATTTCCTTCGATCTTGCGAACTAGCTTTACAAAGAATTGTACATTCCATTGGCAATATAACACTGGTGGTAGGTCATCCTCATCAAGAGGAGGGCAAACTTTATAACGCGGCCTCAGTCATACAAGGTGGAAAGATTACACACACTTATCATAAGAGGTTTCTCATTCAATCCCCCTTCTTTAACGAAACATATTATTTTGATGAAGGTGGTAAAAATTGCGTCTTAAATATTAATGGAATCAAGTTGGGTATCGATATTGGCGTAGAGGCATTATCGCGTTGTGATTGTAATGATATCCATTCAACTACCGACATTATGCTGTTTCTAAATGCTTCACCATTTCGCATTAACAAACAAGCAACCCGTTATCAAGATGCACAGCAATTCATCAATCGCACTGGTGTGAGCACCATTCATGTTAATTTCGTCGGCGGTCAAGATGGTTTGGTTTTTGATGGAAGCTCATTCGCGATGAATGCTAGCGGTGAGCTAATTCATCAATCCAAAGAATTTATCGAAACCATTGATTGCATTGATATCGATAAAAAACAAGGTACTAATCTGGCAGTTTTGTTACCTTCTATCGCCAGCGTTTATCAAGCACTATGTTTAGGCGTAAAAGATTATATTCTTAAGAATAATTTTCCAGGTGTTTTGATTGGTTTGTCGGGTGGTGTGGATTCTGCATTAGTGTTAGCCATTGCTGTGGATGCTTTGGGGGCAGAACGAGTTAGAACCGTCATGATGCCTTCACAATTTACCGCCGACATCAGCTTAGCGGATGCCTGTGAAATGACTAACCGATTAGGTGTCGCGCATACGGAATGTGACATTCAATCACTTTTTGACTCCTATTTATCAAAGATGGGAAGTGATTTTGTTATTTCAGCAGAACAACTCAACAGCACGACCATGCCCGAAAATCTGCAAGCACGCATCCGAGGAACATTATTGATGGCGCTTTCTAATCATAGCGGTTCCATTGTTCTATCTACGGGCAATAAATCGGAAATTGCTGTTGGGTATTGCACACTTTATGGTGATATGGCTGGAGGATTGGCCGTACTCAAAGACGTCACAAAAACCATGGTGTACCAGCTGTGTGACTATCGCAATCAAATAAATCCGATTATTCCAGAGCGTATTTTAGAGCGTGCTCCTAGCGCAGAATTACGCCCAAATCAAACCGATCAAGACACGTTACCACCATACGAAATCCTGGATGCTATCATCGAAGCTTACGTAGAGAAAAATTTTTCATATGATGAAATTATAGCGCTCCATTTCGATCCTGAAATCGTAACAAGAGTCATCAATTTAATCCACATGAACGAATACAAGCGACATCAAGCACCTGTCGGTATACGTGTGACTTGCTGTGATTTTGATCATGCGTGGCATTATCCCATTACTTCCCGCTACAAGGTCTAAATACCTTGCTGTATGTGCCTTCACTTCAGTTATGGCAAATTACACTTAAAAAAGAAATATCCACAATATCATTAATTGTGATAAATTCACGGTTCAAGAGTCAGTGCGCTAAAATTGACTCTTTGCATACACGAAATCAATATAAGGAGGAGTTATCAATGAACAAATTTGTTATCGCGGTTTCTACCGCAATTTTCTTACTGGGATCATCTTTTGTTATGGCAAGTGGTAATAAAGAATCATCACTCCCTCCAGAATCAGCTCAAGATATCCTGAATAAAATGGCTTGTGAAGGTAAAAAAGAAGGTGAAAAGATAAAAGATCGTATTGATGGTGAGATGGTTACCTGCCCGGCCAAAGTTAAAAATCCAAGAAAATAAGAAAAATTCTAATACAAAACTTGTGCGTAAATAAGTAAGCAAGCTAATAATAGTTGCTGCATAAAGCTAGTCAAAAATAGCCTCACATTCGAGGCTATTTTTTTTGTTTCCAGAAAACAAGATTCATTTGCTGAAGGTGTTATACGAATAGAAAGAGTCTTTACAAACAAATCGAATAAATCTGTTCTGCGCCACCTACATTTACCCCCTACAAGAGGCCACGAGGAATTTGTTGTGGTTCAAAAACTGGATAGTCTGTTAAACCAATAACTAGCAAGTAACTGGACGTAGGAATGAAGAAAACGAAGCCGCGACTCATGCAACAAAATAAGTTGGTTTCAAATCTTCTTGGTGACACAATTTTGTCACATCAGAAAAAATAAAGGTTAGAGATTAATCTAACTCATGATTTATGGGAATCAGGTAACCGCAAAACGCTATAAAAACATTTGCTTATAACGATTCTATTTTTGAGTCTCAAAAGATACCAACAATTTTTCTTGCTGGGATTTGAATTTCGAGCAGTCGTACCAAAAAATAGAAAACTGGCAAAAACTTAATTGAGGGGGGGGCAGTATGACCGTTAGAAATCGCGCGTCAAAACCACGCAAACCAAATCAACACAAGAAAAGAACATTAAGATCGATCTCTGTACGATCCAACGTTATCACCATAAGACCTCAAAATCATTAAAGCTCATCAGGAAAGATGCTAGGAGCTTGAAGTAAAACATTTCCTAAATTCCGTAACTGACCGCGAACGAAGTTTAATAGAACGAGCGATTCACTTAGCGACACATTTAAAACCTAAACTTGATCCAAAAGATTGCGGTTTAGTCATTCCATTTCGATCCAAACAAAAACAATAGGGGTATTACCAAGAATGAATTAACTTTATTCAATAACACGTCTAAGAAACACCCTTCTGCACAAATGTTTCGCGCTTGTAATGGTCAACTAAGATTTAAGGTTTAATTATTAATAACCGTTATTAAAAATACGGGTAACCGTGAATCATTGTTTTTCATACAGCAACCGGAAGGATTTTATATTCTTCCGGTTTTTTTAATGACTAAAATCGTTTCTTCAGACTTTTTATCCTCCCTCTGCCTATAAGACTTTACCGTTTCGGAACGTGTTGAGATTGGCAAAGCAGTAGAGGCTGAGTTGGGTAATAGACAAGGTCAAAGAACAGACTTAGAACATGTACAAAATTTTGCACAAGTAAATAATGATATCGGAAAAAATCAATTGAAATTGCTGCTGTAAAGGCAGGATTTGGAAATAAAGAAACATACCGTCAAGCAAAGAAAGTACTCGACCAAGGTTCAGAAGAATTAATTAACCTTGACACTGCACAGCGTGCAATGGTGGCTGGTAGGTTGGCAAATATGTCAGAAGGTAGGCCAAAAAATACTGTGGAAATTTCCACAATGTCACAAACATATGCAGCAGAACTTCCTTCTTTTTTGTCAATGTGCTTTTAAAGTTTTATCACTAGAAAATAATTGAGGATCGAATTACCCTCGTGACCATAACCCCAGGAGGGAGCCGAGAATATTTATAATCAATAACCTACCTACATTGTTGTATGTGTAAAGAACGAGATTTAATCTGACATTTCTGTTTAAATTTACTTTTGAAAGGAAGTCGGATGAATATTGAAACTGGACATAAAATCATTAAGAATAAGATTGGTTTGTTAAAATTGTCAGAGACATTAGGTAACGTATCGCAGGCCTG
>JBGAVE010000022.1:0-40033 GCA_044228295.1 Nitrosomonas sp.
CTACATGTTCATTTCTCATCTTCATCCGTGTAGCTGGCACAACCCATAGTGCATTATTCAAATCAAATTCTGTCCATAATGCACCAATAAGCTCATTGGTGCGCACGAACGTTAAAGCCAGCAATTGCAAAGCAAGCTGTGTTTGTTTATCACCTATGCTTTCGTAGGTGGCTATTGTTCTTAGCAGTTCAGGTAATTCCTCCGGCTTGACAGCGGCTTGGTTTTTCTTTTTGTGTGGTGTGAGTGCACCCCGTAAATCAATGGAAGGATCACGATTGCAGCGGCCTGTTGCCAAGCCATAGCGGAATATTTGCCCACATATCCCAAGCACTCTATGCGCCAGATCATAAGAGCCACGTTTTTCTATAATGCGAATCATGTTGAGCAACTGCGGCGCTTCAATCTGGCTGATTGGGTACATGCCTATATAGGGAAATACATCTACTTCTAGCTTGCGAAATACACTTTTAGAATGAGTTTTTGTCCAGGTATGCTGCTTTGCGTGCCACTCATCGGCAACAGCTTTGAAACTATTCGATGCAGCTTCCTTTGCCTTTTGCTTATTGATCTGGCGATCTATAGACGGATCAATATTATTTTTAATCTTGTCCCGTTCTATCTTTGCTTTTTCCCTGGCTAGACTTAGGCTTACATCGGGGTAAACTCCCAGTGATAGTAGTTTTTCTTTCCCATGTAGTCTGTAGCGCAGCCGCCAATACTTTTTTCCATCTTCATAAACCCAAAGAAAGAGCCCGTCACCATCATATAACTTGATTAGTTTCTTTCCTTCGGACGTGGCGTTTCTATAACGTACATCTTTGTATTTCTCGGCCATAGTGGGGTAACTTTAGTGGAGGTAAGAAAAGTTACCCCCAAAGTTACCCCTATTTTTTAATGGATGCAAGTGGATTATTTTGGATTAATATGGAACAATATTATTTGTAAACTGGCTTATCTATTGATTCTCATGGACTGCTTTGGATTCGTGCGGAATATGATGTGGAGGCGGGGGTCGGAATCGAACCGGCGTAGACGGCTTTGCAGGCCGCTGCATGACCACTCTGCCACCCCGCCTTTGTTCTCTGTGTGATCACCACAAATCTGCAAATTTGTATCAAATGGTGAAATGGAGCGGGAAACGAGGCTCGAACTCGCGACCCCAACCTTGGCAAGGTTGTGCTCTACCACTGAGCTATTCCCGCGATGTATAGCATCTCAACAATTAGCTAAGATGCTTCAGAAACAAAGGGTGGATTATAGAGATGCTGTATGTTTTGTCAAGGAATCACTCTGCAAAGCTGAACGTAGTAACCTGCTATAATCGTCTAAAAATAAAGTGATTGATTGATTAGCTAGCTTTTTCTGAATGATTTCGCAACATAGTAGTTGATTTCCTGACTCTAGAATTCCTCAATGGAAATTTAGATTAAGTTTAGGAATCAATTGTATGTCTTTGCTTCAACTGACGCATCATATGCCCTTATTGCCCTATTGGCGCCTTTCTAGTTTTTATTTTTTTTATTTCGCTTTGATTGGCGCTTTTTCTCCTTATTGGACATTATATTTACAATCGCTGAATTTTGATTCATTGCAGATTGGCATACTAATGTCATTGCTTCTTGTGACGAGAATATTTTCCCCTGCATTTTGGGGTTGGGTGGCGGATCACACAGGTAAACGCGCCGAAGTCGTGCAATTTGCTGCGGTATTGGGATTAATCACTTTTTGCGGTTTTTTTGCGGGTGAGTCTTTTGGTTGGATGTTTTTGTTTATGTTGCTGATGAGCTTTTTTTGGAGCGCATCATTACCATTGATGGAGGCCATTACATTATCGCATTTAGGAGAGCATACGACGCATTATGGGCGTATTCGTTCTTGGGGTTCGGTGGGGTTTGTGGTTACCGTGATCGCTGTCGGTATGGCTCTCGATAAAGTAGAAATCATTTGGTTGCTATGGATCGTATTGAGCTTAAAGCTTTTTCTCGTTATTTTTTCCTATCAAATTCGTGAGAAAGCCGTGATCGGTGAGGTGGCTCAATTTCAGTCAATACGGCAAATTTTCTTTCGCTCAGAAGTGCTGTTGTTTTTGTGTACCAGTATGTTGATGTTGTTTGCACATGGAGTTTACTACACTTTTTTTTCAATTTATTTGGTCGAGTCTGGTTATACCAAAGGATTTGTAGGATGGTCCTGGTCTATCGGAGTAATTTGTGAAATTGGCATTTTTTTCTTGATGCCTTGGTTGTTGCAGCGTTTTAGCTTAAAGCACATTCTGCTGTTCAGTTTTATGTGCGCGATTGTTCGATTTTTATTGATCGGTTGGACAATTGAGTGGCCGATCGTGATCATTTTTGCACAGATATTACATGCGGCTACGTACGGTGCTCATCACATCACTGCGATGATGATTATTCATCATTTTTTTCGTGGACGGCATCAAGCCAAAGGGCAAGCCATTTATTCCAGTATCGTTTATGGGTTGGGTGGTTCGCTTGGAGCGATATTGAGTGGCTATGCTTGGGAAAAATTTGGACCCGAAATAACGTTTTCGATAAGTGCTGCTGCTGTTGCTATTAGTCTAGTTTTGACCGCATGGAAAATGAAGTCTATTTACTCTACTATTAAGTCACCGGTTTAGTGTGTTGTTGTGTAAAACTTTATGGGATAATCCATTCTAATCTGAATTTGAGTGGATAGAATGCAAACGTTATACGACAAACTCTGGAGCCAACATATTGTTCCGACTGAATCAACGGATGCGGGCAGTATGTCATTGATTTACATTGATCGTCACTTGGTACATGAAGTCACCAGTCCGCAGGCATTTGAAAGTTTGAAACTGGCCGGACGCAAACCATGGCGATTGAATTCTATTCTTGCCGTTGCCGATCACAATGTGCCGACGACAGACCGCAGCGATGGTATACAGGATCCGATTTCGCGCCTACAGGTTGACACTCTCGACCAAAATTGTGATGAACTAGGAATTACGCAATTCAAAATGAATGATTTGCGGCAAGGAATCGTGCATGTTATCGGGCCGGAGCAGGGCGCCACTTTACCTGGAATGACCGTGGTGTGCGGTGATTCGCATACCAGTACGCACGGTGCCTTTGGTTGTTTAGCCTTTGGTATTGGTACGTCTGAAGTTGAGCATGTTTTGGCGACACAATGTCTTTTGATGAAGAAGTCTAAAACGATGCACGTTGTGGTTGAAGGTCAATTAGGCTTGGGTGTCACCGCTAAAGATATTGCATTGGCGATCATCGGAAAAATTGGCACCGCGGGAGGTACCGGCTATGCGATTGAATTTGCCGGTAGTGCCATTCGCGATTTGTCGATGGAAGGACGTATGACCTTGTGTAACATGGCAATCGAGGCAGGTGCTCGTGCTGGCATGGTTGCTGTTGACGATACTACAATCAATTATATAAAAGGCCGCCCATTCGCACCGCAAGGAGAAATGTGGGAAAGAGCCGTTACGTATTGGAAAACCTTACACAGTGAACCTGAAGCTGTATTTGATCGGACGGTAACGTTAGATGCAGCGCAAATAAAACCACAAGTCACGTGGGGAACTTCGCCAGAAATGGTGACCACCATCGACGGTACGGTTCCAGATCCTGCGCGTGTTACGGACGAAGTGAAACGTAAAGACATGCAACATGCGCTGAATTATATGGGTTTGAAAGCCAATATGCCGATTCAACAAATTACTGTTGATAAAGTGTTTATTGGTTCTTGTACTAATTCGCGTATCGAAGATTTGCGTGCTGCCGCGCAAGTTGTTAAGAATAAAAAAATTGCGGCAAATATCAAATTAGCGATGGTGGTACCAGGTTCTGGTTTAGTGAAACAACAAGCTGAGCAGGAAGGGTTAGACAAGATCTTTACCAAGGCAGGATTCGAATGGCGCGAACCAGGTTGTTCGATGTGTTTGGCTATGAATGATGATCGTTTGAATCCCGGAGAGCGTTGCGCATCGACATCGAACCGTAATTTTGAAGGAAGGCAAGGCTCGGGAGGCAGAACGCACCTTGTGAGTCCTGCCATGGCAGCGGCTGCCGCTATCGCCGGACATTTCGTCGATGTTCGAAAAATGAATGGATAGTTCAGGCTGCAATAGGGTGAGAATCTTGATTAGTTTTTTACACGATAAAAGATAAAACGAATGGAAAAATTTCATACGCTGACTGCTGTTGTCGCGCCGATTGATCGTGCCAATGTGGATACCGATGCGATCATTCCGAAACAATTTCTAAAATCCATTAAACGTTCGGGTTTTGGACAATACTTATTTGATGAATGGCGTTTTTTGGATCACGGAGAACCCGGAATGGATTCGTCAAAACGCCAACCCAATCCAGAATTTGTGTTAAATCAGCCTAGGTATCGAGGCGCTCAGATTTTAGTGGCGCGTGTCAATTTTGGCTGTGGTTCTAGTCGCGAGCATGCTCCGTGGGCGTTACAGGATTATGGTTTTCGCGTCATTATTGCACCGAGTTTTGCGGATATCTTTTTTAATAATTGTTTCAAGATAGGCTTATTACCCATTGTGCTGGACAGCAAAATATTGGATTTGATATTTGTTGAAGTTGCCATGCATCCGGGTTATCAATTGACGGTCGATTTGCAAAATCAGAGTGTTCGTACTCCTGATCACAAACTCTTTGAGTTTGAGATCGATATTTTTCGCAAACACTGTTTGCTCAATGGATTGGATGAGATCGGGTTGACGCTGCAACATGCGGACAAAATTAAAGCTTTTGAAGACAAAAGGCGCGAACAACAACCTTGGTTGTTCGCATAACGAGAAAGACTATCAAATACTATGAAAATCGCAGTACTACCCGGGGATGGAATTGGACCGGAAATCGTGGCACAAGCTGTTCGTGTGTTGGAAGCATTACAATCGGATGGTTTACCGATTGAGCTGGAAAATGGACTAATCGGTGGATGTGCGGTCGATGCGACGGGAGAGCCTTATCCGGAAGCAACGCATCGTTTGGCCAGTCAAGCCGATGCGGTTTTATTGGGCGCTGTGGGTGGACCCAAATATGATTCATTGCCGCGTCAACAACGTCCGGAAAAAGGTTTGTTGGCGATTCGTAAAGCGCTTAATTTATTTGCTAATTTACGTCCGGCGATTTTGTATCCTGAATTGGCAAATGCTTCCAGTTTAAAATTTGACGTTGTTGCCGGCTTAGATATTTTAATCGTACGAGAATTGACCGGTGATATCTATTTTGGTGAACCGCGAGGGATAGAAACGCGTGATGATCAACGAGTCGGTTTTAATACCATGATTTATAGTGAATCTGAGATTAAACGGATCGCGCATGTTGCTTTCCAAGCGGCGAGTAAACGGCAAGGGAAATTATGTTCGGTCGATAAGATGAATGTGCTGGAATGTACGCAATTGTGGCGTGATGTTGTGATTGAAGTGGCAAAGGATTATCCGGATGTTACGCTTTCACATATGTTAGTTGATAATGCTGCCATGCAATTAGTACGAAACCCCAAGCAATTTGACGTGATTGTAACCGGCAATATGTTTGGTGATATTTTATCTGATGAGGCGTCAATGTTAACCGGATCGATCGGCATGTTGCCCTCTGCTTCTTTGGATCAGAATAATAAAGGCTTGTATGAGCCGATTCATGGTTCGGCACCGGATATTGCCGGTAAAGATATCGCTAATCCGTTAGCGACGATTTTGTCGGTAGCGATGATGATGCGGTATACCTTTAGCCATGAGGAATCTGCAAAACGTATCGAACAGGCGATTAAAAAAGTATTGGTTTCAGGGCGTAGAACCAAAGATATAGCGGAATCAAATAGTTCTCCGGGGGACGTAGTGGGCACTCGGGCTATGGGCGATGCGGTGTTATCGGTTCTATAGCGTGTGCTTGTGAATTCAAATGAGAGAAAAATGTCATAAAAGGTTAAATTAAATAGTCTCTCTGTACTAAATCGTTTGTTGTAAATTTATAAAATAAGTTAATATTTATACAAAGTTTTTTATTTTTTATCATTTTGTTAATTTTTAGGATATCAGTCAGGCAATGAAACAAGTTGGCTTTGTTGGATGGCGCGGCATGGTTGGATCAGTGCTGATGCAACGGATGCGTGAAGAAAATGATTTTTCATTGATCGATCCTGTTTTTTTTACTACATCGCAAAAGGGTGGTGTAGGTCCCGATATTGGTAAGGAAATTCCTACGCTGCAAGATGCACACGATATTAAGCAATTGGCTGCTATGGATATCATTGTTTCTTGCCAGGGAGGCGATTATACCAATGAGGTCGTTAACCAATTGCGTCAATCCGGCTGGTCAGGATATTGGGTTGATGCAGCGTCAGCTTTGCGGATGGATAAAGATGCTGTGATTATTCTTGACCCAATCAACAAGCCCGTGATTGAACAAGCTTTGCAAGACGGCGTAAAAAATTTTATTGGTGGTAACTGCACCGTAAGTTTGATGTTGATGGCCGTTGGAGGGTTGTTTGAAAAAGGCTTGGTAGAATGGATGAGCGCGATGACTTATCAAGCTGCGTCTGGTGCCGGTGCTAAAAATATGCGCGAATTATTGGAGCAAATGGGTGAGACGCATAAAGCAGCGAAAGATTTGCTAGAAGATCCAGCGTCAAACATACTGGATATCGATCGTGAAGTGGCGGAAACACTGCGCGATAAAACATTTCCTACGGAAAATTTTGGTGCGCCGCTGGCGGGTAGTTTAATTCCTTGGATTGATAAGGAAGTCTCCAACGGGCAAAGCAGAGAAGAATGGAAGGGGCAAGCAGAAACAAATAAAATTCTTGGTCGATTCGATCATCAGATTCCCGTTGATGGTATCTGTGTGCGTGTCGGAGCGATGCGCTGCCATAGTCAAGCGCTCACTATCAAGTTGAAAAAAGATATTCCTATTGAAGAAATTGAAGAAATCATTGCAAACTCCAATGAATGGGTTCATGTTGTCCCTAATCATCGTGAAGAAACGACTACGGAACTCACGCCCGCTGCCGTAACTGGAACTTTATCGATTAACGTCGGTCGACTGCGGAAATTGGCGATGGGGGGGGAATATTTGTCAGCTTTCACCGTAGGAGATCAATTGTTATGGGGAGCTGCAGAACCTTTGCGTAGAATGTTGCGTATTTTGATACAACATTAAACGATTTTGACCATCTATAAAATGGTGATGTGTTATTAATGAAAATCTTGAATGAATTGCCTATGTGATTAAATAAAAAGTTTACTAAATGAATCGGTTTATATTTGAAACATAGCCTGTTTCAGTGCTTACGTCGTAATGCTGGCCTTGCAAATATTTATTTTTGAAAAGAAAGAGGGTATTTCAGTGTATAAAACTTCCTTTAAAGTAAGCTTGTTTTTGATCATTCTGTTGTTGCCATATACGGTACTTTTTGCAGCAGGACTGGGTAAGTTGTCACTTACTTCCGCTTTGGGGCAACCCTTAAGTGCTGAAATTGATATCGTTACGACTAATAAGGACGAAATTCCTTCATTAAAAGCCAGCATTGCTTCTCGAGATGCGTTTGCTCAAGCGGGCATCAATTACGAAACCTTTTTTTCAGCCATTAAGGTTTCCATCGAATCGAGGACTAACGGTAATCCTTACATTAAGCTCAGTTCTCCTCAAGCGGTTAATGATCCTTTCTTGAATTTATTAGTGGAGTTGAATTGGGCTTCTGGACGAATCTTGCGGGAATACGCTGTTCTACTAGATCCTGCTGAGTCAGCACCCAAACAAATTGCTGCTCCAAGCATTCCTGCTACTGTTGCTCCGGTTGTGGCTGCGCCACAAAAAGATACACCGCCTGCACTTGATAGTTCACCACCTAAAAAAACAGTATCCGTAAAAAACCCTAAACCAGCGAAGACCACAACTGAGAATACGGCACTTCAAACCACGGGCACCTATGGTCCAGTGGCTCCAGGAGATAATTTATCGGCTATTGCACGCCAAGTGTTGCCAGCAGGTGTAGATCTTAATCAGATGCTGGTGGCGCTCTATCGCGCTAACCGTGATGCTTTTATAGCAGGGAATATGAACCTGCTTAAAGTGGGTGCGGTTCTGAAAATTCCTGAAAAAGGGGAGGCTGACGCAATCGATAAAAAATCAGCACGTTCTGAGATACGTATGCAAGTGATTGATTGGCATAACTACCGATCAAGGCTTGCATCATCATCCCGTGGACTTTCTTCGCAAAAACCAATACGGCAATCCGATCAAGGTAAGATCACTACGCGAATTGATAAGCAAATGATCAATGCCAGTGAAGCACCTAAGGAAGTATTGCGTTTGTCGAGCGCGGTACAAACAACTACGGATGGCGAGGAAAAAGCTTCTGCACAATCTGGCGCATCAGATCGCTTGCGGATGATGGAAGAAGACGCTATTGCGAAGAATCTCGCGCTTAAAGAAGCCAATGAGCGCGTAGCGATGCTGGAAAAAAGTGTCGAGAATTTAAAAAAACTACTGGAATTGAAGGATGCGTCTCTTGCTCAGGCGCAAGCTAAAGCAGAAACCAATGATAAATCTGTAACTAAATCCGAAGCTAAACCTGAAGCTGTCGTTGCGCCTGCGCCGCAGGAACCCATTCCAGCGCCTGTACAGCAGCCACCGGTGTCAGCAGAAAAAAATGCTACTGAGTTGGAAGCAGAGCAATCTGGCGTTGCAACTACTCCAGATTTAGTAGTAGCACCTACACCAGTCGAGGCCCCTGTACCAGCACCAGCGCCAGTTTTGCCAGTCGCGGCTCCTGTAGAGAATGTAGAGGCTTCATTGACCGATCAGATCTTTGCCAATATTGAGTATGTTGGTGCTTTTTTGATGGTGATATTGTTATCCGCGTTATTATGGGTGCGTAAGCGGCGTCAGCGTTTAGAAGAAGACGATGATGACGATGATAAAGCCGCGGAAGGTTTTTCTTCTAGGATAAAATCTAGAATGGCAGGAATGACAGGCGCGCATCAAGCGGTTGCCGCAGCGGATAGCCATGCATCCGATGATGAAGATGAGGATTCAATGCATCATAATACCTTGGCTGCTGCGCATTCAGTTCAAGAAGAAGACCGGGATTTTGAACAAAGCACAGTGATGTATGCAAATTTTTCGGAAAAATCTGAGGAAACTGGGTTTGATGATCATCCGCAATCAGATTTAGAAGATGACGATGCGACAAAACATCACTTTCAGTCAGCAGAAGCATCGAATGATATCGATCTTGCTGATGAAGATACCGATCATAATATCCCGGCTCATGCTAATTACGAGACTGAGTTTGATTTGGCAGATGCTAAGGAAGCCAGTCAAAACGATTCGGTAGCAATTAATCTATCTGATTATGATTCAGCGCCCAGTTCGGCAACCGAAGAAGTGTCGTCGGATTTTGCCATGGCATCAGAAGCAGCTTCTGATCAAGAGCATACGATTGATTTTGATCTATCTCCGGAAGCAATCAAGCTAGCCGATGAGGATATTCAGAAAATAAACCCTGCAAGCAATGGAAAAGCATCCGTAACCGCGCGTGATTTAAGTCCTCTAGAACTTATGGATGAACTAGATAGTTCAGATCAGTTGGCTTCTGACGACATTGATGGATCTGCTAAAGCTATTCCGGTTGTGCCTGAATTAGGGCTAGAAAATATTAACTTGGATATTGAAAATGCTGATTCTGCAGCGCAGCAAGAAGACGGATCCGATTTGAATGCCAACAGTGAACAATGGCAAGAAGTTGAAACCAAGCTCGATCTAGCAAAAGCGTATCAAGAGATGGATGATAAGGAAGGTGCTAAAGAAATGCTGGAAGAAGTCATTCGGGATGGCGATACGAAGCAGAAAAGAGCCGCTAAGAAATTAATGAAAAGTTTGTAACCATTAGCGTGTTTAAGATGAATCATTTTCATCGAATCACTCGACACTGATAGCGTTGGTTTGTGCGAATCGTTTTGGTATTGGAGTATGATGGTGGTCGTTATTGTGGGTGGCAAAGCCAGCCGGGTAAATGCACGATTCAGGATGCGCTAGAACAAGCATTATCGTTAATCGCGCAAGAAAATATTCGAGTAGTCACGGCGGGACGAACCGATACTGGTGTACATGCGTTCTATCAAGTAGTGCATTTCGATACTGAATCAAAACGACCCATCAATGCGTGGATACGCGGTGTTAACGCTAAGCTGCCGAATGATATTGCAATACGGTGGGCGGCTGAGATGTCATCGGATTTTCACGCTCGTTACAGTGCGGTGGAGCGTCATTATCTTTATTTTCTTCTAAATCAATCGACGCGCCCGGGATTGCAGTCAGGGAAAGTTGGTTGGTTTCATCAGCCATTGGTATTGGAAAAGATGCAAATTGCCAGTGATTTTTTACTTGGGGAGCATGATTTTTCATCATTTCGCGCGGCTGAGTGTCAAGCGAAATCACCTATCCGAACCATTACAAACTTGAGTATCGTTCGCCACGGTCCCTTAATTGTTTTTGATTTGCGCGCAAATGCTTTTCTGCAACATATGGTTAGAAATATTATTGGTAGTTTGGTCTATATTGGGAAGGGAAAATACCCGCCCGAATGGATGAAAGATTTGTTACAAAGCAGTGACCGTAAGTTGGCAGCTCCCACTTTTTCTTCTCAAGGTTTGTATTTAGCCAAAGTTTCTTATCCCACTCAATGGGGGTTGCCCGAATTTCCTAGAATGCCTTTAGTGCATGAGATGTTATATAATTAGCAGTTGTTATGTCGGTACGTGTAAAAGTATGCGGAATTACCCGCAGTGAAGATGCGCAATCAGCGATTAAAGCGGGTGTGGATGCCATTGGTTTTGTGTTTTGGCCGCAAAGTCCGCGCTACATTGATCCTGAATCAGCCTATCGTATCGCTTCCCGGATACCGTCTTTCATTACCGTTGTGGGTGTTTACGTGGATCCTGACGCCTTTTGGGTCGAGCAAACGATCCAAAAGGTTAAATTAAATCTGCTGCAATTTCATGGCGATGAATCTCCTGAGTTTTGTGCGCAATTTTCGGTGCCCTATATTAAAGCGATAAGAGTCAAAGAAGATACAGATTTGTTACAATACGCACAACGCTACGAAACGGCAAAAGGGCTGCTTGTCGATACTTATACCGTTGGCATGCCGGGGGGGACCGGGCATACGTTCGACTGGAAATTGATCCCATCACGATTGCCGCTGCCATTGATTCTTTCCGGTGGTTTGAATCCCGAGAATGTGTCGAATGCCATTCGGGAAACTCGTCCTTGGGCAGTCGATGTATCGAGTGGCGTGGAAGTTGCAAAAGGGATTAAAAACGAGGAAAAAATTTTTGCTTTTATGCAGGGGACTAAATAATTTTGAGCGCTTATGATCTTCCGAGTCGAGACGGCCATTTTGGTCCGTATGGCGGTATTTTTGTAGCTGAAACATTAATTTCAGCATTGGAAGATTTGCGCCAAAAATATGAATATTACCGCACGGATTCAGAGTTTCAGGCCGAATTTGCTTATGAATTAAAACACTATGTGGGCAGGCCCAGTCCTATTTATCATGCAAAAAGATGGTCAGAGCATTTGGGCGGCGCGCAAATATTACTAAAAAGAGAAGATTTAAATCACACCGGCGCGCACAAAATCAACAATACCGTGGGTCAGGCTTTGTTAGCGCGGCGTATGGGTAAAAAAAGAGTGATTGCGGAAACAGGCGCTGGACAGCATGGTGTAGCGAGCGCTACGGTGGCAGCGCGTTATGGCATGGAATGCGTGGTATATATGGGATCGGAGGATGTTAAACGTCAAGCGACCAATGTATACCGAATGAAATTGCTGGGTGCGACTGTGATACCAGTAGAATCTGGATCCCGCACTTTAAAAGATGCGCTCAATGAGGCTATGCGCGATTGGGTAACCAATGTTGAAAGTACCTTTTACATCATAGGAACTGTGGCTGGCCCGCATCCTTATCCAATGATGGTGCGAGATTTTCAAGCGATCATAGGCATTGAGGCAAAAACACAAATGATGGAGCTTTTTGGACGTCAGCCCGATGCTCTGATTGCTTGTGTTGGCGGAGGATCCAATGCGATTGGTTTGTTTTATCCTTATATTGAGGACAGTACCGTTCGTTTGATTGGTGTTGAAGCGGCTGGTAAAGGGATTGAAACCAAACAGCATGCTGCGACACTTTCTACCGGTAGGCCCGGTGTATTGCATGGAAACCGTACTTATTTGATTCAAGATGAAAATGGTCAAATTATTGAAACCCATTCCATTTCAGCCGGATTGGATTATCCTGGGGTAGGACCAGAACATGCTTGGCTTAAGGATTGTGGACGAGCAGAATATGTTGCAATTACGGATGACGAAGCACTACAAGCTTTTCATGATTTATGTCGATACGAAGGCATTATGCCCGCATTAGAATCAAGTCATGCACTCGCTTATGCTGCCAAATATGCGCCAACCTTACCAAAAGATCAGTTATTGCTGGTGAATTTGTCGGGGCGTGGGGATAAAGATATGGCGACAGTCGCGCAAATGTCTGGTTTGTCACTTTAGGTTTGAGAATGGTATGAATCGAATTGCGCAAACATTTGCAAGCCTGAAGAATCAAAATCGTAAGGCGCTTATTCCCTTTATCACTGCGGGTGATCCACATCCGGATGTTACTGTTCAATTGATGCACCAATTAGTGCGATCAGGTGCTGATATTATAGAGCTAGGTGTGCCTTTTTCGGACCCTATGGCCGATGGTCCGACGATACAGAGATCATCGGAACGGGCTTTGAAGCATCACGTAAGTCTCAATAAAGTACTCGATTTTGTCGGCGAATTTAGAAAGACCAATACCGATACACCGGTCGTTCTCATGGGCTACGCGAATCCGATTGAAGCAATGGGATACACGGTATTTGCGAGTAAAGCACGCAGTTGTGGCGTAGATGGTGTGTTGATCGTTGATTATCCGCCTGAAGAATCGAGCGAATGGGTAAAGTGCCTTGATGAACATGGCATTGATGCCATCTTTTTATTATCTCCGACCACTCCGAAAGCCAGAATTGAACAGGTTGCTAAGCTGGCAAAAGGCTATGTGTATTATGTTTCTTTAAAAGGTGTCACTGGTGCGTCGCATCTGGATTTAGAAAATGTCAGCCAACGATTGAAAGAACTACGTCAGCACATTACTATTCCAATTGGCGTCGGGTTTGGTATCCGTGATGGCGCCACAGCTAGGGCCGTGGCTAATGTGGCCGATGCCGTGGTGATAGGTAGTCGGATTATCGAGGAAATAGAACATGCGACACAAGATAAATTGCTGTTTCAAGTAGCCTCATTGTTAACGGATCTTCGCAAGGCAATGGATGAGCATTAACAAAATGATCAACGAATTTTTCCTCATTACATAGTATGAGTTGGTTTCAAAATATAATCCCGCCGAAAATTAAAAAAAAACAAGCCGGTGAAAAGAAAATTGTTCCTGAAGGGCTGTGGAGCAAATGCAAGAACTGCGAGGCGGTTCTTTACTTTTCCGATCTGGCAAAGAATTTGAATGTTTGTCCGAGATGCAGCTACCATAATCGTATTTCTGCGCGAGACCGGGTCGAATTCATTTTAGATCAGGATGGCCGTATCGAAATCGGTGCGGCGGTGGTAGCGACTGATGCACTCAAGTTTAAAGACAGCAAACGCTACATCGATCGCTTGGCTCAGGCAAAAGAGGGAACCGATGAAAATGATTCTTTGATCGTTGTACAAGGTAAAATCAATAATCTTCCCATTGTTGTTGCGGCTTTTGAGTTTGGTTTTATGGGCGGCTCGATGGGGTCGGTAGTCGGTGAGCGTTTCGTGAGAGGCGTTAAAGCATGTATTGAACAGCGTATGCCTTTCGTCTGCTTTAGTGCGAGTGGTGGTGCTCGCATGCAAGAAGGTTTGTTTTCTCTGATGCAAATGGCCAAAACATCCGCTGCTTTAACTCGCCTCAGTCAGCATCAGCTACCTTTTATTTCTGTTTTGACAGATCCTACCATGGGAGGCGTTTCAGCGAGTTTCGCTTTTATCGGTGATATTGTCATCGCGGAGCCAGGAGCATTGATCGGTTTTGCGGGTCCTCGTGTGATCGAGCAAACGGTTCGGCAGACACTCCCAGAAGGTTTTCAGCGTTCAGAATTTTTATTAGAACACGGTGCCATTGATTTAATCGTTGATCGTCGGCAGATGCGCGATAAAATTGCCAGTTTATGCACGCAATTAATGCGTGTGCCTGCACCAGTAGCTTCAATAAGCTAAAGAACGTTTCTTTGTTGCTAACCTTGGCTTGATTGCTGTTTCCCATTATCAGCGCATTACTACTGAATAAAGTGATTGTTTAGGGGTAAGACATTTTTTCATTACGCTCATTGCCTGATTGGCTAACCTATCTTGAAGCAATTCACCCCAAAGACATTGACATGGGCCTCGAAAGAGTCAATCGTGTTAATGAACAACTCAACTTAACTCCCAAGTTTCCTCTCATTATTGTTGGGGGCACCAACGGCAAAGGGTCGGTTTGCGCGATGCTTGAAGCGATTTTGTGTAGCGCAGGCTATCGCGTTGGATGTTATACCTCACCGCATTTGTTACGGTATAACGAACGAATGCGTATCAACAAAATAGCAGTCGATGATGCGAGCTTGTGTCGCGTATTTGAGCGTGTTGAACAGGCGAGAGAAGCTTGCCAAACATCGTTGACTTTCTTTGAGTTTGGCACATTAGCTGCGATGGATTGGTTTATTCAGCTCGAGGTTGAGGTGGCCATTTTAGAAGTTGGATTGGGTGGGCGATTAGATGCTGTGAATGTATTTTCTCCAGCTTGTTCGATTGTAACGAGTATCGATCTCGATCATATGGAGTATCTGGGAGACAACCGTGAAAAAATAGGCTGCGAGAAAGTGGCTATTTTTAGAAAAAATACACCGGCGGTTTGTGCGGAGATAGATTTGCCTCATGCAGTTCTACAGAAAATTGATCAGATTAATCCTCAATTACTATTAATCAACCAAGCATTTGGTTATGTCGATAAAACCAACCAATGGGATTATTGGGGACCCAAAGGAGAGCGTTATTCGCTCCCGATTCCTGCGTTAAGAGGAGGAAAGAAGCAATTACAAAATGCGTGCACCAGTCTAGCTGCTTTAGATGCCCTTTATGAGGTATTACCAGTAGCGATGCAGGATATTCGAGAGGGTTTGAGTCAAGCTACTATTCCTGGAAGATTTCAAGTCATTTCAACGCAACCGATGATCATTCTCGATGTGGCGCATAATCCCGCAGCAGCAATGGTGCTAGCGGATAACCTGGCATCGACTAAACCTATTGGAAAAACGTATGCGGTTTTTGCCATGCTGGCAGACAAGGATATTGCCGGGGTAGTGAGGCAAATAAAACAGCAAATTGATGTGTGGTTAATTTCGTCGGTTGATTCTAAGCGATCCGCAACGATTGAGCACATACGCAATCAACTCAATGAGGCGGGAATAGTCGCTGACAAAGAAACAGTTTTACTGTTTTTAAATGTTCAGGAAGCTTTCGTTTTTGCCTGTAGAGAAGCGACTAAAAATGATAGAATTTGCGTTTTTGGATCCTTTTATACGGTGAGTGATGTACTAAGGCACTGGAAAACGCTTTGAGTGATTTCATTGGATAATAAATGAACAAAAATATTAGTGAAGAAGAACTGTTATTACGTAAACGCGCAAGAAGACGGCTTGTTGGGGCGATTGTCTTAGTTGCTATTTCAATTATCGTACTGCCGGCTATTTTTGATGAACCCAAAACGGATAAAGCGCCGCAGGAAGTGGTGATTAATTTACCTAATGTGGATAAATCGGTTAGTCATTCTGTTCAAATTCCTGTTCTTCCCAAAGACTCCGCTCCGACTGGTGCTTTGAATCAACAGGGGAATCAGTTGACTGAATCAGTGCCACCGTACGAAGCTACTACAGCAGACACTCGTGTCACTGAAGATTTTGAAGCAACACCGGATGAACGTAAGCGTTTACCAATACCAGGCATCAAACCTAAAATTGAGACTAAACGCAAAGTAGTGACGGAAGAAACGGCAGTAGTTCCTCCCGCAGCACAGACACCGAAGGTTACTCCGAGCGCGGCAAGCAAGCCCGTTCAATCAACCGATACAGTGGGTACGACAGAAATTCCGAAAGGGGGCGTGATCATACAATTGGGCGCTTTTTCTGATCAATCGAAAGCAAGACAACAGTTAGAAAATTTAGTGATGAACGGGTTTCGCGCCTATACTGAAGTGGTTAAAACCAGTGCTGGTGATGTGACTCGCGTCAGAATTGGACCGCTCGCTTCTAGAAGTATTGCAGAGAACGAATTAAAGAAACTGAATAAGTTGGGTTTTGATGGTGTGATCACATCGAAATAACGAAACAATTGCTAACCCTTAAATCTAGAATTTGATACACGAAAACTAATCTTTGCCAATGACTGTTTTTGACTATGTAGTTTGTGCTATTTTTTTTGTATCAATTGTTTTGAGTATCATCAGAGGATTGGTTCGTGAAGTGCTGTCGATTGCCGGGTGGATTGCAGCGTTTATCGTGGCGGGTGCATATACGTCCTTTTTTGTGAAATTTCTTCCAGATGCGGTAGTCGGTGAAACATTACGGTTTCTGGTTACATTCGTGCTGGTGTTTCTTACCGTATTAGTGAATACTGCATTACTCACGATGTTGCTCACAGCATTAATTAAAAATATTGGCTTGGGCTTTATTGATCGATTATTTGGTTCTGTATTTGGGTTTTTAAGAGCATTGATCATTGCAACCGTCATCGTGCTAATGGCTGGATTGACGACCATCCCGAGTCAATCATTTTGGCAACAGGCTGTGTTTAGTAAGCCTTTAGAATTAGTAGCTAAGCAAGTTTTGCTGTGGCTGCCGGAAGATTTAGCAAAACATATTAGTTTCGACAAGAAAGAGAGCTATTAAATTATTAGTTTATGGATGCTCTTATCTTTTTGCAATCGTATTGGTAACCGGCTAGTGCAAGTAAACGAAACAAATGGAGTTTCTTTATGTGTGGAATTTTAGGTGTAGTTGCACAATCACCCGTGAGTCAATTGCTATACGATGGGCTGCTAACATTGCAACATCGAGGGCAAGATGCCAGTGGGATTGTGACCGCGCAGCATAATACCTTTCATATGCATAAAGGTCTCGGTATGGTACGAGATGTGTTTCGTACTCGGAATATGCGTGCGTTAGTTGGAAATATGGGGATTGGTCATGTACGCTATCCCACCGCCGGATCAGCAGGATCTTCCGCTGAAGCACAACCGTTTTATGTCAATTCTCCTTTTGGTATTGTTCTCGGTCATAACGGTAATCTCACGAATGCCATGGAGTTAAACGAAGAGTTGTTTCGTGCCGATTTGCGGCATGTTAATACCAATTCCGATTCCGAAGTGTTGTTGAATGTTTTGGCGCACGAATTGCAAGCCAATACTCATAGTTCCCAATTAGATCCGGAAACAATTTTTAAAGCGGTAGAGGGCGTGCATAAACGTTGTCGAGGCGCATACGCTGTAGTCGCAATGATCGCAGGGTTTGGCTTGCTGGCTTTTCGAGATCCATACGGTATCAGACCATTGGTTTTTGGTTCGGTGGAAAATGAGTCAGGAACGGAATTTTTGGTTTCTTCAGAAAGCGCTGCACTAGATACCCTAAGTTTTAAATTAATTCGAGATGTAAAGCCAGGTGAGGCTATTTTTATTGATGAGGCGGGTAATTTTTATAGTAAACAATGTGCTACGCATCATTCCTTGAATTCATGCATATTTGAATATATTTATATGGCGCGACCAGATTCAGTGATGGATGGTATTTCGGTTTATGAAACACGGCTGAATATGGGTGAACATCTCGCTGAGAAAATTAAAAAAACCATGCATCATCTGGATATTGACGTAGTGATCCCCATTCCCGATTCCGGCCGCCCAAGTGCACTGCAACTAGCCTATCAACTGGGCGTTAATTTTCGCGAAGGATTTGTAAAAAACCGCTACGTCGGGCGTACTTTTATCATGCCCGGACAGCAATTGCGTCGCAAATCAGTCAAACAAAAACTCAATGCAATTAGTGTCGAATTTCGCGGTAAAAATGTTTTGTTGGTTGATGATTCGGTCGTGCGAGGAACAACGAGTCGCGAGATTGTTCAGATGGGGCGAGAAGCGGGGGCTAATAAAATTTATTTTGCTTCAGCAGCACCACCTGTTCGATTCCCCAATGTGTATGGCATTGACATGCCAACACGGCAAGAATTGATTGCAACAGATCGGGATACCGATGAAATCTGTCATGAGATCGGTGCTGATAATTTGGTTTTTCAGGACCTCGATGCGCTTAAGTCTGCTGTTTCTAGAGCATCGTCCAAAACAAGAAATTTTGAGACCTCTTGTTTTGATGGTATTTATCTCACTGGCGATGTAACGACGGAATATCTGAAGCAGATTGAATTGCAACGCACCAATCTTCCCAAAATACGTTCCCGTTCTAATACACAACTTGATTTAAGCTTAGTGGTTGCTGATTGATATGCTTAATAAGAACTTTGAGGCGCTTTAATATCTATGTCTGAACATTTTCAACCCGAAACAATCGCATTGCATACGGGTATTCATCGCAGTCAGTTTAACGAACATTCTGAAGCGCTTTATTTAACGTCGAGTTTTGTTTTCGATAGCGCCGCACAGGCAGCGGCACGTTTTTCTGGTAGCGAACCAGGCAACATTTATTCGCGTTTTACTAATCCTACCGTGACTGCTTTTGAAGAACGCCTTGCCGCACTTGAAGGAGCCGAAGTCTGCGTTGCCACTTCGTCGGGTATGTCTGCTATTCTTGCGTGTGTGATGGGCTTGCTATCAGCAGGGGATCATATCGTTGCATCAAGAAGTTTGTTCGGTTCCACGGTTAATCTTTTTAACAATATACTGAAAAAATTTAACATTGATACGACATTTGTATCTGCGACCGATGTTGCCTCTTGGCAGATGGCGATTCAACCTAATACCAAGCTTTTTTTTCTTGAAACGCCTTCCAATCCATTAACAGAAATTTCGGATATCGCCGCATTATCGGCAGTGGCACACCAAGCTGGAATTTGGCTGGCAGTCGATAATTGTTTTTGTACTCCCGCGTTGCAAAAACCGCTTGAATTGGGTGCTGATATAGTAATTCATTCTGCTACTAAATACTTGGAAGGTCAGGGTAGAGTACTTGGTGGCGCTGTATTAGGTAAAAGAGATTTATTGATGGATGGCGGTGTTTTTGGTTTCTTACGTACCGCCGGACCTACACTCAGCGCATTTAATGCATGGGTGATCATGAAAGGAATTGAAACACTGAAAGTGCGCATGGAAGCGCATTCAGCGCACGCTTTGGAGATAGCGCGATGGCTGGAATCTCAACCGAATGTCACGCGCGTATTTTATCCAGGATTAACTTCACATTCTCAATATGAGCTTGCTAAAAAGCAGCAAAAATCGGGGGGAGGTATCGTTGCTTTTGAGGTGAAGGGAGGAAAAGAAGCAGCCTGGCGCGTGATTGATTCTACGAAACTGATTTCGATCACCGCAAATTTGGGTGATGCTAAGAGCACGTTAACTCACCCAGCCACAACGACGCATGCCAGAATTACTCAAGAAGCGCGCGATGCTGCTGGGATTTCAGATGGGTTATTGCGGATTGCTGTCGGATTAGAAGCCGTGCAAGATTTACAGGACGATCTCGCACGCGGGCTTCGTTAATACCTATTCTTCCATGATAGTATGCTGCATCAAAGCTAATCGGGTTGCTAACTGTTTATACCACTTCAGCTTTTTCAATAATAACATCTTCGATGGGTACGTTTTGATGTCCCGCTGCATTACCGGTTTTGACTTTCTTAATTTTATCTACGACGTCCTGTCCTTCAGTTACCTTGCCAAAAACGCAATAACCGAACCCTTGTGAAGTATCTGATTGGTAATTTAAGAAACCATTGTTGCTCACGTTAATAAAGAATTGTGACGTGGCTGAATGAACATCAGAGGTACGCGCCATTGCAATGGTATAGTTGTCGTTCTTTAGGCCATTAGCGGCCTCGTTTTTGATAGGTGCTTGTGTATTTTTTTGTTTCATGCCCGGTTCGAATCCACCCCCTTGAATCATGAAATCATCGATGACTCGGTGGAATAACGTATTGTTGTAGAAACCGTCATTCACATAGTAAATAAAATTTTTAACGCTTTCAGGTGCTTTTGCTTCGTTTAATTCAAGTGTGATGACGCCCAAATTAGTATGTAGCTTGACTTCCATAGTATTCCTTTATTTTGATAGCGGGTTATTGTTTTATTGACTGGTTTTAGCGGAATCGGTGATACGAGCGATATCTTGGATAATAATAGCGGTTTTGGGAACATCGCTTGAAAAAGGCCCTGCAGAACCTGTCGGTGTTGCTGCTATCTTGTTAATTACATCCATTCCTTGCGTAACTTTACCGAAAACAGCATAACCATAGCCGCTGGCATTTGGCGCTTTAAAATTTAAGAAATGATTATTGGCGACATTGATGAAAAACTGTGCTGTAGCAGAATTAGGATCAGACGTACGAGCCATCGCGATAGTCCCGATTTCGTTTTTTAAGCCATTATTGGATTCGATCGGTATTGGCGAGCGGGTAGGTTTTTGTGTTAAATCAGGATTAAAACCGCCGCCTTGTACCATGAAATTCGGTATGACGCGATGAAATACGGTATTTTTGAAAAAACCCTCGTCAACGTACTGTAAGAAATTTTCGACTGTTTTCGGCGCCTTATCAGCGTACAACTCGACAACGACATTGCCTAAATTGGTTTTCATTATTATCTTGGTATTTTCTGCATGCGCATAGCATGTTAAATGGAGGCAGAAAAAAAGAAATATAAAATGACTAAGGCGTTTATACATGTTTTTCCTATTAAGAAGTTAATTAGGTTGTCAAAGTCGTCTAAAGCTTTATTCATGCGATATGCTATACTTCGAGTTTCGCTGATTTACTCGCGAATGTCCAGATTTTAGCGACAACAAGTGCCACTCAATCATCAATCTGTCTTTTCTATGCTTAAAATTTTTAACTCTATTGCTCGTGAAAAACAAGAATTTATACCGCTAGAAACGGGGAAAGTAAAAATTTATGTCTGTGGCATGACGGTTTATGATTACTGTCACCTGGGTCATGCGCGAGTACTGGTGGTGTTTGATACGGTCATTCGCTGGTTAAAGGCCAATAGTTTTGAAGTTACTTATGTACGTAACATCACGGATGTCGATGACAAAATTATTAAACGAGCACAAGAAAATCAAGAGTCAATCGAGGTTTTAACCAATCGCTATATTGAAGCAATGAATCAGGATGCGATAGCACTAGGCGTGTTGCAACCGACTCACGAACCACGTGCAACGGGCTATATCGAACCGATGATTCAAATGATCACCACTTTGATCGAAAGAAAATTAGCTTACCGTGCGGAAAATGGGGACGTGTACTACTCTGTACACGACTTTCCGAATTACGGAAAACTATCGGGGAAATCTCTTGAAGACTTACGTGCGGGTGAACGCGTTGAAATTGACAGCAATAAAAGAGACCCTTTGGATTTTGTACTGTGGAAATCGACAAAACCGGGGGAGCCTTACTGGGAATCGCCTTGGGGAAAAGGAAGACCCGGTTGGCATATCGAATGTTCGGCGATGAGTAGTCAACTATTGGGGATGCAATTTGATATTCATGGCGGCGGTCAGGATTTGCAGTTTCCGCATCACGAAAATGAAATTGCGCAGAGCGAAGGCGCGCATGATCATCCTTTTGTGAATTACTGGATGCATAATGGTTTTGTTCGTGTTGACAATGAAAAAATGTCGAAGTCATTAGGCAATTTTTTTACCGTTCGTGAAATACTCAAACACTACCAGCCGGAAGTCGTTCGTTTTTTTATCTTGCGTGCACATTACCGCAGTCCGTTAAATTATTCCGATCAGCATTTAAAAGATACCAAACTAGCTTTAGATCGCTTATATATCGCGCTTAAAGAATTTTATTCGGATGATGAAGCATGGTCGATCGATTGGAACGATGTTTTCGCACAAAGGTTTAAAAGTGCAATGGATGACGACTTCAATACGCCAGAGGCGATTGCCGTATTATTTGAGTTGGCCAGTGAAATCAATAAAACCGATTCGAAGCAACAAGCGCAATTATTGAGATCGTTAGGCGGCCTATTAGGGTTGTTGCAACAAAATCCTCAGCACTATTTGCAAAATAAATTGTTGGATAATGATTCAACCGCGTTGAGTGAAACAGAAATTGAGCGGTTAATTGAAGAACGCATTACGGCACGTAAGGAAAAGCGTTATGCCGATGCGGATAGTGCTCGTCAACAACTGCTTGCAAAAGGAATAATTCTAGAAGACGGTCCACAAGGAACTACTTGGCGGCGTCAGTAACATCGACAGCGTAACATCAAATAGCTTTACTAAAGTTAAATTTTTCGTGATTTTGTCGCGGGAAATTTGAGTTTAAAGAACTTACTACATTATCTCCTCCGACTAAGCCTGTTTTTGCTCGTGCAAAGGTCTTATTATGCTCTATTTAGAGGGGACCCCAGCTCCAAAAATGATCCGCTGAAGCAGGTCAGGTTTATGTGGTGTTTGGCGGGGCGTCGAGTTAGTTCGTTGCGTTTTCAGTAAAAACCTCGCCTTGGTTGCGAGGTTTTTATTGAGACTCCTTGCCGATCCAAGTTTGCCGGATCGCGCGCGCTTGATAAAAAATTTGCTCTAATTCGTCTTGATCTTTTTCCTCGATTAATTGTTGCACGGCCTTGAGTTCGGTTTGATAGGCGTCGATTTGCTTGAGTAATTCGTCTCGATTCGCCAAGCAGATGTCACGCCACATTTCTGGAGAACTACCCGCAATTCGCGTGAAATCTCGAAAGCCACTACCGGCAAAACGCAGCAGGCTTTCAGAATTTCCGGTGCTATGATGTAAATAACGCATCATGGTAAATGCCAGAATGTGGGGTAGATGACTGGTGATGGCAAGAATTTGATCGTGTTCATCCGCCGGCATAATGGAAACCTTTGCGCCACATGCTTGCCATAGTTGCGTAACAGTTTCGATTGCATGCGAGCGAGTTTGTTCAAGCGGCGTAAGAACCACGTGCTTGCCCTGATATAAATCCACTTGTGCCGCGGCAACGCCGCTGTTTTCGGTACCTGCGATCGGGTGACCTGGAACAAAATTTGCGATATGTTCAGACTTGAGGTGTTTGATAGCCGCTGCAATCACATCTTGCTTGGTGCTTCCGGCATCGGTGACGATCGTGTGTGATGATAAATGAGGTGCAATGTTCGTCATGATCAATTCGGTTTGTCCAACCGGCATAGCAAGAAATACTAAATCAGCATCGTTGAGCGCGGTTGCGTAATCCATCGTGGTCTCATCGATGACACCGCGTTCTAGCGCGCTGTGCATATTTTTTGGGTTACGGCCTATCCCGATGATATGTTGCACCATGCCAGCTTGGCGTAATGCTAAAGCAAAAGAACCACCAATTAAACCGACGCCAATGATGACCAGTTTGCCGATCCGACTGATGGAAGAATTGTTCATATAGGTCCGTTTTGCGATATCGAATGCTACAAGCTGCGTCCAATGGCATTTGCAATGCCTTTTAGCGATTGCATCAATTCGGTCAGTTCTTGTGGATTCAACGCTTGATCAGCATCACACCAAGCGTCGCACGGATTGGGATGCATTTCCACTAACAGACCATCGGCGCCTGCGGCAATGGCTGCACGTGACAATGCTGGTACCATCCAAGCTTTGCCACCGGCATGTGAAGGATCGATAATAACCGGCAAGTGAGTTTCTCGCTTCAGAACAGGTATGCAGGTTACATCAAGCACATTGCGATAGGCAGTTTCAAACGTACGAATGCCGCGTTCGCAGAAAATGATTTGATGATTGCCGCCCGCTGCAATGTATTCCGCAGCCATAAGCCATTCGTTGATAGTCGCCGACAAACCGCGTTTCAGAATGACCGGTTTATTAATGCGTCCAACTTCTTTCAGCAAATCGAAGTTTTGCATATTGCGCGTACCGATTTGAATGAGGTCGACATCTTGTTCCAAAAAGGTATCCAGCATACGGATATCCATCAACTCGGTAACAATGGGCAGGTCATATTTATCGGCGGCAGTGCGGAAAATAGTTAAGCCATCCACACCTTTGCCTTGGAAAGTATAAGGATTGGTGCGAGGTTTAAATGCGCCGCCGCGCATTAAACGGCATCCTGCAGCAGCAACTTGTTGTGCGGCTAAATCCATTTGCTCTTGAGTTTCTACCGAACATGGACCGGCAATTATTTGTATTTTTTCGCCTCCTATTGGAATGTTTCGCACATGAACAATAGAATTTTCTGCATGCGATTCGCGCGATACGATTTTGTATTGTTTGACGATGTGCATGGAATATTCCACACCCGGCATCGGATCAAACATTTCTGGTGTCAATTTGCTTTCATCGCCGATAGCGCCAATGACGATACGATTCGTGCCGCGTGAAATATTGACGCCATGTCCTAAATGCTTAATTTTCTCGACAACCGAATCAATTTGTTGTTCGGTGGCTGTTTTATTCATGACGATGATCAAACTAATTCTCCTAGCGTATATTGAAGGGCATTTAGAAAGCGTTCATTTTCTGCCGCTAACCCAACTGTTACGCGCAAATGATGTGGCATTTCGTAAATGCCCAATGGACGAACGATAACTCCCTGGCGCAACAAGCTTTGATACACTTTGGGGGTATTGGCTGCATCACCATTGATACGGAAACTAATAAAATTTCCGGAAGAGGGAATGAATTCAAGACCAAGTTTCCGGAATCCGTCAGTGAGTTGCAGCATTCCTGCGCGATTTAAGGCAAAGGATTTTTGCACAAACTCGTTGTCATCGAGTGCTGCCAATGCGCCTATTAAGCCAATACTACTGACATTGAAAGGTTGACGCACGCGATTCATCAAATCGGCAATGTCGGGGTGTGCGATAGCAAAGCCAACTCGAACGCCCGCTAAGCCATAAATTTTTGAAAAAGTGCGCGTAATCACTAAATTAGGGAATTCATTTAGCCATTGAATGCTATTGCTTTTGTTAATTTCGGGTAAATATTCATAATATGCTTCATCCAGCACGATTAGTATGTCGCGAGAAACGCGTTCAATAAAACGATACAAATCATCGACGCTCGATAAAGTGCCCGTGGGATTATTGGGATTGGCAATAAACACCATGCGGGTTTCCGGTTCGATCGCATCTAAAATGGCTGGTAAATCATGACCGTATTCCTGCGCCGGAACTTGAATGCCATTGGCGCCGGCAATTTGTATCACTAATGGATAGACAGCAAATGCGTGTTGAGAGTATACGGCGGAAGCGCCAGGCTTGAGAAATATGCGCGCCGCTAAATCCAGTACGTCGTTAGAGCCATTACCAAGCACGATTTGTTCTGCTTTAACATCATGGCAACGCGATAACGCTGCTTTTAATTCAAAACCACTTCCATCCGGATACAATGCAATATCTTGCATCGCATTCATCATTGCATCGAGTGCTAACGGGCTGACTCCCAAAGGGTTCTCATTGGAGGCAAGCTTGATAATAGCATCTTCGCTTAAACCCATTTCTCGCGCTAATTCAGAAATAGGTTTGCCCGGTTGGTAGGGTTGAATGGATCGGATGTTCTCAGGAACAAAATCACAAAGGTTCATGGAATAAAATACTCTTTTAGTAGATACTTCGGTGAGTTAGTTGAATAGAATCAATGACGGGAGAAAATTAAAAATTAAGAGACAGGATATGAGCCAAAAATTTTCAAAAAAGCTGCTTTTTGTCTGATTTCATCAAGCGCGGAAGTTACATTGGCATCCTGTTCATGACCTTCTAGGTCGATGAAAAATACATATTGCCAAAGGCCGGTTCGTAGTGGACGTGATTCTAATCGGCTCATGCTAACATTATGTTTCGCAAGCGGTTCTAAAATATGATAAATGGCACCCGAACGATTATGCGTCATTAACGCCAGCGAGGTTTTGTCTTTACCTGATGGATCGACAAATTGCCTACCAAGAACCAAGAAACGAGTGGTATTTCTTGGATCATCTTCGATACTTTCAGCGCGAACCGTCAATCCAAACAATTCTGCAGCTCTTTTATTTCCAACGGCAGCAGCAAATGAGTCAGTTGCCACCAAACGAGCAGCTTCTGAATTGCTGTTTGTATGGATATAGGCGGATGATGAGAGTTGCGGTAGATTTAACCGTAACCATTGCTGGCTTTGTGCCAATGATTGAGGATGCGAGTAAACTTTTCTGATATCCTTTAAATCAATGTCTTGTGACATCAACGATTGGTGTATCGGCAATTGAACTTCACCACAAATTAACAAGGGAGACATTAACAGTAGATCCATCGATCTACCGACGGCGCCTTCGGTAGAGTTTTCTATGGGTACCACGCCATAATCTGCGCTTTCAAATTCAACTGCGCGAAAAACGTCATCAATTGAATCACACGGCACTAACGTAACTGCGTGACCAAATTTTTTTAATACAGCATCTTCCGAGAAAGTTCCGCTAGGGCCCAGATAGGCTATTCGAATTGAATGCTCTAAGGCGCGACACATCGACATAATTTCTGTAAAAAGTCGTTGAATGTGCGCGTTGCTGAGGGGGCCAGGATTCTGTTTTTCAATATGCGTGAGAATTTGCGCTTCACGCTCAGGACGGTACGCAACGATAATGTTATTATTTTTTCGTTTGATGTCACCAATTTTTTGCGCAAGCGCTGCACGTTGATTGACTAGCTTGAGTAATTCAGCGTCAATCGCATCAATTTGGTCTCGTAAAGGCTTGAGCAACTCAGGCATAGTGAAGAAGCGTTGTATTACAGAATGTTCGTGTTAAAAAGAATTGGGTGCCGGTACATAGCGTGCCATCAGAACGCCATTAATCGAACGGATTTCGTTAATGACTTCCGAGGGTATTGGGCTATCGACATCCACCAGCGTATAAGCCATTTCTCCACGAGATTTATTAATCATGGTGTGAATGTTGAGTCCTGCTTTCGCCATGCTAGTGGAAATTTGTCCGAGGATGTTGGGTACATTGGCATTGGCAACGGCAACGCGGTAAGGAGATTCGCGTTCCATTTGGGTATCGGGAAAGTTGACCGTGTTGGTGATATTACCGTTCTGTAAGTAATCGATGAGTTGATCAACCACCATCACAGCACAATTTTCTTCCGCTTCTTGAGTCGAGGCGCCAAGATGAGGCAGTGTTATGACGGATTCGCGGTGATGCAATTTTTCACTCGGAAAATCACAGACGTAATAACGAATTTTGCCAGCCGATATACCCTGCAGAATGGCATCTTCATCGACGATTGCGCTGCGAGAAAAATTCAATACGATGACACCTTGTTTCATCAACTGAATGTTTTTATCGTCGATCATATGTCGGGTTGTATCCAGTAAAGGCACATGAAGACTAATAAAATCACTGCGTCGTAAAAGATCTTCTAAACTATTTGCTTTTTTAACTTCTGCTGACAGACTCCAAGCGGAATCCACCGTAATTTTAGGGTCAAAACCAATGACTTTCATGCCCAATTTGAGTGAGGCATTGGCAACCAAACGGCCAATTTCCCCTAAACCGACGATTCCAATGGTGCGGCCTGGTAATTCGATTCCCGAGTAACGTTTTTTTCCATCCTCAGCGCGAGTATTAAGGGTAGCATCGTCACCTTGCAGGCTTTTGACAAATTCCAATGCAGGGACGATGTTGCGAGCGGCCATAAATAAACTGGCCAACACCAATTCTTTGACGGCATTGGCATTTGCACCAGGCGTGTTAAATACGGGTACACCACGACTATTCATGGTTTGCACCGGAATATTATTGGTACCTGCTCCGGCACGACCTATGGCTTTGACGCTTAATGGAATATCAGCATTCAGCAGATTAAATGAACGTACTAAAATGGCATCCGGTTGCGCAATATCATTGCCAATTTGATAGTGATTCGCTGGAAATCGACTCAAACCGAGTGGCGAGATGTGATTGGCTGTTTGTATTTTAAAAATGTTCGCTGGAAGTTCAGGCATGGTGATGAGCAAACTCTTTCATAAAGGTAACCAATTTTGCCACACCTTCGAACGGCATAGCATTATAAATCGATGCGCGCATGCCACCCACGGAACGATGTCCTTTTAATTGAATCAACCCGTTGGATTTGGCTTGTTTTAGGAATTCGTCATCCAAGGCAGGATTTTGTAAGGTAAATGGTACGTTCATACGTGAGCGATCTGATTTTACGACCGGGCAATGATAAAACTCCGTGCTATCCAGTAAATCATACAACAAATTGGCTTTTGCGATATTCATCGCTTCGATACCCGTCAATCCCCCTTTTTGTTTGAGCCATTTCAGTACCAAACCCGTGATATACATGGCGTAAGTAGGAGGGGTATTGTACATCGAATCATTTTTGGCATGAATTTGATAATCAAACAGCGTGGGCGTGTTGGCCAGCGGCTTACCCAGTAAATCCTTGCGGATAATGACAAGCGTTAAACCAGCAGGGCCCAAGTTCTTTTGTGCGCCGGCGTAAATCAAACCGAACTGACTGATATCCACAGAACGCGACAAGATATCAGAAGACATATCGACGACCAAAGGAATGCCAGAATTAGCATCAATTTTAGGAATCCAATTAAATTCGACACCGCCGATGGTTTCGTTGCTGGTGTAGTGAATATACGCAGCTTCAGGGTCCAGATGCCATTGGTCTTGTGTCGGGACATAGGTAAAATTAGCATCCGATGATGAAGCGGCAACATTGACGGTACAGTATTTTCCTGCTTCTTCAATGGCTTTAGTTGACCATTGACCGGTGTTGATATAGTCGGCCTTGTTTTTATCGTGTAACAAATTTAACGGTACCATGGCAAATTGACTGGATGCGCCGCCTTGCAAAAAAAGTACGGTGTAATTTTGTGGAATTCCAGCCAATTCGCGCAGATCATGTTCTGTTTCTTCTGCGATGGCCATAAATTCTTTGCCACGATGGCTCATTTCCATGACGGACATGCCACTTCCGTGCCAATCGAGCATTTCATCACGCGCTTGTTCGAGAACTTCCTTGGGAAGTACTGCGGGTCCTGCACTGAAGTTATAAATTGGATTCATATCGTATTTTCTATCGGACTAGTTGACTGCAACTATTTCAACTTTCAGCATCGTCTTCACTTTCAACGACGCGTTCCAAACCAGCGAGTTTCTCGCCTGCATCGAGATTGATCAGTGTAACACCTTGCGTTGCGCGACTCATTTCACGAACTTCCTTCACGCGAGTACGGATAAGCACACCGCCAGAAGTGATCAACATGATTTCATCATCCGGTTTTACCAATTTGGCGGTTACGACTTTACCATTACGTGCACTGGTGATGATTGCGATCATACCTTGCGTACCACGATTGTGACGCGTGTATTCACTGATCGACGTACGTTTACCATAACCGTTTTCAGTGGCTGTTAGCACTGTCAATTCTTCGTTTTCCGCTACCAGCATGGAAATGACTTTTTGTCCTGAACCCAGTCGCATGCCACGTACGCCACGTGCAGTACGGCCCATGGGGCGAACGTCGTTTTCATTGAAGCGTGTGGCTTTGCCATTGTCGGAAAATAACATGACATCATGTTTGCCTTCGGTTAATTCGACGCCAATTAAGTAATCGCCTTCATCCAATCCAATGGCGATAATACCGTTGTTACGGGGTCGTGAAAATTCCGATAAAGGAGTTTTCTTGACGGTACCAAAAGCTGTTGCCATAAATACAAAACGTGTTTCATCAAATGATTTGACGGGCAGAATGGCATTGATTTTTTCGCCTTCTTCTAGTTGTACCCAGTTAATGATCGGTTTGCCACGCGATAAACGCCCGCCTTGCGGCACTTCATAAACTTTAATCCAATAAACACGCCCTAAACTGGAAAAACACAGAATATAATCATGCGTGTTGGCTATGAATAATTTGTCAATAAAATCATCATCTTTGGTGCTGGTGGCTAGTTTGCCTCGTCCGCCGCGTTTTTGCGCTTGATAGTCATCCAATAATTGCGATTTGATATAACCGCTATGCGATAAAGTTACTACCATATCGGCTGGTGCAATCAAATCTTCGACGCTTAAATCTTGCGTATCGACCACGATTTCACTACGACGAGCATCTCCAAATTGCGCTTTTATTGCGTTTAACTCATCGGTAATAATCACGGTAATTCGATCTGGATTTGCAAGAATATCAAGAAGATCGATGATTTTATCAATGACTTCTTTGTATTCAGAAACAATTTTTTCTTGCTCAAGTCCGGTCAAGCGTTGCAGACGCAATTCCAAAATGGCTTGCGCTTGTGCATCGGATAATCGGTAGCCCTGCTGTTGCAATCCGAAAGTAGCATCTAATCCTTCCGGACGAAGTGCGTTAGCATCTGCCAGTGCACGCGCCAGCATTTCTGCAACTAATTGCGAACGCCATGTTCTTGCCATCAAACCTTCTTTTGCCGCGGCGGGTGTTGGTGCTGCCTTGATTAATGCAATGATTTCGTCAACATTGGACAGCGCAACTGCTAAACCTTCTAATAGATGACCGCGTTCGCGTGCTTTTTTCAGCTCAAACACGGTACGACGGGTAACCACTTCGCGTCGGTGGCGCAGAAAGGCTTCGAGAATTTGCTTCAAATTCATCAGCCGTGGTTGGCCATCAATCAACGCCACCATATTCATACCGAAGGTATCCTGCATTTGTGTTTCTTTGTGCAGGTTATTCAGAATGACTTCGGGCACTTCTCCACGTTTGAGTTCGATTACAACGCGCATGCCGGATTTATCGGATTCATCACGCAAATCGGAAATGCCTTCAATCTTCTTGTCGCGCACTAGTTCGCCAATACGGATCAACAGATTGGCTTTGTTAACCTGATAAGGCAACTCGTCGATGATGATACTTTGTCGACTACCTTTCTCTAAATCTTCAAAGTGGGTTCGAGCACGCATTATGACTCGCCCTCGGCCTGTGCGATAACCATCGTGCACGCCAGAAACGCCATAAATGATTCCGGCGGTAGGGAAGTCTGGCGCCGGGAGAATTTCGATTAGTTCGTCGATAGTGAGGGATGGGTTATTCAATAAGGCCAAACAAGCATCAATCACTTCATTGAGATTATGCGGTGGTATATTGGTGGCCATGCCGACCGCAATACCCGATGAGCCGTTAATCAATAAGTTAGGAATTTTGGCTGGAAGTATTAACGGTTCTTTTTCAGAATCATCATAGTTCGGCCCGAAATCGACAGTTTCTTTATCCAGATCAGCTAATAACTCATGCGCAATACGCGACATGCGGATTTCGGTATAACGCATCGCCGCGGCATTATCGCCATCGACCGAACCGAAGTTACCTTGACCATCAACCAGCATATAGCGCAGCGAAAAATGTTGAGCCATGCGCACGATTGTGTCATAGACCGCAGTATCGCCATGCGGATGGTACTTACCGATGACATCACCGACGATACGAGCGGATTTTTTGTAGGGTCTATTCCAGTCATTCGAGAGTTCATGCATCGCGTACAGCACTCGACGATGCACTGGCTTCAATCCATCTCTGACGTCGGGCAATGCTCGTCCAACAATTACGCTCATCGCATAATCGAGATAAGAACGCCGCATTTCTTCTTCAAGACTAACGGGCAACGTTTCCTTGGCGAATTGATTCATGTATGTTTTATGGTTTTTTTAAACGAAACAAGATCTGCTCAAAATTTTGAATTGCAGAAATAGATTTAATGGATCAACAATTAAATAAAGCATCCTGCATTCTATCATGATGCTGTTGATTCTCTGTTATCTTTGGCGTTGGGGTGAAAGAAACCTAATGGGTCGACAGCATTTTTTGCTAATAAAACAACTTGAAAAACAATATTAAATAAGTGACCATAGTGACTTTTTCCAGAGTTTTTGCTTGCATTACGTCGAGCATTTATTTTTAATTAAGATTGGTTTAGAACCATTATTTTACTGAGAGAGCTGTATCGTGACTAATTTAATGAATACCTACGCGCGACTTCCTGTTACCTTTGTTAAAGGCGAAGGGGTATGGCTTTGGGATGATCAAGGTCAACGTTATTTGGACGCTTTGTCGGGTGTTGCCGTGTGTGGATTGGGACATTGTCATCCAAGATTGGCAAAAGCCATTTGCCAGCAAGCTCAAACATTGATTCATACTTCTAATCTTTTTCATATCGGCAAACAAGAGCAATTGGCAACGCGCTTGATGGAATTGTCGGGTATGGATAACGCTTTTTTCTGTAATTCGGGTGCAGAAGCCAATGAAGCGGCGATCAAGCTGGCGCGGTTATACGGGCATAACAAAGGCATCACATTGCCAACGATTATTGTCATGGAGCGCTCGTTTCATGGACGTACCATGGCGACGTTGACCGCCAGTGGCAATCGTAAAGTGCAAGCAGGTTTTGAGCCTTTGATGACCGGTTTTTTGCGAGTGCCATACAATAATCTGGAAGCCGTCGCGCAAGTGGCGGAAAATAATAAAGAAGTAGTGGCTTTATTGGTTGAGCCTTTCCAGGGGGAAGGTGGGGTCAACATACCAGAGGTACACTATTTGCAGGGATTGCGAGAAATTTGTAAACAGAAAGATTGGTTGCTGATGCTTGATGAGGTGCAATCGGGTATCGGGCGTAGTGGAAAATGGTTTGCGTTTCAACACAGTGGTATTTCTCCAGATGTGGTGACATTAGCGAAGGGTTTGGGAGGTGGTGTGCCAATCGGTGCTTGTTTGGCAAAAGGCATCGCGTCTGAAGTTTTTAAACCAGGTAATCATGCGTCCACCTTTGGTGGTAATCCACTTGCTTGTGCTGCGGCGCTTGAGACGTTGGCGGTGATTTCGGATGAGAATTTGTTGGGCCATGTCGTTGAATTAGGCAATTTCATGCGTAATCGATTGAATGTGCAATTAGCCAATCAAAAAGGCGTGGTGGACATTCGAGGACAAGGTTTGATTACAGGTATCGAGCTATCGATACCTTGCACGGATTTGGTCAAAAAAGCGCTTGAAAAGAAATTGTTGATTAACGTCACTTCAGATAAGGTGATACGCTTGCTACCTGCATTTGTGATGCAACAAAATGAAGCTGAACAAGTGGTGGACATACTGTGTTCGTTAATAAAGGAGTTTCTGAATAACTAAATCGTATTACAAAGATTTTCAGAAAGTTTGTTAAATATGATTATTGGTTATTAGTTTAATTTCGTTATGCAATTAAAGCATTTTTTGCAGTTTAAAGATTTTTCCTATGATGAGTATGAATATCTATTCAATCGAACGCGTTGGATAAAGCAGGAATTTAAGCAATATCATCAATATTGGCCACTGGCTGATCGAACGCTAGCAATGATTTTTGATAAGAATTCTACACGGACGCGTTTGTCTTTTGAGGCAGGCATGCATCAATTAGGTGGTGCGGCGATTTATTTGTCTACTCGTGACACGCAGTTAGGGCGAGGGGAGCCGGTGGAGGATTCTGCGCGGGTGATTTCACGTATGGTCGATATCATTATGATACGCACTTATGAGCATCGTATTATTGAATGTTTTGCTGAAAACTCCAGAGTTCCAGTTATTAATGGATTAACGGATGAATATCATCCCTGTCAGATTTTGAGTGATATTTTTACTTTTATAGAACATCGCGGCAGCATCGAAGGGAAAATTGTTGCATGGATCGGTGATCCTAACAATATGTGCAATACCTGGCTGCAAGCCGCAGAGATATTTAATTTTACGGTACATGTCTCAGCGCCACCTGGTTACGCGATTGATCCTGTGCAAATTGGTTTGAAGGATAAATCGCATTACTTGCAGTTTTCTGATCCCCATGCTGCTGTTGTCAACGCCGATTTGGTGACGACAGATGTCTGGACGAGTATGGGCTTTGAAGCGGAAACTGAACAGCGGAAATGTGATTTTGCCGATTTCTGTGTAGATGTGGAAATGATGTCTTTGGCTAAAAAGGATGCATTGTTCATGCATTGTTTGCCTGCCCATCGTGGAGAAGAGGTGAGTGCAGAAGTATTAGAAGGGCCGCAGTCGGTGGTATGGGATGAAGCGGAAAACCGCTTGCATACCCAAAAGGCATTGATGGAATACTTGTTACTAGGAAGATTAACGAGTTGATTTTAAATATTATTGACTGGAACTAGAATCTTATATCGGAATTAAAATAATAAATCGAATAATCATGAAAAAAATTAATAAAGTAGTGTTGGCTTTTTCCGGAGGATTAGATACCTCGGTCATTTTGAAATGGCTGCAAGATACTTATCAATGTGAAGTGGTAACTTTTACTGCTGATATTGGGCAAGGTGAAGAAGTCGAGCCAGCGCGGGCTAAAGCCAAGCAATTTGGTGTGAAAGAAATCTATATTGATGATTTGCGTGAAGAGTTTGTGCGCGATTTCGTCTTTCCTATGTTTCGCGCGAATACGATTTATGAGGGTGAGTATTTGCTTGGTACCAGTATTGCGAGGCCTTTGATCGCCAAAAGACAGATTGAAATTGCCAATGAAACCAGTGCCGATGCGGTTTCACACGGCGCAACTGGCAAAGGTAACGATCAGGTTCGGTTTGAGTTGGGATATTACGCGTTACAACCCAATATACATGTCATTGCACCCTGGCGCGAATGGGATCTGACGTCGCGAGAGAAGTTGCTACAGTATGCAGAAAAACATGGTATTCCCGTTGAAATGAAGAAAAAAACAGGATCACCTTACAGTATGGATGCTAATTTGCTGCATATTTCCTATGAGGGTAGAAGCTTAGAGGATCCCTCGGTCGAGCCCGAAGAAGGAATGTGGCGTTGGAGTGTTTCACCCGAACAAGCGCCCGATGAACCGGAATATCTCGATATCGAATTTGAGCGCGGTGACGTTGTTGCGCTAAATGGAAATTTATTATCGCCGGCAAATGTTTTGCAACAGCTGAATCAGTTGGGTGGCAAGCATGGCATAGGTCGGTTAGATCTCGTGGAGAATCGCTATGTTGGCATGAAATCTAGAGGGTGTTATGAAACGCCTGGGGGCACAATTTTATTGCGTGCGCATCGCGCGATAGAGTCTATTACGCTGGATCGCGAAGTGGCGCACTTGAAGGATGATTTGATGCCGCGATACGCTGCGTTGATCTACAACGGTTATTGGTGGAGTCCGGAGCGAAAAATGATGCAGTCCATGATTGATGCAACGCAGAAAAGCGTCAATGGTTGGGTTAGACTTAAACTGTATAAAGGCAATGTCATCGTCGTGGGGCGAGATTCTAAAACAGATTCGCTATTTGATCCGCATATTGCAACTTTCGAAGATGATGCTGGCGCTTATAATCAGGCAGATGCGGCCGGATTTATTAGGCTCAATGCTTTGAGACTGCGCATTGCAGCTAATCTTGCAAGTAAGAAGTAAATTTCAAGTGTGTTTGAGTGAATTTCTTGGGTGAAATGATATGCCATCGTTTGACATTGTTTCGGAAGTTGATAAGCAAGAAATCAGAAATGCAGTGGATCAAGTTAATAAGGAAGTAGGAACGCGCTTCGATTTTAAGGGATCTGATGCTAGAGTTGAGCAAACTGATTATCAATTGATAGTGTATGCGGATGATGATTTTAAGCTAGAGCAGATTCTCGATATTTTGAGAACCAAGTTGACCAAAAGGAATGTCGATGTGCGGTGTTTAGATATTCAATCGTCTGAGAAAATTAGTGGTAATAAAGTTAAGCAGGCTATTACGGTTAAAACAGGATTGGATTCTGATTTGGCGAAGAAAATCGTGAAAATAGTTAAGGATAGCAAATTGAAAGTGCAGGCAAGTATACAAAGCGATACAGTGCGTGTTACAGGAAGTAAAAAAGATTTTTTGCAAGAAGCGATACAGCTAATTAAAAAAACGATTCAAGAATTTCCAGTTCAATTTCAGAATTTTAGAGATTAAAGGCTAAATATAGTGATATAATAAGAGGCTTGGTTGAGGGGGCGGTGAAGAGTGACTTTATTATTGTCCTTGCAAGGAATCTCTGGTGTGGTTTGTCTTGACAGAGTGTGATAAACGCCATAGAATCCGCACTCTTTTTTGTTGTATCTGTATATCAGTTATTACTGTGATAGTAACTCCACGAGTTCATTCGGTATAAAAATGGATGTGATTGTTATATGGATTTATAAGGTATTAAGTGTATTTTCAAATTTTAAGTATCAAAGAGATGCTTAAAATTTAAAGTGAATAAAGTGTGAATTTCTTTAGTTTTTTGGGAATGTTGAAATAGAAAATGCCTACTATTAGTCAATTAGTTCGGAAGCCACGTAAGGCTAAGCGTGTTAAAAGCACGGTTCCCGCCTTAGAAAATAGTCCGCAAAAGCGGGGTGTGTGCACGAGAGTGTATACGACAACACCCAAGAAGCCTAATTCGGCCTTGCGTAAGGTTGCGCGCGTTAGACTAACCAATGGATTTGAGGTTTCGAGTTATATTGGCGGTGAGGGGCATAATCTTCAAGAGCATTCGGTGGTATTGATAAGAGGTGGGCGCGTTAAGGATTTGCCTGGTGTGCGATATCATACTGTTAGGGGTAGCTTGGATACGGCTGGTGTTAAAGATCGTAAACAAGGGCGTTCTAAGTATGGTTCGAAAAAACCTAAAAGCACCTAGCTGGTTTGATGTGACTGGCGAGTAAGAGTTGCATACTGTTGAGTAATAATTGTGTAAGGTTGAGTGAATAATGCCAAGACGTAGAGAAGTTCCTAAGCGTGAAATATTGCCTGATCCTAAGTATCATAATGTCGAACTAGCAAAGTTTGTTAATGTGCTTATGACTCGAGGTAAGAAATCGGTTGCGGAAAGTATTATCTATAGAGCGCTCAGTCAGATAGAGAAAAAATCAGGTGCTGATCCGATGGTGGTGTTTACTCAGGCTTTGACTAATGTTAGGCCTGTTGTTGAAGTTAAAAGCCGTCGTGTTGGTGGTGCTAACTACCAGGTGCCAGTAGAGGTTCGCTCGGTGAGAAGGAATGCATTGGCGATGCGATGGCTTCGTGATGCGGCTAGAAAAAGAAGTGAGAAATCGATGGATGCTCGTCTGGCCGGGGAATTATCAGAGGCTGCTGAGGGGCGGGGAGGTGCTGTTAAGAAGCGCGAGGAAGTGCATCGAATGGCAGAGTCCAATAAGGCATTTTCGCATTTTCGTTTTTAGTTTTAGTTGGTTTTTATATTGTTATAGTAATAATTGAGTAAGGTATTTTGATCGTGGCAAGAAAAACACCGATAGATCGTTACAGAAATATTGGCATCATGGCACATATTGATGCTGGTAAAACTACAACTACTGAGCGCGTGTTGTTCTATACTGGCGTATCTCACAAGCTCGGAGAAGTTCATGATGGTGCGGCCACTATGGATTGGATGGAGCAAGAGCAGGAGAGAGGCATTACTATTACGTCTGCGGCTACGACTTGTTTTTGGAAGGGGATGGCTGGTAATTATCAGGAGCATCGGATCAATATCATTGACACGCCTGGACACGTCGATTTTACCATTGAGGTAGAGCGTTCGTTACGTGTTTTGGATGGTGCTTGCACAGTTTTTTGCGCTGTAGGTGGTGTTCAACCGCAAACCGAAACTGTTTGGCGTCAAGCGAATAAATATATGGTGCCGAGATTGGCGTTTGTCAACAAAATGGATCGTTCGGGTGCTAATTTTATGCGTGTTTACGACCAAATTAAGTTACGCCTAAAGGCTTTTCCTGTCCCCATTCAGTTACCTATAGGTGCAGAGGATAAATTTGAAGGTGTTGTGGATCTGGTAAAAATGAAGGCGATTTATTGGGATGATGAAAGTCGTGGAATGAAGTTTGAGGAACGCGAAATTCCATCCAATTTACTAGTGGAAGCAAAGACCTGGCGGGAAAAGATGCTGGAAAGTGCCGCAGAGGCCGACGAAGAATTGATGAATAAATATCTTGATAGCGGGGATCTGGATGTTTCCGATATCAAGAAGGGGTTGAGAATTCGCACCATTAATAATGAGATAGTGCCTATGTTGTGCGGAACTGCCTTTAAGAATAAAGGAGTTCAGGCTATGTTGGATGCGGTCATCGACTATATGCCTTCTCCTACCGATATTTTGGCGATAGAGGGGGAGAGTGAGAGTGGCGAACCGGATAAGAGAGTTGCGAATGATGATGAGCCTTTTTCTGCGTTAGCTTTTAAAATAGCAACAGACCCTTATGTTGGGCAGTTGATATTCTTTAGAGTCTACTCCGGCGTGGTTGCTTCGGGTGACACTGTGTATAATCCGATTAAAGGTAAAAAAGAGCGGATTGGGCGTCTGCTGCAAATGCATGCAAACCAGCGTGAGGAAATTAAGGAAGTTCGTGCAGGTGATATTGCTGCCGCGGTTGGATTGAAAGAAGTGATCACTGGCGATACGCTTTGTGATCCGCAAAAAATAATTACGCTAGAGCGTATGGATTTCCCTGAACCGGTTATTCATGTGGCCGTTGAGCCGAAAACGAAAGTCGATCAAGAGAAAATGGGAATAGCGCTTAATAGACTTGCGCAGGAAGACCCATCGTTTAGGGTAAGAACAGACGAGGAATCCGGTCAAACTATTATCTCTGGAATGGGTGAATTGCATCTGGAAATTATTGTTGATCGTATGAAGCGGGAATTTTCAGTTGAAGCCAATGTGGGTGCTCCGCAGGTTGCTTATCGTGAAGCCATTAGGAAGTTTGTAGAGATTGAGGGAAAGTTTGTAAAGCAATCAGGCGGACGTGGTCAGTACGGTCATGTTTGGCTAAAAATGGAGCCCAATGAGGCGGGTAAGGGATTTGAATTTATAGATGAAATCAAAGGTGGGGCGGTTCCTAGGGAGTATATTCCTGCGGTTGAGAAGGGCCTATTGGAAACATTACCAAGTGGTGTATTGGCGGGGTATCCCGTTGTTGATGTCAAGGTAACGTTATTTGATGGATCCTATCATGATGTGGATTCTAATGAAAATGCATTCAAGATGGCAGCGTCTATAGCATTCAAAGATGGAATGCGTAAAGCTAACCCAGTTTTGTTGGAACCAATGATGGCGGTTGAGGTTGAAACGCCAGAAGATTTTATGGGCAACGTTGTTGGGGATCTTTCGTCTCGGCGTGGCATCATTCAAGGAATGGAGGATGTTCCTGGATTAAAAGTGGTTCGTGCGGAGGTGCCATTGGCTGAAATGTTTGGTTATTCAACTGCATTGAGGTCGGCTACCCAAGGTAGAGCTACTTACACGATGGAATTTAAGCACTATGCTGAAGCGCCTAAGAATGTAGCAGATGCAATCATAAATAAGAAATAGTTAATTTATTTTGTATATTAAAAAGATATAAGAGGACGGATCATGGCGAAGAGTAAATTTGAGAGGTCGAAGCCACACGTGAATGTAGGGACGATAGGTCATGTGGATCATGGTAAGACGACGCTGACGGCGGCGATTACGACGATATTGACAAAGAAGTTTGGTGGTGAGGCGAAGAGTTACGCGCAGATTGATTCGGCCCCAGAGGAACGAGCACGTGGTATCACGATTAACACCGCGCACGTAGAATATGAGACGGCGAATCGTCATTACGCGCATGTGGACTGTCCTGGTCATGCGGACTATGTTAAGAATATGATTACCGGTGCTGCGCAAATGGACGGTGCGATATTGGTTGTATCGGCTGCGGACGGTCCTATGCCACAGACACGCGAGCACATATTGTTGGC
>JBGAVE010000023.1:0-39937 GCA_044228295.1 Nitrosomonas sp.
AAAAATATCTTGAAAACTTACAAATAAACCCAGAATTGCATTGAAACAAGAGCTACGTGTGATTTTGCAAAGGTCTCTGCTTATATCGCTAAATCCAATAAACCCGATAAACCGCCCATCAGATTCATATCGTAATCCCGATAGCTTGGCGTTTAGATCGACAATTTATTCAGTTACGAAAATCATGCCACATGATTTATAAGCGTTTTAATAATTGTATGCCGAGCTCAAACAAACTAGGTGGAAGCGGTTTACCTTTTTGCGCCGCGTTGAGTGCAACACCCGCTAGAAATGCTATTCCCACTGATTTAATAGGATGATCCTTAATAATACTTAAATGATCGACGCTCGCTGATAAACCCCGAAGACGTTGTTTAGCCTCTTCGACCGCTAGCGATTCATTCGAACGGCTATCCATATAATCATTCCCATCACGAATAAACAAATACCTCCCATAATCAGATAAACCTGATACAACGGTAATTGCTCAATTAAAAAATAGTAGGCACCGGCCATAAAGAAAATCATCGCCACCACAAAAAGTAACGCTGCCACCCAAGCTACAATGATGATCACAGCGGTACTAATGAATTTCTTTTGAAACAGCTTGCCTTCTGATTCAGCTAAATCAAATAAACCAATGATAGCTTCAGTAATTGCTTTCACTGAATTACTATTTGCTATCTGTGATTCGAGAAATAACGTAGCCCACCAAAAAAGCAATCACGACACTGGCAACTGGATTTTTTCTTACCCGAGCGCTGATTTCTTCCAAACCATCATCAGCAGCTTGCTGCGCGTCATGGACTTTATCGGTGGCTTTTTCAGAATATTGTTCAAACTCTCTTTCAATTTTATTGCCAATGTGCTCAACGCCCTTTTCACTGATTTTTTTTATGTCTTTCATCAACTCGCTGAGTTGCGCTTTAAGCATGGCGATGTCTTGTTTTAATTCCGCTTCAGTTTTCAGATCTTTTAAATTATTTACGTTAAGATTAGTACCTGGATTAGGGCTCAGTGTTTTTTCTTGGGCCATGATGCTCTCCTAAAATATTGTTGGATCAATAATTAACTATGTAACGCCATATCAACCAAATTTAAGCCTATTTGAAGTGCCGTACCTTGCCTACCAGGTTTTCTCACAGTCCACCTGCTCTATTGATTTTTGCAACTTCAAGTATGACATGGTTCTACTATATAGAGCAGTGAACATCAAAGAATTATCTTTTGCTAAAGTAGGAGGCGTGCAGGAAGTCACTTAAATTATTTCGAATTGTCTTTAAAAAAGCTTTTGCAAGAATGTACATGCTTTTATAACTGTTGACACCGATGGAAAATTGGCCCGGTAATTTCCGTATCCTGCCTAAATTTAGTCGGTGGAAATTAAGCGGTGATTATCATGGTATGTATGGAATGATACGGCGGATGTATTACCGTGAACATCTGTCGATTAATGAGATTCAACGATGCACGAGTCTGTCACGAAATACGATAAAAAGTGGTTGAAAGCGCCAAGCGACAGAGCGGTTAATTATCCAAGAGCGAAGAAGTTGGCAAAGTCGTTTTCAACACACCTATCGACAGATGCGTAGTATCCTGCGCTGTATTTTTCTCTAGTCAATTTAAACCGGTATCAACATAACCTACCTTAGTAAGCCTATTTTGCATGCCCGTATAAATTCAATTTTCATCATCCATCTCATGACTTCACTTCATGAAACTTCGGACTTCATAAAATGGTTAGAGTACTTCAGAGCTTTCTAATAAAGTATTTGAGATATTGCATCTCCAAGAAAAATCAAGAAAAGTAAGCGCCAAAACTCTTAAAATAAAGCTGATTGATTTCTTCACGAGTAAATTGGTGATTTTGCCCACCTCGATGGGCAATTTTGAGCGATCCCATCAATGAACTAAGTTGTCCTGTCGTTTGCCAATCAAATTTATTCACAATTCCGTATAGCAAACCGGCGCGATAGGCATCGCCACATCCTGTCGGGTCTATGATTTCCTTCGGTTTCACACAAGGTATTTCAATTTTTTTGCCGTCTGCGTAAATTACCGAACCTTGAGCGCCCAACGTAATAATCAAAACTTTATCTTGATTAATCAGCGATTCAAGTTTGTGCCCCGTTCGATCTTGTAACAGTTGTGCTTCATAATCGTTAAGCGCAATATAACTGGCTTGCCGGATGAAATTGAGTAATTCTTCACCGTTATACATCGGCAAGCCTTGTCCCGGATCAAAGACAAAAGGAATGCCTGCTTCATAAAATTCACGTGCATGTTGTATCATGCCATCCCGTCCATCCGGAGCTACAATACCCAGTTGAATGTCTTGCGCATCTTGCACAGAATTAAGATGAGAAAAATTCATTGCGCCAGGATGGAAGGCCGTGATCTGGTTATCATCCAAATCGGTAGTAATGAATGCCTGCGCAGTAAAGGTATCAGGAACTTGATACACGTGATCTTGAGTCAGATTGAGCTGACCAAACCGCGCGGAATATGCAGCGTAATCATCCCCTACAGTAGCCATCATGACGGGTTCACCACCCAGCATTTTGAGATTGTACGCAATGTTACTGGCACAACCTCCAAAATCGCGCCGCATTTCCGGAACGAGAAACGCGACATTCAATACATGAATTTTTTCCGCCAGTATATGATTTTTGAAACGGTCTGGAAAAACCATAATATTGTCATAAGCGATTGAACCACAGATCAGTGTACGCATAAAAGTGAGCTTTATTTATTCTTATCAGGGAGCTGGCTTCCAGGCGAGATCCAATTCACGTGCAGCCTTAACGTCATCCAACTTACGTACGGGCATAGTGTGGGGTGCACCTTTCATCATATCCGGTTGCGTTTCGATTTCTTGAAGAATCTCTTTCATCGAGTGTACAAAAGCATCCAGCGTTTCTTTGGATTCGGTTTCGGCTGGCTCAATCAATAAACATTCCGGAACTAATAGCGGAAAATAGGTAGTCGGAGCATGATAACCCTTATCTAACAATCGCTTAGCCAAATTCATCGCAGTCACACCAGTTTTGTCTTTGATTTCTTTCAATGTGACAATGAATTCATGACTCGCACGCCTCGTCGGATAAGCGATCTCAAATCCCGCTTTAGCCAATTCCGCCATCAAATAATTGGCGTTTAAGGTAGCAAATTCAGCAATGCGATGCATGCCGTGCATGCCGAGTAAACGCACGTAAATATAAGCGCGCAGCAAAACGCCGGCGTTGCCCATGTGAGCTGATAAACGGCCGATGGTTTGAGGACGATCTTTCTCAGTTAACCAGCGGTAACGATCACCTTCTTTTGCCACATTAGGCACTGGTAAGAAAGGTAATAAGCGCTCCGCAACACCTACTGGAGCAGAACCAGGTCCACCGCCGCCATGCGGCGTGGAAAATGTTTTGTGCAAATTAATGTGAATCACGTCAAAACCCATATCACCCGGTTTCACTTTACCTAAAACCGCATTCAAATTGGCGCCATCGTAATACAATAATCCACCCGCCTCATGCACAACTCGGCTCATTTCAGCAACATTTTTCTCAAACACGCCCAGTGTGGAAGGATTGGTCAACATCAAACCGGCTGTTTTGGGTCCGACGGCTGCTTTTAATGCCGCTAAATCCACATTACCTTCTTTGTCAGTAGGAATTTCCACCACTTTGAAACCGCACATCACTGCTGTCGCTGGATTGGTACCATGAGCAGCATCTGGGACAATAATTTCGGTACGTTCAAAATCCCTACGCGCTTCATGGTATGCGCGAATCATCATGACGCCGATTAATTCACCTTGCGCGCCCGCCATTGGCGTTAAGCTAACACCAGCCATTCCGGTAATGGATTTGAGAATTTCTTGTAATTCATATAAACAAGCCATAAAGCCTTGCCCGGTATCTTCCGGTGCCAAAGGATGGCGCGATAGAAATTGCGGTAGCATTGCCAGTGAATTACACGCACGCGGATTGTATTTCATCGTGCACGAACCTAGCGGATAGAATTCAGTGTCGATCGAAAAATTCTTTTGAGACAGGCGTGTGTAATGACGAACGGTATCCATTTCAGACGCTTCGGGTAGCAAAACTGGCGATTTGCGTAGAAAATTTTTCGGAATCGCAGATTTACTAGCAATTTTTTCCGGCGATTGAGAATAATTGCGACGACCCTTGCGCGAATGTTCAAATATCAACATGGTTTAAGTAAATGAGAAGTAACAAAAATAGGCGAATTATTTTTTCAAAGCGGCCAATGCAGCATCATAATTAGGTTCATCGGCGATTTCAGGAACCAATTCCGCATGAATTATTTTATCGGATTCATCTAATACGATGACCGCACGTGCTGTAATGCCACCAAAAGCGCTATCGCCAATCAGTACACCATAATCTTTCATAAAATTAGCACCGCGCATGGTTGAAAGCGTGACCACTTTGTCCAAACCTTCCGAGTCCGTGAAACGGCTCATGGCAAAAGGTAAATCCGCAGCTATGATCAGCACAGCGGTATTTTGCATGTTACTGGCTTGCTGATTAAATTTACGCGTCGATAAAGCACATACTGGCGTATCCAAGCTAGGAACAATATTCAGTACTTTTTTCTTGCCCGCAAATTTTGCCAGTGTAACGTCATTCAAGTCTCTATCTACTAAAGAAAAAGCTGGTGCTTTGTCACCCACTTTTGGGAAGGTGCCTTCAAGCTTGATGGGTTTTCCTTTCAATGTAACCATGTTTTTTCCTCTCTCGATCAATCTGAAAATAAATACTGTTAACTTAAAAGTTGTTTCAGCATCTGTGCATAATTCTGCAGATCTGCTGATGTTTTAGTTTCGGTGGCGCATACCAGTAACGCATTGCCTAACTCTGGATAGTATCCATGCAAATCCAAACCACCCAGAATGCCATGCTGTTTCAATTTAGATAACACATCGGCGGTGGTGGTTGGTAATGTCAGCGCAGTTTCGTGAAATGACGGTGCGCTAAAAGTCCTCTTAACACCTGCGATGGATTCGAGTTGCTCAACCAACTCCAAAGTATTGGCATGCGACTGCGCTGCTACGCGACGCAATCCTTCTGGACCAACTAGTGACATATAAATGGTTGCAGCGGTAACCATTAAACCCTGATTGGTACAAATATTAGACGTTGCTTTGGAGCGACGAATATGTTGTTCACGGGCTTGTAAAGTTAGAACAAAACCTTCTTTGTTATCTAAGTCAGTGGTTCGACCGATAATACGTCCGGGCATTTGGCGTACTAAATCATTTTTGCATGCCATAAAACCAAAATAGGGTCCGCCACTGGAAAGCGGAATTCCCAAAGGTTGTCCTTCACCAACAGCGATATCTGCGCCTTTCTCGCCCCATTCACCAGGCGGATTCAGCAATGCTAGCGCAGTTGGATTGACGACGCCAATCGCAAGCGCATTATGTTTGTGCGCCCAATCCGTCAATTCATCGACCTGTTCGAGCACGCCAAAGAAATTCGGTTGCGGAATGACCAGTGCGGCACATTCCTCTTGACTAAATTTAGATAATGACTCTGGCAATACCTGTCCAGTTTTTACATCAAACGGTATTTCGACTACTTCGATTTTTTGGTTGCTAACAATTGCTTGTACAACCTGACGATAAACCGGATGAACCGTTTTAGGAATCAAAATACGACGCGATGTTTTATGTGAGCGCACCGCCATCAATGCCGCTTCGGCTAACGCGGTAGCACCGTCATACATGCTGGCATTGGAAACATCCATGCCAGTCAACGACGCCATCATTGATTGATATTCGTATAATAACTGTAACGTGCCTTGACTGGCTTCAGCTTGATACGGCGTATAGGAAGAATAAAATTCCCCGCGTGTAGTAATTTGCCAAACCGCCGCAGGAATATGGTGTTCGTACGCGCCAGCACCAATAAAGTTTTGATAAAAGCCGTCTTTGTTAGCACGCTCCATCATCAACCGAGTAATTTCCATCTCACTTAACCCGGCAGGCACACCTGTTAGCTTGCCACTGATTAATTCCTTGGGGATTTCATCAAATAGCTCTTCGATTGTCTTTGCACCGATGCTATCAAGCATTTCGGCGACATCTTCTTCAGTATGAGGAATAAACGGCATAATGTATTAATAAGAAAAAAGGGTTGCAAACATATCAACTCAATCGCTATGTTTGCTTTAATTTAAATTAATGATCTTCGTTTTCGACCATTTCAGCATAGGCCGCTGCATTCATCAGATGATCGAGTTCAGCAGGATTACTGGGTTTCATTTTAAAAAGCCATGCCGAATAGGCATCTTCGTTAATTTTTTCTGGCGTATCAACCAAAGACGAATTCACCGCAAGCACTTCGCCCGAAATAGGTGCATAAACATCGGCGGCCGCTTTGACAGACTCGGCTACTGCGCATTCTTCTTTTTGCTTCAAAGTGCGGCCGACATCAGGCAGTTCAATAAACACCATATCACCCAGCAATTCTTGTGCGTGACTAGTAATGCCAACGGTCACTGTACCATCAGCTTCGGATTTGACCCACTCATGAGATTTACTATATTTTAAATCTGCAGGAACTTGCATTATTAACTCCAGGTTAAAGGTAAATAATTTGTCGTGACTCGGATTAAACCAGCACTTTTCCATTACGAACGAAAGGATATTTTACCACTTTGGCTCGTAGCTTTTTATCTCGCACAACTACGTCCACTTCGTCGCCAATGGAAATTGCTGCAGGAACACGTGCCAAAGCAATCGATTGATTCATCGTGGGAGAAAATCCACCACTCGTGATCTCGCCTTGATGTTCGGTACCGTCTTTTTGCGTGACCACTTGTTGATGACCACGCAATACACCGCGATCAAGCAATACCAAACCTACCAGTTGATTAGGATTCAGTATATTTGATAGGGCTTGTTTACCGATAAAGTCACGTTCTGCTTTCAAATCGACTGTCCAAGTTAGACCGGATTCCAACGGATTCTTGGTTTCATCCATATCCTGCCCGTACAAATTCATACCTGCCTCCAAGCGCAGCGTATCACGGGCTCCCAATCCAGCAGGCGCAACACCCACAGCATGCAATGCTTGCCAAAATTTTGGCGCCTCCGTTGCCGGCAAAATGATTTCGAAACCATCTTCGCCGGTATAACCGGTGCGCGCAATAAAGTATTGCCCGACTTCAACAGATTGGAATTGTTTTAGTTGTTCGGTCGCTGCTTGCGATTCGGCAATGACTTGCCAGACTTTTGCACGTGCATTGGGACCTTGTACCGCAATCATCGCCAAATCACGACGTGGGGTGATTTCTAAACCAGGTGCATAGTGATCTCGTTGTTTCTCCATCCAAGCAACATCTTTCTCTGCTGTCCCGGCGTTAACAACAATGCGAAACCAGGTTTCTGACAAAAAATAGATAATCAAATCATCGATAATGCCGCCCTCTGGAGTCAGCATACAAGAATAAAGCGCTTTACCCGGAACAGTTAACTTATCGACATTATTGGCAACCAACTGACGCAAAAAAGCACGCACACCATTGCCTTTCATATCGACCGGCAACATATGCGATACATCGAACATACCGGCATCTTGACGCACTTTATGATGCTCATCCAATTGCGAACCGTAGTGCAATGGCATATCCCAGCCGCCAAAATCGACCATTTTGGCATTCATATCACGGTGGATTTGATTAAGAGGGGTAGTTTTCAACACAAATTGTTCTCCCGAAAAAATAAAAAGTCATTGCGCTATGACTTCACGCCCCTCTGTCCTTTTTACCTGAGAGATTGACAGATCATAATCCGCGTGCCCCTTCGGTGGCCAGAAACGTATTCTCGGCACTCTCCAGACTGCCCCTTCTAAACGGTTTTTACGGAAATTCCTACCTGAGCGATTCCGGGGGGTTACGCCTTCGGCGGTGCAAAACATGCACGCTCTTCTGTTTAGATGAGTTGGCAAAGTGCGAACTATACCTTATTAACTGAACTTTATACAAGTTGAGGATGCAGCTAACAGTCTAAAAGATCGTCAGAAATGATACTGAATCTTCCCATATTAGTGAATTGGATGTATTTCATAGACGACTATCTATGGAATTGTCGAACGGATTTCCGCCAAAATGGTCGGTCCCGCCATGATCAACGCCACCACAATCACACCCCACACTGTCCACATCACGTCGGCCTCGTGCTGCTGCAACCACTGGACCAGCCAGTGATTGCCGTTACCGATGCGTACCTGCGCCCAGACAAAGATCTTGATGACAATCGGCACCACCGCGATTACCATGGTCAAGAACAATGTCCAAAACACGGCCAGGACGGTCCATTGAATCCGGCGTCGCACCTCCTCCGTCGCCGCTTGTAACCAGGAGTCGGCCAAGGGTCCGAGAAGCGCTAGAGCTACCGTGGTCGCCAGCGCCAATACAAAGATCGTGACCCACATTGTCAATGTTCCCATGAGTGGCAGGTCCTCTACCGTTCGAGCGAATCGAGATCGAACAGATCGGCCTGTGGCCACGAAAGACTCTGCCTGCACTGCACGCAACGGAGTCCGAACTCAATCGGATAATGAGTATCGTGATTTGCCCAGAATTCAATCGGCGGCACAAGCGGCATGGCGGCGGCGAGCGAATCAGGATGAGGCCCTCGGTCGAGCACAATCTCAAGATCCACCTGGTTCCATGCTCCGACGCTCGACCCGGTGATGCGGCTATGGCGCGGCACTAGCCGGGTGAAAATCGGACGAAGATGAAGACAAACGGGAATGTCTCCGATTCTCTCATTTGCCTGTTCTCCCATCGCTTCTCCGTGATCTACATCGCTGTTGTCAATTTGTGCACGCAATACGTACGGTGCCCACCTCCAGTCCGTCGCTAGAGTGACGGCTACGGGTCGGAAGGAAAGAGCGCATCCGGCAATTGATGCTGCCGTCGCAAATCCTGAACGGTGTCTTGAAAACGCCGGTACGGACGTTCAGACTCGGTCGGCAAGGCCCAATAGTCTCGCACGACCCACGGTCCTGCCCCCTCGCGCCGCAGCAAGGCAACCACAGTGAGATCCGTTTCCTGCCACTCGCGCTCCACCCGTATGATTTCGTTACAGCGGAGATAAGCCCATCCCCCGACGACTTTGAGGTGATTCACCTTGAACTTACTGTCAAACTCCTGCGACGTTGGCACCATGCGCCGCACCGCATCGAGAATCCCCCGACGGTCTGAGCTGCCTGGTGCTGGCGTGACGATGACTGGCGCCGTTCGTGATACGTCCGACGATCCAACCGGCCCGGCCCAAGCAATCGAAACCAGTAGCCCCCAAACCACTGCCCAGAAATAAACCACCTTTCCCATAAGTTTTGAATGTATTAAAAGCCGTCTCAATTGTCAAACGCGGTGATCATTGATCAAGAAATGACTGTATTTCGATTCAGTTCAAAGCCTTTCCCGCGTTTTGGCACTTAAGGTAAAAAACTCCAGTGATAAAAATTGAGGTATGCTGATTTTCATAGAGTCTGAACTTTCATAAAATGAAGACATGAGGTCAAACCGGCAAAGATCAGCGCAGACGGTACGAGGGGCGTCAGGGTGTGTAGCCTTCAACACCTCAGTTCTAGAGCTAACTCAAGGGTCGATGTACGTCACACCGGGCACGATGTTGCCGGCCTTGAGGTCGGCGCGCAGCGCCTCAACGCCAACCAAGAATGGGCCTGCCTCTCGCGGCCTATAGCTCCAAATAGCATGGACAAGACGCTCGACCCGGTACAGGTAGACGAGCCGCCGGTCCGTGGCACGAGCAAGCAACGAATCCATCAGCGCCTGAGGAACTATATGCGGGTCGGTGCCATGGCTTTGCAACTCGGCGACCCGCCAGCGCGCACCCGAGGCGTCCCAGTACAACATGGTGATACTCAGATTCAGCCGTCCATCCACCCAACCGCCGCGGCTGCGCAATTCGACTTTCGGCATGTGAGCGGCCAGCGGCAGTTCGGGCCACTGGTTAAAGCTACGCGGCGTGTCGGGTGGTAACACCAGGCTGCCCAGCGCATATGCCACGCACACCTCTCTGATGTTAGACTGGAGCAAGGCCGCGCCGGCGGTGCCACTGACGACCACCCCATCGCGTAGGGGCGCAAGACCCACCGTCTTGAGATGGCGCACGGTGTCACCCAGGCGATCTTCCTCCTCGGCTTTCTCGCGCGAATCGTAACTTGCGGCGCGCTCGAAGTGTGCTATCAGCTCCGGCGTGCGCTGCACGGAGTCTGCCGTCGCCCGCAACAAGGTGTGGGCTTCGCGCAGCGAATACTTGCGCTGCCAGGCGTAAAAGTCTAGTCGCAGCTGCCGAAGAGGATCGATAAGCACCACGGCCCAGCGTTTTTCTCCTTCATCCACCAGCTCCAGCCAGCGCCAATGGCGCGCACCTTCAGTCTCGGTCGTCCAGCGCGGCGAGTCATCTGGCGGCTTGGCCCCACCATAGGGACCATGGTAGCGGTGCACACGAAATGGCGAGGGTGACGCAGCGTCTGGCATACGGTGTGCGGCGTTATACAAGGTAAGTGTCAGCAGCACGGGGTCCTTCGAATAGCCGCCCATGGTGGTGCCTTGGTCTTGCTCCAGCAAGAAGGTAGCCGCAAGAGTATCATCCACCCACTGCGGATCGCGCAAGGTCTCGAGCGTGTACTCGTTGGGGGTCGGGCCGGCGTTGACCATGCCGAGCAACTCGAACCGGGGTGGTAAGTCTACGGATGCCAAGCGCAGCAAATCCACCCGCTTTACCGGCCCGCGGCGCGTTTCAGCGCTGTCGATATCGGCAGCCCCAGCGACTGTTCGAGCCAGCAATGCGATACACAGGAGCAAACGTTTGAACATATTCATGCCTCGCCGTAGGAAGGGTATAAGGATTTAGAATAAACGAGCCATCTTGTCCATAAATTTTGAATGTACTGAAAGCTTGCTGAACTGTCAAACATGGTGAAACCCTTGCAAAATCTGGTAATTTTTTCACCGCATGGCAATTTAGGATTCTTTGTCAGTGGTTGGATAATTTTTAGCTTTTTTCCGAAAATGATTCAGGAAGAATCACGCCAAGTCGGTTATTACCGGTCGCAAGGGCACAACTATTTCTAAGCTGCCTGTGCGGCAGCGAACCTGAATGGAAGTGTATTTGCAATTGCGTATCATTTCTAAGCTGCCTGTGCGGCAGCGAACGCTCTCTACTAAATCTTAGTTTTCTATTTTCTTTTCTAAGCTGCCTGTGCGGCAGCGAACGCTAACTGGGCTTCAACGAATACTTCTTCATTTTTCTAAGCTGCCTGTGCGGCAGCGAACTTTAGAGGGATTTGCGTGAAAAGATTCTGTTATTTCTAAGCTGCCTGTGCGGCAGCGAACAATGAGCAGTGGGACGCAGAAGCAGACGATGATTTCTAAGCTGCCTGTGCGGCAGCGAACCTACTAGATCAATTGTAATCGTTCCACCAGCCTTTCTAAGCTGCCTGTGCGGCAGCGAACGCACGTTCTTCGTTCTTAATAAAGCCTTTGCTTTTCTAAGCTGCCTGTGCGGCAGCGAACATTTGTTTTTACTCGTCTATCGTAAACATTATTTTCTAAGCTGCCTGTGCGGCAGCGAACAAAAACGTGGAGTGAAGCTTGCACAATTGGGATTTCTAAGCTGCCTGTGCGGCAGCGAACGCTATACCCGGGAGTTTGACTAATAATTTCGGTTTCTAAGCTGCCTGTGCGGCAGCGAACAATTTGCCTTGGAAGACTATCGGGCTGTGGACTTTCTAAGCTGCCTGTGCGGCAGCGAACAAAAAGCCAAGCTGACGAGAAAGTATCACGCTTTTCTAAGCTGCCTGTGCGGCAGCGAACTGGCATTCGATCCAGACGTAATAAAGATACGCTTTCTAAGCTGCCTGTGCGGCAGCGAACTTGATATCGGTACAAAATACGCTTCACCTACCTTTCTAAGCTGCCTGTGCGGCAGCGAACATTTTTAAAGGTTATCTTACTTACCCCCGTAATTTCTAAGCTGCCTGTGCGGCAGCGAACCTGACTATATGAGTCTGATTAGACGATTTCCCTTTCTAAGCTGCCTGTGCGGCAGCGAACGGGTGGCTGGAGCGTTAGCCGGAAATCAGGGTTTTCTAAGCTGCCTGTGCGGCAGCGAACATTTAACTTCAAGCTTGAATATTACAACTTCATTTCTAAGCTGCCTGTGCGGCAGCGAACTTTGAGTTTGATTACCGCCAGTGGGATGCAATTTTCTAAGCTGCCTGTGCGGCAGCGAACCGATCAATCCTGTTGGGTGGTATTATTGTAAATTTCTAAGCTGCCTGTGCGGCAGCGAACAGTTAGCTGGTCAAGTTGCCCAGGGGGTGGCTTTTCTAAGCTGCCTGTGCGGCAGCGAACAACTCCCCCGGAAAATAGGGATTAAAACCGGGTTTCTAAGCTGCCTGTGCGGCAGCGAACGCAAGCCGGAACCGCAAGAGTCAAACAAGCGATTTCTAAGCTGCCTGTGCGGCAGCGAACCAAGCAAGCGGGGGCGCGAATAACGCGGCTATTTTCTAAGCTGCCTGTGCGGCAGCGAACAAGCGCCACCGTTTCACCAATTAGCTTATGCCTTTCTAAGCTGCCTGTGCGGCAGCGAACTTCCGAATCTCTCGCGAAGCCAAGCTAGCATTTTTCTAAGCTGCCTGTGCGGCAGCGAACTAGGCCTTTGGACGCTAGGCATTGGCAGTGTTTTTCTAAGCTGCCTGTGCGGCAGCGAACTCAACATCAGCATTACTAACACTGCTGACATCTTTCTAAGCTGCCTGTGCGGCAGCGAACCGCCGCTGCCGCTTGGCATGCTTTCAACGTTCTTTCTAAGCTGCCTGTGCGGCAGCGAACATAGAGCTTATTTATTATTTTGGCACAGAACATTTTCTAAGCTGCCTGTGCGGCAGCGAACAGAACGAGGAAAGATTTCTGCGGATCGGTTAATTTCTAAGCTGCCTGTGCGGCAGCGAACGGAAAGCTATCGGGCTGTGGACACTTGGTATTTTTCTAAGCTGCCTGTGCGGCAGCGAACAACCGCCTGATCCTTGGACCGTTCTTGATCCATTTCTAAGCTGCCTGTGCGGCAGCGAACTGACGAAAAAAATACTTAAAGCCAGTCGTGGTGGAGTGTACAGGATGTTTATGAATGAATAACCATCTCACCAACACCCACATCACAACTGGCTGATTTTTATGAATTGTTAAAGATCGTCAAAAAAATGGGTCAGAATTCTGGGACGGAAGCAGCAGAACTTAAACCGTAGGTAGTGAAAGTCCCGTTAACGCTGGTTTCTATTTCCTTTTTTTTGATCCACAAACAGAACGTATGGTCACTGCTTAAACTTTTTAGCCGAATAAAGGGGGTGGCGATAGCTTTATTGGGCATTTCGCTATAGCTCATCATTACTTTTTCGCATCTTCCTCCTTCCTCAGCCTTCGCGCTTAATTCCACTCTACCATTCAATGCAGTTTCGTAATCCAAATTATGCCGTTTCGCGTAACGTCTAGCTAAACGCTCTCTGCCTGTTTTGGGCTGTTCGCGCTGATAGACGGCATAACTATTTATCGCACTCGGTACCGGGCGAATAGTGGTGTAATGCACATAATCGTTCAAACGAGCTAACCATTTGCCCGTATCAAACGCTTTCAAAGTGGCCTCATCTGGAGCAAAAACCCGCAACTTGCTACCCAATATGCCGAATTTTTCCCCCATTTTGTACTCGGGGAACGATACGCCAATCGGTACCTGCTTATGCTTATCTTGCATTTCAACCAAACCGAGATGGATTTGTTGGAAGGTTTTAGATAAGAGAAAATGCCTGTCGATATCAGCATTTTTCATTAGAGTAATTTCCTGATAGTACCTCATAGACTATTCCTTGCCGCTTTGGCCAAAAACTCCACCGCGCACCAATACAGCCATGACGTAATGTTCCTCATTCTTATCGGTGAGCGTTTCCCCCAAAGCAAAACGGTCAAATAGTGTATAGAAATCAGCCTTGTCCTTCGGTGTACGGAATGCTTTACCCAAATTGGTAACTGCGCCGTAAGGTTCGATCGCGATTGGCCCAATACCGATTTCCAAATTGTCATAGCCGGGGTACCAGGTATCGATTGTACGTAAAGCATTGCCTATTTTCTGAGAGTGCATTGCCGCTACACCATCAACTTCATAAAGGATTTTGCTTTTATTGCCTTTGCCTTTATCCAGAACCAGCTCTTCACTGGGGTAAACTTCTTGCGCTTTGCCGACCAGACTATAAGCATCTACCCGTATCAACAAATATGGCAATCGCCCGCACAATGCTTCAGCAATTTTGCCAGTCAATATTTGCAAATCAGAATTATTCGAATCAAAACGATTTAGCGCAAAATCTTTCGCGTTGAAGGTAAATGTTTGACCGTCTCCCGTATCGACAATTATTTCGATCTTTTCCGCTCCTACCCGGTTGCGCCATAAATATCGCCCACTAGCGATATTAGTAGCATAGCGTCTAGCTAACTCTGTAAATCCTTCTCGTGCGATATAGGCTTGCGCAACTTTCGGATAGGATTCGTTGAATTTTGGGCCATTACAGGCGGAAGGTTTTTCTACTCCTCCCAAAACTTTTAGCGTGAAATGGAGTTTCAAGGTATCTTGGTTTTCATTCAAAGCACAGGCATCAACGGTTTGCAGATTAGGTTTTTCAACCTCGGCATTCAATTTTAGTGGATCACTTTGTTGTGCTGGCTTTAATCGATTAGAAATCGTCCCGCGTACGGACTTTTCATTCAACTTCAATGCAATCGCTTTATCTTTCTGATGACGTTCATTCCATGTCGTGCCATACAAATAGCCGTCCGAAGGTACCAGTTTCTTTTCAAAGGCCAATACGGTTGCGTCATTTTTAACAGCCATGATTAATCTCCATAAGTTGATGATAAGGTTTGACAAAGATATAAATTTTTTTCAGGTACTACACGGTAATTCCAAAGCATGTCATCCAGTCTAGTAATGCGATAAGGCATTTTGAATTCGCCCAATGTGATTACGCTTTCAGCAAAACGGTGGGGCGCATCGTAATCGCGTTGATTCTTGGCCGTACCAAGCTCGGAAATACCTTGAAAACCGACAGCAATCGGCACCAACCAACCCGGCATTTTGCGTTGGCTACTCCAAGTAACTTTGCCATTCTCATCCTGAGTACTGCGGTGCATGATTTTTAAATGATCAAGTAATGCATCCAAGGCATCTTTGTTTTCTTCCTGCATGGTTTTCCGCATCAAATCGCGACGTTCTATCAGTACATGCCCCAACATCAAGCGATTAAGCGCTTTTCTGGTTTCGTACTCATCATCTTCATCAATTGGCAGAATTTCGACCGGCTTGACTGCCAATACATCGCCGCTAGCCCACTTCATGCGGTGCAGTTGGAAATCAATCAAACTCTTAAAATGATCGTGATCATCACTATCCAATCCGCGAAGCTCGACCAACAAGGAAACCTCTAAATGACAGCGCGCTTCTTCGACAAAAGCCGGGCGACTACCATCTTTATCTAATGGATTAGCAGTACCGACGATCGAATGCACAAAATCTCCAGTACCCTTATAAGTTTGCAAATCAAATCGATGACAACTTACGGCTACACCGGTCAATTCAATTTCACTCAAACCCTGATTTCGCAGATACCGTTGCAAAGCATGAATTGCGCCCAGCCAAGCCGTCATTGCCGGAAAGCCAATGGTATAGGGACTGCTTAAGGCATTGGCGTTGTGAATTTTAAGGTGTGGTATTAACAAAAAACGTCGTATGTTCATTTGAAAAACTCCTTGTCACTGTGCAGTGATTCCTCTACTATTTTTTTCACTTCACGTAATTCGTCATCGCTTAATTTGATAAAAGTATCCTTGTGTAAATACTCATAACTATCCAAGAGCCATCTTGCAAAAGCCGTTGTAACTTCTTTTAGCCAATTATCTGGGTTCTGCCGCAATTCCAGTTTGGCATCGTCTAACCATATTCGCTGAGCAAGTGGTAAATTCTGATAATGCTCAGTTTCCGACCAACCTGATCCGATTGCCCGGATCTGGAAAGCCTGTTCCATAACTTGATCAATCAAAAATTTAAGGGTGTTTTGGATACCGTCTCGAATCGGTTTGTTATTTATGCCACTATTGATAAGGCGATCCAGAATCTGGAAACTCTCCTGGAATTGCCTCAATCGCAAACTATTTCTAAAAAAACTGTTTGTGGGAAGTCGAATCTGGCGTTGCTGCAAAGTAGGCGGAATGCTTTGTAGTAAATAAGCCAACCCAGCATTTTTATTATTAAGAACACTGATATTTTGTGGTTTGGTACCGCCATATCCGGTAACCGTTAACTCTAACAAATCTTCAAAACCGTGCTCGTGATATTCATTCTTTTTGCGAAATTCTCTGGCTTGTTGGGTTATTTCGGAAAAACGCATAGCATCAATCTGCGTTTTTAATTTTGTTAATAAACCGGATGGTGTCAGTATAGAAAGTAGGTGGTATCTTTCTTCAACTGGAAAATACACTTGCTTGACCAATTGATCAGTTTTGTTCTCATTGTCGATTTGCTTAACTGCAAGAAAACCTTCCTTTAAATTTTCATAACTAGCAGTTGAGACAGACAATAAAGATTGAATTTCAGCGCTATCGCGTTCAAGATGTTGTAAAACAGTTTGTCCATCTCCCATAGGTAAAGTGAGAAATTTGTACACATCCATTGCCGCAGCATTGCCAAACACATCAAGCTCATATTCGACATTGCCACTGCGTAAATAACCATCCTGTTCTGGTTTGCCTGTCGCAATGATTGAAGTGGTTTTTGCACTTGGGTGACTAAATTTTCCCGGGTGACTGACTATCGATAACCAAGCAGCACGTTTAGCGGCGTCCGGCAACCAAGTAGCAGGAGAAAACTTTTCATTCGCTTCCACAACAAGACATCCTTGTTCTTCGTCACTCATGGATGTTTTTATTCGAGTTTTCAACCAATTTGTCTTTCGCTCTTCAAAAAATAATTTAATGTCTTGACTCATAAAAAGATTCCTCTGTGGTTGCGTTGTACTTCTTACAGCTGAAACAAACCCAGTTGATCCGAATAAAACCACCCCCGATCATTGTTATTTCGTTCAGGGAAAGTGATTTCTCCGAAGTGCTCCGATTTCTTTGTAATTAATTGCTCAATGTCGTTCTCAAATTGATTTTCAGTACCAATCTGCTTAATTAATGCTTGCCGGTAATCTCTTTCGAGCCACAATCTGGAACGCATCTTTTCCGTCATGGCATCGGCTCTGTCAATATTGTTTCTTGATTGACGGGAAATAAATTCGCCACGTTCGTCTTTTTCACAGAACACCGCTTTACCGTCTCGCCAAACCAAATGCAAGTTTATATCCGGCTCGCTTTCGCGGAATCGATTCAGTTGTTGCGGCAAGGCGGTAAGCCACCAACACTCACCAAGCCATGCTTGCAAGCATTGCGGGCCTTTTTGGTTATATTGCGTTAAAACTAGATGTATTGCCTGGTGTTCCAGATCGGCCAAGCGCTGTTTGGGTTGCATAGTTTCCGGTTGTTGGATGCGGGGAACAGCATTGACGACATGATTTAAAGCGGTTTCATTGACTAATTGACAAAGATCGTGCGTGTCCAACCGTAGCGTTTTCGCCGTTTCGTAGCCGGGGCGGCAATAGGCCGGTCTGTCATCATGGCGCAATGCACTCAGGTTGTATTGCATCACAGCGATGTTGGCTTGCTCGACGCTGCCTTGCCGGTGCCGTCGTACACGTCCGGCTAATTGAATGATAGAGCGGAAAGAAGACGGTTCGATGATTGCCCAATCGAAATCGTGATCCCGTCCAACTTCTTCGACCGGTGTAGCTACCAAGATAAACATGACATTCTCAGCATATGTATTATCCAGGTGATGTCGGATATGCGGATCTTTTAATCCTTCCGGTACTTCACCAGGTTTTTCCTTGTGCTTTAATACCTTATCTAAATGGTTTTCCTGCTCATGGCGCAAAAGTAAAACCTGCCGGCTGTGATACGCCATAATCCTGGGGGTGCTGTTTTCTTCCCAATCGGCTTGCAGTAAATATAGTGTTAGCGCTACGCAAGGTGAAATATTCGCTGTGCGGATGACACCAAAAGACACTTTCTTACCAGTTTTTTTATCAATCGTATGATGAGTGTCATGCAGTTGATAAATAATCTGGTGGATTTTTTCAAAATAGCGCTGTTGTCGGGACAATTCATCATTTTTTTCCACGAGCAAATCACTACAACGTACGATGATAGCCTTACGCTTAACTATCTGTTGTTGCAAATTGACGACTCGTTTATCGATAAAGTGTTGGTGCAGGCTTTTGTATTGATGACATCGATTCTCTGCATCACTCTGATCGACACATTCCACACGAGTAGCAAATTCATCAATCCATGCACAAGCAATGATGGGATTTGCTTGGTTAAAATGGCAATGCAATTGCCAACCGGCTTGATAAGCATTAAAAAACCCCTCGGCCAATGCCGGTGGGATAGTGGCTGAGGAAATCATTACTTTCCGTCCAAGCATACCAGCCAAATGAATCAACCGACCGATGGCAACCAAATCGGCACCATCGAAATCATCAACTTCATCAATAACTAAATCAGACGATAATAAGCGCAGGCAAGGCAAAATATATTTGCCGCCACGCAAAGTTTCGGTGGCGGCGATGATATGATCAATGGTGCAAACCAATACTGGTTTATATAAAAAGGCTTTGTGTTTTTCAGCAAGCCTTGGTTGATTTTGAGGAAACAATACGTCAAGAAACTCCGCGATAGGCGCATCGCCACAATTTAAATCTTCTTCTAATAATTGTTCGAGCGATTCTGCGCCTAACTCTCCCCAAACCGTTTCTTGCTCATGTTCTTTCTGTGCTTGTTCGTGCAATTCTTTAATCGCTGTTGAGCCAATAAGAACTGCTAACTCGTCATTTTTTAAACCAATTCGATCTCGATATTCATCTCCAGTTTGCAGCGTTAATGTACGCAAGCCCAAAGCTAGAATATATCGTAAGCTATCACCATCAAGAGATAAAATACGCATGATCTTGGCATTAGCAATGGTTTTTCCGCAACCCGTACTGGCCATATTTACAATAAACCAACCATAGTCTTGCTCTCGCAAAGCTTCGTGTTGTACTTTGAATTTCTTGATGTTTTCAACCGCTTTATCCTGCCACTCAAACCCAGCAGGGCTTTTTTGTTTTAATGCCTTAATGTCGTAAGCTGATTCCATTTCCGATGAAAAACGCGCTAGGGTCTGGCTGACTCTTAACGCGTGTTCACAAACACTTACCAAATGTTCGTCGAGTTTTTGTTTGTAATTGCGATTGCTATCAGTATTGGCAAACAGCGTCACTGGACTTTTCCAGGTATTGCTAGCAGCGCAAGACGAGTAATAATGATCCCCAAGCATCAAGCACAAGCGCGCATGATGCAATAGCAGCCGGTAGCCGCCATTATCGAGTAATTGTTGAATTTGTGGCCGAGCTTGCAATAAGCGGATTGACCATTTTTTCAATTGCTTAAGCCATTGCGAAGATTGAGAAAGCAATCCATCGGGAAATTCAAAACAATCAGCTACACGTTTTCGATAATCCGCTTCATCGAATTTGTTCTGATAGCCCCATACCGCCGAGATACTTTTCATCAAAGTACTTAACTCTTTTCTTTCTTCCCCTTGGCGCAAGCTACGTTCCGTTTTGTCCAGAAGTTGCGGCAAACGATGATGCGAAACTACCAACCAGGCAACCAGCTGTGCTAGTGGTGGCAACTCACCCAAGGGTTTAATGACATTCTGTATAACAATGGTTTTTAGTGCTTTCTCATTCAGCTCACCCGACTGCAATCGCGTTAGCCAAGCCTCATCGCCATCACCCGCATGCTGAACCAAAGCATTTAATAGTAAACATGAAATCCATTCGTGACGTAAGGGATCGCCTTTTGCAGTACAGGATTTAAGTTTGGTTTGAAACAATGCTGTTGCCTTGCCCCAGTCATGCAACAAAGCCGCGATAGCTACCAATGCTTTAATGGCTGGTAAATATGTCCAGCTATTTTCCCATTGATTGTTGAGTAAATTTTTCTGTGTAGAATTAACTGGCACGATCCCTTCGGCATTAAACCGCTTACGATTCCCTATGATCCAAACCAACTCACTTCGGCTTCTGGAGCGTATCCAATGACAAGCAACCGCAGTATTTTTGGTGGCGGTTTTGCGCAGCAGTGTTTTAACAGCAATCAATCCTTCTTCCGTAATCACCGTTTGCCAGGTATTGCTGCCGATGCGATTGGCGAAGGCATCCAATACCCGCCGGGTGCGGCTCAGTGCTTTTTTCTCGCATTCGGAAACAAAAGTGACCATCATAGTTCGCCACCTTGCAAACTGGCTTGTTTGACAGTCTCAAACATATAATCCAGCGCTTTGTGCTCGGTAAATTTTTGCAAGATTTGCTGGCGAAATTCTTGTTCACTCATTTTTTCCTTAGCGCAAATGAATGCCCACGGTAATACGATAGCGTCTTTGATGAGATCAGCGACATCGAACACTAATGCGCCGCGGCGGGTTTTTCCGTGCATCACGGCAAAACCGTGCGGTATTCCGAGAACCCAAAGCGTGCTGGCTGACAGCCCATAAGCCAAATAATTGCCATGATTTAGAAAAGCGTTTGCGTTGTCGGTACTATCGTAATTACGCACGAAGTCTTTTTGCTGAGTTCGGCCAACGGCGACTCGGTAAAGATTTTTAGTGAGTTGCGCTTCGATCAGTAATAATTCGGTTACATTGACTGCTTGTTCTACTTTGTTTGAGAAGCCTGAGAATGCTTGCGTGACGTCTTGGTCATCCCAAAAGAAGCCCTCATTTTTCAGATCTTTATCTTTATTCCATACGGCTCTTAGAAAATCGATGCGGAGAAGCTGAAAATGCTTGGCGACTTTTAGGCGTTTTTCTTCCTCGAACCAGAAAGATAACCACCCCTGAACGTATTCGGTAGGCCTGTATTCACTTTGGGGCGTAAGCCATTCAATCTCAGTTCCCATCAGCAGCGGTGTACCGCCGCCACCACTGAAGCCAATCAAAACGCCTGCCGATGCCAGCATGCGAACGGCTGCTTGTGTAATTGAGGTTCCGGTTCCTAATAAAATGACTGTGGTATTGGCAATGGGAATATTCCAGTAAAGCTGCTCGTCTTTGGCTTCCGTCAAGTAGAGAACTCGGCCATCTTTCTGCATGACCCGGCATTTCTCCAGATAGTAAATATTAGCACGCTTGGAATGCAAAATTGCTTTTAAGTCGGTTAATTGTTCCATTCAGAAATTATTTTCGTGGCAAATAATAACGTTGCGACAGGTTTTACAATTTCCTGAGCAGCAATCAACTTGCTAACCGTATGCCCACAGATGGGCTGCGACCAGTGAACGCCACGGTGCAAACTGTTCTAGCCATTGCTGGGTTTGTTTTTCGCTGATTTTGTCAGAACTTTGGAGTAAATTTTGCAAGCCGCGTCGCACAGCGATGTCTCCATGTAATGAAGCATCGAGCCAGCCAAGACCACGTATCAATACATAATTGACCGTCCACGGACCGATGCCGCGAATAGCTTCTAGCTGTTTGGATAGGGTGTCGATGGATTGATGAGTAAATTCGTCGGTGCAATGCAAGTCACCACTTTGAATCGCTTGAGTAACTGCTAGCAAGCTACGCGCTTTGTTTTGTGAAAAACCACAGGTACGCAGATCTTCTTCGTTGAGTTGGCTAATCGATTGCGCGTTGGGGTAGCACAATAGTCCGCTGGAATGTGATTGGTTGAGGTAACAAATTAACTTGCGTCGAACAGCAACTGCGGCACTGACGCTGATTTGTTGCCCAATGATGCCCCAACTAATTGCTTCGAAAAAGGAGAATGTAGTGGGAATACGCAAATTAGCTTGCTTTTGCAATACTTTTCCCAGTTGTGGATCATTGCCAAAGCGCTGTTCAAATTCTTCAATGGCTTGTGTGAGGCCTAGCATTCGCTGAATATGTTGTGAAAAAAGATCGGCGTCTCCACTGGATAGGCTTCCGTCGATTTGCAGCGTTGCTTGCGCATGTGTTGATTGAAAATCGATCGATAAACACGTCGGCTGATTATTCCAAAGTATTCCTTTCACAAGGGAGCGGGGTTCAACACGTTCCGCAACGGCTTGCGCATCTCGCTGATGAAAGGCCAGGATATCGTTAGCGCGATAGTTGTGTGGCAATTCGATGGTGTAAGAAAGCTGTGCTTTCTTGGTCATTAAAACCCTCCCCAGGCCTCACTTTCGCGACGCATTAATCCCGCCTTCTGGATTGATTCCCAGCGGTCAGATTTACATCGCTTGCATGCACGAAACCCCGCTGCTTCTGCCTGCTCGCGTTGTTGAAAAAATAGCGCATTCGTTAATTTGGGTAGACGTGCCGGGCAAGAGGGGCGGCAATAGATACCGGTGGTTTTAACCGCGAGATAAAATTGGCCATCGGCATCAGGGTCCCTATTTACGACGGCTAACCAACGCGCATCGTTTTTGTTGATCTCGCCAATAATAAGGCTGGCATTAGCTGGCAACTTCACATAACTCTCCTGATTGAGTGAGTCGGTAATCGTCCTTTCATCCAATCAACATTACTTAAAATTTTGCAATGATGGTTGGCTCAGAGCAAGCTACTATCACAAATCCGTTGAACGTTATTTTCGATATAGCGTATCATAGCGCAATCAAAATTTTCGACGTCAATAGCTTGATTGTTTGTGATGCCTTAATGGTTTTTTGTAATACCATGAAAAAAATACTGCAAGTAAAGTTCTTTTTTATTGTGTTTGGATTGATCTTACCGCTATCTGTTTTAAGTCAAATGGAAAGAAGTTTTCCACAAGATAGCGTATTAGGAAACTTAAATGGCGCTTCTTTTCCGCAATTTAATATCAATGGAAGTATGATGATTATGGGCGCAGCCGGACAAGTACGCGACACAGACAATCAGATTATATTACCCAGCGCAACTTATCAGCCGGGTGCCATACGTTACCAATTGGATGTAACAGGACACTTGCATCGTATTTGGTACTTGACGCCGGAAGAAACCAAAGACGCCAAAGAAACGAAGAAATAAGCCTTTTATTTCATAACCATTTATTTAAATTTCATCTTCAGCATTCATCTGTGAGTAACAAACTATATATTAAAACCTTCGGTTGCCAAATGAACGAGTATGACTCGGAGAAAATGGCCGATGTGCTGCATGCAGCCTATGGCATGGAAGCTACCGACGATCCCGCGCAAGCCGATATGATTTTATTTAACACATGTTCTGTGCGCGAAAAAGCGCAAGAGAAAGTCTTCCATGATTTAGGCCGTGTGCGTCATTTAAAAGAAAAGAATCCCAATTTATTGATCGGCGTAGGAGGATGCGTTGCCAGTCAGGAAGGGAAAGCAATCGTGAGCCGAGCGCCTTTCGTCGATCTGGTTTTTGGGCCGCAAACCTTGCACCGCTTACCGCAACTGATCGAAACGCGCAAAGCAACCGGCCGATCGCAAGTCGACATTTCTTTCCCTGAAATCGAAAAATTCGACCACTTACCGCCTGCACGTACCGAGGGCGTCACCGCCTTCGTTTCCATCATGGAAGGGTGCAGCAAGTATTGCAGCTTTTGCGTCGTGCCTTATACACGCGGCGAAGAGGTTTCTCGTCCGCTAATGGATGTATTAACGGAAATCGCGGTACTAGCCGACCAAGGGATCAAGGAAATTACGCTACTGGGACAAAACGTCAATGCCTATCTGGGCGTGATGGATGACGGCCAAATTGCTGATTTTGCCTTGCTGCTAGAGTATTTGCATGAAATGCCGGGGATCGAGCGTATTCGTTATACAACCTCCCACCCCAAGGAATTCACCACGCGTTTGATTGAGTCATATCGTAATTTACCGAAACTGGTCAATCACTTGCACTTACCCGTGCAATCAGGCTCCGATCGAGTCCTTGCCGCTATGAAACGCGGTTACAGCGTGTTGGAATACAAGTCAATCATTCGTCAATTACGCGCTATTCGTCCAGACATTTCGCTGTCGTCTGACTTCATCGTCGGATTTCCCGGAGAAACTGAGGCCGATTTCTCGGCTACCATGCAGTTGATTGAAGAATTAAATTTTGATGAGTCATATAGTTTCGTGTATAGCCCACGCCCCGGTACGCCGGCAGCCGACTTACCGGACGAAACTTCGCAGGAAGTGAAACTAGAAAGATTGTATCGATTACAAGCACAAATCAATCAGCAGGCCCGTAAAAACAGTCAAAGCATGGTGGGATCAATCCAGCGAATATTGCTCGAAGGCACTTCCAAGAAAAATACCAACGAATTTTTCGGTCGCACGGATAATAACCGCGTCGTCAATTTGATGAGTAGCCCTGAGTACGTCGGTCGCTTTATCAACGTGCGCATCACAGAAGCGCGTTCGCACTCACTGCGGGGCGAAATGCTGTCATAACAAACCTGGTTTGGTGATTGTTTTTCGCTTGCAAAGTCTTTCAACCGCTGCGACAATGACACTATCGCAACCGCTTCATTAAACATTGAAACCAGCATCTCTCGAAATTTCCTTTACACCCGCAGACAATCAACGATTGGCCAACCTGTGCGGCTCTTTGGACGAAAATCTCAAGCAGGTTGAAAACGCATTCGATGTGGAAATTTCTCGTCGAGGTGAACACTTCAGTTTATCTGGCCGCACCGATCAAACCAAGCTTGCGGCAAAAGTTTTACGGAATTTTTACGATCAATCGCGACAGCACCTGAGCCTGGAGCAGATTCAATTGGGATTGGTCGAGGCGCTGAATTTACAAGAATCTAAGAACACTCTGGGGGCTGATGGGACGTCTTCCCCAGTAACTTCGCTTTTATCATCAACATTGATGACGCGTCGCAGCAATTTGCATGGACGCACACCGCGTCAAGTGCAATATCTACAGCAAATTCAGGATCACGACATCACTTTTGCCATTGGTCCGGCGGGAACGGGTAAAACATATCTTGCCGTGGCCAGCGCCGTTGATGCTTTGGAGCGTGGTTTAGTATCTCGCTTGATCTTGGTGCGCCCAGCCGTTGAAGCTGGTGAGCGGTTAGGTTTTTTACCGGGTGATATGACGCAGAAAGTCGATCCTTACTTACGCCCGCTCTATGATGCGCTGTATGATTTGATGGGGTTTGATAAAACTGGCAAACAATTTGAGCGCAGCACTATCGAAATTGCGCCTTTGGCCTTTATGCGCGGACGCACGTTGAATCAGTCGTTCATTATTTTGGACGAAGCACAAAATACCACTCCGGAACAGATGAAAATGTTCTTGACGCGTATCGGCATGGGCTCCAAAGCAGTCATTACCGGTGATATCACGCAAATCGATTTGCCGAAGCACCAAAAAAGCGGTTTAGTCGATGTTCAGGACGTGTTGAACAACATTCGCGGCATCGCTTTTACCCGTTTCAAATCGGATGATGTAGTCAGACATCCACTGGTACAACGCATCATCAATGCTTATGAACAGCATGATCAAAACAATACACGGTCTTGATTTATTGACCATGAACGCCAGTTTTAAACTCGCGGTGCAATATGCTGTTAGCGATTCGAAGAATTGTCCAACGCGATCGCAATTCCGGCGTTGGGTTAAAGCTGCACTTTCACAGTCGGCTGAAATTGTCATTCGACTCGTCGATGAAGTGGAAGGACAACAATTAAACCACCAATTTCGCGGTAAAGATTACGCAACCAATGTGCTAACTTTCGCCGATCACGATATTCAACCATTGCTGGGCGATATCGTATTATGTGCGCCGGTCATTCAGCAAGAAGCGCAACAACAGCACAAACAACTACAAGCACATTATGCGCACATGACGATACACGGCATATTACATTTGCAAGGCTACGACCATCTCGATGACTCGGAAGCAGCCGAGATGGAACAACTGGAAATACAAATTTTGTCTCAATTTGGCTTACCAAACCCTTATGTAACACATGAAATGAATACTTTTGATTTAGTCGATTAGAATGAACAAGTTGAATCTATTTTATTTTGATTTTTTACGAGTACCGATAATAAATGGATGATCCTTCACCTAAGAGCGGCTGGTTAGAACGACTTAGCACTTTGCTGATTCGTGAGCCGGAAGACCGCGAACAGCTCATCACTTTACTGCATTCCGCTTTTGAGCGAAATCTACTCGATTCCGATGCACTCAGTATGATTGAGGGCGTTATGCAGGTTTCTGAAATGCAAGCGCGCGACATTATGGTGCCTCGCTCACAAATGGACCTGATCGATATCAGCAAAAAACCCGAAGAATTCATTCCATTTGTCATTGAAGCCGCGCATTCACGTTTTCCTGCGATAGAAGGTAACGAAGATGAGATTATCGGCATTCTGTTGGCAAAAGACTTGTTGCGTTATTATGCCGATCCGGATGAATTCGATCTACGTGGTATGTTGCGTCCGGCGGTTTTTATTCCTGAATCCAAACGGTTGAATGTGTTGTTAAAGGACTTTCGCAGCAACCGTAATCACATGGCCATCGTGGTGAATGAATACGGTGGTGTGGCCGGTTTACTGACGATTGAAGACGTGCTAGAACAGATTGTCGGTGATATTGAAGACGAATATGATTTCGATGAAGAAGAGGATAACATCGTCATCGAAGCAGAAGGAATCTATCGCATCAAAGCCGTGACCGAAATTGATTCAATCAACGAAACATTGAATACGCATTATGACGATACTGACTACGATACGATCGGCGGGTTAGTATTAAATAAATTTGGGCGCTTGCCCAATCGCGGTGAATCAGTCGTCATCAATCAGTATCGATTTACCGTGCAACGCGCAGACAGCCGGCGCATTTATTTACTCAAGGCTGAAAAAATTACGGTACCGTCCGAAACCGCGCGTGACACTGTTCCCGGATAATTTTCTTTATCAGTAACGATTCACATTGTCATTTTTGACTTTATGACTAAGATTGTTAGTCGATCGTTTGATACGCACTGCTATCAAAAACTTTATGATTCCGGACTGCCTTCTGTTCTAGCGAGAATCTATGCGGCACGAGGTATTGAAAACCCGCAACAGCTTGAAACTGGTTTGTCGCGTCTGATTCCTTTCACGCAACTTAAAAATATCACTGAAACCGCGGTATTGCTTGCGGATGCAATTCGCGAAAAAAAACGCTTACTGATCATTGCCGATTATGACTCTGATGGCGCAACCGCATGTGCCGTTGGTATTCGTATTCTGCGAAAATTCGGCGCAATGGTCGATTATCTGGTACCCAATCGTTTTGAATTTGGTTATGGTTTGACGCCAGAAATCGTTCAGTTGGCGCATACACGGAAAAAACCGCATATTTTAATCACGGTCGACAATGGCATCGCCAGTATTGACGGTGTCAATGAAGCCAATGCTCTGGGGATGCAAGTATTTATCACCGATCACCACCTTCCTGGCGATACTTTGCCGAATGCCGCCGCGATCATTAATCCCAATCAACCAAATTGCCCTTTTCCGAGCAAAAGTATAGCGGGCGTGGGAGTCATTTTTTATTTGATGCTAGCACTGCGCGCTGAATTACGCAGCCGCGGTGTTTTTTCAAATACCAGACCAGAACCCAATTTAGCGAGTTTTTTAGATTTGGTTGCGCTAGGCACAGTCGCTGATGTAGTCAAATTGGATGGCAATAATCGGATTTTGTTACAGCAAGGCTTACAGCGCATGCGTAAAGGTCAATGTTGCGTTGGGATTCATGCTTTACTGCAAACCGCGAAGCGCGATTACCGGCAAATTTCCACTTACGAACTCGGTTTTATGCTTGGTCCACGATTGAACGCAGCCGGTCGTTTGGACGATATGTCCCTGGGAATTGAGTGCTTGATTACCGACGATGAAGCCTACGCTGCACGGATTGCGCAACAATTGGATAGCCTAAATCGAGAACGACGTGAAATCGAATCATCGATGCAAGAAAGTGCACTCATCAAACTCGATCATTTGCTGAGTGAGCGCCCAACCGAAACGTACCATAACTGTACCATCAGTCTATTCGATCAAGAATGGCATCAAGGCGTGATCGGAATCCTAGCTTCGAGAATTAAAGACAAATATCACTGTCCTGTGATTATTTTTGCGCCAGGCAACAACGATGAATTGAAAGGATCGGGACGTTCGATTCAAAATTTTCATTTGCGCGATGCATTGGATCTCGTCACTAAAAAATATCCCGGGCTGATCATTAAATTCGGTGGTCATGCAGCCGCAGCCGGGCTAACCATTAAGCAACAAGCATTTGATCAGTTTTGCCAGGCTTTCGAGCAGGTTGCGAAAACATTGCTGACAGCAAACGATTTAACGCGTTTGATCGAAACCGATGGTGATTTAGCCTTGTCTGAAATCAATCTGGAATTGGCCGAGTGTTTCAATCAGCAGGTATGGGGGCAAGGCTTTCCACAGCCGACTTTTATGACACGATTTATGGTTGAAAGCCAGCGCATTGTAGGTGAAAAACATACAAAACTGCGTTTGAGGAAATCAACTGATACAACGCAGAAAGATAATACGCAGATCGCTAATGATGTTTACGATGCCATGTTATTTTTTCATCATGACCCACTTCCCGAATTAATAGATGCAGTGTATCGTTTGCAAGTGAATGAATTTAACGGAAAAAGAACTGTACAATTGTTGTTGGAACACTGGATTGCAGTCAATGAATAATGGCTATGTTTTTTTAATATCGGTAAGCAACTGAGTCATTCAATCAATGCTCAAAGCATATTAATACAGCAGGGTTAACAAAAAGAAGTCATCATGAAAAATATACTATTCGCAGTTATTGTTGTCGTAGGCTATTTTTGGAGTTCTATCAGCTATTCTGCTGATCCTTGTAGCGGCGATCCGTCATGTATCAAAGCTGAAAATGCTCATTTTGACAGTCCCAATCATTATGTTTTTGTAGCCGCATATCCCGGTGACGAATTACTCATCTATCCATTGATGAAAGATCATTGCTCTGAAACAGGCAATTATTGCGCCATGATTATTGCCACACAAGGTAAATCAGGTTGTGAATCAACTTCTGATACCAGTTGCGGAAAATTGCGTACCTTAGAACTCGAAAATTCTTCGAAATATTTGAATGCCGATGTGTGGCACTATGACTTACCCGATAGTAACGCCATAGTGCCAAATACACTGGAACAAACTCGGCTTACCTATCAACAAATTGCACAAAGCATCGGATTAAATCATTTATCCAATTATTTTGAGTATATTTTCAACAAACTAAGATTATCAAATGGCAACCCACTTGTCGTAATGAGTTTACATCCTTATCGTGGAGCGATCAGCTACGCAGAGGATCATGTCATGCGGGTTTTGGACGAATCGATAGAAAATGCCGTGGAAACATTGCAGAAATCTGGAACGATTATTTCGCATTTATATGTAGATTCCAGTGTGATTAATCATCCCGATGCTGTCAAAAAGGATGGCAATCCATTTATGTTGTGTAGGAAGGGTAACGAACAGCTCCGTGCAACACATACCGATTTTACTAATTTCGAGGTATTCAAGCATGGCTTTTACGATATTTATCCATCACAGATTTTTCATACCGGCAACATTGATAATGAACCTGATCGCTATGAATTTTGTTTGGATCATACTAAAAAATATTTTAAAACTGATCGGAATGAAAAAATTTTTGGCTTTGCTTTAACCGAACCGAACCAAATCGCTGAAATTGCTAGCATCTCCAACGCATTTGCACTTCTGCCAAAAGATTATGATGATATTTCTCGGTATTTGAATAATAATCCGGAGAATCTGATTCCGGTTATTGAAATCGGACGATTTTTATTTGATAACGTCAACAGTGTTTTTGTCGATTTGGATATTGCTCCATTAATTCGAAGCATCAAAACATCGAACTACCAAGGCCCTATCCTATTCCTTTTTGATGAGCCTTTTTGGCGATTGCGTGTCGAATGTTTTAAACAAAAGCCAGCAGCCTGTGCAGAGATAAGCAATCAATATGTTAATACCCTCGATTTGTTCAGAAAATTAGGCAAAGAGCTACGTAAAGCATTGCCCAATACTGGCGTGATGCATATTGAAGCTTTTACTGAATTACTCCTGCAGAAAAAGAACAATCCTTCGCGCAATGTGATTCTATTGGATGATGCAGAATACTTAGGCTATGACTGTTATGGTTCTTTCGATAATTGCGGTATGGAAGATATTTCAGCAAATTTTGTCAACGTCGACAGCGCCAATCTTGAAAGATTTAGTATAGTAGCCCAGTTTAGCAATGCTTACCCTGACAATCTATTGCCCTATAAAATATCTGACAAAAACATCATTAAGATTATCACTCAAAATCTTAATGATGTTCCTTTCATTGAGCAATTTCTGAAAATTTCCTCATTTTTAGGTTTGAATATCAATTTTGAACTTACTTTAGTATGCGATAGCTCGAATTCGGAGTGCATCATTAGCGGTACCAGTGAAAACATCGACATCACTGCTCAATCGCAAAGTATCTATATTGATTGGATAAAACAGGCTGCTCTTTCACTGGAAGCGTCCAATCCTATCCGTCGCAAAATTTTTCTTATTCCAGGTACGTTTCAAAATTTTTATCATTTCCCCTCTGAAGATAAAATAATCGAACAAATCAACGCATTTACAGCAGTTTCTGATTCTTCGACTTTATTTGGCGGTATGGGTGGATTTATTTGGGGAGACCTGCAAGAAGGCGTTATCCCCTTTATCGGAGCACGTTCTCTCTTTAGCGTCAAACATACTATCGGTCAAATATTTCGACATCGCATGAATGCAGCAAGGATAGATAATATTCCGCTTGAATCTTATCCGGCCATGAGTTTGGTAGGCGCCATTGGAACTCGCGGATCTTTCAAAGAAGTGTCTGTTCATGGCGTAACAAGTGGCGATATTTATTTTCAAAGTGCCGACATGGATGCCTGTTCACTAAAAATTGATCCTCAATCGCAGCAAATTCTGGCATTAAATCAGCTCAATCACGTGTCCATCCCGATTTCGCATACACCCTTGGAAATTGAAGCTATTTGCTCCAAGCAACAACAGGTGTTTACCCAAAAAATGCGCTTCATCAACTGATGCGATTAACTGAATAAAACAGCTTAAATCAGCTGATTCCCAAGGAGAGCACCATGAAAAAATACCAGATAAAAGCATCCTGCCCCTTACTGCTATCGAAGTTTGACCCTAATGATACGGGAGAATTTAAAAAAACCGATAACGATAAAGATAGAGCCAAGGCATTGACGAAAAAGCACATCGAAAAATTGGATCAGCTACAAGAACGTCTGTACGCCAATGGTAACCGTTCACTGCTCATCGTTTTACAAGGCATGGATACCAGCGGCAAAGATAGTACGATCAAAAACGTAATGTCGGGCATCAATCCACAGGGATGCCAAGTTGTGACTTTTAAAACCCCTTCCGAACTGGAATTGAAGCACGATTTCTTATGGCGCGTGCATTATAAGACCCCAGCGAAAGGACAAATTGGCATATTCAACCGTTCGCACTACGAAGATGTGTTGATTACTCGTGTTCATCACAAGATATCCGACAGAATAACCAAGCAGCGCTTTGATCAGATTAATAAATTTGAGGAATTGCTGTCTGAAAACGGCACCGCCATCATAAAATTTTTTCTGTACATCTCTAAAGACGAACAGAAAATAAGACTGGAGGAACGTATCAATGATCCCGAGAAGCGATGGAAATTTAGTGTTGGCGATCTAGAGGAACGACAATTCTGGGATGATTATATGAAAGCTTTCGAGGACATGATTACAGCAACCAGTACCGAACATTCGCCTTGGTTTGTTATTCCTGCCAACCGTAAATGGTATCGGAATTTGTTAATCGCACAGATCGTCGCAGATACTTTGGAAGGCATGAAACTAAAAACACCACCGCCGTCCCCCGATATTGATTTCAAGACTCTGACAATAAGCTAGATACCATCTTACACTGCTAATCACCAAGGAATCGCTATGGAAATCGAACTTAAATTAGGGTTACATTCACAGCACGTGTCACTCGTTAAGGAAGCGCCATTGTTTCGAAAAAACAAAGCGCAGCAGCAACGTTTACGGAGCATTTACTTTGATACCGATGCTTTTCAACTCAAACGTCGCGGCATTGCTTTGCGCGTCCGTCGGGTCGGCAAGCAGTGGATTCAAACACTCAAAGCTGAAGGGAAATCCACTGGATCGTTAACTCATCGTCCTGAATGGGAAGCCGTCGTTAACCAAGGTAGGCATCCGGACTTTTCGGTTTTACCAACAGAAGCACTTGAATTATTGAAGGGCATTGAGCTTCAGCAAATTATTCCCGTTTTTACCACTGAATTTAAACGCTCAATTTGGTTACTGAAGAATGAAGGGAATCAAGCAGAAGTCGCCCTAGATATCGGTAAAATCACCGCCGGAAATTTACAGCGAGAAATTTGTGAAGTGGAATTTGAACTCAAATCGGGTAGTGCGGAATTTTTATTTGAACTGGCCGAGCGATTATTGCAGCATGTTCCTTTATTCATAGAACCTCGCAATAAAGCAGCACGAGGTTATTTATTGATAGACGCAGAAAAAGCAAAACCCATAAAAGCGATCTCACTAAAATTCTCATTAAATCAAAGCATTAATGACATTTATTGCATCATTATTGGAGCTGCTTTAACACAATTACTCGCCAATATACCCGGTTATTTCGAACATATTGAGGATCCCGAATATTTACACCAAATCCGTGTCGCTTTACGCCGTATCCGCGCAGGTGCTTCGTTGCTTCAATCGATTGGACAACCGCTACCATCCTGGAATAAAGCGCTGCGTAAATTAATGCAAACACTAAATGACGCGAGAGATTGGGATGTTTTTGAACAAGAAGTTCTACCGGATATTTTAGAAAAAACAAAGCACTTGTCAGAAGAATCGATAGACCCAGCGATTACAATGTGTATTCAAAACGAGGTGATTGCAATTCGGCAACGCACACAAAAGAAATTTCATAAAACAGAATTTACCGCGCTCATTTTGGCTATTGAACGTCATTTGTTCACTTTATCGAAAGCTTCCGGTGAAGTAGCAACCTTAGGATTGAATACGCAACAATGGGCGATAAAAACGCTTGAAGAACGCTGGCAGGAATTGCATCGATGCTGCCAAGGCCTGATGGTACAAACTGCTGCCGAACGCCATCATGCACGCATTGCTGCGAAGAAAATGCGTTATGCCGCTGATGCCTTGTTTTCTTTGTTTGATGATCAAACTGCCAAGCGGTTTATCGAAATGCTGGCAAACTTGCAGGATGAATTAGGATATACCAATGATAGACGCGTTGCACAACAACTCGTGCAACAACTGGCGCAAACAAATCAATCGTTTGCGTTTGATTTAGGTCGTATCAGTTATGCACTACAAATCGAAACTTTACAACAGGAAAAACAACCCAGTAAGAGCTGGCGTAGCTTATCTCGCATGAAATTATTTTGGCGAGAGAACTGCTAGCAAAATCTTGCGATTACTCCATAGAAATGCTGAACGCTGCTTACTGGATTTTTGGTGTGGCGTCTTTAAGGGTTAGAAGCCTCAGGATTGTTTACAAATAGTTACTTAAGATAATCGGTGAGTAATGTCATAAGGCATGGCATTATGCAAATCTTTATGGGATCTCACAATATCGTTGGAGAAATTACCCCCGGCAAAGCCATCGGCTTAGTTTACTGAGTTGATGAAATGGGACAGTCAAATATGACGATCGAATATTGTCTTTAAAAAACAATCTGACCGACAGCACCCCGGTCTACAAGACTTAACAAAAGCATGATCACAGATCCCTTTAAATGCTATCGCGTTATCAGAATAACGTATTTAATAACCTAGAATCCAATCATTTAATTTTGCCGTGGCATTGTTTGTATTTTTTTCCTGACCCACAGGGGCAAGGTTCATTACGACCGATTTTATCGTTATGACGTACAAATGGCTTAACTTTTGTTTCCTGTTTGCCTTCTTCATCGAAAGTTTTCTCTTCTTCCAATGCCTCATAACTCGCGTGATGATACTCAACATTTTCTGGAGTATGTAGTGTTTCTGTAACCGCTTCCACCTGCTGTTCGTTCTTGATCTGTACGGTTAGAAGAATCTTGGTTACTTCATTTTTTACTTCTTCCAGCATATTAGTGAATAATTCAAAAGCTTCTCGCTTATATTCCTGTTTCGGATTTTTTTGTGCATAACCACGTAAATGAATACCCTGACGTAAATGATCCAAAGCAGCCAAGTGTTCACGCCAATGCGAATCCAAAGTTTGCAGCATCACTGCGCGCTCATAGTGATGCATGATGTCTTCGCCCACTTGCTCCACTTTGGCTTGATAGGACTCGCTGGCAAGATCGAGAATACGTTGCAACAAATTTTCTTCGTGCAAATTTTGATTCTGTTCGAGCCATTTGTGTACTTGGAAATGAAACTGATACTCAGATACCAACGCACGTTCCAGGCCTGGCACATCCCATTGTTCTTCCACGCTTTGTGGGGGTATATATGAGTAGAAAAGGTTACTCAGAACGCTTTCGCGCATAGCAATGATGGTATCGCTGATATCTGAACCAGCCTCTAATAATTCATTACGTTGTTGATAAATAACATTACGTTGATCATTAGCAACGTCATCATATTCAAGCAATTGCTTACGCATATCAAAGTTTCGTGCTTCCACTTTGCGCTGCGCATTTTCAATCGCTCGCGTTACCCATGGATGTTCAATCGCTTCCCCCTCAGGCATCTTTAGCCGCGTCATGATATTCGCAACGCGATCGGATGCAAAAATACGCAAAAGAGGATCTTCCAAAGAAAGATAGAAACGACTTGAACCCGGATCTCCTTGCCTACCAGATCGCCCACGCAATTGATTATCAACACGACGAGATTCATGCCGCTCTGTGCCAATAATGTGCAACCCACCTAAGTGCAATATCTCATCGTGAAGAGACTGCCACTTCGCTTGTACTTCCTCAATCTTGTTCTTCTTAGCTTCTTCGCTAAGCTGAGCGTCATTACGAATGCGTTCAAGCTCAGGCTCTGGATTGCCCCCTAATACGATGTCAGTACCACGTCCAGCCATATTGGTTGCAATGGTTATCATTTTAGGGCGCCCTGCTTGTGCAACGATATTGGCTTCACTGGCGTGTTGCTTTGCATTTAAAACTTGATGCGGTAATTTTTCGCGCTCGAGTAACCTTGAAAGCAACTCGTTATTTTCAATCGATGTGGTGCCGACCAAAACCGGCTGACCTTTTTCGTAACAATCCTTAATGCCTTCAATAATCGCATTATTCTTCTCTTGGGTCGTTTTAAACACCAAATCCATGCGGTCATCACGTACCATGGGTCGATGTGTCGGAATAATGACCGTCTCTAGACCATAAATTTGTTGAAATTCCGCTGCTTCGGTATCTGCTGTACCCGTCATTCCCGACAATTTCTGATACATGCGGAAATAATTCTGGAATGTAATAGACGCCAACGTTTGGTTTTCTTTTTGAATCGCTACACCTTCTTTTGCTTCCACAGCCTGATGCAATCCATCCGACCAACGACGGCCCGACATCAATCGTCCAGTGAACTCATCCACGATAATCACTTCGCCATCTTGCACGACGTAATGCTGATCTAAAAAATACAAGTAATGCGCACGCAAACCAGCATTCAGATGATGAATCAAGGCAATATTCGCAGGATCATAAAGACTGGTGCCCGCTTTCAGCAGTCCTGCCTGTGTTAAGAGTTTTTCGGAATGTTCAAAACCCGCTTCACTCAACGTCACTTGATGCGATTTCTCGTCAACGCTAAAATCTCCAGGACTTTCTTCGGTTTCTTGGCGCTGCAGTTTTGGAATCAGTTTATTGATTTGAATATAAACATCGGTATCTCCTTCCGCCTGCCCGGAAATGATTAACGGAGTGCGCGCTTCATCGATCAAAATAGAATCGACCTCATCCACGATAGCGAAATTCAACACCCGTTGCACACGCTCATTGGGGTGCGTCACCATGTTGTCACGCAGATAATCAAATCCGTATTCATTGTTAGTTCCATAGGTGATATCTGCAGCATAGGCAGCTTGTTTATCTTCATGCGGCATGTGAGAGTAAATGACACCTACACTAATGCCAAGAAACTGATAAATTTTCCCCATCCAACCCGCATCACGCTTGGCTAAATAATCATTAACTGTGACAATATGCACGCCATTGCCAGACAATGCATTTAAATAAGCCGGAAGGGTGGCCATCAACGTTTTTCCTTCGCCCGTCCGCATTTCTGAGATTTTTCCACCGTGTAACACCATTCCACCAATTAACTGCACATCAAAGTGACGCATTCCCAAGACACGTTTTGAGGTTTCCCGTACTACTGAAAAAGCTTCTGGCAATAAAGCATCGAGTGTTTCTCCATCATTAACTCGTTGCTTAAACTCGTCGGTTTTGTTACGCAGCTCGGCATCAGATAACTGCGCTATTGATGGCTCCATATCATTAATAACGTGTACGGTCTGCGAATACTGCTTGATCATTCGATCATTTCGACTACCAAAAATCTTTTTAAGTAGATTGGTTAGCATAAAGTCTTTAATTGTTTACTGAATGAAATAGGTGAAAAACAAAAATCCTAGAAAATTGTTCTAGGATTGATTAATAGAATGGAATGATACCATTAGAAAACAACAAGTATTTTTATGAGTAATCATTGAAACCAAATAGTTACACTATTCTTTTCCAAGTAATCGCTACCCTGGTTTTTTAAGAAACTTCGCTGGATTGAGTGATTTATCATTATGCCTAATTTCAAAATGAAGATGCGCTCCGGTCGAACGCCCAGTGCTACCAACTTCTGCTATTTTCTGTCCCTGTAATACAATCTGTCCAAGTTCTACTAATCTTTTCGATGCATGTGCATAACGACTCACCAAATCGTTCCCATGATCAATTTCGATCATATTACCATAATCGGGGTGCCGATCGGAGTAAACCACAACCCCGGCCGCAGCGGCTTTAATCGTTGTGCCAATTGGTGCGGGAAAATCCACCCCTTCGTGAAAAGCTTTTCTGCCGGTAAATGGGTCGATTCTATATCCATAGCCCGAAGAAAACCAATCGGCTTCAATAGGCATTTCCGAGGGAGCAACTAACTTCAGTAATCGATCATTTCGCAACAATAAATCTAATGCCCCCAATTTATCGCTTTTCTCACTTAATACATTGGATAGATCTTCGATTCTATGATTGAACTCACTAATAGTAAATTCGTTATCGGGTAAAGCATGGTATGCGCCACCTTGACCTGGATTTTCCATAAAAAGATCATTCGATTTAATTCCTGAAGATTTTACCAGGCGTTCACCCAGCGCATCCAATTGCATTAATTGCGCCTGCATTTGCCCGAGCTTGCTAGCCATGCTGTTAAGATTTTCCTGCAAATGCGCTTGAATTTTTTGATGCCGTTCCTCTTGCGGATTAACCAACACAGCTCTTACGGCAGGTATTTCAATTTGATACGCATAACGAAGTGAAAAGAAATTTAAAATTAATGCAAAAATCAAAACGATACATAGAGCTACGCCTGATAATAATATAATATTCGCTTTAGTAAGCGCTATCTTCTTAGTTCGATCCGAATTGTTAGAAATAAAAATGATATTCATATAGAAAAATGATGCCCTATCTAATTAGTGTTGAACAAATAAATGACATCGCAAAAAGTTAATGTTTATATCGATGTATTAGGCGAAACGCCTCAATATAAAAATCTTTTTTCAGTAGCGAATGCGCTGTATAAAAAACAATTAATTTTTACAAAACTTATCCCAGAGAAACTGTCACCTTATTGTTATTTGGGTAAACTTAGCGATAACGAGTTAACCATCATAGTGAAAAATAGTGCTGTGGCAGCAAAGCTCAAGCAACTTTCCCCTTCATTGCTATGTAAATTGCAAAAGATAGGTTGGAAAATTACTTCAATTCACGTATTGGTGCAAGGGGATTTCTTTACGGATAATATTTACTCCCATGAAAAACAGTTACATACAAAAAAACAAATTTTTAATCAAGCCGCTCAAGATAGCTTTCATGAATTAATCATCGCTTCAAATGATAGTCCAATGATAGAAGCGGTTTATTGTTTATTGAAAAAGCATAAAGATATTTAAGATTAACTGATGATATCCCTTAAGAAAACAACATTTCTTAAGAAATATCAACCAATTTAAGTTCTTCAAATGAAGCAGAGGAGTAGTTTAATGAAATTTTTTATGACCGGTATAGCAGTGGTTTTTTTGTTGTGGCTGTCAGGTTGTGCAAGTACAAAACCCATTCTGTACCCGAATGCACATTACAATTCCGTAGGCCGCGCAGCGGCAGAGGTGGATGTTGACACGTGTAGACAACTCGCCGAATCTGCTGGAGCCAAGGAAGGCGGTGAATCAGCAGCAGGTAGAGTTGCAACGAGTACTGCTATGGGCGCGGGAATGGGAGCAGCAGGTGGCGCCGTTGGGGGTGCAATCTCGGGTGCGGCCGGTCACGGTTCCTTGATTGGCGCAGCAAGCGGTGCAGCAATTGGACTGTTACGTGGAATTTTTTATGCGGCCAGACCGACCCAACCCAATCAAGCGTACGTTAACTTTGTTTATCGATGCCTACAAGATAAAGGCTACGAAGTCACCGGATGGCAGTAGACTTTCTATAAAAATACGTTTAAAAGCTTAACTTCTTCTGGTCTTGCTTTTGCATTAACTTTCAAAGATTCCTGCACAACCTCGCCTGCCAGTGCAATAACCAACTAAAATAGAGGCAGTTGGGGCAAAAAATGCCGATGAATTTTGGAACATAGGAATTGACAGAGCGATTGAAGCGAGACAATGTACTGATGAAGGATTGGTTCGCTGATTGAGTGGGAGGAGTTACGTCCGAAGCTTAAGGGTTTATATAGGCGCGGGTTATCCCATGGTGGAAAACAGGAACTATTTGATGGGCTGATGATATTCAAAGTGATCTGATGGCCTCTATCAATGAACAGCTTCAATCACACGAATTGAAATCTTTGCAAAACCCTATTTTATAAAAATTCAGTTCAATAAAAACAGTTGGTTAGGAATACCAGTACGGACTTTTTCAAAAGTCTCGGATTGATGATCAAAGGTGCGACGAGACGGTCATTGATGCCAAGTTGATTGATTTCGCGTAACAACTATCATTTAGATAGTTTTCTCATTCAGCACAGCAAATTTATGCAGCTATGCAGAGGTCTTTTGGGTTTAATAGCCCAATCATGCTTGTGCTGCTGCTAATCACGTTCTAAATCGCGATAGCACAGGATAAGTCTCTAACATCGTCTTACAGCGACGAACTTTAAAGTCACGTCATGTGGAAATTCGAGTTCGCTATGTCTTCCACCGATTCATCGCTTAGACCACCGCTCTAAATCCCGACCAATAGCATCTTAAACAACAGCAACCTCGAATAAACTGGCCGCTCCCGCAGCATCGGAAACCGGTGAGTAATGAACTGTGATTGCTTGCTCGATTGAGTTTCAGTCGATCAATTAGAGACCTTTGCAAAATCACACGTAGTTCTTGTTTCAATGCAATTCTGGGTTTATTTGTAAGTTTTCAAGATATTTTTCAGCATTTTTCCGCAAATGAGCTCGG
>JBGAVE010000024.1:0-37780 GCA_044228295.1 Nitrosomonas sp.
CCTTTCCTCTGCCAATTCAACCACAACCACCAGGCTAGTCGACACACCCCCCTCTCGTCAAGAACTATTTGTCATAAAAGCCATCTAATAACAATTTTTTTAATGCCACCATAACCAATTTAAGGGATGTATTTTGACAGTATACCTTTATTTTCCTGGTTGTTAAGCTGCGTATTTATGAATAAAATCGATCAGGTTTTCTGATGAAAAAGGTTTAGTAAGATAATCGTTGGATCCTGCTATCCGACCTTTCGCTTTATCAAATAATCCATCTTTACTGGATAACATAATGACTGGAATGGATTGATAAATCGGATTTTTTTTAATCAACATGCACGCTTGATACCCGTCTAAGCGAGGCATTACAATATCGATAAAAATGATATCAGGCTGATTATCAACAATTTTATGCATCGCTTCGAAGCCATCCTCAGCCAAAATGACTTCACATCCCGAAGATTTGAGAAACATTTCCGCGCTTTTCCGGATAGTACTACTGTCATCAATAATCATTACCTTGATTCCTTTTAAGGTTTTATTGATTTCCTCCACGCAAGGCTCCTTTTAAATTGTAAAACAGATGCAATGATTTTTTTCTAAAACCCAAGTAAATATCTAGAACAGTAATGATTAAAAATCATTTTCTCCAAAAAGCTGGCGTTAATATTACCAGCAGTGTAAAAAACTCCAGCCTTCCCAATAACATCGCAAAACTGCAAATCGATATTTGAAAATCGGTTAAGGATGCATAATTACTCGCAGGGCCAATACTTCCAAGGCCAGGACCCAAATTGTTCAAGCATGCACCCGCCGCAGAAAATGCAGTAATAAAATCCAGGCCGCTGAAGGTAAGCACCAAAACCATTGATGCGTAGCTAGCCGCATATACAAACAAAAATACCAATACCGATAAAATAACTCGATTAGAGATTACGTTTCTACTTACTTTTGCAGGTGTCACAGCCTGGGGATGCATAATAGAAATTATCTCTCGATAAACCAGTTTAGACAAAATTCGCGCCCGGATCATTTTTATTCCCCCGCCTGTAGAGCCTGACGAGGTTGCAATCCCTGATAAAAATATCATCCATAAGGGTAAAAAAATAGGCCACAATCCATAATCGGTGTTACTAAATCCCGTTGTTGTTGCAACAGAAACCACGTTAAATGTTGCATAACGCAATGCTGTTAACAGATCCGGATAAATATTTTCTGACCATAAATAAAAGGCAACGCCAACGCAACTCAGCAATACGATTGAGAGGTACGAAATAGCCTCCGAATCATGGCGATAAGGAGCAAAACTTTTACTACGCCACACTAAAAAATGCGCAGCAAAATTGATTCCGGCAAGCAACATAAAAACAACCGCAATTAACTCAATTAAAGGCGAATCCCAATAGCCAAAGCTGGCATCGTGCGAAGAGAATCCTCCCAGCCCCAAGGTCGTAAATGCATGCATTATGGCATCGAACCAACTCATATCTGCCCATTTAAAGGCAAAAATACAAGCCAATGTTAAAGTCGTATAGATTGCCCACAGTCCTTTAGCCGTTTCAGCAATACGCGGCGTCAACTTATTATCTTTCATTGGTCCAGGAATTTCGGCATTCAGCAACTGTCGACCACCCACGCCGAGTAATGGCAAAATAGCTACAGCCAATACAATCAATCCCATGCCGCCCATCCACGTAATCAAACCGCGCCATAAATTGATGGACGATGGCAACGCATCCAACCCTGTTAACGCAGTGCCTCCGGTTGCCGTCAATCCAGAAACAGCTTCAAAATAAGCTTTGCTAACGCTTAAATCGGATATGGATAAAAGTAGCGGAATCATTGCAAATGCGGGCAACACCGACCAGACTGATACTACCAGTAAAAAGCCATCTTTAGTTTGCAGCTCACGTTTATAGCTTAGTGTACTCAGCCACAGCAATAATCCGCTACCAATGGTAATTAATGTCGCTTGGCTAAATACTAATTGCGCCCCATCGTCGACCCAAGCTGACCAAATCAGTGGAATCAACATCGTGAACCCAAATACCAAAATCATTTTGCCTAAAACATTGGCAACTCGGAAAAGGCGATTCATACTAAGTTGAGCTTATAAAAATCCCACATTGACTTGAAACAGCTTTTCTATTTCGCCGATCATCTTGCGATTGACTACAAACACAATGATATGATCCTCTGAATGAATCACGGTATCGTGGTGAGTAATAATGACTTGTGCATCTTTTATTAATTCATCTTCCACAGTATCAAAATCGGTTACCAAGCGTTCCCGCCACGTACCTTCTAGTTTGGGTAATCCCCTCACGATAGCCCCAATTGTCGCACCCTTAGGAAGTTTGATATCTTCGATTTTTCTGCCCACTACTTTTGAAGACTTCTCATCTCCATGAGCTACCAACTCCATAGCTTCTGCGGCACCTCGCCGTAAACTATGCACGGCTGCGACATCACCGTGACGAACAAAAGCCAGCAAGGAGCCAATCGTTACTTGTGCGGGAGAAATAGCAATATCAATTCCACCGCTCTGCACCAAATCCACATAGGCTTTCCGATTAATCAACGCGATAACTTTGTGAGCACCTAACCGTTTCGCAAGCAATGCAGACATGATGTTGTTTTCATCGTCGTTTGTCAGTGCGCAAAACATATCCATTTCTTCGATATTTTCGCTTTCCAGCAAGGTTTCATCCGTAGCCTCGCCGTGTAAAACCAGAGTGTTGTGGAGTTCTGCCGCTAAAGATTCACACGCTTTTAGATTACGTTCAATAACGCGAACCTGATAATTGTTTTCCAGTTGAGCTCCAAGTCGCTTGCCTATTTTTCCACCCCCAGCAATCATCACGTGCTTAACGGGTCTATCCATACTACGCAATTCACGCATAACCTGACGAATGTGATCTGTCGCGGCAATAAAAAACACTTCATCGTCAATTTGGATGACCGTATGACCTTCGGGAATAATAGGACGATCTTTGCGGAAGATCGCAACAACACGTGTTTCAATGTTTGGGATATGTTTACGCAATTCTTGTAACTGCTGTCCAACAAGCGCACCGCCTTGTAGTGCGCGCACAGCGACCATGCTCACTTTGCCCATGGCAAAATCTAAAACTTGCAACGCTTCTGGAAATTCGATTAATTTCTCGATGTATTCAGTCAATATTTGTTCAGGAGAAATTGCATAATCAACGGAAAAATTTTCGTCTGAAAAAATTTCCGGATGCTTTAAATATTCAGTGGAACGAATACGAGCAATCTTTGTAGGCGTATTAAACAAGCTCGCGGCCAGTTTACACGCCACCAAATTTGTTTCGTCTTGTTCTGTCACGGCCAAAATCATATCGGCATCATGAGCACCCGCATCGACCAAAACCGACGGATGCGAGGCATTACCGTTAACTGTCCGTAAATCTAGCCGGTCTTGTAAAACCAATAGCCGCTCTTGATTGGTATCAACCACGGTAATGTCATTGGCTTCATTCACCAAACTCTCAGCAACTGACGATCCAACTTGCCCTGCCCCCAGAATAATAATCTTCAATTTAAATCTTATCCTGTTCTATATATTGTTTTTCTTGTCACTCACAACCTAGCGATTGGCCCGTACCCAATCACGCCATTGAGTAAATAACTTTGCATCCAAAGCCGCAATTACCGAACGCCGCCAAGGCGTGCCAGCCCAATAGTCATCATGATCAAATCCGGACATATTTCCCCCTGCTTCTGAGAGTATCAATGACCCAGCAGCATAGTCCCACGGTTTTTGTCCGCCGTGTAGATACAGATCAAAATAACCTGCCGCGATATAGCACCATTCCAACGTACTCGCACCATAATTACGTTGCGAAGCATAAGGTGGATAGGCAGCAACGGTCGCCGCCAATTTCCGGTCTAAGCGCTTCAAATCGACATTAGCCATAGCGCCTTCTAAATCAGGAACATACGTGTTTAATGGCAACCGCACACCATTCAGAAAGGCTCCACCTCCCTTCTGCGCGTAAAACATCTCATGGGTCGCCGGATTATAAACTACGCCCAAAACGCTTTTTCCTTGTACCAGATAAGCTACCGAAATAGAAAAATAAGGCAAGCCATTAAAAAAATTGGAAGTTCCATCAATAGGATCAACACTCCACAATCCTTCTATTCCATTTATCCACTGTATTTCCTGCTCTTCACGCGACATTTCTTCCCCGAGCAAAGGAACAGCATCAATCTCGCGCAAACCATCAAACAATACATTTTGCGCCGTTACATCAGCTTCGGTAAAAAAGCTACCATCCGATTTATATTGACGATGAACTTTCAAATATCGCGGCATAATGACTTCTTGCCCAACTTCTTTTACCAACGCAACCACTTTTTCTAGCACATTTACTCCACACGCCACTTGATTGAGCAACCGATGCTAGGAATCTGATCGTTCGGTCCGCGTCCAGTTTTGGCAACCTGAACCATCGCTTCAAATAAATCTCGGCGCACGTCCGGTGCAGCGGCTTCTTTACGCGATGCATCTAAGCGCCCGCGATACTGCAGTTCTAGGTGCTGATTAAAACCAAAAAAGTCTGGCGTGCACACTGCACCATAGCATTTAGCAATGGCCTGCGTTTCATCCCAAACATAAGGAAAAGGATAATTTAATTTTTTTGCAATTAATTGCATATTTTCGAATGAATCTTCAGGATAGTCGGCAGGGTCGTTCGACATGATCGCAATGGTGTTGATGCCATACGTTTTTAATTCATTCACATCGCGAATGATGCGATCCTGTACCGCTTTAACATACGGGCAATGATTGCAAATAAACATTACTAACAGTCCATTTTGCCCTTTACTTGAAGCCAAATTATACCGCTTCCCATCCACACCTAATAAATCAAAATCCACGGCTTTCCAACCAAATTCGCAGATTGGTGTTTCCAAACTAGCCATACTTTTCCCCCACTACGATTTGAATACCCAATGATGATGCACTTTACTTCTATAAAACTTCTTATAAGTAGTGCTTAAAATCCAACGTGGTATATTAACATGACTGACTGTAGCGAAATTATCTTGTCATTCACTCGAATTTATCACTCTATGCAAGCACGTTTTTATCAACCGATTGACACCGCAATCGGGCAACTGATCGAACTTTCCGATGAAAACAAACACCATATCACACGCGTATTGAGATTAAGGAAAGGTGATTCAATAACATTGTTTAATGGCAAAAGCGGTGAATTTTCGGCGCGCATTGAATCGATTACCAATTCACAAGTCACTGCATTGATTGAGTCATTTCATGATGAAGACCGCGAATCCCCTTTGGCTACTGAACTTGCACAAGCGTTATGTGCAAATGAAAAGATGGATTGGATCATACAAAAAGCTGTCGAACTAGGTGTTAATCGCATTCAACCTATCGTTACTGAGCGTTGCGTCATTCAACTTTCAAGCGAACGCGCAAACAAACGCTTGGAACATTGGAAGAAAATCATTATTTCAGCGTGTGAACAAAGTGGTAGGAATTATTTGCCAGATATTTCTCCCTTAGTTTCTTTGCCTTCGTGGCTTAGTCAAAAAAAGTCAGAAAACAGTCCTCAAGAAATGCGCTTGATGCTATCCCCAACAGGCAATGAGCATCTAAAAAAAATTACTAGACCAGCTAATAACGACTCCATTACACTTATCATTGGTCCTGAAGGTGGTTTCTCACCAGCCGAAGAGTTATCCATCTCACACTGTGGATATACTGCCATTCGTCTAGGAAATCGTATATTACGCACAGAAACTGCAGGATTAGCAGCCATTGCCTCTTTGCAAACACTTTGGGGTGATTATTGATCGAATCTTACCTTAATAACTATTATTCATTCTCTTGGACACCATAACTGCGCCTAATTTTGTTTCTTGGTTTCGTTCCGTTGCGCCCTACGTCAATGCTTTTCGTGGAAAAGTATTTGTCATCGGGTTTAACGGCGAGATGATCACTGACACGAATTTTGTCCATTTCATCCATGATATTAATCTACTGGCTAGTCTTGGAGTACGGTTAGTTTTAGTACATGGCGCACGCCCTCAAATTCAATTACGTCTTGATGAATCGCAGCTAGAAACACAAACTGTGATGGATATTCGTGTCACCGATGCCGTCGCATTGCAATGCGTTAAAGAATCGGTTGGACGGATTCATCATGAAATTTCAGCACTGTTATCAATGGGACTACCAAACTCACCGATGGCTAACGCGGCAATACGCGTATCGAGTGGCAATTTCGTAGTGGCATGCCCATATGGCGTAATTGAAGGGGTCGATTTATTACACACCGGAAAAGTTCGAAAAATTAATACGCAGGCCATTAACAGTAGTCTAGAACAAGGCGATGTGGTGCTCATTTCACCGCTTGGTTATTCGCCAACAGGAGAAATTTTCAATTTAACGATGGAAAATGTAGCCACTGAAGTCGCCATAGCATTGCACGCAGAAAAATTAGTATTTCTTTGGGATACGTTCACTCAAGAAAAAAATGAAACAAATAATTCGCCTCTGCTGCCTCGCGAATTGACGGTCAAACAGAGCAAATCTCTTTTAAACAAAAAATCTTCCACTACTGAGTTCTCCGATGAAGCACGGCTTTTTATTCAGTGCGCCATCAAAGCGTGTGAATTATCGGTTGACCGCGTACACCTTATTAGTCGCCATATTGACGGTGCAATTTTGCAAGAACTTTTTACTCATCAAGGCATAGGTACCATGATTTCCGAAGAAACGCTTCAATCTTTGCGCGATGCAAAAATTGAAGATGTCGGTGGAATTCTGCAATTAATTGAACCGCTTGAGAATGAAGGAGTACTGGTGAGACGAGGACGTGAATTACTGGAAGTAGAAATAGACCGCTTTAGTGTTTTTGAACATGATGGAATGATTCTCGGATGCGCCGCATTGTATCCATTTCCCGAAGAAAACTCTGGGGAACTGGCCTGCTTAGCTGTTCATCCGAATCACCGCGATTTCGGGCACGGCAATCGATTACTCAAATATATTGAAGAGAAAGCCATCTCCCTAGGGATACAAAAACTTTTTGTACTGACGACGCGAACCACGCATTGGTTTATTGAGCACGGATTTACCGAGGTTACTCTAGCCGAACTACCTAAATTAAAACAAAATTTGTATAACTATCAACGGCGTTCAAAAATGCTGCAAAAACTGCTGTAATATCATTGCGATTTTAGTTTGGTTATTTTCAAATTTTCAACTGTATTGGGGCAAACAGTCTATGACACGAATGGTACGATGCATCAAACTCGGACGAGAAGCTGAAGGATTAAGCTTTCAAACCTATCCCGGTGAATTAGGTAAAAGAATCTATAACAATGTGTCTAAAGAAGCTTGGCAACAATGGCTTAAACATCAAACCATGCTGGTCAATGAAAATAGGTTGAATCTATCGGATGCAAAATCAAGGAAATATTTAGCCGAGCAAATGGAAGCCTATTTTTTTGGTACCGGAGCAGAACAACCCGCCGGTTATACACCTATCAGCTAAGTAAGCAACTTCGTCTCAAAGGGGCGAGGGATTAAACCCGATGGGAATTAAAACATACTTTGATGGGACCCCGCACATGCCGTCAGATCATCATCTTGAACCATAAGGCTCAAGGCGGCTGCTTCATGGATACATCAGGTACATCCATAAATAGATGCGCACAACAGTATCACTTTAATCCACAGCCATTTTCTAAAAATTGGTTCAAAGAATATTGATCTTAAACGAACACTGCAGGGATTAATCTTTTAATCAATTGCATATTACTTCTACTCTACTTTGCCATCAATCGCCGCACCAACTTCTTCATCTAGCGATTTAATTGTACGCTTAAAATCATCAATGTCAAAACCTGTTTCGTGGCGTAACATAAGCAATTCATGCGCGATACCCAGTGCAGCAATCAACACGATACGATCAGAATCGACAACTTTTCCTTCGGTTTTGACATCGTGTATTTTTTTTTCTAAATAACCAGCCGCAAGTCGAAGATCTTGTTGTTCATCAGCAGGGCAATTGATGCAAAACTCTCGCCCCATGAGATTGATACTTAATGATTTATTATGATTCATGGTCGGAGATGTTCGATAGAAGTTTTTCAAGCCGATGCGTCGCAGAAGTTATTTTTTCGTTTAACTTATGATTTTGAGCTTGGCTATCTTCGAGCTCTTTGCGCAACTTAGAATTTTCTTGATAAATTTCCTGATACATAGTCACAAGTTTAAATATTTTTTCTTCTAAAGATTTCAGCTCAGCTTTCATGTTTGCATCACTTTCTTAAGTGATTCGTAGTTAACAGAAGTATCGCTAAACAATTTTTACTTCGTTGTGCATATTCCAAGCAGATATTTTTCCTGAATGAAGAATAGCGCTTAATGCATGACATTACAACAAACGTGATTGAATAATTCAAGTGTATTATTAAGAGCTTAAACGAACAAACGCAATGCGCTGCTACTACCAGCATGGATATGTTTTCTTTTCATTGCGGATTGAATGTCGATTAACTGCTGTTTGCTTCTTTGTAAACCACTGTCACTGAGCGGAACGCGATTATCGTCGACAATAATGCCACCCAATGTATTGGAGAATATTTTGGCCAAATGCGTCATTTGATCAAAAACACGTTCTCCATTCGCAACACGTGGAACATCCAATAAAAAAGTAACACCATGCGTGGATAACGATCGCATATTTTCTGGATGAAAGGGTGCAGATTCATAATTGCTCAGTGTAAATAGCACGTTATTACTATCATCACGATATTTGAAAATACCATCAGAATCCAATTTGAAACCGGATGCTTCGGCGAGCGCTCTAATCTTGGTGCCGACAAATGCACCGTCGTCTTTGCTGATGATATTGATGCCAATCATCACGTCCACATCGGCGCAGAATCTGTCTAAAGCAACAGCTTTGTCATGGACTGATACTATGTCTGGACATTCTGCGACAGCATGAATTTGCGCTGCAAATTCTTCGATTAAATCCCGAAATTTCGACAAATTGACTTCACTAATTGCACCAGCTCTATCCGCTAATTGCAAACAACCTTTGATGTGTTTATACCCATCGTTATCGATGTTGCTTTCGTTGGTTATTTCTTCCCAAGGTTCGTCATTGTCACGTTGTCCTAACCATGCGACTCCTTTGCCAAAATCAAATTTCCGTTGCAGCAGTTTTGCGATATGCGTATTAGCAATCGGTGATTCTGAACGAATATTGGCGATATAATTGGTGGTGCTTTCGTAATCCAAAAGTAGGGACGAGGTGGTTGTCGAACTACTGGCGGTATTCAGAGGAGGCGGTGATGATATCGCGGAATCTTTCCGATAATCTGCCTCGCGTGAATGTGAATGATAAACATCCGATTGTGCGTGTGTCTCCAAGTCAGGATCTGGAAAAGAGGCTTTATTAAAAACGGGTTCGATTCTTTCGGATATATTTTCGTTCGTTTCACTATCCATCAGTGCATCGTTATGTTTGTATTCAAATGCCGCTTGTACTTTACGTTGATAACGCTGTTGTTGAATCCAATTAAAAATCACCACTCCGGCTATAACGACAGCGCCAATAATAACGAGACTTAATTGCAAGTCACTCATGTTACTCAATATATCCATTTTTTCTCCTAAAAATACCTGATGCACCGCGCATAAATTAGATCATTTTAACGATAGCTGATCAATGCTAGTCGCTGGTTGTTTTATTTGTGTTCCTATTTTACTGGCATCAGTAATATCGACTGCGACTATTTTTGATACCCCTTGTTCTTGCATTGTAACTCCGATTAATTGTTGTGCCATTTCCATCGTGATTTTGTTGTGACTGATGAATAAAAATTGCGTTTGTTGTGACATGCTTTTAACTAACTCACAAAACCGTTCAGTATTGCGATCATCCAGTGGTGCATCGACTTCATCCAACAAACAAAAGGGTGCAGGATTCAGTTTAAATAACGCGAAAATAAGAGCTAAAGCAGTCAGTGCTTTTTCTCCTCCCGATAGTAGATGAATCGAACTGTTTTTCTTGCCTGGAGGTTGCGCCGTTAATGTCAATCCTGCATCCAGTATCTGGCTGTCGTTTAATTCTAATTTTGCTTGGCCGCCAGAAAAAATGATCGGGAAAATTTCCTTCAGGTATTGATTGACTTGATCAAAAGTTTCTTTTAATCGCGCTTCAGTTTCAACATCGATTTTTTGAATAACATTTTCTAGTGTTGCAATAGCTTCGTTAAGATCGGCTATTTGCAAAGATAAATTGGATTCACGTTGCTGAGCATTGGCTAGTTCTTCGAGTGATGAAAGATTGACGGCACCAAGCGCAGCAATGTCGCTATTGAGTAGATTGATTTGCGTTTGTAAAGCAGAAAAGCTTTTTTTACCTACTAAAGGTGTTAATTCTTCGATATCTTGCTCACCATCACGAATAAGCTCATTAAATTGTTCGATATTAATTGAGGCTGCTTGTTCTTTTAACCGTGCTTGATTGATTTCATCTTTGAGTTTATGCGTTTTGTGTTCGCAAGCCAAATGCGCATTTTCCTTCTCACGCAACTGATTCATGATGTTTTCTGCTTCTTGTCGAGCTTCAGATAGCGTTTGTTCGACTATCTTACGTTTTTCATTTAATGTAGCTAATTGTTCTTGCAGATCTTTCTCACTTAGCTTGTTGATTTCATCGTTTAAACGATACTGGGTATCAGTTAAACCTTTTGAGTTCTCATCAATTGACGCCAATTTGTTATTCGCTTCATTAATTTTATTGTCGCAAGTATTGGCGTATAAAGAAACTTGTTGGCACTGCTGTGTTATTTCGTGCAGTTTTTTTCGATGTTCTATCAGTAATTGATTGGATTCGTGCCAAATTTTTTGATACTGCTCACTTTGTTTTTTTTGAGATTCAATCTGTTGCAGATTTTCTGTCAGATTAGATTTTATCGATTGATGTGATTTTCGCTCTTGTTCGAGTGATTGTTGAATTTCAACTAATTCTGAAGATATTTGCTGATTACGTCGAATGAATTGCTCATTGAGTTGTGAATATTTAGTAAATTCCAGCTCTAAATCATGCTTATGTTTTTCGTTTTGTTTAAGTTCCTTTACAGATAGCTCAGCTAGGCCATTCACTTGTTCATAGTCATTTTCGGCTAATCGCAACGAATCATTTTGTTGAGAAATGAGTGATTCCAAATGAGTGATTTCTTGTTGAGTTTGTTCTAGTTCTTGCTGGCGTGATAACACGCCGTGTAATTCCGAATCCGGTGCATAAAAAGAGAAGCTAGACGGCGTAAAAATATGACCTTGCGGGGTAACCAAAATTTCGCCAAGATTTAATAAATGTCGACGCTGAAAGCCTAGATCAATGTTTTCGATCATATAAACGTGATTTAACCATTGTAGAAGAACTGGTTGAATCTCAATGTCCTTAATTTTGATTAAAGTCAGCAGTTTACTAAAATGGGTGTTGCTGTACTGGGCGGTATTTTCAGAAGCTGATTCAGTAACTAACGCATCACGAGAGTATTTTTCAAAAAAAATCCATTGATTGGTTGGCGCATCATCGATGCAGTTTTGAAAGTCATCGAGATTGTCAATTTCGAGGCTATTCAATTTTCCCCGCATGACTGATTCAAGGGCGCTTTCCCATTCTGCGCAGATACTAATTTTTTGCCATAACTTCGGTAGATGCTCAAACTCGTTCTGACGAAACCAGTCATTGGATTGGTGAATGTTATGTAATTTTTGTTGCAGATTATTGATTGCTTTGAATCGAGCGGTAGCTTGAGATAATGTATGTTTTAATTCGTTAGCTTCATGAGAAATTTTTTGTTTTCGCTGACCCGCGAGTGCAAGTTGTTGCGTGATTTCTTGATGTTTAACATTATTTTCCGCCAGCTTTAATTCAGCTTGTTTTTTTAGTGATTGCAATTCAATTAATTTATCTTCATCTACCCGAGGAAGTTGATTCTGTTCGTTCTGTAAGCGAGTGTGCCGCGTTTCAAACTGATAAATGTTTTTTTCGTGGTGAACCAGTTGAGTCGTTTCGACGCGATTGCTTTGTTCTAAGATAATAAGATTCTGTCGAGAATTATTTAATTGTTCCTGATTTTTCGATACTTTTTTTTCCAAATCAGGAAGCGCGTTTTCCTCATCTTTTAGGCGTTGCATATTTTCTTCGACAGTGATGCGTGTTTTTTCTTGTTCTGCTAGCCAAGACTTTAGGTTATCTAAAATGCTTGATTTGGATTGAATATTTTTTTCGAGTTGAGCGTCTATTTCGATGAGCTGTTGTTGCAATCGGTCTTTGCTGCCCCTAAGGTGTTTCATTTCCTGTTCTGCAAGACCTATTTGTGCATTGACCGTATAAACTGCTTGCTGCGCGAGTTGCAGTTTATCGTTGCCGTGATGTTGCAACTCGCGATATTGTTGGGATTCAATTTCTGCGTTGCGTTGTGCCAAGAATATTTGTTCTAATTCAGTCTCCAGTCGTTGTATCTCATTTGTCGCAACGTTTTGTTGCTTCGAAGCATCATTGCGTTTTTGTAACCAGAGTATGGTTTGAGTCCTGATCAATTCTTGCTGATAAGTTTGATAGCGTTCTGCGGCTTCGGCTTGAGATTCCAGGTGTTGTAACTGAATGAGTAACTCTTGTTTTATGTCCGCTAATCGTGTCAAATTTTTGCGCGTTTCAATCAACCGTGTAGAAGTTTCTTGGCGTCTTTCCCGATATTGCGAAATACCCGCTGCTTCTTCTAAAAAACCTTTAAGTTCTGCTGGTTTGGCTTCAATGATTTTTGATAGCATGCCTTGCTCGATAATGGCATAACCATGTCCACCGACACCAGTGCCCAGGAAAAGATCTGAAATATCACGTCGTCTTACTTGGATATTGTTAATGTAATAACTGGAGACACCGTCGCGTTGCAGCACGCGTTTAATGGAAATTTCAGCAAAATCGGCCCATTGCCCGGAAGTTTTTTTTAATTCATTATCAAAAATAATTTCAACGCTTGCTCGTCCAATAGCCTTGCGGTTATTGGAACCTGCAAAAATGACATCTTGGATAGAATCACCGCGAAGCGCAGATGCTTTCGACTCTCCCAAAACCCATCTTACTGCATCGATGACATTGGATTTGCCGCAGCCGTTTGGTCCAACAATACCAACCAGGCTGGAGGAAACAGGGATCGTAGTTGGATCCACAAACGATTTGAAGCCAGCGAGTTTGATGCAGGTTAAACGCAATTCGAGTTTATGAGACAATAAAAGATTTGATTGTGAAGCAATTCGACATGATTGCTTTTATTGTAACCGAATAATATTACCGAGTGGATTGAATGATGGCGAATAAATCTAACAAAATAGTAGAAACGAACTTGGAAGCTTTTGATAATCCGTATAGTAATCGAGATTATCAAATTCATATGGAGATTCCAGAATTTACTTGTTTATGTCCGAAAACAGGGCAACCGGATTTTGCTACATTGATTTTGAATTATGTTCCTGACAAAAAATGCGTGGAACTGAAAAGTTTAAAACTTTACATATGGTCTTATCGTGATCAAGGTGTTTTTCATGAGGCGGTTACGAACAAAATCGTTGATGATCTCGTTACTTTGCTGAAACCGAGATATCTCCATTTAACTTCTCGTTTTTATGTGCGGGGCGGCATTTTTACCAATGTATGTGTCGAGCATAGCAAAAAAGGATGGAAAGAAAAATCGGTTATTTCATTAGAAAATTTTCCAAGTCAGTCCAATACAAGAGGTTGAAAAAGTTTATAGATCACTTAAATATATTTTTCTAACAAGCTGACTGATAAAGACTATTTGTCACTCAGTAGTTTCGATTGCTGAAAAAAGTTGTTTGCAAAAATTAAAAATTTGGTTATCCTGTTACCCTGTATGGAAACAAATGATGACTTATATAAATGATTTTAAAAAGAAAAATAGGATTTTTTGGCATTGTTGTATTGTTCTTCTTGGTCTGTTTGCTAACATCGTTTACTTTATCCGCCAATCAATTTTTGCAAAGTAAGAATTCTTCGGTGAGTAATTTATGGGATCGTGTCAGAAACGGTTTTATACTGGCACCGCCTCCTGATAGCAAAGAAAGACGGACTATTCAGACAGCATATGCCTCAAATCTTAAAACATTCAATCGTATAGTCGCAAACAGCGAACGTTATCTATTTCATATTGTAGAAGAAGTACAACGGCGTGGTATGCCGATGGAAATTGCACTGATACCTGTCGTAGAAAGTTCTTATAATCCTCTGATTAAATCCACCCCTGATAATCCTTCAACTGGTTTATGGCAGTTTGTTCCTAGAACTGGTAAATATCTAGGCTTATCACAAAATATATGGTTTGACGATCGTCGTGATGTCATTGCGTCAACCGAAGCTGCGCTCAATTATTTTCAATATCTATACGATAGATTTAATAGCTGGGAACTTGCCATTGCTGCGTACAATATCGGTGAAGGTACGGTTGGAAAAATTTTAGCGAAAGCTTCAGAAAAAGATAAAGCAAAAGGATTTTATAGATTAGGTTTTCCCATCGAAGCAAAGCAGTATGTGTATAAACTGTTGTTGGTTAAAGATATTATAGTGAACTCAAAAAAATATGGAATCAAACTTCGACCGGTTCCCAATCGACCGTATTTTGATACAGTAAAAATTCACAAACCCATCGATGTTCAAGTAGTCACCCGCCTAGCTAATATCTCCGGAACTGAATTTACCAAGCTCAATCCAGCCTATAAGGGATTCGTAGTTAAAGTGATTGATGAACCCCGCACTTTATTACTTCCTAAAGACAATAGTAAAACTTTTCTGAGAAATTTACAGATATATCAAAGCGCTAAAAATCCTTGGCAATTGTTTCATGTAAAGAAGGGTGAATACATTCAAAGTATTGCAAATCGTCATGGTACAACGGTAAGTTTGCTCAGAACTATGAATGGCATGCTGGATAGTAAAGAAATTGCACTAGCAGAGGATCAAGTTTTATTGGCTCCACCTTTAATTAAGCAATCCAGTGCATCAACCGCCTATAAAAAACCATCAACTGATGTTTATATTGTGAAAAAAGGCGATACGCTATACCACATAGCAAAGCGGCATGGCACAACGATTGATCAAATCAAGCAATGGAATAATAGCAATAGTGGCAAGCGCTTATCGATCGGACAAGAATTGCTATTGGCGAAAAACTGATTTTAACGTAGGGTTTTGAGGAATTCCATTCCCCAATGAACACCAAACCCCGTGATATTGCTGTCTACAGCGCCGAGTCCGCCTTTATGATTACTTGCGGACAAATCCATATGTAACCACGGAACATCATTAACAAATCGACTAAGAAAGCGTGCCGCAAGAATATGATCGAAATTTGAATCCAGCGTACATTGTTTAATGTCAGCAACTTCGCTTTCGAGATCTTCTTCATAATCTTCATCCATAGGAAATAAACAAACGCGTTCTCCGCTCAATTTTCCGGCCGCAATAGCTTTCTGCGCAAGATCTTCGCTATTAGTCAATACGCCACTATAGCGCGACCCTATCGCCGTCGACATACTTCCTGTCAAAGTAGCGAAATCGATGATTAAATCCGGTTTTAAATTTGCGGCAAGATTTAAAGCATCCGCCAAAATTAAACGTCCTTCAGCATCGGTATGAACAATTTCTATCGAAGTTTTATTCAATGCAGCGATAATGTCATTTTGTTTATACGCACTGGGACTAAGATGGTTTTGTGCGATCGCCAACCAACAATCAATTTGAACAGGAATCTCAGCGCGTGTTGCGGCTAGCAAAACCCCTAACGCGACAGCCGAGCCGTTCATATCTTCGTGCATTCCTTGCATATAACGCGCGGATTTTAAATTATGTCCGCCCGTATCAAAGCAAATCCCTTTTCCGACGATAGCAACGTGTTTTTTGGGTCGCCCGCCTTTAAAAGTATTTTGTAAGTGAATAATCGCAGCATCATTTGGATTGCCACTTCCCTGTGCCACGGCAACAAAAGCACCTGCCCCCATCTGTTTTAAGACATCAAAATCAAATTCCTGGTATTTCCAACCTTCATTCTCTGCTAATTTTTTTATTTGCTCGCGGTAGGTTTTTGGAGTCAATTCATTGGGCGGTAACATAGTTAAGCCACGCGCCAATAAATTGCCTTCTGCCACAGCTCTTTGCAGCAAGAAGTCGTTCCCATCTTCGTAATTATGAAGAAAAATCTTTTTTAGGGGTTTTTTTGTTGGTTCACTCTTTCGAATGGGCAAAATTACACCATTGAGCCAGGCAACATACGTAACTAATTCTGAAAATATTTTTTTCTGTAGCGAAGTTCCATATACAGAGATATGAATTTCAGCTGGATTCTCAATCAAAAGAAGTTTTAACGCTTTTCTTAAGCAACTATGCTGTTCAAATACGGAAAGCTCAGTATCCAACATGACCCACGCACACAATTCACCGTGTTCTAAGTTAGCGCTAACAGGTTTTTTCATCAAATCAGAGAACTGCATTTCCCTCCTTGACAGCAATTTCTCTAGTACGGTTTCGCCAGGAATGCTATATTTTTTGGAAAGCTTGTCTGACTTAGGGAAAATTACAAGAATATGCGATGATTGAATCGATAAATCAATAGGGGAGATGGTCTGGAAAATTGATGCCAGCATTGAAAGCTTTCCTGTTAAGTTTTATTTTTATATGGTGCAATATCATAGACGTGTACTGATGGTTGCAAATCTCAGTTAATAGTTTTTGTATACCCCTATTATATACGCCTTATTTAGGCTAACACTCATATTATCTTTCTTAAAAAAGGAAATTTCCGAATAAAATGCGTCAATATCTTGAGTTAATGCAACACATCATTGATCACGGTCACGTGAAATCTGATCGTACAGGCACGGGTACGCTGTCGATTTTTGGTTATCAAATGCGGTTTAATTTGAGCGAAGGATTTCCTTTAGTCACCACAAAAAAATGTCATTTGAAGTCAATCATCTATGAATTGTTGTGGTTTTTGCGTGGTGATACAAATATTCGTTATTTGAACGAACATGGCGTAACCATATGGAATGAATGGGCTGATATCAATGGCGATTTGGGACCAATCTATGGACATCAGTGGCGTTCTTGGGGTACTGCGGATAAGCGTGACATTGATCAAATTCAACTGATCATTGAGCAAATCAAAAAAACACCCGACTCAAGACGCATATTGGTCTCCGCTTGGAATGTTGGTGAATTGGAGAAGATGAAGCTAGCGCCCTGCCACGCATTATTTCAGTTCTATGTTGTCGATGGCAAACTTTCCTGCCAACTCTATCAACGAAGCGCAGACGTATTCTTAGGAGTACCTTTTAATATCGCCTCATATGCTTTGCTAACATTAATGATTGCGCAAGTCTGTGATTTGCAGCCAGGCGATTTTGTACATACGTTAGGTGATGCACATTTATATCGTAACCACTTAGATCAAGCACGAGAGCAGTTAACGAGAGAACCTCGCCAACTACCTGTTATGACATTAAATTCTAATCGGCACAATATTTTGGAATTCAATTTTGATGATTTTATTTTAGAAAATTATCATCCATATCCTGTGATAAAAGCACCGGTGGCTGTATGAAGTCACCGGTATTATCTTTGCTAGTAGCAATGTCCAATAACCGCGTCATTGGCAAAAATAATCAACTTCCATGGTATTTACCTGAAGACCTTAAACACTTCAAAGCACTTACCATGGGACATCCGATCATTATGGGGCGTAAAACCTACGAATCAATTGGTAAAGTCCTGCCTGGTAGAACCAATATTATCATTTCGCGCATGGAAAATTACGTTATTCCTGGCGCGATTGTGGTCAACTCAATTCAAGACGCTTTGACCGCCGGCTGCGAAGTCGATACACCCTATGAAGAAATATTCGTCATCGGCGGTGAAGAAATTTTTCGCCAAATGTTACCTCTTAGTCAACGTATATACTTGACTGAAATACAAAAAATATTTGAAGGTGATACATTTTTCCCTGAGCTTAATTCAAATGAATGGCATGAAATCGAACGAATCAAACATGTCTCTCTTGATAGCACCCAGCTCGAATACCATTTTGTAATTCTCAATCGGAAGCCCTTTAATCATATTGAGCTTGAATAATATTCAATGATTTTTACAACTTAGAAACTATTCTCTCTATTACCCAGAAAAGAGATCTTCGCAAAATGCTGCAATTTTTTTCTTTCAGTGCAATTCCGGGTTTATTGCGAAGAAGCCGGAGTATTTTTGAGCGATTTTTCTGTAATTAGCCGGGAACAGTCACCCTAAGTCGATTATTTCCGTTCGTAAGGGCGCAATATCGCTATGTTTGCGTGATTATCGCCTGTTGGCAAAGAAGCTGGGCAGTCTTTTTAAGTGATGCGCCATAGCCAGGAGTATATACCAGGCATGCGCCTTCACCAAGCCGCGGTAACTCAGCATTTTGGCAATAAACCAACGTGCTTGGCTGCCGAAGGCTCACTCTACCACATAACGGACTTTGGTAATCATGCGATTGTGCTGCAACTAGCGTCGCGTCAAGGGATTATTCATGGTAGCCTTGTCCTGAATGCCATTCTTAATGCCGCGTGATTTCAAAGCATCGCGGCGCTTTTCGCTACTATAGGCTTTGTCAGCATGAATGCGGGCTCCCGGCTGAATATTGGCCTTATCGAGCAGATCCAGCAGCGGCTTGCTTTCATAACAATTGGCCACATTCGTCCCAATCGCCACCACTAACCCACTGTCATCAACCACGGTTGATGCTTAAAGCCAGATACTAATTGGGCATTTCCGCTTCATCAGCGTGTTCTTCCCGATCACTAACTAAACACGTTCTGAAATCCGACAATACTGAGTGGCCTGGTACATCATCTTCCCGCGACAAGCCCAGAAATCGCATCACGTGTAGATTATAGTTCGCCATGCTTTCTACCGATTCATCGCTTAATCCTTCGTTCCAAATTCCTACCGACAGTATATTCAATAGCAGCAACCCCTAATACGCCGAACGACCTACAGAATCAGATATCGGGGCATATTGAACTACAATTACTCTCGCTACAACGCCCCAGTCTATCAAATGATCCATACATTGGGATGCAACTGTGCAAAGGCCTCATAAATTCCTGAAAGTAACATTGACATTACAGCAAGTTGCAAGTAAATCCCATTTAAAAGACCTCTGCATAACTGCGTAAATTTGCTGTGCTTAATGAGAAAAATTTCCAAATGACAGTTGTGATGCATCATTTGGGTAAAAGTGAAGCTTTTTCCTCTTTTTTAAGAAGCTTTCTCCCCCCTTATGCAACATTTGAACGGACTGCTCCCCCTCGCTAGTTTGTCCACAAAAATTTTGTTGGCTGCTTTTTCAGATTCATGCAGATACTTTTCAGTATCCCTTGGGCGTTGGCTTCCGGATCACTTGTCGGCATGCGCACCATCGATAGCTGCTTCAAAATGCATCATTTAACGCTGGTTGACAGGAGTATAGTGTGAACCCCGCGCACATAGCCGTCTTGTGCGTCCACTACCAGGTAACTGCGGTAGCCAAACTGCGACTTTTTGCCTCTCTTTAGCCAAGTCGCATCCGGATCCGCACTTTGTTCTTCCGTACCGCTGATTCCAGGCTGGCTACCATCTTCATACTGAACAGCCTTACCTTCGATCTACCTCGAGTGTGATAGTCTTTCTAGGGCGTACCGCTGACTCAATCAACGTGGCATCAATGACCGTCCCGTCACACCTTTGATCATCAATCCGTACGCTCAATGCTTGTTCCAAGGCCGCACATCCGACAAACTATGCCACTGACCCAGCAGGATTGCTTTGAACATCATCAGCCCATCAAACGGTTCCTGCCCTCCGCCATGCGATAACTCGAGCTTCTACAAACCTGTAAGCTTCGGACGAAGTTCTTTCCAGTCAATCAGTGCATCAATCTTCATCAGAACATTGTCTCGCTTCAATCGCTCTGGCAATTCCAATGTTCCAAAACTCATCTGCATCTTTTGCTCCAACTGTCTTTTAATTACCTCTATTTGAGTTGATTATTGGCACTGGCAGACCGAGGTTATGCAGGAGTTTTCAATATTAAGATATTTTCCAACAGCTATTTAAGCGTTTAACTGTATAACAAATTGCTATACTTTAGCAAAAGAAAGATAAATCCAAGAATGTCAATGTGTTAACTTTATAAAGAAATGTTCCATGGGAAAAATATTAGTACTGATCATCATCGCTGGACTCATTTTTTGGATGTTTAGAATTAATCTAAATAAAAAATATGAACCAGCGGATTCTTCCCGCCCGTTCGAAGATATGGTTAGTTGCGCGCATTGCGGTATTCATGTTCCAAAGAACGAATCATTAAGTGATCAAAATAATCAGCACTTTTGCTGTATTCAACATCGTGAAGAATTTAAAAAATCCTAATTCATCAATTCTGTGATTAATTATATCTCTCACTTTAAAAAAAACGAAAGTGCACATCCGAATTGCACTGAATCTTCATTTGTTGGTAGATTGTTCAACAATCAATATACGGATCAACACTGGCGTCTTTTATATTATTTTAATATTTATAGACTAATCATTGGTTGTGTATTAATTGTCATTTCTTGGAAATTCGATCAAACGAACTTTGGTTCATATCGATATATATTGTTTATCTATACCGCTGCCGGTTATACGCTATTTAGTTTTTTGTGTATTGTTCTGACGCAATTACGCTTTTCTAAACCAGACCGACAACTTACTTTTCAGCTTCTTGGTGACATTCTTTTTTACTCCACTATGCTCTATGCCAGCGGAGGACTGCAAAGCGGATTAGGTGTTTTAATTTTGATTTCACTCGCCATAGCAGGATTAATCGATCAAGGGAGAATGGCGTTATTTTTCGCTTCAATTGCCACTATAAGCCTATTATTCCAAGAAACCTACGCCTCATTTACGAATGACTCTCATTCAGCACAGTATTCGCAAGCAGGTCTATTGAGTATGGCCTACTTTGTGGTAGCCTGGCTAGCTCAGCAGTTAACGAAAAACAGTTTGCGCAGCGAAAAGCTTGCTAACGAGAGAGGAATCGACTTAGCAAACATGTCTCAGGTTAATCAATTGATTATTCAAGAATTGCCAGAAGGAGTTTTGGTAATTGATGAAAAAGGCAATATCCGCCAATACAATGCGTTGGCTCAGTCCATGCTCAACATTAATTCGCCAAACTCGGCAAGTGTGACGAAGCTAACTCACCTTCCAATCGAGCTCGTAGCATTGCTCACAGATTGGCAAAAAAAAGATGTGGCCGAACATACTGAAACTATACGTATTCCGTGCTCTGATACATTAGTCTATGTTAGATGGATACCCATAATATCTGAAGCTCGAAACGGAGCCGTCATTTTTCTTGAAGATATGGGTAGAATGGAAGCAAGGCTACAACAATTAAAATTAGCGGCACTGGGTCGCTTGACTTCTAATATTGCACATGAAATTCGTAACCCACTGTCTGCGATTAATCATGCGGCTGAACTCATACTTGAAACAAATAACGCAACGAATACCGATAATCGCCTCATGCATATTATTTGCGAAAATAGTCGGCGTTTAAATAAGATCGTTCAAGATGCTTTGCAAATCACTCAAAAACAAACAACTAGCCCAGGAAAAATAAATCTTGCTGAATTCATTGAAATTTTCCTGGAGCAATTTTGTCTAGGAGAAAAGATTCACCGAAATATTTTTACGTTAAGCGGCACGGGGCAATGCAAAATTAGCTTTGATTACGATCACCTGAATCAAATTCTTTGGAATCTATGTAGTAATGCTTTTCGCCACTCCACTCAGCAACCTAATAGTGTTCAAATCAAATTTTCTCGTGACATACAGAGAAACAATATCATTCTAGACATTATTGACAATGGGCTTGGATTAGATAAACAAAAAAGCAAGCAAATCTTCGAGCCTTTTTATACAACCGCTCCTAAAGGCACCGGACTTGGATTATTTATTGCACGAGAATTATGCGAAGCAAATCAAGCATTTATTGAATTCGTTGAAAATCCTGCCGGCGCTCACTTTAGAGTAAGGTGTAAGGAAATTCAATAGGATTATATGAACAAAACAAATAACGCTCACACACAATACAGCAATCATTCGACCAAAATTCTGATTGTTGATGATGAGTCAGATATTATCGAACTACTTGAATTGACACTGGCAAGAATGGGAATGGATGTTGTCAGTGCACAATCCATTGGCGAAGCGAAAAAATTATTGAGCGACCAGACATTTCAATTGTGTTTGACGGATATGCGCTTACCGGATGGCCAAGGATTAGATTTAGTCCGACACATCAATCAATTCTTTACTGATCTTCCCGTTGCAGTAATTACCGCGTATGGAACAACAGAAAATGCCGTAGCCGCGCTAAAGGCCGGTGCATTTGACTACTTATCTAAACCGGTTGGGTTAAAAGAGTTGCGTGATTTAGTAAAATCCGCTTTAAATATTCCTACGCATGAACAATCCCAATCTCATCCGCGTATGTTGTTAGGTAATTCACCACCCATGCATCAATTGCGCGCCACCATCGATAAACTCGCACGTAGTCAAGCGGCAATTTATATCAACGGTGAATCGGGTAGTGGTAAGGAATTAGCTGCTCGCATGATCCATGAAAGAAGTGCGCGGCATACACAACCTTTTATTGCAGTCAATTGTGGCGCAATTCCAGAAAATCTCATGGAAAGTGAGTTTTTTGGTTATAAAAAAGGTGCCTTTACGGGAGCTGATAAAGATCACGATGGTTTTTTTCTAATAGCAGATGGTGGCACGCTTTTCTTGGACGAAGTAGCTGATCTGCCTTTAGCAATGCAAGTGAAGTTGCTACGTGTCATACAGGAAAGAAAAGTTCGCCGAATCGGTGACTCACAAGAAAAAACTGTGAATGTACGCATCATCAGTGCAACCCATAAAAAACTTGCACAATGCGTAGAATTGGGGCAATTTCGTCAAGATTTATACTATCGCCTGAATGTGATTGAATTAAATATGCCCGCTTTACGAGAGATGAAAGAAGACATCCCTATTATCGCTAAAAAGATTATTAGTAAACTTTGCTTGGAAGCCGATAGGACGATTTGCCAACTCAACAAAGAAGCAATTGAATTACTGACATGCTATGACTACCCTGGCAATGTTCGTGAACTCGAAAATATCTTGGAACGCACTTTGGCACTCAATTCAGAGAGTGAAATTGGATCTTATGAATTACAAATGCCGGAAAAATTTGTCATTCCCTTAAAAACTGCCTCTACCAAACTCGAAACAACTAAACCTGCAATAAACTTTCAATCCTCCGCTGATCAAGAAAAAAATGCAAATTTACAAGATTTTCTCGATACACTGGAAAAAGATTCGATCGAAAAAGCTTTGGAGCAAACTCGTTATAATCGAACCAAAGCTGCAAAAATTCTGGGCATTACCGTTAGATCATTACGCTATCGCATGCAAAGATTGGGACTTAATGAATCTTCCTAGCCCAATCTTCCACATCAATTCCATCTGATTATTCAAACAGGTATTCCATACCTTCTATGATGTTCTTAACCGATGTGTCACCCATAACGATGCCGCCAATAATAAAACAGCTCCTCCTTGATGTGATGCTGCCAAAGGAATAGGTACTACGTATAATAGCGTTGAAATACCTAAACTAATTTGAATAACCAGCATTAGCAGGAAAAGATTACAAGCAAGTCGAGTTGAAGCAGGTAGATTGCATTTTTTTGACTGCCACCAAAATAGTGGTACTAAAAAAGCCAATATCCATGCGATTAAGCGATGATCAAATTGCACGGTCGCCATATTATCAAAGAAATTACGATACCAAGGCTCTAACATGAAGATTTCTGGTGGAATAAAATGCCCATTCATTAGCGGAAATGTATTGTACGCAAAGCCCGCTCGAATCCCTGCAACAAAACCACCCGATAAAATCATAATAAAAATCAATGCGGTTAGGGCAACTGAAAATTTACTAAGTGATTGTATTTTTTGATTCTTATCAATATTGTCTATTCCTTGAGATAATATATCCAATGCGACCCAGAACATCGCTGCAAATATGATAATAGCCAACCCTAAATGAGCCGTTAGTCGGTATTGGCTTACGTGAGGATCGTTTACCAAGCCACTCATCACCATATACCAGCCCATAAAGCCCTGCATCCCTCCTAAAACTAATATTCCTGTCAATTTAATTCCTAAAGCCCGATCGACACGCTTCTTGATTAGAAAATAAACAAATGGAATGAAAAAAACCAAACCTATGAGTCGACCTAACAATCGATGAAAATATTCCCACCAAAAAATACTCTTGAATTCATCGATACTCATACCTTTGTTAATTTTTTGATATTGTGGGGTTGCACGATATTTTTCTAATAAAATTTCCCAATCATTTTGTGTAATGGGTGGCATGGTACCTACTATCGGTTGCCATTCAACAATAGAAAGCCCAGAATCGGTCAAGCGTGTTACGCCTCCCACCACAATCATGGCGAATACTAAGGCACAACATACTAAAAGCCATACTGCAATCGGTTTTTGATTATTCATAAATAACAGTCTAAAAATTCAGTTTAATATTAATTAGTTGCTTCGCATTAAGCGTTGTTTCGTGCGTTCCCATTCTTTTTGTTTTTCACTTTCGCGTTTGTCGTGTTGTTTTTTCCCTTTTGCCAATCCTATTTCTAGCTTGATCTTACCGGACTTATAATGAATATCCAGTGGCACGAGTGTGTAGCCCGCGCGCTCAACCTTTCCGATAAGTCGCTTAATTTCTTCTGCATGTAGGAGTAATTTGCGTGTTCGGATAGGATCAGGATTAATATGCGTTGAAGCCGTTTTGAGAGGGCTAATATGACAGCCAATTAAATACAATTCACCATTTCGTATCATCACATAAGCTTCTTTAAGCTGTACTCGACTATCACGAATAGATTTTACCTCCCATCCGTGCAGAACGACTCCCGCCTCATATTTTTCTTCAATAAAATAATCGTGAAAGGCTTTTTTGTTTTGTACTATACTCATACAGAATGTAACAATAGGAATCGGCAGGTTTAATTTTATCAGCTTTTGATGTTGTCTTATTGACAGCGATGATTTACTTTTATGGCAGAAATAGAAAAATCAGTAATAGTGGAATATTCAGCAGAGCAAATGTTTGTATTAGTGGATAATGTTGCAGATTATCCAAAATTTCTTCCTTGGTGTGGTGGAGCTTCAGTCGTTGTTCAAGACAATGTCACTGCGCATGCGACGGTTGAAATTAATTATCATCAAATCCGACATAGTTTTACCACTGTAAACAAGCGCTATCCCGTCAATATGCCTGCCAGTAATAAAGAAGGCAAAGATGCTTTGATTGAAATGAATTTACTCGATGGCCCTTTCGAACAATTGGAAGGATACTGGCATTTTATTTCCCTAGGAAACACTTCGCTTGGAGATACTGCTTGTAAAATTAATTTCCGCTTACGTTATACATTCTCCAGCAAAATTTTGGAAAAATTATTCGGTCCAGTCTTTCACATGATTGCTAACAACTTTGTTGAATCTTTCATTAAACGCGCTGAAGAAATTTATGGTACACCATCCTGAGTATTTTGAAATTGAGATTGTATATGCACTTCCTCATTTACAAATTCTTAAATCCATTGTGGTCAGGGCTGGCGACACCATAGAGCAAGCAATCTATCGATCGGGTTTACTTGATCAATTCCCCGATATCTCATTGAAAGCAAACAAAGTGGGTATTTTTAGTAAATTGGTTACTCTTAATACTATCCTCAATCCCAATGACCGCTTAGAAATTTACCGCCCATTAATAATTGATCCCAAAAAAGCTAGGCAAATTCGCGCAAATAAAATGAAGAATCGTTGAGGAAAAGCTGAAAAATATAGCGAGCAACGGCAAACTAGGCAAAATCAGTTAAAAAAGTGCCATTTACAAATAATCAATAAATATTTTGATCTTATTGCAAAGCATCATGACTAATTGTAGTAGTTCCTTAGAAACATGGCTATGCCGGTAATTACCGTGAGTGTAATCGAATTATTGCCCTATCTTGAACATTTCCTACCTCATCAACAACGCAATTCTTAAATTAACACCCAAAGAAAAAGTATTGTTTACTATAAGAAAAAATGTTGAACTACCAGGGTAAATCGTCGCAGCAAGATTAAATATTTCTGAGAGCCCTTTACGTAATCATTTAACATCGATCTACGACAAATTAAACATTCACAATAAATCAGAGCTACGAAGCTATGCGAATAAGCACAAACTTAAATGATAATTCTGTACAACCGCCCTGCCCTTTCATATTTGTGATATAAATAAACCATGCATTGGAGGAATAAAACTTTCTAAATTAAACTTGATACCAAGTTGATATTCAGATTCGGCATCTTCTTCATTCAATGCATGCCAATGAGATTGATCTTTATTTTTATAACAATTTAGAGGGAATTAGTTATCATGAAAATAATACCTATGTTTATTAGTGCAGTAGCGTTACTCGTTAGCACTCAACTTATTGCCTCTGATGCTGGCCATACTTCCGAAGCAATGGAACATGCCGGAAAATCGCAAGCGCACGGGGAAATGGGACATGCTAAGGAAGCGCTACAACACGCAAAAGACAGTCTAGCGCATGCTAAAGCCGCTGGCAAAGAACATGCTGAAGCTCACAAGCATATGGATGAAGCCGTAAAACACCTAGAAGAAGCGATTAAACACGCCGAAATGGGACATGGAGAAGAATCCGCAAAACATACTTCAGAAGCGATGAAACACATTCGTGAATCCGGTCATTAATTCTGCTTACATATTCTCAAAATCCACTCTTCGATTTTTTCTCCAATAACCACGAAGAGTGGAAATAAATCATCTCGCATCAGCAATAATTCCAATTATCACTCTCGCTATTTTCAAAAAAATTAGTTCTTTAATTTAAAATCAAAGCGCTATATTTAAATATTTTTTTGCCTTGAAATTCTCAAAAAGAATTCATATTATTAGCACTCATAGTTAATGAGTGCTAGAATCTCTGTTAACTATTAACTTAGTTCTTAAATCACATACAAAAGTTATGACGACTTGAGATGTAGATTAATTTGCATAGCTTTTTAACCATAAATAATAGGAGAAAAATATGAAGATTCGTCCTTTGCATGATCGCGTTGTGGTAAAGCGTTTGGAAGATGAGCGCAAAACCGCTTCAGGCATTGTTATTCCCGATAGCGCCGCCGAAAAACCTGATCAAGGAGAAATCATTGCTGTTGGAAAAGGAAAAGTTGGTGACGATGGCAAAGTCCACCCATTAGAAGTAAAAGTCGGTGACAGAGTACTGTTTAGTAAATACGGCGGCCAATCAGTCAAAATTCAAGGTGAAGAGCTTTTAGTCATGCGCGAAGAAGACATCATGGGTGTTATCGAAGGCAAGTAATTCATTTTGTGCATTAACTCAATATTTATTTTAGAAAGTAATTAGGAGAAAATTTATGTCTGCTAAAGAAGTTAAATTTGGTGATTCCGCACGTCATAGAATGGTTGCTGGTGTCAATATATTGGCTGATGCGGTCAAAGTCACATTAGGCCCGAAAGGCCGCAATGTTGTTTTAGATCGTTCTTACGGCGCGCCAACCATCACTAAAGATGGCGTTTCAGTTGCTAAAGAGATCGAACTGAAAGATAAGTTTGAAAACATGGGTGCTCAGATGCTCAAAGAAGTAGCCAGCAAAACTTCTGATGTTGCGGGCGATGGCACAACAACAGCGACTGTTTTAGCGCAAGCCATTGTTAAAGAAGGCATGAAATATGTTGCCGCAGGAATGAATCCTATGGATCTCAAACGCGGCATTGACAAAGCTGTCATAACCGCAGTCGGAGAACTAAAAAAACTGTCTAAGCCTTGCGCAACCGCAAAAGAAATCGCACAAGTCGGTAGCATTTCTGCGAATTCCGACACTGAAATTGGAAAAATCATTGCTGATGCAATGGATAAAGTAGGTAAAGAAGGCGTGATTACCGTTGAGGATGGCTCAGGTTTACAAAATGAACTAGAAGTCGTTGAAGGTATGCAATTCGATCGCGGTTACTTATCTCCATACTTCATCAGTAGCGCAGAAAAACAAATCGCTTTGCTCGATAACCCTTATATCTTATTGCACGATAAAAAAATCTCTAATATTCGTGAACTATTGCCAGTGCTGGAACAAGTAGCCAAAGCGGGCAAACCATTACTAATCATTGCGGAAGATGTTGACGGCGAAGCTTTAGCAACATTAGTCGTTAACAACATTCGTGGCATCCTCAAAACTTGCGCAGTAAAAGCGCCTGGTTTCGGTGATCGTCGTAAAGCTATGTTAGAAGATATCGCGATTCTGACCGGCGGTACCGTTATCGCAGAAGAAGTTGGTTTGACTTTGGAAAAAGCAACGTTAAATGATTTAGGTCAAGCTAAACGTATCGAAATTGGCAAAGAAAACACCACGATCATTGATGGCGCTGGAAATGCTGGCACCATTGAAGGTCGTGTCAAACAAATTCGCACGCAAATTGACGAAGCTACCAGCGATTACGACAAAGAGAAACTGCAAGAGCGCGTAGCCAAACTGGCAGGCGGCGTTGCATTAATCAAAGTGGGTGCAGCAACCGAAGTTGAAATGAAAGAGAAAAAAGCACGCGTTGAAGATGCATTACACGCAACTCGCGCGGCGGTGGAAGAAGGCGTGATTCCTGGTGGTGGCGTAGCATTACTGCGTACAGCTGCTGCTGTTAAGAAAACCAAAGGAGACAATCACGATCAAGAGGCCGGCATCAAAATTGTGTTGCGTGCACTTGAAGAACCTCTGCGTCAAATTGTTACCAACTGCGGCGATGAACCTTCAGTCGTTGTCAATAAAGTTTCTGAGAATCAAGGAAATTTCGGCTATAACGCCGCAACTAGCGAATATGGTGATTTAGTTGCAATGGGTGTACTGGATCCAACAAAAGTTACCCGCTCTGCTTTACAAAATGCAGCTTCTGTTGCAGGTTTGATGCTGACCACCGATGCGATGGTCGCAGAATTACCAAAAGAAGAAAGTCCAGCTGGTGGCGGCATGGGCGGCGGTATGGGTGGTATGGGTGGTATGGGCGGCATGGACATGTAACTGAACCACGATTCATTCAAATAAAAAAACCCTCAAAGATTCTTTGAGGGTTTTTTTATTCAACCCACGAAGCCACTTTTATTTTCTCAATAAATCACAATCATGATAAATTCTAAGCATGAATACCGTTAAAGATTATTTACCTCCAAATGATTTACTTAAAGATCGCGTCATTCTTATTACTGGAGCAGGTCAAGGATTAGGACGAGAGGCTGCACTCACCTACGCGGCACATGGTGCAACAGTCATTTTACATGGCCGTAAAGTAAAAAAATTAGAATCAGTTTATGACGAAATCGCACTGTTAGGAAAGGCTGAAGCAATTATTTATCCTTTGGATTTTGAGAAAGCAGAAGAACAGGATTTTCAGATAACCGCTCAATCAATAGCGCAGCAAATTGGGCGTTTGGATGGAATTCTTCATAATGCCGCTTTTTTATATGGATTAAGTCCCATCGAGCATCAAAGTATTGAACAATGGCGTACCATTCTTCAAGTTAATTTAATCGCGCCTTTCGCATTAACAAAGGCCTGTTTACCGCTACTTAAATCCGCTCCAGACGCAAGTATTATTGTGACTTCAGATTCGCACACCAGCAATCCAACGGCCTACTGGGGCGCTTTTGTCGTAGCCAAAACAGGTATGGAAGCTTTAGTGAAAAGCCTAGCGGATGAATGGGAACAATCCATACCGCATTTGCGCATTAATAGCGTAACCCCCGGTGTGGTTAATTCTCCACAACGAGCACAAACACATCCGGGTGAAATGAAACACACACTGCGCCAACCTGAAGACATCATGTCAACTTATTTATATTTGATGGGACCAGATAGCGCTCATGTTAGTGGCGAAACGATTTTTTGCTAACAACAGTAAAGCCTAGCTGCGATTCGTTTCAATAGTAGGTATAATCCGACAAGATCAGATTACTCTGATGGCAGTATTTAATCGCGAAGGTGGCGGAATTGGTAGACGCACCAGATTTAGGTTCTGGCGCCGCAAGGTGTGGGGGTTCGAGTCCCCCCTTTCGCACCAAATCAACTAATAAATGTATTCGTACTATTCTTTTTATTACTTGAATTTAGATTTACTGTCAGATAATGGTTTGATACTTGTGTGAATATTTATGAATCAGGAATTTGAATGGAATCCAATATAGAAAACCTTGGTGCGTTAAAACGACGCGTAGCAATTTCAATTACCCCTGAGAAACTTCAGTCTGAAATTGATAATCGTTTAAAAAAACTAGCAAAAACAGCCAAATTAGCAGGATTTCGTCCTGGTAAAGTTCCATTAAAAATCATCGCACAAATGTATGGCGCTCAAGCGCATCAGGAAGCATTGAGCGACAAAATTCATGAAGAATTTACCAATACCACCAAACACCATAATTTAAGAATTGCAGGCTATCCGCACTTCGAAAGCAATTCAGCAAGCGATAACGCTTCAACTTCCTACGAATTCACGGCCACCTTCGAAGTTTATCCCGAGATTTCAATTGGTGATTTAAGCCAACATTCTGTAGAGCAACCCGAAGTACAAATATCCGATAATGATATTGATAAAACACTTGAAGTAATACGCAAACGCCAAACTCGTTACGAATCAATCAATGATCGTAATGCACAAGAAGGTGATCAAGTAAAAATAGATTTTCATGGATTATTAGATGGCAAAGATTTTGCTGGTGGGAAAGCGCAAAATATTCAATTAATTATTGGCGAAGGAAGATTTCTTAAGGACTTTGAATCGGCGCTGGTCGATATGAAGCCAGGCGACGTTAAATCATTCGATGTAAAATTTCCAGATAATTATCATAGTAAAGATCTCGCCAATAAAACCGTTGTCTTTGAAGTAAAACTTCTTGAATTGAATAAACCGGTATTGCCCGAGATCGATGTTGATTTCGCAAAGTCTCTAGGTATTGTTAGCGGTGAAATGAAAGAATTACGTGACGCAATTAAACGCGATTTAGAAAATGAAACGACCAAAAGAATAAAATCAAAGCTCAAAGAACAAATTATGCAAATTCTATTGGATGCAACTCAAATTGATGCACCCAGTGTTTTAATCGAACAAGAAACAGAAAGGCTTATGCAAGAGGCACAAAACAATTTACAAAGCCGAGGTATAAAATCGACCGACATGCAGCTTGCACCAGAGCTTTTCAAACAAAAAGCTGAATATCGTGTTAAATTGGGATTGATCCTAGCTGAACTGGTAAAGCTTCATTCCCTGAAAGCAAAACCCGAACAAGTTCGTAATCTTATCGAAGAGATTGCGCAAAGTTACGAGAATCCGGAACAAGTTGTTAAATGGCATTATTCCTCAAAAGAACATTTACAAGAGGCCGAAGCATTAGTATTAGAAGAAAATGTCGTCAAATGGGCATTCGATAAAGTAAAAATCACCAGCAAATCTATAACTTTCGATGAACTAATGGAACTGCCACAACATGAAACCAGTAACTGATCATATGTCAGATCTAGAACCAAGAAATCTAGGATTAATTCCGATGGTGATTGAAACCAGCGGAAGAGGCGAACGAGCGTACGACATATACTCCCGTTTACTCAAGGAAAGAGTCGTTTTTCTTGTGGGTCCTGTTAACGAAACAACGGCAAATTTAATCGTTGCACAATTTTTATTTCTTGAATCAGAAAACTCCGAGAAAGATATCTATTTTTATATCAATTCGCCAGGTGGCATGGTATCAGCGGGTTTAGCGATCTATGACACCATGCAATACATCAAGCCGGATATTAGTACTTTGTGCATTGGCCAGGCTGCCAGTATGGGTGCTTTACTACTTACCGCTGGGCAAAAAGGCAAACGTTATTGCCTACCTAATTCACGCGTAATGATTCATCAGCCTTTAGGCGGATTTCAAGGGCAAGCGTCCGATATTGAGATTCATGCACGCGAAATCCTGTATCTTAAAACCAAACTGAATGAAATTATGGCACAACATACAGGACGTTCCATGTCGGATATAGAAAAAGATACCGATCGCGATAATTTTATGAGCGCATCCGAATCGGTTAAATATGGACTGGTTGATGCCGTATTAACACACAGAGATGAAAATAAAACCTAAATGGGTTAATGTGTGCGCATAAAAACTTAACAAAACTTTTTGGTATTTCAATTTGATTACTGTAGGACATCAATATGCCAGACAAAGCTAACGGTGAAAAACTTCTATATTGTTCATTTTGTGGCAAGAGTCAGCATGAAGTAAGAAAACTTATTGCTGGTCCTTCGGTGTTTATCTGTGACGAATGTATCGATTTATGTAACGATATTATTCGAGAAGAAATACAAAATGATGAAACCTCTAAATTAGTTAAAACTAATTTACCGGTACCTCGAGAAATTTCTCAAATACTAGATCAATATGTCATTGGTCAGGAATCGGCCAAAAAAATCCTTTCTGTTGCGGTTTACAATCATTATAAACGCCTCAGAAATACTGTGGATCTCAGCAAGAACGATGAAGTAGAACTTTCGAAAAGTAATATTCTGCTTGTAGGTCCGACTGGATCTGGAAAAACACTGTTAGCACAAACGCTAGCACGATTACTCGATGTGCCTTTCATTATGGCTGACGCAACTGCATTAACTGAGGCGGGATACGTCGGTGAAGATGTCGAAAACATCATTCAAAAACTACTGCAAAAATGCAACTACGACGCAGAAAAAGCGCAAACTGGTATTGTTTATATTGATGAAATCGACAAAATTTCACGTAAATCGGACAATCCTTCGATTACAAGAGATGTTTCCGGTGAAGGTGTGCAACAAGCGTTATTAAAACTGATTGAAGGCACCGTTGCGATGGTTCCACCGCAAGGGGGAAGGAAACATCCTAATCAAGAATTTATTCAAGTCGATACAACTAATATTTTATTTATATGTGGCGGCGCCTTTGATGGATTGGATAAAGTGATTCGATCGCGTACTGAGAAAAGCGGCATTGGATTTGGCGTCAATGTTAAAAGTCAAAGTGGCGAAGGCATTAATAAAGCGTTAGCACAAGTTGAACCCGAGGATTTAGTTAAATTTGGATTGATTCCAGAGTTTGTTGGGCGGCTACCTGTCGTTGCAACACTCGAAGAATTAAATGAAGAAGCATTGATTCAGATTCTTACTGAACCCAAAAATGCACTGATTAAACAATATCGAAAAATGTTCAACATGGAAGGCAATGTCGAATTAGAGTTTCGTGAAGCCGCTTTGAAAACTATTGCGAAAAAAGCGCTGACGCGAAAAACCGGTGCTCGCGGATTGCGTTCCATTCTGGAAGAGATATTATTGGACATCATGTATGACCTTCCTTCATTAGAAAATGTATCCAAAGTCGTTATTGATTACAACACAACTAATAATGATATCAAACCAATACTTATCTATTCAGATCAACCAAAAGTCGCTAAGCGATCGAAATAGCCTTCTTATTCAGTTATCATAGCCTGACGAATTAGTATAAAAACTATAAAAGTCTAATCTAATGAATTTTGGAAAGTTTGTTACAAATAAAACTTTCACTCTTGAATTTATTGTTAGTGAACATATCTAACCATTAAATTTGAATTAACCCATTACTTAACAAACAAACCAACATCATGACTTCTGTGGATGATAACTCTGAACAATTAGTGCTGCCCCTACTACCATTACGCGATGTGGTTGTTTTTCCGCACATGGTGATCCCATTATTCGTCGGTAGGGAGAAATCCATTAAAGCACTTGAATATGCGATGGAATCTAATAAAAACATTTTATTAGTTGCGCAAAAAATTGCTTCCACTGACGATCCCAAGCCAGAGGATCTCTATCATATCTGCAGCGTAGCGAGCCTGTTACAAATGCTTAAGCTTCCTGACGGAACAGTAAAGGTGTTAGTGGAAGGAAATTATCGGGCAGAAATACTAGAAGTGATTGACTCAGAGAATTATTTCTCAGCAAATATTAAAAAAGTCACATCGGAAGACAATAATAATGCCGAAGCAGAAGCTATGAGGCGCACGATTGTCAATCAATTTGATCAATATGTAAAACTGAACAAAAAGATCCCATCTGAGATTATTACATCGCTGAATGGAATTGAAGATGCAGGCCGCTTAGCAGACACCATTGCAGCTTATTTGCCATTAAAACTCGAACAGAAACAAGAAATTCTGGAAATTTTTGACGTTTCTAAACGCTTAGAACACTTGCTCGGTTTATTAGAAGCAGAATTAGACATTCTACAAGTTGAAAAACGTATTCGCGGTCGAGTAAAACGCCAAATGGAAAAAAGTCAGCGCGATTATTATCTCAATGAGCAGGTTAAGGCCATTCAGAAAGAATTAGGCGAAGGTGAGGATGGTGCTGATTTAGAGGAAATAGAAAAGAAAATCAGACTCGCAAAAATGCCTAAAGAGGCTTATACAAAGGCTGAATCAGAATTAAAAAAACTTCGCTTGATGTCGCCTATGTCTGCGGAAGCAACCGTAGTGCGCAATTACATTGATGCATTAGTGGCTTTACCTTGGAAGAAAAAAAGTAAAGTTAATGCCAATTTGAAAGCGGCCGAAGCAGAGCTAGACAAAGATCACTATGGATTGGAAAAAATCAAAGAACGAATTGTTGAATATTTAGCCGTCCAGCAGCGAGTCAATAAACTTAAAGCGCCTATTTTATGTCTTGTAGGGCCTCCTGGAGTAGGCAAAACTTCGTTAGGTCAATCCATTGCACGCGCCACTAACAGAGAATTCGTGCGGATGTCACTGGGCGGTGTCCGTGATGAAGCTGAAATTCGTGGCCATCGCAAAACTTATATTGGCTCAATGCCGGGTAAGATTTTGCACAACATGACTAAAGTTGGCGTTAAAAATCCATTATTTTTGTTGGATGAAGTTGACAAAATGGGAATGGATTTCCGAGGAGATCCTGCTTCAGCTTTGCTTGAAGTACTTGATCCAGAACAGAATAACACCTTTGTTGATCATTATATTGAAGTAGAATACGATTTATCAGATGTCATGTTCGTTGCAACAGCAAACACATTAAATATACCACCTGCCCTACTGGATCGAATGGAAGTCATTCAACTCTCGGGTTATACAGAAGAAGAAAAACTCAACATCGCAAAACGGTATTTACTTACCAAGCAAATGCAAAACCATGGTTTAAAAGAATCGGAATTGTCAGTTTCTGAAAATGCCCTGCGTGATATTGCTCGTTACTATACGAGAGAAGCAGGTGTGCGTTCAATGGAACGTGAAATTTCCAAAATTTGCCGTAAATCAGTAAAAACTTTGCTAACGCAAAAAAATAAAACCAAATTAATCGTAACTTCACGCAATCTTGATAAGTTTTTAGGCGTTAGACGTTACAGCTACGGTATTGCTGAAGAAAAAAATCATGTTGGACAAGTAACAGGATTGGCTTGGACCGAAGTAGGTGGAGAGCTTTTAACCATCGAAACGGTAGCGATGCCCGGAAAAGGGAAAATGATCACTACAGGAAAACTAGGCGAAGTCATGCAGGAATCGATTCAAGCAGCGCTTTCCGTAGTGAGAAATCGATCGCATTTACTTGGTATTGCCGAAGATTTTTACCAAAAAAATGATATTCATATTCACTTACCCGAAGGTGCAACTCCTAAAGACGGACCAAGTGCCGGGATTGGTATTTGTGTCGCGATCGTATCAACACTGACAAATATAGCGGTTAGAGCTGATGTCGCAATGACCGGTGAGATTACTTTACGTGGAGAAGTATTGCCTATTGGCGGTTTAAAAGAAAAATTACTAGCCGCGCATCGAGGCGGAATTAAAACAGTAATTATCCCCGAAAAAAATGTTAAAGATTTAGCGGAAATCCCAGCAAATATTAAAGAAAAACTGAATATTCATTCAGTGAAGTGGATTGATCAAGTGCTTGATCTTGCTTTAGAACACAAACCGGAAATAAATTTCCCCATTGGGCAGTCAACTTTACAATCAAGTGAAGAAAATTTAACGAAGCCTCCCTTAATCAAACATTAGTCTGCTATAAGCAAGATTGTAATGATTCGGCTTATCGCGCAATTCTCTGTTTAGCTTGATATGGGATGGTCAAAGGAAGATATAGCTGGATTGAGCAGTTGTCCAGAATATACCCAAGCAGCACTTGACATCAGAGGTTACATGGATGTAGTAGATTTGATTCGATAGCTAAATTGTGTAAATTAAACAAGAATCTAGACTAGAATAGGTTAATAATATCTAATGAGATCTTTGCACGGTTGCATCATATTTGACCAGCTAATCGCTATAATAACGCTTTAAAACAATAACATTGAAGTGATCAGCATGAGTTTTTCCGAATTTGATGTAATCCGCCGTACCCGTAGAGGGAATTTTCTGATGCAAATTGATTAATTGATCCACTGGAACTCGATCGAGCAAGCAATCACAGTTCATTACGCATCGGTTTCCGATGCTGCGTGGGGGAGCTAGTTTATTCGAAGTTGCTGTTGTTTAAGATGCTATTGGTCGGAATCTGGAACGGTGGTCTAAGCGATGAATTGGTGGAAGACATGGTGAACTCGAATTTCCACATGATGCGACTTCAGAGTTTGTCGCTGTAAGACGATGTGAGGGACCATTCTGTGCTATCGCGATTTAGAACGCGACTAGCCGCAGCACAAGCATGGGATGGGATGGGATGGGATGGGCTGCTATTTAATCCAATCAATCAGCAAATACAAGTGCACCATATTGAAGTTAGGAAAGACTATCATGTTGATACGAGTATCATTCAAAGTTCCCTCCGCAAACCTAAAACCAGACCGGCTTATGAAGTGTTGGTGATCGGAAAAAACGCGATGATGAACCGAATGCCTAATCAGTATTCGGCGATAAGCTCATACGGTAGTCGATAATCATTGCTTGGTGTCAGCCGTTAAAGCCACTGCGGCGAATTTCCTGACAGCAAGTCGCTGCTGGATTTGCTCGATAAGACCAATATTCAGTCAAGAACCCGCATTCATGCTGACAGAGCCTATCGTAGCCAAAAGCACCGCGATGCTTTGAAATCACGCGATATTAAGCCAAAACCCATACCTGACACATGTTACTGGTTATGACGTATCACTTAAAAAGACTGCCCAGACTCTTTAACAGCCGAATAATCACGCAAACATAGCGATATTGAACCCTGTCAACCGGTAATAATCGGCTTGGCGTGATTCTTCCTGGATCATTTTCGGAAGAAAAGCTAAAAAATATTCAGCTGCTCACAAAAAATCCTAAATTGCCATAAGATGAAAAAGTTACCGTAGCTCTAGACTAGCAGATACAATCTGTTAGTCTAGTAAGCTGTTAAGAAACAGTAAATTAAGTGAGACCTTTGCACGATTGTAATCATGATTGGTCAGTCAACTGCTACAATGGCTATTTAAAACAATAGCATTGAAGTG
>JBGAVE010000025.1:0-35990 GCA_044228295.1 Nitrosomonas sp.
TTGTAAAAAACGATGTCGCCACTTAAAGCTTGTATTATTGGCTATCCCACAGCTATCCGCTGATTTACGGATGCTTAAACCTTGAATCATCGTTTGCTCATATTCGAACCATTTGTCCTTGTGGCGTAGCCGTGCCAGTGGTGTTCCTGTGAGCGCATTAACCGTGCGATTGCATTGGCGACAACGGTAACACTGCAAATCACTGACTTTTCCCCAGCGATATAGCTTGGTTGCTTTACATCTAGGACAATGGTTTGTCATCCGAACTACGTTCGATCAATGTTATCACTTCATCAGCATCCTTTTTTCCTTCCAAATTTTTTCTCAGTTTGTTTCACTAATTACGGTTCATGCGTTCTAGGGATTTTAGCCAGGCTTTAAATTCCGTTGTTTTCATTATGCACACCTCTATTTCTATATCTCAATACACTTTGGATAATCCATTCAATAATTAATTGTTACATAGACTTAAAATAGTATCGCCAAGGAAAGAGCACAGATAATACTCGGCTACTTGCGGTGAGGAAGTCTTTAATATTTTTCGAGAACACCTCGAAGATACTGGCCAGTATAACTGTCTTTATTCTCCGCAACACTTTCCGGTGTCCCTTCGGCGATGATTTGACCACCGCCGTCCCCGCCTTCAGGCCCCAAATCAATGATCCAATCTGCTGTTTTGATAACATCCAAGTTATGTTCGATCACTACCACCGTATTGCCATGATCTCGTAACCGGTGCAATACCTTTAACAGCAAATCAATGTCTTGAAAATGCAGTCCTGTGGTGGGTTCGTCAAGGATATATAAGGTGCGTCCGGTGTCGCGTTTAGAAAGCTCCAGCGATAGCTTCACACGCTGTGCTTCTCCGCCGGACAAGGTGGTGGCGGATTGTCCCAACGTGATATAACCGAGCCCAACTTCTAACAGTGTTTGCAGTTTTCGCGCCACTACCGGAACAGCGGAAAAAAATTCGTGAGCTTTTTCCACGGTCATTTGCAGCACTTCATTGATGTTCTTGCCTTTGTATTGGATTTCCAGCGTTTCTCGGTTATAGCGCTGACCATGACAAACGTCGCATGTGACATAAATGTCGGGCAAAAAATGCATTTCTACTTTGATGACGCCATCGCCTTGACAAGATTCGCAACGCCCGCCTTTGACATTAAAAGAAAATCTGCCGGGCGCATAGCCGCGCTCGCGCGCTTGTGGAACACCGGCAAATAAATCACGAATAGGCGTAAATAATCCGGTATAAGTTGCAGGATTGGAACGAGGCGTTCGTCCGATTGGGCTTTGATCCATATTGATGACCTTATCAAAGAAAGCCAAACCTTCTATATTTTTGTAAGCGGCCGGCTCTACATTGCTGCCATATAAATGCCGGGCAACGACACGATAAAGTGTTTCATTGATCAAGGTTGACTTGCCTGAGCCAGACACTCCCGTTACACAAACAAATAGCCCAACTGGTAAATACAGCGTAACGTCTTTAAGATTATTGCCGGTAGCGCCTTCAATACATAACATACGGTCAACGACAGGTTGCTGACGCTGCGGTGGAATCGATATTGAACGCTTGCCCGATAAAAACTGTCCCGTCAGAGAAGTCTCATTTTCTTGAATATCCTGTGGAGAGCCTTGTGCGATTACATAACCGCCATGTTCCCCCGCACCGGGTCCCATATCGACCACATAATCAGCAATTTCTATCGCGTCTTGATCATGCTCAACTACGATGACACTGTTACTTAAATCACGAAGTTTTTTGAGTGTTTCCAATAAGCGACCATTATCACGTTGATGCAATCCGATAGAAGGCTCATCCAATACATACATAACTCCCGTGAGACCCGATCCAATTTGGCTGGCAAGCCTGATACGTTGAGATTCTCCGCCGGATAAGGTGTCTGCTGATCGGTCGAGCGACAGATAACCCAAGCCGACATTATTAAGGAATTGTAAACGACTGGAAATTTCCTTGATGATACGGTCAGCAATGGATTGCTTGTGTCCGGATAACTGAATATGATCAAAAAAGTACTGGGCTTTTTTCAGGGGAAGCGCGCTAATTTGATAAATTGCTTGTCCGCCGACATGAACGTGACGCGCGGATTGACATAACCGCGTTCCCTGACATTCAGGACAAACCTGCGCATTGAGATACTTGGACAGTTCCTCGCGTACCGTTTGTGATTCTGTTTCTTTATAACGCCTGGTTAGATTAGGAATGATTCCTTCGAATGCATGGTAATCCTGAAACTTTTTTCCACTATCGGTGTAGTAAGAAAAATGAATTTTCTCTTTGCCAGAGCCATATAAAATAATGTTTCGAGTCGACTCTGACAGATTCTCAAACGGCGTTTCTAAATCGAACTGATAATGCTCGGAAAGCCCGGCCAATAATTGAAAATAGAATTGGTTTCGTTTATCCCAATTTTTGACCGCACCTGAAGCCAGCGATATGTGAGGGAAAGCAACGACTCTAGCCGGATCGAAAAAAGTAATTTGTCCCAATCCATCACATTTTGAACACGCTCCGAGTGGGTTATTAAATGAAAATAATCGCGGTTCTAATTCAGCTAATGAATAACTACAGACAGGGCAACTGAATTTCGCCGAAAAAAGATGTTCATTGCTATTGTCCATTTCTACCGCCAAGGCTCTTCCGTCAGAATGGCGCAGCGCAACTTCAAAAGACTCTGCCAAGCGTTGCTTGCTTTCAGAAGAAACTTTCAGTCGGTCGATAACGACTTCGATTGTATGTTTTTTAGTTTTTTGTAATTTTGGCAAGGCATCGATTTCATAGACCTCGCCATCAATGCGCACGCGTACAAAACCTTGCGCGCGCAATTCGTCAAATAACTCGTTTTGTTCGCCTTTGCGCTCCACGATCAAGGGCGCAAGAATCATTAGGCGCGTATCTTCAGGCAATTGCATGACGTGATCAACCATTTGCGAAACGCTTTGCGCAGACAGTTTAATGTGATGCTCTGGACAATGCGGATCACCGATGCGCGCAAATAACAAACGCAAATAATCATGAATTTCCGTAACCGTGCCTACGGTCGAACGCGGGTTATGTGAAGTGGCTTTCTGCTCAATGGCAATCGCAGGTGAGAGTCCTTCAATCAAATCCACATCCGGTTTTTCCATCAATTGTAGAAATTGCCGTGCGTAAGCCGAAAGCGATTCGACGTAACGTCGCTGGCCTTCGGCATAGAGCGTATCGAAAGCGAGAGAAGACTTACCAGATCCTGATAATCCGGTAATCACAACCAGCTTGTTACGAGGCAGATCAAGGTGAATATTTTTTAAGTTATGGGTGCGCGCACCACGTATTTTTATAAATTCCATCGGCTATCTATGTGTCAGTCAACCTGTTAATATACCCAACTTTGTAGAAATATCACAATCTGATTCATGTCTGTTTCATCTGAAAAAATGTCCCCAGCAGAATTACGAGCAACCATTGGCCTGGCAGGCGTATATGGTTTGCGGATGTTTGGGTTATTTATTATTTTGCCGGTATTCGCGTTTTATGCGGAAGATTTGCCCGGTGGGGATAATTACACACTCATCGGTATCGCTTTGGGTGCGTATGGTCTCACACAAGCGATATTACAAATACCCTTCGGCTGGTTATCTGATCGCATTGGCCGTAAACCAGTTATTTATATTGGGTTAATCCTTTTTGCGCTGGGAAGTTTGATTGCTGCTTTCGCTGCTGATATTTACTGGATTATCATCGGTCGCATCGTTCAAGGTGCTGGAGCTATATCCGCAGCCATTATGGCGCTTGCCGCAGATTTGACGCGCGAAGAACATCGCACCAAAGCAATGGCAACGATTGGCATGACCATCGGAATGGTTTTCGCTCTTTCGTTAGCGATAGCGCCCACTTTGAATCAATGGATAGGCGTGCCTGGAATTTTCGCAATGACCGGTATTCTGGCTGTTCTTGCGATGTTAGTGGTAAAAAAAATAATTCCCGATCCTCAAATCAGCCGTTTTCATTCCGATACCGAAACCTCTGCGGACAGTTTTCGCGATGTGATACGCAATGCGCAGTTATTGCGATTAAATTATGGAATTTTTGCTTTACATGCCACTTTGATGGCGCTTTGGCTGGTCGTTCCATTAACCTTGCGTGAAGCGGGATTGGTGGCGAATGATCATTGGCAGATATACTTACCGGTATTACTTTTGTCTGTTGTCTGTATTATTCCGCCTATTATTTATGCGGAAAAGAAAGCCAAATTGAAACCAGTTTTTATTGTGGCGATCGGTATCCTGTTATTAGGGCAACTATTGTTGGCTTTCACAACGGATTCGATTATGGCTACGGCAGCGGCATTATGGGTTTTTTTCACAGCTTTTAATCTATTGGAAGCAAGTCTCCCATCACTGATTTCTAAAATCGCTCCAGTCGGAGCCAAAGGGACGGCGATCGGAATTTATAGTAGCACGCAGTTTCTCGGTGCTTTTGCGGGCGCTTCTATTGGCGGTTATTTGTTTGGTCACTATGGTAGTAGCGCATTATATGGTTTCTGTGGATTGCTGTTAGTGATATGGTTATTATTAGCGATAACAATGAAAGCTCCGGCTGCGGTGCGTTCTAAAATGTATTCCGTGCATAGCAACATGGATTTGAATCAATCCAAAGAATTGTCACGCAGATTAGCGGAATTACCGGGTGTTTACGAAGCCCTAGTATTGGTGAATGAAAAAATTGCTTATCTTAAAGTCGATATGAAAGGTTTCGACGAAACCAACGTAATTAAATTGCTTGAGGAAGGAGTCAAATAAATGGCATCTGTCAATAAAGTGATATTGATCGGAAATTTAGGGAAAGATCCTGAAACGCGCTATATGTCGAACGGTGAAGCAGTTACCAATATCACTCTGGCCACCACCGATACATGGAAAGACAAGAACGGAGATAAGCAAGAGAAAACCGAATGGCATCGGGTTACTTTTTATCGAAAATTGGCGGAAATTGCTGGCGAATACTTGAAAAAAGGCCGTTCAGTTTATGTCGAAGGTCGGCTAGAAACACGGAAGTGGACAGATAAAAATGGCATGGATCGGTATACAACCGACATTATCGCGACAGATATGAAAATGCTGGGAAATCGATCAGGCAGCGGTGCTTTCGAGGCACCTCAGCACGAGGAAGATGCTCCTAGTCCTGCCACTTCAAACGCTTCTAGGAGTGCCGGTAGTTTTGATGATATGGAGGATGACATCCCTTTTTAAATTGTTATAAAAGACAAGCTACTTATAATTAACCTTTATCAGGCATGCGAATAACGCTTTCACTGAGCCTAGCCCTGGAATTTGTTGATTTTTGCTGACGAGAAGATGGTAATGAAAATTCAATACTCTCAATATTGCCGCCAATTTCTCGAGCCATATTTCTAAAATCTACCGTTAGCATTCCTTTGGGAACGATAAATGTTTGTTTAAAACCCGATTTAAAATTTACAAGAATTTTCATCTTTTTCTTCCAGGCAAGTTTAGTTGATCAAGATTCCAATAACGCAGTTGTGATGCCATTATTCCTAGATTTTAACGACTTGAACTCACTAAACTTTAATTGAATAATCGGGGATTATTGGACTTATTCTAAAATTCCCACAATCGGCCGGATGATGTCTCGATCTGCTTGAAAGTTTCCGGTGTTGTTTCTTTGGCTGATTTCTCTGATAAACTTTATTCTTTTATAAAAGTAGCATTAGGTAATGAGAAGGAGCGTTTTGTATGTTTGATAGGTCCAACCAAATTGTTTTTTATCTTAATAGCTTTATCGCTATTTTCGGCGTATTGGTGGCTTTATTAACGCCATATCCAGTGATTGGACTGTTTTTTGTTTTATGCGCATTAGCTTTAATTTATGATCAATTTAGACAGCATAAATCATCATTTTCCATCGGAAATTTAAACAAAACATTAACCGTCCACGATACCAGTGGAAACAAAGCAACAGTAAGGCAAATACAGGTCACAAGGGCTTTCCATGCCAGCAATACCGAGTACTGGTTTAGAAATATTCGCGCGATCGGAAATATTACTCACATTAAAGTAAATGACAGTGATCCAGCCGAGAAAACGAATGTCGATGGCAGCTATGAAGTTTGTACAAAATTTCCTGCTGGAAGCAAAGTGCCCGATGGATATGACTTAGTTTTGTCGTATCGTTGCGAAGGCGCGTATACTCGCCCAGAAGGAATTTTTTCTCATGTGGTGGATAGCATGACTCGACAATTAAATCTGACGGTTGAGCTACCTAAAGGAAGGCCCATTTCTTCTGCAAAGTTGTGTTGCCAAAAGAATGGTATTGAAGAAGATCTGCTGCCGCCCATTGTGACAGGGCAAACGAGAATCACAGCGGAAATTAATAATCCTGAAGAAGGTTGTGAATATTTCATCAAATGGAAATGGAGCGAGCAAGGCTTTACCCAAAAACTGGGTCGTTTATTTACACTATGACAATTTTGTAGTGAGACCAGTCCTTTTACTTCTCGATAGCTATTCTCAATCTTTAATGCTTGTTAAGCACTGCATCTTATAAACTTTGAATCTCGTCAAAGCATTGGCTGCAGTGAGCAGCATGACTTTCATATCGCGCATTCTCGGTTTTATACGCGACATGATCATCGCGCGAATTTTCGGTGCAGGCATTGCGACCGATGCTTTTTTTGTCGCGTTTCGCATTCCCAATTTGTTACGACGCTTATTTGCCGAAGGCGCGTTTTCGCAAGCCTTCGTTCCCATTTTGGCGGAGTATAAGAATACTCGTACGACAGAAGAAACGCGTGATTTAATCGATCACATCAGCACGCTTCTGACAATCACGTTATTTGTCGTAACGTTGATAGGTGTCGTTGCATCGCCATGGATTATTTATGCTAGTGCCCCAGGTTTTTTAGAGAATCCTGAAAAATTTGCACTAACAGTCGATTTATTACGCATTACCTTCCCCTATATTTTGTTTATTTCCTTGGTCGCGCTGGCTGGAGGTATTTTGAATACCTACGGGAAATTTAATGTTCCAGCAATCACACCGGCTTTTCTGAATCTGTCATTTATTGCTTGCGCCCTATGGCTAACCCCGTATATGCAACCGCCTGTTCTAGCTTTAGCATGGGCCGTTTTTATCGGCGGTATATTGCAATTGGCTTTCCAGGTACCTTTTTTAATCCGTCTCGAGCGATTGCCGAGAATCCGATTCAATGTCAAGGAAAGCGGCGCATGGCGTGTTATCAAATTGATGGGCCCAGCGGTTTTCGGTGTGTCAGTGAGTCAAATTAGTCTATTGATTAATACTATTTTCGCTTCATTGTTAGTGACTGGAAGCGTTTCTTGGCTTTATTATGCAGACCGTTTAATGGAATTTCCCGCGGGCTTATTAGGCGTCGCGTTGGGAACAATTTTGCTGCCATCGCTAGCGCGTCACTATAGCAACAATAGTAATGAAGAATATTCTCGCTTATTGGATTGGGGATTACGCATGACGATGATATTGACGCTTCCTGCTGCGTTGGCATTAGGATTGCTGTCGACGCCATTAATTGCTACTTTATTTCATCACGGTGCTTTTACCGATCATGACGTGTGGATGACTCGGGAAGCATTGATTGCTTACAGTATTGGACTGATCGGATTGATTTTAGTAAAGGTTCTAGCACCGGGTTTTTATGCGCGGCAGAACATCAAAACACCAGTAAAAATCGCAATTATAACGCTCATCGCGACGCAACTAATGAATTTGGCATTTATTTTCCCGTTTCAACATGCCGGATTAGCGCTTGCGATTGGATTGGGAGCATGCTTGAACGCAGGGTTGCTATATTACCAATTGCGCAAGCAAAATATTTATCAACCCCAAGCAGGATGGCTCGTATTTTTCCTTAAAATATCCGTAGCGTTGATCGTAATGGGTGGCGTGTTATGGTTTGCTGTGGGGGATCACGCAAGTTGGTTAATAGGCTCTACTTTGGAACGCGTTGCAAAACTGAGTTGGATCGTTTGTTTGGGAGCGGTCAGTTATTTTTCAGCGCTGTGGATATTGGGATTTCGCTTAAAAGACTTTGCTAAACAACAAGTGCTATAAACTAATTGATACTTTAAGCGAAATTCCCAGTTGTTTTGATTAATGCGAACGTTTTTTCTTGTTTTTTTCAATCAGCGCATAAGCAGAATGATTATGGATGGATTCAAAGTTTTCTGATTCCACCACGTAACCATCGATGCGTTCGTCGTGATTCAATGTTTCTGCAATATCTCGAACAATGTCCTCGACAAATTTTGGATTGTCATAAGCACGTTCGGTGACATATTTTTCATCGGGACGTTTGAGCAGACCGTACAATTCGCACGAAGCATTGTTTTCAGCCACTCGAATCATATCTTCAATCCACACGAAACTGTTGGTTCGTACTGAAATAGATACATGCGAGCGCTGATTATGCGCACCGTAATTTGATATCTTTTTGGAACAGGGGCACAAACTGGTTACCGGCACAATGACTTTCATGGTGAAAAAATACTCGTTTTTAATGATTTCCCCAATAAATGTCACTTCGTAATCCAACAAGCTTTTAACGCCCGAAATTGGCGCAGATTTATTGACAAAATAAGGGAAACTCATCTCAATATGACCAGAATCGGTCTCCAGTCTCTCAATCATTTCGCGCAAAATGGATTCGAAGGATTCGACTGAAATTTCTCGTTCACGACTATTTAGGATCTCGACGAAGCGAGACATGTGTGTGCCCTTAAAATTATGAGGCAGATTTACGTACATATTGAAAACCGCGATGGTATGCTGCACACCACCATTTTTATCTGCTACCAATACCGGATGCTTGATCGCTTTAATTCCCACTCGATCAATCGCGATGCGCCGAGTGTCAGGTGAACTCTGGACATCGGCGATAGGTAGATCAATTTCTTTATTCATTTATTTGTTTTCCTAATGAGAAAGGAATTATGGTCATTGACCTCTTCAAATGACAACAAACTCGTAATAATGACTGAATTTATAATGCTGAGTTCACTGACCGAACGATGCCATCTTTATCCAAGCCGCAATTTGCTAGCATTTGAGCATGATCACCTTGATCAATAAAAGTATCAGGCAATCCTAATTGTAGTACTTTAATGTAAATTTTTTGTTTATACAGAGACTCGGTAACTGCACTGCCAGCCCCACCCATAATGGTGTTTTCTTCCACAGTTACCAATAGGTCATGCTTTGCCGCCATCGAGGCTATTAATTCTTCATCCAGCGGTTTAATAAAACGCATATTAACCACCGTGGCATTTAATTCTTCTGCAGCAGCAAGGCAGGGTGCTAACATGCTACCAAAAGCTAATAATGCAACTTTTTCTCCTTGGCGACGAATCTCACCACGCCCAACCGGCAACATTTGCATTTCTTTTTGTATGGGCACACCACTGCCGCTACCTCTGGGATACCTAACTGCTGTAGGTGAGTCGATCATGAAAGCGGTATACAACATTTGCCTGCATTCGTTTTCATCGGCAGGGGCCATGACAGTCATGTTGGGTATACAACGCAAATAGGTCAAATCAAAACTTCCGGCATGTGTTGGCCCATCCGCACCGACCAATCCGGCGCGGTCGATAGCAAAGACAACTGGTAAATTTTGAATGGCGACATCGTGAATCAGTTGATCGTAAGCGCGTTGCAAGAAAGTGGAATAAATAGCAACGACAGGTTTTAATCCTTCACAAGCAGCACCGGCAGCAAATGTGACGGCATGTTGCTCGGCGATACCTACATCAAAGTAGCGAGTGGGATATTCCTGCGAAAACCTTACCAAACCTGATCCTTCGCGCATGGCAGGCGTTATCCCTACCAAACGTGAATCTTGTGCCGCCATATCGCAAAGCCAATCGCCAAATATTTGCGTATAGGTCAACTTCGAAGGCGTTTTGGATGCAACAATGCCTTTTTTAGCATCAAATTTTCCGACGCCATGATAGAGAATCGGATCCTCTTCGGCTAATTGGTAACCCGCGCCTTTACGGGTAACAACATGCAAAAATTGTGGCCCATCCAGTTGCTTAATATTGCTCAATGTTTCAATCAGAACAGTTAGATCGTGACCGTCAATCGGCCCAATATAGTTAAATCCGAATTCTTCAAACAAAGTACTGGGAGTAACCATTCCTTTAACATGTTCTTCGGCGCGTTTAGCAAGCTCTAGTACCGGTGGCATCACGCGAAGTACTTTTTCTCCAGCACGTCGAGCGGCTGCATAAAATTGCCCCGACATCAATTTGGCCAAATAGTTATTGAGCGCCCCTACTGGCGGCGATATCGACATATCATTGTCATTTAAAATTACTAACAGGTTAGCATCCATTACCCCTGCATTATTCAGTGCTTCAAAAGCCATACCGGCGCTCATCGCGCCATCACCGATTACTGCGATAGAGCGTTTCCCCGTTTGATTCAATTGCGCCGCTACCGCCATGCCTAATGCCGCGCTGATCGAAGTACTGGAGTGCGCTGTGCCAAACGCATCATATTCGCTTTCGTCGCGCCGCGGAAAACCAGCGATCCCGCCTTGCATGCGTAATTTGCACATGCCTTCACGACGTCCCGTTAAAATTTTATGCGCATAGGTTTGGTGACCGACATCCCATACGATCTGATCATGCGGCGTGTTGAAAACATAGTGTAAAGCGATCGTTAATTCAACCGTACCCAAATTGGAGGACAAGTGCCCACCAGTTTTTGCAACCGATTCAACCAGGAAATTACGTAATTCTTTAGCGAATTTAGATAATTTCTTAGGATCCAACTCACGCAACTGTGAAGGTAAATTAATGGTATCTAACAGTGGGTACATTCAAAGTGTGAAAATAAATTAACGAAAGAATAAGAAAGGCCGCTAAAATTTGCGTTTAATAATAAAATCAGTTACTTGACGCAATCTTAATGCATCCTCTCCAAATTGCTCTAAGGCTTGATACGCGTCGCATTGTAGTTTCTCCGCTAATTCGCGGGCCTGATTAGTCCCTAAGATACTCACGTATGTTGGTTTGTTGTTTTCCGCATCTTTACCAGCCGTTTTGCCGAGAGTAGCCGTTGTTGCCTCAGTGTCGAGTAAATCATCCACCACTTGAAATGCAAGCCCAATGCATTTAGCAAAATGATCAAGCTTATTAAGTTGCGTCGCATCAAGACGCTTCGAGCAAAGAGCCCCTAGCATAACAGCCGCGCGAATCAATGCACCTGTTTTGTGGATATGCATGAATTCTAACTCCGGTAGACTTAACGTTTTTCCGACGCTATCGAGATCAAATGCCTGGCCACCAGCCATGCCTCGTGAACCGGTTGCTCGAGCCAATTGCAATATCATTTCTAACTGCGTTTCGGGTGAATCGGATAACTTTTTTTCCGCAAGCAATTCAAAAGCAAGCGTTTGCAGGGAGTCCCCTGTCAATAACGCAGTCGACTCGTCGAATTCAACGTGACAAGTCGGCTTGCCACGACGCAACACATCATCATCCATGCAAGGCAAATCGTCATGAACCAATGAATAGGCATGAATAAGTTCAACCGATGCGGCCACAATCGTGACGCGTACTTTATCGGCCCGTCCCAATTCTCCAGCAGCGAAAGCCAATAAAGGACGCACACGTTTCCCACCACCCAGCACAGAATACCGCATGGCTTTATGCAAACGCATCGGAACACAATCGACGGCAGGAAGTCGAGTTTCAAGAAAAGCTTCAATATGCGCCTGACAGTCAGTAGCCCAATTCTGAAAATCAGTGGTCATGAATATCGGAGGCATTAAAATTTTTTAACATATCGGCTTCAAGTATTTTAACTTGTTGTTGCGCACCTTGAAGTTTTTTTTGACAATACTGTAACAGATGAGCTCCGCGCTGATAAGCTAATAAAGACGCTTCCAGAGACAGCTTCCCTGCTTCCATATCTGCCACAATTTCTTCCAACTCTTTCGAAGCAGCCTCAAAACTCTCAGGTTCCGCTGCTACAGCGGCAGTCGCATTTTTCGAAGCTTTGACCATAGAATAAAAACCAACAATCCAAAATATAAAAATGCATCGTGGGGAAAAGGGACAAAAATAGCGCAATTGACCCTATGTGGTCAATGCAAATTTGTTGATTCAATATAATTACTTTATTTCATTATGAAACAATAAAAACATCAGGAATTAGAGAAAAAGGTGTTTATCCCTCGATCAGTAGCTTATGCCATTTCTTACGCACTGTGTCGAAAATTACGCTAAACCCATCATGGGTTGATACATCAGGTTCACTGTGGCAAGATAGCAACTCAGTCAAACCTCAGTTTGGTAGTAGGTATTGATCCAACACAGCGAGTTAAATTAGGAACGGGATAACTTTGAACGAAAATATTAATCAAATCAGTGCATATCTAGAAATGCTGCCATTTTGGGCAATTGCTTTGTTCGCGTTTGCAATAGTGGGTGGCATTTTTATAGAGATTATCAATCGTAAGAGACGTTCCAATGCGATTGAGAATTTTCGCTCCACCATTGAAACTGAATTTGCAGCCTTGTATCCAAAACACAAAGTTTGGCCAAAGAATATTCAGCAATTTTTTGCTGCTCGCATGCCTGAGATGTATCAAAATTTTGAAGTATTACGTTTATTTATTCCACAAAAGCGTTTGCTGGAATACAACACCGATTGGAACAATTTTCGCGACTTCTGTCGCCACATTACTGACGAACAATGCGAGGCCAATGCATATCAATCCCCCAAAATCACTGATGGCCAAGAAGTAGCTACAGAAGATCCCAGGGAAGTGTTTCATCGATTAATCGATAATTTATTGAAACACACCGTTATATAATTCGTTTCATTCGAAGCGAATCATCATCTGCCTTCAGCTTACTTTGCTGCAATGTCAAATCTTCCTAAGAAAAATAACACGCCTATAGTTGTCCGTCCCGCCATGACCTACCATGAAGTAGGTAAATTTATCAATGTTCCTTGGCATATTTATGAGAATGATCCGATGTGGGTGCCGCCGTTACGCTTGGAACGTCGATTTCATTTATCCCATTTCAATCCCTATTCTAAACACGGTGATTGGCAACTCTGGATCGCGTACCAAGACGGGCAACCGGTCGGACGCATTAGCGCGCAGGTCGACAAGTTGCATCGCGAACGCTATGGTTTCGATACCGGTCATTTTGGTTTCATGGAATGCATCGATAATCACGAGGTTTTTGCAGCATTGGCGTTGCATGCAGAAGCGTGGCTAGCAGCTCGCGGCGTTCGTCATATCACTGGACCCTATAATTTTTCCATTAATCAAGAAGTCGGAATTTTGGTAGAGGGTTTCGACACACCGCCAATGATCATGATGACGCATTCAGCGCCTTGGTATGGAAAATTATTAGAAAGCCAAGGATATCTTCCCGCTAAAGATATGTTTGCATACAAAATTAACACGGCATTTGAATTTCCTCCGGTCATGCAAGCGGTGATCAAACGGTTTTCAAACAAAATAAAACTGCGTACGTTGAGACGAAATCAACTAACCCAAGAAATGGAAATTCTTAGGGATATTTTTAATGATGCCTGGGCTGAAAATTGGGGATTTATTCCATTCACGGAAGAAGAATTTGCTGAGTTAGGCAGTACGCTGAAATGGTTATTGCCCGATGAGTTTGTGCAAATTGCCGAGGTCGATGGTGTGCCAGCAGCATTCATGGTGGGATTGCCAAATATCAACGAAGCGTTATCCGAAATGAATGGGAATTTATTGCCTTTTGGTTGGCTAACGCTTATTAAACGCATTAAAAATAATGAATTAACGAGTGGCCGTATTCCACTAATGGGAGTTCGCAAACAATACCAAAATACGCCATTAGGACTGGCTTTGGCCTGTTTGATCATTGATGCGCCGCGTCAGGCAGGAATCGCGTATGGTATCAAAGAAGTCGAGTTATCCTGGATACTGGAAGATAATTTGCCCATGCGTCATATTCTCAAAAGTATTGGCAGTCAGGAATACAAGCGGTATCGTATTTATCAGAAAACTCTGTGATCACACAAAATAATAATACCGATAAGCAATTTGCTGCCATCGTGTTAGCGGCTGACCGTACCGGCAAAGATCCGATCACACAGTACACGAATGCTGCTTGCAAAGCTTTTGCTAGTGTTGATGGTATCCCGATGGTGATTCGTGTTTTAAATGCTCTGCAAGCCTGTCCGCAAATTTCATCGATTATCCTATGCGGCCCCCCAGAAACCCTTCATCATCATTGCCCTGAATTAAAACAGCGAATTGATTCAGGACAAGTGGCTTGGATTCCCAATTTGAATTCACCTAGCCGCAGCGCAGATAGCGGTTTGAAACAAATACCGGATAATTTATCGGTATTGGTCACCACGGCTGATCATGCCTTGCTGACATCACAAATCGTACAGCAGTTTTTGCAGCAATCAATCGCGACAACGGCAGATGCAACCGTTGGAATTGTGCGGCAAGAACAAATTGCCGCTGCGTTTCCTGGTTCGAAGCGCACAGTAATACGCTTACGAGATGGGGGGGTTTGTGGTTGTAACTTATTTGCTTTCACGCCAAACGGACGTAGTCTCGTTCAATTCTGGCGGCAGGCTGAAGATTTACGCAAAAAACCGTGGCAATTGATTGCACGAGTGCTGGGTTTTAAAACAGTATTTGCCTATTTGTTGGGAATCTTGACCCGAGATCAAGGAGTGGCGGCTGTGTCACAAAAATCTGGCGTGAATATTCAAACAATTGAGTTGGATGATCCCCGTGCCGGAGTCGATGTGGATAAAGTGGAAGATTTGAGGCTTGCCGAAGCCATTCTCAAAAATGAAAAACAAACGCAATGGGTACAAGAATAGTTGGGGTTGTAAAAAAATTAACAAATATCTGCAGATTAGCTTACTGATTGATACTTTCGATGCATGAAACTGCTTGACCGCTATATCGCACGTGAAATATTGCTGCCTTTTATGGTGGTCATACTCATCTTGACTGGGTTATTTGCCAGTTTCAGCAGCGCACGGCTGCTGGCAGGTGCTGTGACGGAATCGCTTGGAATTGCTGCGTTGTTTAAATTGGTTTTTCTCAAGACGCTGATTTCTTTGGAAGTACTGATCGCCATTGCGTTATATATTTCCGTCATTATTGGGTTGGGTCGGTTGAATAAAGACCATGAGCTGACGGTGCTTCGCTCGATCGGTATCAGCAATACGCGAATCGTGCTGGTTGTTTTGGCAGTAGCCATTCCGATTGGAATTGTCAGCGGCATCTTGTCATCTTATATTCGTCCTTGGGCTTACGCAGAAAGTTATCTGCTCGATGCGCAAGCCGAGGCCGAACTCAATACCAATCGCTTTCAAGCGGGCCGTTTTCACGGTAGCGAACGTTCCGGTCGGGTAATTTATGTCGGGGAAAAAAACGATACCGACAAGAATATGTCGCAGGTTTTTCACTATGTTCAAAATGCGCATAACAGTGAAATCGTCATTGCCAAAAATGCCACTCAAATACAACCGACTTCATCGGAACAAAAGCCTTACATACAGTTGAGCGATGGCGTCATCTATAAACTCAGCAAAGATGCCAGCGTGGATGATGTGATACGGTTTGAAAATATGATCTATTACATCGACAATGATTATGTAATGAATTACCGTCGTAAAGCCGCGGCTACCCGTACCTTGTGGGAATCGGATCAACCGCGTGATATTGCTGAATTTCAGTGGCGCGTTTCACGTCCGCTAGCTACCATTTTATTAGCACTGATTGCGGTAACTTTTATTCGCATTTCACCCCGCCAAGACAAAACGGACCGCACTTATCTAGTCGCGGCGTTGCTGTTTGCGGGCTACTATAACTTAAGCGGCCTAGCAAAAACTTGGGTCGAAAATGGCGTGGTTGGTAGCATCCCGGGAGTATGGTGGCTAGACAGTTTGATGCTGGTAGGGCTTGGTGCCTATGCGTTTTTTGTGGGTTATCGGCAGCTCAGAGGTCGAACATGATTCTTTACCGCTACGTGCTTTTTCAAGTGCTATTAGGTTTTCTCATTGCTACCGCAATTTTATTGCCGCTGTTTAGCTTTTTTGATCTGCTCGATCAACTCGATGATGTCGGAAAAGGCACCTATCGCGCCAAAGATGCTTTTTTTTATACCGCGATGCTGATGCCAAGGCGGTTAATACAGATAGCACCATTTGTTGCTTTATTGGGCACTGTCATTGCGCTCGGTAAATTAGCTGTTCATTCCGAGCTGATTGCAATGCGTGTGGCGGGTCTTTCACCCAGCCGCATTAGTTTGGCGCCGTTAAGTGCAGGTGCGTTGATGTTATTGAGCATTGTCGCGTTAGAACAATTTGTTGCACCGCAATTGCAACAGAAAGCCATCACCTATCGTGCGCTTGCGCTCAATTTGAGCGCGGAATTAGGAAGGAATTTGGGAATTTGGACGCGCAACGAACATAACATCATCCGTATTGGCAAAGTGCTGCATGCAAAATATGCGACTGGGATAGAAATTTTGCAATTTTCTCCAAACGGTCATTTGGCTTCACATATTTTAGCTGAAGCAGCGAACATCATCGATGATGATGTTTGGGAATTGCAAAATGTAACAACGCGGACTTTCAAAGAAGATGAAATGTCTGTGGCACATTTGAATTCTCTCAATTGGCGTTCTTTTTTACGACCGGATGACATACGCACGTTGACCAAACCGCCAGAAAGCTTATCGCCCATCGAGCTGGCGAAACATACTGAATTTTTACGCACCACAGGGCAAGATTTTAATTCTTACCAACTGGCATTGTGGCGTAAATTGGGTAGTATCTTGATGACGGTAGCGATGGTATTGCTATCCATTCCGTTCGTATTTGGTTCTATTCGCACCGGTTTAAGTAACAAGCTGGTTTTTGCAGCGTTGATCGGCATAGGAGTTTATTTGCTCGACCAAATCATCGCGAATGCCGGATTGATTTTAAATATAAATCCAGCACTGATTGCGCTTGCTCCGAGCATTACCATGATTATTGTTGCAAATGTGTGGCTTCGAAGAGTTTTCTAATGTAGAAGCAAACAGATAGCTTCTGTTACTATGCAGACTTCCTATTCTTACCAGGTATAATTTTTGAGATTTTAATGTCAGTTCTTCCTTAAATTAATCGAAAGAAAACAGTATGCTAAAAACCACCTACATTTATCTATTTGGTAACGGTGAACCCAAAATTTGGGGGCTAACCGGGCAGGAGCGTTTACGACGCATGCTCACAGCACATTCCGACATTGTATTGGTAGAAAATGTTGAAAAAATACCTTCTAGCGCGACTACTCTATTTTTGAATGCTAATTTTTTGTTTGATGGCCGCGTTCTTTCGGCTTTACTAGGATTGGATAAAAAAGCGGCGCTGTATAGTGCCAGTGGTTCTCCGGCTGCGATACGAACGGATGGCGATTATGCGCAACAACTGGTTAGAAATCTGAGTAAAGATTCTGAGCAAAATTACAAATTTGTACCCATAGCCATTCCGCATATCGGTTTAGATGATTTACACATTGATTATCAGCAAAATCTGAAAAAGAAAGACCCCCCTTATATTCTGCCGATCAGTGACGCAAACCGTGAGTTACTCGAGCAGGAATTATTTTCTGGCTCCTATAAAGGGGTAACCGATTTCATCACCAAATGGGTATGGCCAAAACCGGCCTACTGGGCGACGCATTATTGCGTGCGTAAAGGTTGGTCGCCGAATCACGTTACGTATCTCAGCGTAGTGCTCGCCATAACCGCAGGCCTAGCGTTTTGGGCTGGTTTTTTTGGCATCGGTTTGTTGATGGGATGGTTTATGACTTTCTTGGATACCGTCGATGGCAAATTAGCCCGCGTTACGGTCACTTCCAGCCGATTCGGCGACGTCATGGATCATGGTTTGGATATTATTCATCCACCGTTATGGTATCTAGCCTGGGGGGCTGGCTTGATCGGTACGCCGGATGCGATTCCCGGTTTTGAAATCTTGATGTTCTTGATGTTCCTCGGTTATATCGGTGGAAGATTATGCGAAGGTGTTTTCCAGTTTTCTTTGGCATCATTCGATATTTTTATCTGGCGCCGGCTGGATTCATTTAATCGATTGATTACCGCACGGCGAAATCCAAATTTGCTGCTACTGACTTTTTCATGGCTGATTGGACAACCGGCATTGGGGCTTGCATTAGTAGTCGTATGGCATTTGATTTCAACCGGTGTATTGATTTGGCGTTTGATGGTTGCGTGGCTGACGAAACATAAAGAAGGCACGTTACGGTCTTGGTTGCAAGATATCGATCCTGCGCGTGACCGGGATCAATTGGCGGTGATGATTTTTACCCGTGCTCCGCTGGATTTAAGAAGTTTATCGTCGAAATAATCGCATTGACAGCACTTGACTCCGCCAATCCATCCTTGCTGTCGCAACGGATTGACCGATTATCAGCAGGTTCGGCTAAAATTGGTTGTCTATTCAATCCAAACGGCGGACAAGGACGCAAAAGATTACCCGAAATCCGGCAGGTGTTAGACCAAATTCCTGGCATCATTTCGCGTGAAGGCACTGATGCGGCGACGTTTAAAACTGCGCTCGAATTTTTGCTGCAAGCTGAAATCGATTTATTAGTGATTGTCGCCGGTGACGGCACTACCCATGCGATCCTTGCGCACTTATTCCGAATTTTTCCTGCTACCGAGGACTGGCCTATTTTAATGATCGTACCGGGTGGTACGACCAACATGACGCCGTTTGATCTCGGTATCACTGGGAAACCAGATCAAGTATTGCGTCGCCTGCAAACCTATCTAGCTAGGCCATCGTCAATCCAATTGCAAAAACGCTCGGCATTTTGTATCGAACAAGCCGGTATCGAAAAAATGTATGGCATGTTTTTCGCCGTGGGTTTGGTAGCACGTGGCGTAAAATTTTCCAGAAGCCCGGTTAAACAAGTGGGTATCACAGGTAATAGCTATACCTTCTTGATCATGCTGCATTCTGTGATAACCGCATTAATCGGTATTTTCACAGGGCGACATCACGCAGATTGGAAACCGGTCACGATGACACTCACTGAAACGGATGGAAAAATACACCAAGGCACTTTCTTGTTTGCTTTGATTAGCGCATCGCATCGGATATTGTTGAACATGCGCCCTTATTGGGGAAAAGAAGCGCTGCCTTTACATGTCACCTGGATCAAACAACAACCCAAGCGGCTTTGGCGTTCGTTGTGGCCCTTATTAACGGGGCAAGGCGATAAACTAAAAGAATCCGATGGCTATTTCAGCCACAATATGCAGGAATTATCGCTTTCGCTGGATGATGAATACGTGATCGACGGCGAACTGTATCGTTCCAATCACGCCAATGAGCCTTTGCGCATCTCTGCGACCGCTCCAATCACGTTTTTAGTGGTATAACGCAGGCATGAAAACCAATGACCTAACAAACAATAAAGAATTGCCAACCGAGTTGATCGACGCAGTGGCCGCGCAATGCAATACGCCGGTTTCTTCGGAGTTAGATTCGTTTGTCGCCGCTTTAATAGAACGCTTCTCGGATTCGCTCGATGCGGTGCTGCTGTATGGTTCGTGCTTGCATTCCCATTGTAGTTTGGAAGAAGGTATCGTCGATTTGTATGTATTGGTGGATGATTACCGTAACGCGTATCCGCAGCAACGATTGCTGGCGTTGGGTAACGAATGGCTGCCACCGAATGTGTTTTATATCGAAGTACGGCACCAAGAAAAAACCTTGCGCGCGAAATACGCAGTCATTTCCACGGTGGATTTTGAATATAGCGCTCAATTCTGGTTTCATTCCTATATCTGGGCACGTTTTGCGCAACCGTCACGGCTATTATTTGCACGAGATGATACGATTCGCTCGAGCATTTATCATGCGATCGCACATTCGATCATTACCTTCCTAAAATCCGGCATTGCTGCGATTGAAGCGGGCGTATTGAATGTTGAAGAAATCTGGACACGGTGTTTGATGCTGACTTACGCCTCAGAATTACGCGCGGAGAAAGAAACTCGAGCATGTCATCTGGCGCAAACCAATCTCACTGCATTTAGCCGTTTAACACAAGCGGCAAGCCCAATGCTTACAACGCTCATACAGCAAAAAGAAGGTGCTGAAGAGAATCTTTACCAGTGTTTAACGACTTCTGCAATGCAACGACAAGCACAATGGCGTTGGCGCTTGCGCCGTTGGCAAGGTCGGATTTTATCGCTGCTGCGGTTAGGAAAAGCGGTGTTTACATTCGCCAACGGTGTGGAATATGCCGTTTGGAAAATCGAGCGGCATACCGGCGTGCGTGTTGAGATCACGCCGATGTTGCGCCGTCACCCGATTCTGCTGGGATTGGTCGCGTTGCGTCAATTGCTGCGTCGGGGTGTGTTGCGGTAATGACTGAAAACAACGTGACATTGAGTCACGGATTATTTTGCGTATACAATTTTAGACACATTTTTTGGGAGATAACTCTATGAATCGTTCGTATCATTTATTGATGGTTACCTTTATTGTCCTGTTAAGCGCTTGTTCCACCATGTATTTGGAAGGTTTGGAAAAAATCGGCATCCCAAAACGCGACGTGATGGTGCATCGCGTCGAGAAAGCGCGCGACACGCAAGAAGAAACGAAAGAACAATTCAAATCGGCGCTGGAACAATTTACCGCCGCCACCAATTTCAAAGGTGGCGACTTGGAAGACACCTATAAACGCTTGAACGATGCGTATGAAGAAAGCAAAGGTAAAGCCGACGAAGTAAAAGGCCGCATCGCCGATATCGAAAGCGTGTCGGAAGCGCTATTTGCCGAATGGAGGGAAGAGATTACCCAATACAGCAATCAGAGCATGAAACAAAGCAGTCAGCAAAAACTCGTGGCAACGCAAGCGCATTACAAACAGTTGATCGCATCGATGAAACAAGCCGAAGCGAAAATTGAACCCGTGCTGCGAGTATTTCAAGATCAAGTCATGTTCCTCAAACACAATTTGAATGCCCGCGCGATTGCATCGCTCAAAGGTGAACTGGGCAATATCCGCTCCGATGTTTCCACCTTGGTTGCATCGATGGAAAAATCCATCAACGAAGCGAACTCGTTTATTAAGACGATGGAGAATAAGTAGTATGAGAGTCTTAACAGGCTACGACAGCATCTGATAACTAGCGCAATTAAGTCCCTTTACGACGACATAAGTTCATTATTCGGGATGCTTTGAATTCACACCATCCAACAATGATTGCACCTGCATCATTTGCGGCTGCATACCTATCTCGGTAAATAAGGCGAGTGATTTTTTCCAATACTCGATGGCTCGATCGAGTTTGCCGCCGGTTTGATAGGCCAACCCAAGGTTGCCGTAAGCGGCTGCCATGCCTTCTTTGTTACCTAGCGCTTCATTTTGGATCAATGCCTTGCGATGATAATCGATGGCTTGATCGTTTTTACCATTGATTTGATAGACTAAGCCCAGGTTGCCATATTGATTGGCCGCACCTTCCTTCGCGCCGAGCGCTTCATGAATGGCGAGTGCTTGACGATGATAATCGATGGCTCGATCGAGTTCGCCACGGATTTTATAGACAGTGCCTAGGTTGCCATAATTGACGGCCATGCCTTCCTTCTTGCCTAGCACTTCATGAATGGCGAGCGATTTGCTGTAATAGTTAATGGCTTGGTCGAGTTCGCTTCGGGTCTGATAGACTAAACCCAGGTTGCCAAAGGCGATTGCTTGTCCTTCTTGATCGCTACCAGCAAATTTTAGAACGGTCATAAAAGCATTTTCTGATTGATCAAGTTCGCCTATTCTTAGATACAAATGCCCTAATTGATTCCAACCACCGATATTATCAGGCTCAAGCGCGGTGCTGCGCGAGTAGGCATCCAATGCTTTTTGCGTATCATGCAAAAAAGCCAGTGATCCTAAATGCCGCAGTGCGGTTGCTTCTCCAAGATTGGCATCTTTTCCTTTTTGCCGGACTTTGTCTGCAATACGCGTGAAAATATCTTCTGCTGCCTTCGTATCGCCTTGCTTTAGCCTATCGATGGCTTGCTGAGTGTGATAGGTTGCTGTTTCTTGCTGACTTAATGCTTGAATCGTTTCTTGCAAGGATTTAATGATTTGCGCGTCTTGCTCGCCTTTCTTGGCAGCAAGTTCCTTGGCGAGATTTAACGCCTCTTCAACACTCAATCCATGATGGTGTACATCGCCCACATGAACATCCTTGACAACACTGCCCTTGTGAGCGGTGATAGCAGCAATGTTCTGGTTTTGATTAGACTGATATTGCGTCGATGGAGATGTTTGTGTTGGTTCCGATTCTTGATTTTTTCGCCAAGCCCAAATACCACCGATGACTATAGACAGAATGGTAAAAATTACTCCCAATGCCGTAAAGGCATCTACTTCAGAAGCCAACCAATTCCAAATTTTATCGAAATCCATTGTCCGGAAATCTCATCACGATAGCAACAAATGAACTGTGACAGAGTGAGCAAATTTTTTCAATGCGGCGGGTCGATCTCTGTCAAAATAGGCTGTTTTATCACACTATGATTTCGCTGCACACTTACCTAGGTTCTAATCCCCCTTAATCCTTGATATTCATGGCTATGCTGCAAAAACTGACTTTACTGTTTCCATTGTGGATGCTGATATCGGCAGCTTTCGCGCTGTTCAATCCCGCATGGTTTATATCGCTCAATCAAGGATCGACTGTGGTGTTTATTTTGGCGTTTGTCATGCTATGTATGGGATTGACGCTGACTGTCGATGATTTTCGCCGCATTGCCCGCATGCCCAAAGCTGTTGTAACTGGTTTTGTTGGGCAATATACCATCATGCCGTTGCTCGCTTGGGGAATCGCAACCGTATTGGATTTACCAGTTCATTTCGCGGTTGGCCTGATTTTAGTTGGCTGCTGTCCCGGGGGAACCGCTTCCAATTTGGTTTCATACATTGCCAAAGCCGATGTTGCGTTATCGGTCGTCATGACGGTTTGTTCGACGCTTGCGGCCATTGTACTCACGCCGCTACTCACTCAATTGTTCGCCGGTACGTTAGTGCCGGTTGATACTTGGATGTTATTCACGCAAACGCTACAAGTAGTCATTTTACCGGTCGCACTTGGTATCACATTCAATCACTGTTTCCCAAATACCGTGCAACGCATCATGCCTTTTGCACCGTTATTGGCCGTAATCGGTGTGTGCATGATCTGCGCCACCGTTTTTGCTGGACAAGCAGAAGGAATCCGCAGTTATATCGGAGAACTTATTTTGGCCACGGCATTGCTCCATGCAGGCGGATTTTTCTTAGGTTATGGATTGGCCAAACTATTCAATCACGATGAGTCAAGTATGCGTACTATTTCCATCGAAGTCGGCATGCAAAATTCCGGTTTAGCCATTGTGCTGTCGAAACAAGCATTTCCACTGCTGCCCCTTGCGCCTGTAGTCGGTGCAATTTCAGTTCTGATGCATTCGTTATTAGGCAGTCTTCTTGCGGTCATCTGGCGCCAGAAATCCTAGGAAATCGCTGATTAGTTTTGGCTTACAGTCGGCGTTGATCATTTGCCTCTTTCAAAACTCCATCATTAGAAACTCGCTCGCATCCCGAATATAAAACTTCGACCAGGCTCCGGAGCAAAACCTCGCAAAAACGAAACAGAATTGCGGATTTCATCGTTTAATAAATTGGACGCCTTGGCAAATAACCATAGTTCTCCCCAACGCCCCATTTTCAATTGATAATCTAAATTGGCCATCAGCTGATGATAGCTTTTTGTATTGATTTCGTGATCACCGGGATGATTTTGTTCCTCGCCACGCGTATAGCGCAGCGCTGTACTCCATACGTTATTGCCAACGCCTAGCTCAAATCCATAACGTAAAGGCGGCATGCGAGGAACATCAGCACGATCACCTTGGACAAATCGACCCCGCACATAGTCAGAAAATGCGGTTAGCCAAAGATCCGCATGAATGCTCTTGTACACATTTGCTTTGATTTCAGATTCGTAGCCGAAAAAAACCGCATCGCGTTGATCATAGGCAAAAACAGTCACACATTCGGATGCGCTGACACATCGCTGGCGCAGTATTTCGTTGTCAACTTCATAGACCAAACCAGTGTTGCGTTGATAAATAAAATTATCCGTATGATTGTAATATCCATTGATACGCGAGCTGAAATATCGGTTGTGCCAAGTCAGGCTTACATCAGCCATATTGACGGTTTCGTTTCTTAATTGAACATTGCCAATATCAAAACTACGAGTTGCCAAATGGGGACCCAATGCCAATAACTCTTGGATATCGGGAGAGCGTTTACCGCGATTGAGCGATATTAGTACAGACAAATCCTTATTGGGATTCCATTGCACCGCAGTAGAGGCTGAAATCGCCCGGTAGTGTATCTCATCTGGCAATGCCACGGACGGCAAGGCACTACCACTCAATTTCTGCTGATGGGCTTTGGGATCTACGCTGGACAACTCACCTCGCATGCCTGCGCTTACGACCCATTTATCCCAAGTATATTTATGCGTGGTGTATAGCCCCAATGATTGCTGTTTGGTTTGAGGTACAAATGTCTCGACCCCTAAAGCAGAAAAGTTACGGTTGATCCATTGCGCCCCTACCGTACCGGTAAATTGCGGGCGTAATTTATGGTCGATTTCGAAGCGCCCTTCCCCGACATTATTTTTGAATTTCGTAAATGAAAGACCTCCTTCAATTTCACGATGCTGATAATCGACTAAACCATAACGAAAACTAATACGTTCAATACCTTGCACGGGTCCATACCATTCTGTTTTAAAATCGTAACGGGTTTGTTGCATGTTCAGGCGAATATTGGGTGAAAGTGGTTGTGCGCCAAGATTATCTACCAATCCACGCACCCCTTCGTTTACAGGATTGTGATCCAATCCATAATTGTTTTTTGGAACGCCATAATTATTACTGTTATGACTGATTGACACGCCCGCCATCGCATGCGTTCCAAGCCATGATATTCCGGCGAAACCACTGGTTGTTTGCGAATCGGTATTAGGAATTTTCCCAGTTACATTCTGAAATCCGTTCAAGTCAAATTGCTGCTGCACGAAGGTTTCATCGACGGCCTTTCCTGGAATGCGAATATCGTCACGCTGACGAAATACACCGCCTAGGCTCAACGCAAGAGAATTTTTCCCCAGATTCAGCTTGATCGCAGAATTAGTACCATTGCCGTTCGTGTCATAGCGGTTATCCACCGAGCCGCTGATTTGATTTTTAGGTGCTTGTTCCGGTATACGGTTATCGATGACATCGACAACTCCGCCAATGGCATTGCCTCCATAACGGATGGTTTCTGGCCCTCGCAGAATTTTAATTTGCTCCGCAAACAAAGGATCAATAGCAACCGCATGATCGGGGCTTAAGCTGGCAGCATCGTGACTACCGATGCCGTTTTGTAACGTGCGTATTCTAGAACCTGTCAAACCGCGGATAACCGGCATACCAACGCCCGGCCCAAAAGAAGCATTACTAACACCTAACTCTCTTTCAAGCGTCTGACCTAATGTATCACTTTGCTGTAGACGTAGTTCTCTGCCTTTCAGTACCGTAGATTTGGTGTCAGTTAAAAACGAAGGTGGCGTATCACCTATGATAATAATTGGAGTCAGTTCTACTTCGGTATTGTGAATACTATCAACCGAAGTGTTCTTTGCACCATTTGCCTTGGATTCAGTTTCAGCACTCAAGGCTTTATAGGGTGACTGCATGAACAGCACGATAAGCATGCACCCTAATACTTTTTGAAGCAATTTCATGACAGAAATATGTGACAAAGCTTTTCGATCAACATGTCATTAAATTTATTTTTCATTTTTTAATCATTGAACTATTTAAAAATTAAATAAATTAATTCATGGAGTTAGTACAGGTAATAGCCGTGCATCATTTCTCATTTCGTGAGATCTTTTCAAAATTTATTGATCTCATTAAGAACTTGTTATTCATTGGAACGTTAGAATTTTTATGGAGCCTTTTACAAAAGCCTCTTTATGATGAACGTTCCAAGAAAAAATGAGATTATTGAAACACAATCACAATGATATGTTATATCATATCTAATAACAAGTATTTTTTGTGACAGAAGCTGTCAATGTTGAAGCAGCTCATCGCGAAGTTGAAGAGTGGCTGATGTAGCTAATCTCTCGATCCGTCAGATCTTGCGCATCCTGCCGTACAGGATTGGTTATGCTCGTCAAAATAAAGATCCTTTCTGCATAGAATCAAGTGGTTGTTGGTATTTCAGGGGCGACTACGTAACGCACAGCATTCAACACAAATGAGCTATAGAGCTATATATGCGCTGGCTTCGTGCGCAGCCGCGTCAAAACTCAATGACTAATATGCCATCCTGACGTTAAGGCTGAAAACCCGGCCACGACGGAATTGACGTGCAATTTCATCTCCTTGCAGCACTAGCACATCATCATCCAACAAATTTTGCATAGTGATTTGCGTAGACAAACCTTTATACAAATTTTGACTCACGACAAAATCTAGTTGATGAAATGGTTGCTCATATTTATCGGGTGCTTTTAGAACACCCGCTGCCATGATGCGTTCGCTGGCAACGTTATACAGCAAAGTCGCTTGTGTTTTCCATTTCGGGTTATCGTAACCCAGTTGAAAATTGACGATATGCTGTGAATGACCTTGCAGCGGTCTGTCATTGGTAGTTTGTGCTTGAAGATTCTGCGCATTCAATTTCGCATTAGATAAAGACCAAGTGTAGTTACCGCCAAAATAAAAGTTTTGTAGCAGAGGGTGAACAAAATCTAGTTTTTTCAGGAACTCAACTTCAAATCCATAGACTTTCGCTTTGTCGATATTTTGATAGGTGTTGAGTCCCACATTACCGGCGAGCGTAATCAATTCGATCGGATTTTTTAAATCTTTCCAGAAAAAACCTGCAAACACGTTTTCTGTTGGTGATAAGTAATACTCCCAGCGTACATCCCAATTGGTGATTGCGGTTTGTTTTAGAAACGGATTACCGATCGTTTCCTGGTTGGTATTCATGTCTAAAAACGGAGCTGCAGCCAATTCGCGGAAATCAGGACGAGATATCGTTTGACTAAATCCGGCTCGTAATTGTTGTTTATCGGTCAGAAAAGCCGTCGCAACTACCGATGGCAACATATCCACCCGATTTAATACCGCAGTCGTTGGAATATTGCCCGTAGTCGTGGTATGAACCCTTTGATCGTTGTCCTCCCAGCGCAATCCCCCAGTAATGTTGATCTTATCGTAAGATAACAAATCGACCTTGCTGTAATACATCAGTAAATTTTGCGTAGCGTTATATTGATCGCTTTTTCGCGTGACATCGCGCAGTTGATAACCGTTAGGGCCAATGTATTGTGGATTAAGAATATTTTCTAAGGATGATTGCGAGTAAACCTGCGGATTCGAAGCATCGCGTCCGAATCGATAGAAACTGAAACGTTGTGCACCGGCCTGCCGATTTTTTTCTTGGGTAATAAATCCACCGCTAAAGGTCACTTTATGCTGTGGCGCCAATTGCAAAGGTAATTTTCCATCTACCCGCCAGCTTCGATCTTTATCAACCAAATCCGCGTAAGTGATGACATTACTATCGACTCGCTGCGAAAAAATATATTCCCCAGTTTGCTGACTGACGTCATAACGATAATCTCGTGTTTTAGGCTCATCACGATTCGCGGTCGAATCGGTATACAACCAGTTAATGGAAAAATCTTTCAATCGATCAAAGCGATGTTCACCACCGAATTGATTCATCAGTAATTGGTTAGAGAAAAAACGCAGCTTGGTTTTGCGCACATCAGTCGTTTCTGCATCCGTAAATCCTTGTGAAATCCTAGCTTCGTCAATTGACTGGCGCAAAAACATCGTTCGAGCAAATAGTTTGTGAGTATCCTTGTATTCCAGCTCGGTGGCGGCATAACCCGTAATATGCACTTCGCTTAACGAGCGTTGCACATTGAGATCTTGTGCTTTAACCAATTTTTCCGATTGAAATTCACGATTGATTTCGTTTTGTTTTCTGAATTCTTGTTTCCAAGCACCCGCAGCAATATAACCCCATCTGAAATCACCAAATGTAAAGCTATCGCCCATTGATGCTTGAAAACCCCTGTCAGGTCCTTTTTTCTGTTTATTCACATCCCAAACATCTGATAAACCTTCACCCAGAGATTCCAACCGCTCAGGCGTCGCACCATTAGGATTAAATACCGATGCTGGCTGAAGATTACCTTGCTTCACTGCATCCGCAAGCTCATTCGGCATGGCACGTGCGCCATCGTCATAGCCCGTGAAATCGGTTCCGCTACCTTTATAATCTAAGCCATTCTGGAAAGTAGTTCGGTCATTGATTCCCGTTTGCAAATTCAAATTAAAAAAGAACGAATCGGGAATTCCTCGCGTACGTAATTCAACGGTACCCCCTGCAAATTCACCTTGGCGGTCCGGTGAATAAGTTTTTTGTACCATCACACTTTCTAAGATATTCGTTGGAAACAAATCCAACGGCACAACTCGGCGAGTCGGATCAGGACTTGGCACTGCTGCGCCATTAACGAGCGTCGTCGAATAACGCTCCCCCAAACCGCGAATAAAGATGAATTGCCCTCCCACCAGCGTCAATCCCGATGCGCGCCGCAATGCTACGGCAACATCACTATCGCCGGCTCGGCTAAATTGTTCCGCTCCCATCACGGTTGCTACCGATGTGGCCGTTCTTTGTTCCTCCATCACCGATGCAATCGTCCCAGCCAAATGCGGTTCTAATACGACGAATTCGGCTAACTCAACACCAGCAGGAGTCAACTTGAAATTAAGATTAGTTTTATGCTCGTTTTCAATTTTCACTTCGTCTTGCGTTTGACTGCTGTACGCGCTGTGCAATAACGATACGCTATACTGCCCTACCGGCACAGTCGCCGACAACATACCTTGTTCATCGGTACGAAATTTTTCTTTTAAACCACTTAAAAATACTTGTACATCTTTGACCGGTTTTCCAGTTTCTGCCGAAATGACTTGCACGCGGAGCAAACCATTACCTAAATCGCGCTTAGGTGCGGCAGTCCCATCGGTTCCGGCCATGGTTCCAGCTGCGGAGCTTTCGATATTCAGTAACGGTTTTTTTTTCGGGCTAGCAAAGAAAGTAACCAGTATCTGTGCATTTTCAGCCGGTTGCAATGGTAAATCAAACGAAAAACTCTGATCTTTAGTTTTAATATGAATTTGATAATCGCCAGCAGGCAATTTCCCTGCCAAACTACCATTGGCATCGGTTTTCAGTGGCGTATCGCTATTGATTTTCCAGCTGTAGGTTGCAGGTATCGCTTCGAAAACAAGCTTTTCGGTCGTCGATCTTTCAACGGCTTGGCTGCTGATGATTAATTCCGCATCTTCGATCGGTTGACCATTCTGGAATAAATGAATCGCGAATTGTGCTTTTTCCTGATTAGCCAGATTATCTTGTGCGTACCCCCAAGGGCTAAAAATCATACTGGTAAGCAGCGTTAGCGAAAACCACAGAGAATGACATGCAGTATTTTGCATATAAATAAAACTAGAGAAATGATTAATTGCAGCATTCATTTGACAAACTGAGCCCCTCTCTTCTTTGTCAACACAGCGTGTTGGGGAAGATATTTTTATTATTGGTTAGTGAAAATTTTAGGTACGCGTCAAGGCATTAAAGATAAAGAATGACATTGATGATAGGTTCTGGAATTTCATCATCAATAAGGTCGTTACATTTCAAGTACACTGCCACGGTTCATCTTTACATATTTCCATTAAACGGCGCAGTTCAGTGCCTTTTCTAAACAATTCGGCGCTTGTTAAATAATCTAAATGTTTTGCGGCTTGCGAAAAACGGCGGCTGGAAAATAACGCATAAGCCAAGGCGTAACGTACATCCTGATCCTCCAGCAAACCGGTACGATACAAACTCGATTCCATATTGGCGGCATTTTCAAAACGCTTGAGTGCTAACAGAAGTGACAACCGTTGTTTGAGTTTGACTTTCTGATCGCTAATACTTTCATTCAGTGTCAATGCCTTATGGAAACGTCCGGCACGCCGGTAGAGTTCCGCGGCTTCCGCTTGCAAGCTAGGATTGAGCAGTGCAGCTTGCTCAAGAATGAATGCCGCTGAATTGAATTTTCCTTGATCGAGATAGGCATGCGCCAAAAGCTTCGCAACCATTTCATCATCGGGAAATTGCAAACGCGCAACCTCCAAAATATTGATTGCTTCGGTATATTCCTTGCTTAATCTGAGCGCATTACCCAATGCGATATAGTCGGTCGCAGAAGCCTTCGAGCGTTTTAAGAAATCACGCCCCAATTGCACCGCTTCCTGATAAAGACCCAATTCCACAAAATAAAATACTTTCCGTTTCTGGAAGCGAAAATCAGCAGGAAAAATTCGCTCACCTTCATTCAAAGCATTGATTGCCGCATTTATGTCCTGTAGATGCCAAAACGATTCCGCTTTCATGCTCAATAAAGCTGCATCCTTGTTCGCCTCATTACCTGCTTTCTGGATCGTGTTGATGGTTTTTTGATACTCTTTTAGACCGAAGTAACTCTTCGCAAGATATACAAAGATTGCTTGATCTTTTTGACCATGCTTGATGGCAAGTTCCAAACTGTCTTTGGATGCTTGTATATCGTTCAATCCCATATACGCCAAGCCTTGCAGCGTATAAAATCGCGCTAGATCGGTTTTTTTATTATCTAAATCAACGCTCTGCAACGCCAATAACGCGCGATCATGATGTCCGTCTTTCAGCATTACAGCCGCCAACTCAATGTGGTCAACCGCATCTTTCTTATCCGCTGCCCAACCACAGGCGTTAAAACCTATCAGCAATAAGGCAGCGATTAGAAAACTTTGAAAATTCATGACCGTGGATGTATCCAAGGAATTACCAAAAGCCTATAGCGATTACGACAGATCAAAACGGATTTTCTGCTTGGCCCAGACTTTTACGGTGTCGCCCTTGTATTTAGCAGGTTCGAAATGCCATGAGCGAATACCTTGTAGTGCCGCCGCATCAAAAATACCAGACGGATTAGATTCAAGTACTTGTACCTGATTGACCGAACCATCCGTTTCAACCAATACCGACAATAAAACATAACCTTTGATACCGTTCTTTTTAGCGGCTGGTGGGTATTTAAAAGAACCTCTCGTGATCGGCTTCGGTGGCACATCGACCAAATCCGCTGTCATTACCGCATTGCCGGTTTTACCTAATAAACTTTCGTCGATATTATTGCCTTGACCGTTGTCCAGCCCCAGCAAACCCAGATCGATACCCGATAACGCGGTATCCAAACCCTTGAAAGGCGCGGGTGATTGTGGACGAGAAACTTGTTTCTTCGGTTCCACTTTTTTGATTTCTTTTTTCGGTTCTTGTTTGATTTCTTTCGTCATACTGATTTCAGTGACTTCCTGGGGCGGTGATTTCTCGAATTCGCCCATGTAGTGATTCATCAATAAAATCAATCCAAAAACTAACACCAAACCGAATATCATCGCCACTCCACCCGCGACGTGCTGGCTCATTCTCATTGTCGTTGCTGCCATCTCTTTATCCTCCTGCTTCTTTTTTCGTTGCAACTCCCACGCTCTCGGCTCCCGATAAGCGTGCCTGATCGACTACTTCCACCAACTTTCCGGCTGGGACACCTTCATCCGTCACGACTAACACCACTTTGCTACTCGCCGTACTCAATAAATCGCGTAACTTACTTTGTATCAACCACATTCTTACCGGCTCGCCATCCATATACGTATCGCCATTGCGATCGATAAACAGGCGAATCGCTTTGCTAGAAGCCGCGACCGAACTACTCGCTTTCGGACGCTCTAAATCCAATTTCATATCTTTAACGAAGGTCGTAGTCACCATAAAGAAAATCAACAAGATGAAAACAATGTCGATTAACGGTGCCATATCTATGGCTGCTTCGGGTTCCGCGGGCTCGCGATTTCTCATGATGAATGCTGTTTCCTATGCATGTTGTGGTTGCGTCTTGTGACACAACAAATCTTTCACTTGTTCGAGATCTTGTTCGATTTGCTGCTGCTTGCGGTTGAGAACGCTATGCGCCAACAAACCCGGAATCGCGACCGTCAATCCCATTTGGGTGGTAAACAGCGCTTGGGAAATTCCTCCCGCAATACCGCCCGATTGTGAGTGGAGCGTCATAGTCGCTAAAGAATCGAAGGTTTCAATCATGCCAATCACCGTTCCCAATAAACCAAGAAGCGGAGCAATCAAAACCACGGTGCGCACCAGTACGGAAAACTTTACGATTTCTTTTTCGTACGCATAAAAAGCTTCGTCCAAATGACGACGCAAGTTTTTGACACCCTGCCGTTTTAATTGCAATCCCTGCTGAATGGCTTGTGCAACAATATTGCTAGAAACCTGATTCTCGTTTTGTTGATAAAATTGCAGCAAATCCCGAACCCCCATGCGATTCGGTTTAGGCTGCTTCATCAGCCAAAAGCGATAACCCAATCCATACCACAACAACAAAATACACAGCACCAGCGGTGGCATGACGATACCACCCGCGACAAATAGCTCTTTGATCAGAACGATGAGTTCGGCGGTTGTCATATCAAGCAGGCTGCGGCATTAAAGCACCTGAACTCATAACGGGTTTGTCAGACGGTTGACTGTCACTATTCCCCAGAAATGCGTTAATGATTCGCAATGCTGAGTGTTCCATATCTCGCTTGATGCTGCGCGACCACGCGGTGAGTAGCGAACCAAGCAATAAAGTCGGAATAGCCACGATTAAACCCAGTTCCGTGGTTACCAACGCAATCGAAATCCCTTCCGATAGTAATTTAGGATCGCCCGTGCCAAACTCGGTAATCATGTCAAAAGTTTCGATCATGCCCGTGACCGTTCCAAGCAAACCCAGCAACGGTGAAATTGAGGCAATGACGAGAATAGCCGCGCCAAAGCGATCGAGTGGTCCAGATTCCTGCAAAATCGCTTCGTAAACGATGCTTTCCATATGATCCCGATCGTCTTTTAGATGGCGCAAGGTATAGTGCAACACGCGGCTGATAGCGGACGAATCATCCGCACAACTTTTCTTGGCACCGTCTAAATCACCCGAACGCAATTGATGCAAAATCTGCGTAGCCATGTGTTCGGTATCTGCGCTATTACTGCGTAGCAAATAACTTCTAATGCCAATGAGCAATACCGCAATCAGACCTAGAATCACAATCACCCAACCAATCGGGCCACCCGAATCAATGATACTTTTGATAGTTTTTTCCGGTGTTTCCTGTACCGCATTGGCGCGCGATTCAAATAAATAAAGCTGCAATGACTCTGGTTGTTGGTTGCTGCTCAACGCCGCAGCGGTTTCAGCACCGGACGTTTTCCATATTTTAAAATCGCCGCCACCTGCAGGTACCAAACTACCGCTACCTTCCTGACTCACACCAAATGCAGCAATATTTCCAAGCTGAATAATACTGCCTTGCATTTTTTTGCCGTTTTCCAGGAAAAAATTCCCGGGTTTGCTTTGAATGGAGCCTAACTCGTTAAGTAATGCCAGCGCTTGTTTGAAGAAATAGCTAACTTTATCGACGTCTTTGTCTTTACTCTCTTTGAGATCAGTCGGCATTTCGATGGCATGATTCTTGAGCGTCGATTCGGCTTGCAGAAACATGGTTTCCAACGCATCGTTACGTTCAGTTGCGGCGGCTTCTTTTCGCTCACCTTCGGTTAATTGGCCGCTCAGCTGATCGATTTTGGTGGAACGCTCAACCGAGTTACGTTCTAATGCCGTGATTTTCCCACTCAATACTTGTTCTTCACGATTCGCACTACCCTGATAGTTTTTCAGGCGATCGATTAATTCGCGCTTTTGGGCCTCCAAAAAGGCGTATTCACGTTTATAAGCGGTTTCTAAATCAACACTTCGTTGTTTCGGAGCAGCATCCTTTTGTTTTTTAGGTGCCGTGGCTTCACCACTTTCCGCATCTACGGTAGCTGCAGGTTGCTCTGCAAGTTTGGGATCATTACTTTCTTTAGCATGCGTCGACGTGATAATGCCGCACAGCAACAATCCACTGATAATTATTTTTTTCATTTTCTTAATGGATTGGGAATTTCAAAATAACCTTGGCGTATTTGCTTCTTCAACGAATCAAACAAGGTTTTGATACGGTCGAGATCACTCGAATTGTCGGTCAGCTCGAATTTCCAGCCACCATCCGCTGATCGCTTAGCCATGCCACTTTGGTTATCTCGCGTTTGAAAAAACAAAAACACCGTGCCCAGCTTGGCAATATCCACCAGCAAGTTTTCACCATTTAGTTCGATTGTTTGCTGATAAATACCATTTTCTTTGCTCAAGCGAATTTCATCTTCAATCAATGCCCAAGTTTGATTGATCGCCTTATTGGGGTCGATCAATTGGTTATTGAGATTGTTTTCGAGATCAGTCACCGCTTTAAGACGGTCATTCTTTTTGAACGGAAATCCAGCTTGGATGTATTGTTTATAATCGTTCAAAATAGTCAACAAAACAGGCTTCAAACTATGCCCGGACTGCTCCGCTTTCTTAGTATTTTCCGTCAGCTTCTCAATGGAATTTTGCAATTTCTCAATGCTGAGCTTTTGCCTTCTTTCTTCCACACTCAAATCGGCGAGTTGCGAATTCAGCGCAACCATGCGACTACTGTGCTTCTCTTTTTCCATATCCAACTGAGTTTGTAATGTTTCCACTTCACCCCGCAGCTTGGCCAAGCTTTTCGCCAAATTTTCCAAGTTACTAGCCATCGATATCATTGGGACTGTCCACAACAATATCGCCATAGCTATAGCCAGGACCAACTCCATTACTCTTCTCAAAAGAACTACTCGCATAAATTATTGTTCTGATTAAAATCTGATAGAAACCTCCGACAATTCAGTCACTCGTTGACCTGGTCATCAGTCGGTTTTCATACTACAAGCTGAATATTTCAGTTTCATGACAAAATGATGTCATTTTATATTTGTGTGAATTGTGTGAATTGTGTGAAACCGTAATTGGCGGCTTTCCACTCAGAATTGCTCAGCCATACATCATAATTTTCAATATTTCATTGCTCACCGTGGCTTTTTACCATTCATTAACTAATTGATAATTAGAGATATTTATTCATTTATTTAACAAAAGCTAGCTATCTGTTTTACTAAAGTTAATTTAAACGATCTTGCTCATCTTTAATATTCGAGACGTTAGTTCATTACTGCTAACAATCAAAGTTAATACTAATGAAACTTTTAGGAGAAATATTATGAACTGGGATCAAATCGAAGGAAACTGGAAACAACTCAAAGGTAAAGCTCTCGAAAAATGGGGTGATATTACTGACGATGAAATGGACGTTATCGCTGGTAAAAAAGATCAGCTCGTTGGAAAAATCCAAGCTAAGTACGGAGTCACAAAAGAAGAAGCCGAGAAACAGGTTAAGGAGTTTTCAAACGATTGCCATTGTTAATTGATATCACTAATCCTCCCTTAATAAGGAATTATGCATCCCCCCTGACTGATTAAAATCGCATGATTCCTTATTTCTTTTAAGTGATATAGCAAGTACTACCGAATATATTATTTTTGATAAATTTAAATGAGGTGCATAAGATGATGAATTGGGCTATAACATTATTAGTGATCGCACTGATCGCTGCTGTTTTGGGATTTACTGGTATCGCCGGTGTAGCAATTGAAATTGCTTGGATAGTTTTTGTAATCGGAATGATCATGTCGATTTTCTTTTTCATCAGGAGCAGCAAATCTCCCCC
>JBGAVE010000026.1:0-35827 GCA_044228295.1 Nitrosomonas sp.
TTCAATGCTATTGTTTTAAATAGCCATTGTAGCAGTTGACTGACCAATCATGATTACAATCGTGCAAAGGTCTCTTTTAGTTATGCGGCACAGTCCGCGCACAGAAATGCCCACCGAAAGCATGAACTTTGGCGACTTGGCCACTTGGGTTTCTGCGGTTGTCGCGCTCATATCCGCAGCACTGGCGATCCGCTCATCCAGAGATGCAGACCGGCATCAGAAGCAAGCTGCGCAAGCGCTTGCCAAGCAGAACATGCTACGGGAACGTGAATGGGCTGAACAATACTTCGCTGATGTTCGAAAGTGGGCAGATGAGGTTTGCTTAACAATATCAGAGTCTATCCACATTGCAAGGTACCCGGAGTTGGCGACGGACCTCCGAACTCGCTTGTGGCTCGAAGCTCGGTTATCCAAAGCGCTTGACACTGGTCGATGGTATTTTCCGAATATCAAGACCGACGTAGCCGGCAAGACCAAGGAACCCGCGTACCGCGGCTATAGGCAACCCATTCTTGATCACGTTTTTAATGCCTATATCGCAACCGTTGATCTACGAAATATAGAATCTCAAAAGGACTCCGTGGCAACACTGGTACGTTGCCAGCGTTGCTTTGTTAGCGAAGTTCAGGAAGTGCTCGATCCAAGACGCAGACAAATTGAAGTCGCGAGGGTACTGAAGGAGTTTGAACTCTCAGAATCCATTCGCGGAGACACTAAGAGTGACGCATAACACTTCGCTGCGTGCGGCTAAACTCAACCTTAGGTCTTTTTCACACCATGACGCCTCGCCCTCTCTCGCATCAGTTGTTTGGATTGCTTGGCTGGTTGCTGCTTGTGTCTGCCGCGGCGGGCATTGGAGCTTTTGCGTCGATGGATGCCCAGGCTTTCTATGCTCAGCTAAACAAGCCTTCATGGGCTCCGCCTGCCAGTGTGTTTGGTCCGGTGTGGACAGGGCTTTATTTACTGATGGCTATTTCCGTTTGGCTGGTGTGGCGGTTATTGCCTTACAATCGCTGGGCGCTTGTTCTGTTCTGTGTTCAGCTAACAGTTAACGCCCTGTGGTCTTGGTTGTTCTTCGCTTGGCATCAAGGGGCTTTGTCCACAGCCGGTGTCTTGCTTTTGCTAATTCTCATTGTGGCTACGGTGCGATCTTTCTGGAAAAGTAGTCGAATTGCAGCTGTCTTGTTGTTGCCGTATCTGCTGTGGGTAAGTTTTGCATCGGCGCTAACTTGGGCAGTTTGGCAGGGCAATCCAGGTTTGTTGTGAAATGAACGCCAGACCTGACCTTTCGTTCCAGCCGACCGCCCAAAAGCTGCGCTTTGGATGCTTTACGCGCTGCGCGCCGCGCTACGGCGGCAACTGAACTCAAACGTTAGGAGTCATTATGGTTGGCCCAAAACTCAATATTAAATTTAAAGATGCTTTGAAATTGGAAATGAAGCAATGGTGGCTTGGAATGATTCTGGGCATTGGGCTTTCTTTATATTCTGGTCATCTTAGAGCAGACACCGCACCTGGAATAATTTCATCGTTTGTTTTTCTTTTGATACTTTTTACATTTATTGCTTCAAATATACAAACCGAAGCTCTAACTGTTGATGGCATTAAATTCAAAGAACCTTTCAGAGATGAAAAGACTATTGAGTGGAATCAAATAGTTGAAGTGAGAAATTCTTCCAGTAGATTTCCAAACTACGTATCCATAACATGCTTGGGAAAAGATAAGCCAATATCAGTTCATATAAACGTATTTTCATACAGTGAAGTATCTAATTGGATTAAAAGATACTCGCCAGAAAATCACCCTTTAAGAAAATTTTGTAAATGATTCCTAACAAGTCGCTCAAGCCGACCGCCTCAACCGGCGGCTTAGCTCGGCGTTAGGCATCAATAGCACGGTGACGAAGCAACGATGAAGCATTCATGGGAATAACTCTCTCTTCATTACCTTGACATGTGGTTGAAGCATGACCGGCTTTATCACAAGTCACTGAATAACGGGACCCGCGAGGAGAAGTTGATTTCTATTAAGAAGGCGGCGACATATTACAAAGTTGCTCGCAATCTACCCAAATAGCACGATGAGGATATTGGTCGCTCGAATTACTTACGCGTCGATTCGATCAACGGCGCCGCCAATGATTCGGTGAGCTTGATTTCGGTTTTACAGTTTGGGCAGATAATCGTTGGTCCTGTCATCGCAATTTCCCCCATTCAACGCATGCGGCAATATTTGCCAGCTTAACTGTTTCTCTGCGCTAAGGAATTCTGTACAGAAAACGCTATAACACAGGCTGTATATACCCTGCTGCCTTCTGGCATGATCATTGCTGCCAATTATGTCAGTAATTCATTATAAACCGGTAGTATGCAACCTTCAGGAATCCCTATGAAAATTAAATATGAAAGTTTGGAACTCGGTCAATTCATACCACTGCATTATCATCACAATATGCTGAATGATACTGTCCGTATGCAAGGCTTTAAAGATGCGATTGATTTAGTGGTCAAACCCGGCGCCAAGGTATTGGAGCTTGGTGGTGGCACTGGCGTGCAGTCATTCTTTGCCGCGCAAAAAGCGCAGAAAGTTTATTGTATCGAACGCAATCCGGAACTGATTAGTGCTGCACGTAATCTACTGGCGCAAAACAGTAACGGAGACAAAGTGGAAGTGATTCAAGCCGATGCCATGCATTACCTGCCGCCGGAACCGGTCGATGTGGTGATCTGTGAAATGCTGCATACCGGTCTGTTACGCGAAAAGCAAATGCCGGTGATCGATTCGTTCAAACAACGCTACTTGAAGAAATTTGGCGGACCATTGCCTGTCTTTATTCCCGAAGCGAGTATTCAGGCGATCCAACCCATACAACACGATTTTCACTTTGCAGGCTTTTACGCCCCAACCATTCAATTCCAGAATCCTTACGCCATTCAGGAACGCAGTAAGGGCCTAGGAGATCCCGAGGTATTTCAATTACTGGCTTATGCCGAGCCGTATAGCCAAACCTGCCAATGGGACGGGGAAATTCTGATTACCGAAGACGGTCAACTTAATGCCTTGCGGCTCATTACCAAGAATTTACTGGCCATCAATATGGCAACGTGCAGCACCATCGATTGGCACACGCAATACATCGTTTTTCCGTTAGCCGAATCCATCAAAGTTTCCAAAGGCGATCACGTTTCCATCCGCTTCAGTTACCAAGGTGGCGCTCCCCTGAATGCATTGTCTGATTCGCTGCAAATTCGTCTGATAAGCCAGCAAATGCCCGTCTTGGAATTGGCGTTGGAAGCGTTGAATCGTCCAGCAAAACTTCAACCAAGCAATATTGAAAATGCCGGTGTCTTGTAATTGCCGTTAGTTTAAGAATCTCCTTCTCATCATTTGATCTCACAATTAGCTGCCAAGCGCGATATCTATTGCTCTTGGCAGTGAACAGTGTAATACACCAGTTAACTGCTTCACCAGTAAATATCGTAGATTCCCATTGCAGTGACTGCAGCTATCACCTGGATTAATGTCCCATAAAGTCCAAGAACCAGTAAGATCATCAAAAATGTCCTCATACTTCAGAAAACATCACTAATGTCCCGTTAACTTATACTTACAACACAGAAAATTAATTCATAAATTACAATTGACTCTAATAAATATCAACCAATAGATCACTTATTACAATCCAATCTTAAGGTGGGTTATGACTAGTCCTACCACACCACATACCGCAATTAGAGTGATCACGCCGACTTTAAAACGGATCAATGCGATTAATGAAAAAATACTGATGAGCACAGCAATAATGTCCAATGGTTGCTGAAAGCCGTGCGGCCAAAATACATGGTAAGCAAAGAATACGGCTAGATTTAATATTACGCCAACAACCGCTGCGGTGATGCCGGTTAATGGCGCAGTAAATTTTAAATTGCCGTGAGTCGATTCGATTAAGGGGCCACCTGCGAGGATAAACAGAAAGCTTGGTAAGAATGTAAAGTAAGTCACCACGCATGCGGCAATGACGCCCGATAAAAACAGTTGATCTTGCCCGAATATTTCTTGTGTCCATCCGGCCACGAAGCCGACAAATGCAACCACCATAATGAGCGGTCCTGGCGTGGTTTCTCCCAATGCTAAGCCATCGATCATTTGGGCGGCGGTTAACCATTGAAAATGTTCTACCGCACCTTGATACAGGTAGGGCAGTACCGCATACGCGCCACCAAAGGTTAGCAGTGCTGCTTTGGTAAAAAACCAGCCCATTTGGGTCAAGGCACCGTCCCAACCGTAGTGTAAATATAACCATCCTAAAACACCGGCCCATAGCATCAAGCCAATCAGTATTATTTTCAATAGTCTGCCAGCATTGAATCTGGCATGCTCAGGAATGGGAGTATCGTCGTCGATCAATGCTGGGGTAGGATGATGCTTGATTTTAGTATGCCCGCTACCTAGCGTGAATTTATGCGGCATAAATCTGCCGCCCAGCGCACCCAATACACCGGCGATCAATATAATGAGTGGAAAAGGTAGTTTAAATAAAAAAATCGCCATAAAAGCCAATGCAGCTATGGTCCACAGCAATTCATTTCGTAATGCTCGAGAACCAATACGGTAAGCCGCGAATACCACGATCGCCGTTACTGTCGGTTTAATACCGTAAAGCACGCCGACGATTACCGGTAAATGTCCAAATGCCAGATAAATCCAACTCAGTAAAATTAAGATGAGCAACGACGGTAATACAAATAAACCACCCGCTATAATCCCGCCCACAGTGCGATGCATTAGCCATCCTATATAAATCGCCAGTTGCTGGGCCTCGGGTCCTGGCAGTAGCATGCAGTAATTGAGCGCATGCAAATAACGCTGCTCCGAAATCCAACGTTTTTTCTCAACTAAATCCTGATGCATGATAGCGATTTGCCCGGCAGGTCCGCCAAAACTAATGAAACCTAGTTTTAGCCAATACCACCAAGCTTGTTTTAAGCTAACCGGTTGAGGAGATGATGATTGCGCAGACTGTTTGAAAGAATCGAGTTGGTTCATGACGGGTTCCCGAGAAAAGTAAGTGATAACACCGGAAGGTTTTGTGGAATTCTGGGAAATCTCCAGTTTATCTTAATCATGAGGTTTCATACCATTCAAGAGTAGATTCAGTCAAAGTCGTCGATACTGCTGAACGATAAATTTAAAGAAACTGTTACAAAAACTGGATAGAATGAAACTTTTCATTAATAAGGATAGATTGATGTGTAAAGATTCCAGTCACCAGCATGATACTGATAATAATCAGGAACTCGCTTTGGATAGGCGAAATTTTCTTAAAACATCTGCCGCCATCACGCTTGGTATGGGAATGATGCAAAGTACCGTGACATGGGCCAATAAAGAAGCCTCGGCTAAAAAGAATGAGCCTACAAAAATGATACCGAAACCGGAAAATGTTTTAACACCCGATCAGGCGTTGGAGCGGTTGATGGCGGGTAATAAGCGCTACGTAGAAGGAACTGCTGATCATCCAGTGCATTTTCATGATGTTGAAAAGGCCTTGGTGAGTGGACAGAATCCGTACGCGACAATTCTTGCGTGCGCTGATTCCCGTGTCAGTCCAGAACATTGTTTTGATGAATCGTTAGGTGATTTGTTTGTGGTTCGAACTGCTGGTAACTACTTGACTAGTCATATCGTTGCATCGATCGAGTATTCCGTTGCTGTATTGAAAACAACGCTTATCATGGTAATGGGACATGAAAGTTGCGGTGCGGTAAAAGCAGCTGTCGAAGCGGTCGATACGCATAAAGATTTTCCGGGACATATTCAATTGATGGCGAGTGCCATTGCTCCAGCGGTTAGAGCGGTGAACGATACTTCTAGTAGTCGATTGCTCAATGTAACCAAAGCAAACGTGATTCAAAACGTTGAGAGATTAAGAGTTAAAACTCCGGTGATTGATGCCTATCATGATGAAAAAAAGATTCGTATTGTAGGCGGTATCTATCATTTAAAAACTGGAATAGTTGAAATCATTGCGTAGCATATTAAACACGCGAGTAAGAGAATTTTATCGCTAATAAAATAGACCTATATTTGTCGATCAAATATAGATCTATTTTTTTCAAGTCCGATCGGTAGCTTCTAATATTAGAATAATTAGAATATCTCAGCGTTAGCTAACGCATTTGCTTTTAATATCGATTTTTGGATTAAGAGATCACGCCGTTTTTTTCTGGATGAATTCAATCTTATATCCGTCTGGATCTTCAACGAAAGCAATAATCGTTGCGCCATGTTTCATCGGACCTGCTTCTCGTGTTACTTTGCCACCTAGTTTTTTAACATTCTCACAGGCTTCATACGCATTATTGACTTCAACGGCGATGTGTCCAAAAGCATTGCCCAAATCATACGATGATGTTTCCCAGTTATACGTCAATTCCAGCACCGCACCATCTGCTTCATCTTGATAACCGACAAAAGCCAAGGTGAACTTTCCTTCTGGATACTCCTTCTGGCGCAATAAACGCATGCCGAGAACTTGGGTATAAAAATTCAAAGATTTTTCCAAGTTTCCCACGCGCAACATGGTATGCAGAATACGCATTTATACTTTTACCATCTCAAAATCTTCTTTACGCGCGCCACACTCGGGGCAGGTCCAATTGATTGGCACATCTTCCCAGCGTGTACCGGGAGCAATTCCTTCATCAGGAGAACCAAGCGCTTCGTCATAAATATAGCCACAAATTAAGCACATATAGCGATTGTAGCCAGGGTTTTCAGCAGTAGACATGATAGATAGTCATTTCCTTTTCAGTTAAAATAGGCGCTATTTTACGGTATTAACTCATGTTACAGCCACCCCCAATTGTACTTTCTTTTGCCGCCAGCGATCCGACCGGGGGGGCGGGCATCCAAGCCGATTTACTAACCATTGCGAGCATTGGCTGTCATCCATTGTCTGTTATTACTGCGATCACCGTTCAAGATACCGTAGGGGTGGACGATGTGATGCCGTTCGATGCGGAATGGATAACGGCACAAGCAAGAGCAGTGTTGGAAGACATGCCAGTGCATGCATTTAAGCTAGGATTACTGGGTAGCGTTGAAATCATTGCGGCGATCGCAGAGATTGTTGCGGATTACCCCGAGATACCGTTGATAATGGATCCTATTCTGGCATCCGGGCGAGGCGATCCCTTGGTGGATGATCGTATGATAGACGCCATGCGCACATTGTTATTGCCCCAAGTGACGCTATTGACGCCCAATAGTTTGGAAGCTCGACAGTTAGCACATGACGACTCGGATCATTCAGAAAATGGGTTAGATTTAACTATCTGTGCACAACGACTGCTCGATATGGGATGCGAGCATGTATTGATAACGGGCACCCATGAAAACTCCGTTACAGTGAAAAACACTTTGTATTCAGCTACAGGGCAAATTAACAATAACGAATGGGAAAGACTGCCGGCTAGTTATCATGGCTCAGGTTGCACGCTTACCTCGGCGATTGCAGCGATGATCGCAAATGGGTTATCCATTGACGACAGCGTTAAGGAAGCGCAGCAATATACCTGGCAGACTTTGCGCGCCGGGTTTCGTCCGGGCATGGGGCAACATATTCCAGATCGTTTTTTCTGGGCCAATGAACAGGAAGATTCTGATCGTGACGATGAAAGTGCGACACCGACGATTGAAAACAATGCCGATTAAAGGTTTGTATGCCATTACGCCAGATTTATCGCAAACTGATGAATTGCTGGATAAAGTGAAAAAAGCCTTACAAGGCGGTGTAACCTTGCTGCAATATCGCAATAAATTGGCAAATAACGAGCTACTCCGCGAACAAGCGCAAGCTTTATTAGCGTTGTGCAGACAATACCATGTTCCCATGATCATTAACGATCATTTAGATTTGGCGATTGAAATCGATGCCGACGGCGTACATTTGGGGCAAGAGGACCTCACACACGATGATGTCAATGAGGAACTGGCAAGATACGATAAAATCTTGGGCATATCATGCTATAACAGTGTCGAATTGGCGTTACAGGCGCAGGACATGGAAGCAGATTATTTGGCTTTTGGCGCTTTTTTCCCCTCTGTAACCAAACCCGATGCAGTAACAGCAAGTATCAATTTAGTTAAGCAAACGAAAAAACACGTTACTATTCCCATCGTTGGGATTGGCGGTATTCGTTTGAGCAATGCGGCGGAAATTATCCAAGCCGGGTGCGCTGCAGTTGCCGTCAGTGACGATTTGTTTAACGCACCTGATATTCAAGATAGAGCACGACAATTTCAACAGCTTTTTGGAAATGCTGCGTGAATCTGCGTGAGTTTTAAATCGATAGATACAGATCAATTGAACCATTATTTTTTAATTTTTTATGAGTAGCAAAATGACTTTACGCAATCAACAATTATTCGAATTATCACAGCGTTATATTCCTGGGGGTGTCAATTCTCCAGTTCGTGCATTTAAATCAGTCGGCGGTGAGCCGGTTTTCTTTCAGCGAGGAGAAGGGGCTTATTTTTGGGATGCCGATGGAAAACCTTATGTGGATTATGTTGGATCCTGGGGACCGCTTATTTTGGGGCATGCTCATCCGGATGTCGTTAAAGCGGTGCAAGTAGCCGCACAAAATGGTTTAACATTTGGCGCACCGACCGAAGCGGAACTTGAAATCGCGCAGTTAATTTGTCAATTGTTGCCCTCTATTGAACAAGTTCGTCTAGTAAGCTCTGGAACCGAAGCGGGTATGAGTGTTATCCGGTTGGCGCGAGGTTTTACAGGTCGCAGCAAAATCATCAAATTTGAAGGTTGCTATCACGGTCATGATGATTCTCTGCTGGTTAAAGCCGGATCAGGTGCATTGACTTTTGGCAACCCTAGTTCCGCCGGAGTTCCAGCAGAAACGGCCAACCATACTATTGTCTTGGATTACAACGATATCGCGGGTGTCGAACAAGCATTCAATCAGTGGGGCAAAGAAATTGCTGCTGTGATTGTCGAACCAGTTGCAGGCAATATGAATTTAATTGCACCTAAAACCGAGTTTTTGCAGAAATTGCGCGCGCTTTGTACTCAAAATGGCAGTGTTTTGATTTTTGATGAAGTGATGACCGGATTTCGTGTGGGATTAACCTGTGCACAAGGTCTCTATAACATTACACCCGATCTGACGGCGCTCGGCAAAGTGATTGGGGGTGGAATGCCGATGGCTGCTTTCGGTGGTCGACGCGACATCATGCAGTGTTTGGCACCGTTGGGGCCTGTTTATCAAGCTGGAACGCTTTCTGGAAACCCAGTTGCGGTTGCCGCCGGATTAGCGACGCTTAAATTGATTCAAGCTCCCAATTTTTATCAAAACTTAAGTGCTACAACTCAGCAACTGGTCGAAGGATTAACCGCTAGCGCAAAAAAATATCACATCGACTTCTGTGCGCAATCCGTTGGAGGCATGTTTGGTATCTATTTCTCAAAAACCATTCCAACCAGTTTTGCTGAAGTGATGCAATGCGATAAAGCCGCATTCAATCGTTTCTTTCACGCGATGATACAAGAAGGCGTTTATTTTGCACCATCCGCTTTTGAAGCGGGATTCGTTTCATCGATGCATGGCGACACGGAATTAAATAAAACATTTGATGCGGCTGATAAGATTTTCAGCTACTGGAATTGATCATTAGTCACTAAAAACAAAAAAGGCAGCTAAAAATCTTAGCTGCCTTTTTAATTTTTGAAACTATCGATTCAATTTATTGCTAACGCATCGTCGCAATATAAGCTGATACGGCACGTTTTTCTATACCGCTCATACGAGCTAGTACTTTTTGCATGACGCTATTATCATTTGCGCGGTCACCTGTATTAAATAGGCTCAGTTGAGTATGAACATATTCTGCGTGTTGTCCATTTAATGCTGGATAGCGAGGCGGAATTCCTGAGCCATTGGGTCCGTGGCAACTAGCGCAAGCAGGAACGCCATTTTCAACATTACCGCCGTGATACAGAACCTTTCCGGCTTCAAGCAGTTTTGCATCCGATTCCACTTGGCTAGGCGTCATTTTTTGTTGTGCGTAATATTCGCTTAATTTTTTCATGTCCTCTTGCGAAAGAGCGGCAACCATGGCTGACATGACTGCACTGTTACGTTTTGCTGGTTGACTTTCAGTTGCTTTAAAGTCTATCAGTTGCTTGGCGAGGTATTCAGCGTGTTGTCCCGCTAAGATAGGGTTTGCGGGAATAATGCTATTTCCATCGGGATTATGGCAGCCTGCGCACACGCCCGAAGCAATTTCTTGCGCAGTCGCTGGTGCTGTTGGTGCCGGTGCTGCAGCAGCAGGTTGCGGGGTTTCAGTTGCATTGTTGCTGGACGCAGCAGCGTTTTCGGTATTTTTAGCGTCATTATTTTCAGTAGTGTCTGCATCTTCTGCAAAAAGCGGCGTAATCATTGTCAGTATTGCAATTACCGCTATTACTTTCGTTATGTTCATCATATTCATTCCGTTTCAAGAGCTCATAAAAGTTGGCAAGCATTGGAAAAACGCTGTATTTTAACAAGGCAGAAAGACCTTAACAACAAAATTAATCCGGTTTTTATGATTCAATACTTTATTTTTCAATGAAAACAGTTTTTGTTATTCTATTTTTGCTGAATATAATAGTTTTTATTGCGATGCCATTTTTTTCTGAAAAAAAGCCGAATGCTGCTCCCGCAATGCTCAATGCTGAGAAAATTATTTTATTACCCGTCAATAATGACTGCTTAGAATGGGGCAACTTTTACGAAGAACAGATACAATATGCAGATAACGTGATGAAGGAAACGTATCCTGAACTTTCGTATGAATGGGAAAACGTAGGCAATGCATTAAAATACTGGTTGGTTATTCCAGCATTGCCGAATAAAGAAGCGACAAACCGTATGATTAATAAGTTGCGTAATTTTGGCATTGCCAGTTTTCGCGTAAAAAAAACCGAGGAACGTTGGAAGAACGCAATTTCTCTGGGTATTTACGATGATAAGCAACAAGCTATCAAGCAACTGGAAGAGATCGAGAAAAAAGGAATTTCTAATGCCGTAATAGAAGATTATGAAGTTGAACTAAAGAAAATCGTTATTGATCAATCTAATTTTACCATCAAAGAACAACTACAAAAGACAGCAGAACAGCTTGAAGGCACTCAAATCATTTCGATCCAATGTAACAGCGACAAGTAGTAAGCTCAAGTCGAAATAACCAATTCCATATGTATCCCGTATGTATCGTGATTGTTCAAGTTATTCTGCAATTCAAATAAAAATAATGCCTGTTTTAATCAAAACCCCTGAAGAAATTGAGACGATGCGAATTGCCGGGCGACTGGCCGCAGAATTATTGGATTACATCACACCGTTTGTAACGATAGGTGTAACCACAGAAGAATTGGATAGGTTGTGCCATCGGTATATGGTCGACGTGCAAAAAACCATCCCTGCACCGTTGAATTATGCGCCAGCAGGTCATTCTCCTTACCCTAAATCGATTTGTACTTCGATCAATAACCAAATTTGCCATGGTGTTCCAGGAGAAAAAAAATTAAAAAACGGCGACATTGTGAATATCGACGTTACAGTGATTTATCAAGGTTATCATGGCGATAGCAGCCGCATGTATTATGTGGGAGAGCCGTCGATCCAAGCAAAACGTTTATGTGAAGTGACGTATGAAGCCATGTGGCGAGGTATCGAACAAGTTCAACCGGGGAAAAAGCTTGGCGATATTGGTTACGCCATACAAAAGTTAGCTGAAGGAGTTGGATATAGCGTCGTCAGGGAATTCTGTGGCCACGGCATTGGTGCAAAATTCCATGAAGATCCACAAGTACTTCACTATGGCAAGCCTAATACCGGTATGGAATTAAAGCCTGGCATGATTTTTACGATAGAACCGATGATTAATGCCGGCAAAGCAGGCATTCGACACATGCCAGATGGCTGGACCATCACGACCAAAGACGGAAGCTTATCAGCGCAATGGGAACATACCGTTTTAGTTACTGAGGATGGATATGAAGTTTTAACGGTTTCATCAGGTACGCCTGATAAACCTAATTATCGTTACACCGTTTAGATTTTTTGATATCGATATATGACACGAAGCTATCAACGCACACCGGAACAAATTCGTCCAGTCACCATTAGTAGGCACTATACGCGCTATGCCGATGGATCCGTTTTAATCGAATGTGGCGAGACTAAAGTCATTTGCACTGCGTCTGTCAGTGAGCAAGTTCCACCTTTTTTGAGAGGGCAAGGTCAAGGCTGGTTGACTGCGGAATACGGTATGCTGCCTGGTTCCACTCATTCGCGCATGCAGCGGGAAGCTGCTAAAGGTAAACAATCCGGTCGTACACAGGAAATTCAACGCTTGATCGGGCGCGCACTGCGCGCGGCGGTCGATTTAAAGAAATTAGGTGAACGTACTATCCAGATCGATTGTGATGTCATTCAGGCGGATGGTGGTACACGCACTGCCAGTATCACGGGTGCTTTTGTTGCGTTGCACGATGCAATCGAAAAACTGATTTATCAGCAATTGATCGAAACTACGCCCATTGTTGATCATGTTGCCGCCATATCGGTAGGTATTCATGAAGGGATTGCAGTTTTGGATTTAGATTATGAAGAAGATTCATCGTGCGATACTGATATGAACGTCGTGATGACGGGGAATTTGGGTTTAGTGGAAGTGCAGGGGACCGCTGAAGGAAATCCTTTTAGCCGTAAAGAATTGGATAGCATGCTGGATATGGCGCAGCTTGGCATTCAGCAATTGATTGCAATCCAGAAAGCATCATTAGTGCAAGTACCTATTACTCGTGGATAAGTTGCAAAAACTGGTTGTTGCAAGCAACAACGTTGGTAAAATTTCTGAAATCAAGGCATTGCTAGCAGCTTTGAGAATTGACGTGCTATCGCAATCAGCGTTCAATGTAACTGAAATCGATGAGCCGCATGTCACTTTTGTGGAGAATGCATTAGCCAAAGCGAGGCATGCTAGCTATTGCTCTAAGTTGCCAGCACTAGCAGATGATTCCGGTATCTGCGTTACAGCGCTCAATGGTGCTCCAGGAGTACATTCTGCACGTTATGCAGGCGAACCCAAATCCGATGAACGTAATAATCAGAAATTAATTGAAGCGCTAAAAAATCAATCGGATCGCCGCGCTTTTTACTATTGTGTCATCGTTTTGGTGCGACATGCTGACGATCCGCAGCCGATTATCGTCGATGGATCATGGCATGGGGAAATTATCGATCAACCACGTGGAACGGGCGGATTCGGTTACGATCCGTACTTTTTTCTGCCAGAGTTAGGAAAAACTTCCGCTGAATTGACAGCCGGGCAAAAAAATGCGATCAGCCACCGAGGCCAAGCATTGGCGAAATTGGTAGAAGTTCATCTACCAGTATTGAGAATGTAAATTACCAGGCTCGCCACCAAAAATGCAGTTATCCAGCCTATACGTTTAGTCGCGGCTAGAGTAACAAAAAACTTTGTAAAATAACTCAAAGATAACTGCATCATTTATGATTGAGGTGGTGTCGATAGAGAGTGCCTTGTTTTATTCGACTACGATATTAATCAATATAAACTGTTTTAAGTGGCGGAAAACCATTGAATTCAACAGACGAGTAAGAATTCGTATAGGCTCCAGTAGTTAACCAATATAGCTTGTCTCCAATCGATAGATTTTGTGGAAGTTTGTAGCCTGATTGCTCATACATAATATCGGTTGAGTCACAGGTAGGCCCTGCTAAAATCACGGTACCTTGGTCACTGTTGTGTTCCATTTTGGGCGTATAGACAGGATATTTGATGGCTTCACCTAGCGTTTCGATGAGCCCCTGGAACAAGCCGACATCGGTATAAACCCAGCGTGTAAGATCGGTGCGCGATTTTCGTGAGATCAAGACGACTTCAGAAATTAATACACCCGAGCTAGCTACTAACGAACGGCCCGGTTCTAAGATAATCTCGGGAAGATCATCACCGTGATCGTCTTTAAGATAGCGGATGATTTCTTCAGCGTACACTTTAAATGGATTTACTTCAGAAATATAATTAGCCGGAAACCCTCCCCCCATGTTGATCATCTTGAGTGTGGTATCTTCTTCGTATTTCATCCAATCGAACATATATTTAACTTTAGATAACGCGTCATCCCAAACGGCGATATCTTTTTGTTGACTACCAACGTGGAAAGAAATGCCATAAGGCTCCAGCCCAAGTTTTTTGGCATTTACCAACAGATCAATGGCCATATCGGGATGACAACCGAATTTGCGTGACAGCGGCCATTCGGCGGTATCGCTACCTTCTACCAGAATTCGCACAAAAACGCGCGAACCAGGCGCGTTTTCAGCAATCTTTTGGATATCTGCTTTTGAGTCGGTAGCGTAGAGACGTATGCCTTTATCATAAGCATACTTGATATGGGCTGCTTTTTTAATGGTATTGCCATATGAAACTCGATCTGGCGTGACGCCACAATCGAAAACACGATCAAGTTCAAAAATGGATGCACAGTCAAAATTGCTACCCAAATCACGTAGCAATTTAATAACAGGTGTGCCAGGATTCGCTTTCATGGCGTAATGGATTTTTGCATTCGGAAAATACGTCACCATTTCTTCAAATTTATGCTTGATCAGTGATAAATCGACTAGCAAGAAAGGAGTGTCGTCTTGACCACTAGCGGCCTGTTGGAATTTTTGCCATTGTGCTTCCGAATAATAATCCTTAATCTTGATCATGATTGTTGTATGGTGTTGGTAAAATAAATATGTTCAAAAGTGTCAAATTAAGACGCGTGTATACTATAAATTGCGAATAACATCTAGAGACATAGAGGTGTTTCGTATATTAAATGGTGATTATAAGTACTGATTGTTTTAGTTGATTAAGATGATAGAGGCCTTCTTGCCGCTCATTTTAAATAGAAAAGAATAGTTTTGTGGAATTCGCAAAGGTAATTTTTAAAATATTAATAATAACTTACAATAAATAAAGGGCTAGCTTAAAGATTCCTGCCGGCTTGATGACTAGAATGATACAGCACGACGCTTAGTCGGGAATAAATTTTAATACATTGCCATTAATGCAATAACGCTTATGAGAGGGTGGCGGACCGTCATTAAAGACATGTCCTAAATGAATCCCCGAACTGGCACTTCTTACTTCGATGCGTTGCATGCCATGCGAGTTGTCTTCGTGGAATGTCACGCTTCCTTCAATCGGACTGGAAAAACTAGGCCACCCAGATTTGCTATCAAATTTAGTTTGGCTTAGAAAAAGCGTTACGCCAGTCAGTGGATCGACAAACTTGCCGGAACGCTTCTCGTCAAGATTGGTGGCTGTGAAAGGAGGTTCAGTGCCTTGTTTAAAAGCGATTCTCTGTTGGTCTGGGGACAATAATTGGAACCCTAGCCATTTCCAAAAGTTTGATTTCTCACCGTTGTAACCCGTATAACGTGTTACCTCTTTGCCATTTCTGAACAAAACGATGGTGGGCGCTGCAAAAAGCGATTTCTCTAACTCCCATCCGGCAGGCGCGCTTGCGCTTAATGTTTTAGCAACGGGTATTTCTGCTTGCCAATGATTAAGAATTTGATCGTTAAAAAGATTGCAATATTCGCAATGCTCAGTTTCAAACACGATCAGCTGTTGAGGGTAGTTAAGCTGTTCACCTTTTAACGGTTTTAAGGGGTGTGGAGTCTTCATGGATTGTTGTTGATCCATCAATTTATTACTGGAAGACGGATATTTCACGCCCGTACCGCCGAGACCGCAATAGCCATCGGGATTTTTTTTCAGATAATTTTGATGATAATCTTCCGCAGTCATGTAGTTTCTTAGAGGAAGAATTTCAGTGGTAATTTGATTGTATCCCGAATGATTCAAGGCATCTTGATATTTGTCCCGAGTCAAGAGTGCAATGGCTTTCTGTTGTTCATCGTGAAAGTAAATCGCGCTTCGATAATTACTGCCAATATCGTTTCCTTGCCTATCACCCTGAGTGGGGTTGTGATTTTCCCAGAAGTTAGCCAGGACAGTTTCCAAATCAACTTTTTCTTTGTTAAAAGTAACCTTGACAACTTCAGCATGATTGCGCCCACTTACTTTTCCTGAGCGCAAATCGCTTTCAAAATTGAGGATTTGGTGATAGTCAACCCCGCGCTGATCACCTCCGGCATAACCACTTTCTACGTCCAAGACCCCCGGAATTTGTTCCATTCGCTTTTCAGCTCCCCAAAAACAGCCCATTCCTAGCACAATGTAATCGGTTTTAGGCGTCATGTTTTTTTCAATCTTATCTGAAAGTGGAGCTGAAAGAATCGATGCAATAGGGATTGTCATGATTAATAAAAAAATAATTATTTCTGGGATACGTTTTTTCATGAATTACCTGCAAAGCAATATCCGTTATTTATACTCATTCGGTGTCAGAAAAAAGATTTTGTTCGTAAGAAAACTTAACGTTATTTACAATGATATCGTATGAAATGCTTTTGCAGTATTTCATAAGAAATTGAGTTATTCAAACCTTTGTGAGCTTTAACGGCGTGTAGAAGTTAATGAAGCAGCTTGGGAACATCTGCATGATCGCTTGGTAAGCATTTTTTATTCGTGTAAAAACAAAAAAGCCCAACCCATTAAGTTGAGCTAAGTATTTCATTGGGTATTAAGAAGAGGAGAGTTTTAATTCTCTCCTCAAAAATGATGAATAAATACTTCGAATCAATGCCCTGATTGGCGCATATGTTTCATCGCTTCTTCAGAGTGCTTGGCAGCTTCTTTACCATGACCCATTTCGGCATGTTTGATGGATTCTTCCAAGTGTTTAATAGCCTCATCCATATGTTTATGCGCTTCTGCATGCTCCTTACCAGCAGCTTTAGCATGCGCTAAGCTATCTTTTGCATGTTCAAGCGATTCTTTAGCATGCCCTACTTCACCATGTGCTTGAGCTTTTCCTGCATGCTCCATAGCTTCCGATGTATGACCTGCGTCAGCAGCCCAAACAGGTGAACTGATAAAAATTGCTAAAATGCTTGTTGCCATAAGCGTGGTTTTAAGTTGCATAATAGTCATACTCCTTTGTAAAGTGCATTGTTAAGATAAGCACTCTGTAATTCAGTTGCACCGACCTCGTTACAGTATTTCAATGTTAAGAAAATCTGCCACATCTAGCATTCATCATAATCGGTTAAGTCAAATAAATAAAGCGTTTAGTTATATCACTAGCGCCACCGTAAGATGATGGCCAATGAGATGGATATTTCCGCACGAAAGTTCCTACTTTACTGTAAAAAAGATTTGAGAGCCCTACCGCCATTTTTCCCGACTGCATTGATTTTTAGATAAGCGCCCTGACTATTCTCCGTAGAATTTTCTAAATCACCATGACCTTTATCTTGGATGGGAACAAATAATTGCGGATGATCAAAAGGTGCTTTACGTAAGCGCACACGTTCATCAGTGAGCGATAACAAAAACGCTTCGAGATTCGCTTTTTCTTCCTCGCTATTCGACAAAACATTCAAGCCTGCAATTTCCGAGCCATCGAGTTGTTCAAGCGCAGGAAAATCTCCACCGCGACTGTAAAAATCTAAAACTTGGCGTAGCGTCAAAGTACCGCCATTATGAAAGTAGGGAGCAGTTAACTCGACGTTGCGAAGCCCAGGCACTTTAAAAAATCCATCGGCAATGACCGGGCACGGCAATCCATTGGCGCAATTAGGAATGTTTGTCGATGCATGCCGTGAATAAGAAAGTGGATTACCAAATGGATCTGTGCCGCCTAAGCCGATATCTTCGGTTGCAGGATTTATGGCAACATTATTGAAACCGCGATCAAAAGCCTGCTCTTCTCGGATTCTCACCGGGCTGGCTGATACGCGAGTAATCGAGGCTCCAGTTAGTTCTGCTCCCTCATGACAATTGATACAACGGCCGCGAGATTGACTGCGAAATAAATCAACACCCTTGATGGCCGCTTCGCTGATTGCTGAATTTTCACCCATCATAAATCGATCATACGGGGTGTCGTCAGCCACCAACGTGGAAACATACATTTGAATCGCCAAGCCGAAGAATAGTGAGAAGTTGTATTCCATTAAACTATAGTCATTGAAATGACTTGGTTTGCCATGCGAAATAACGTTAACACCGTTTTCGCTTATTCGGATGAATTGAGAGGACTTCCACCATTGTGGATGAAACGCTTTTTGAATCATTTTCTGATAAGAAGAGATTGTCAGCCCAGTATTTGGCCAGCGGCTGTATTTAGCTAACACACTGTCTTCAAAATGAACTTTTTGTAGCGCAAGTGGGCGCATGCTGATTAATTTACGCCCGATATCTGGAAATGTTCTTCCAGTTGCACTCATTTCCCGATCACTGAGCGGTGGTGCAACAGCCTGGGAAGCTAAACTAGAATTGTTGAGACTCACCGTTACGGCTTGGATCTGATTCGAATTGGTAACAACGCGATAAACTTTTGCATTAATGTCGCGCGACCCCCATTTGTTGACACCGTTAAAATCGTTTTGCGCACTGCCATTGGAAAAATTGCGAAAATTAAAAACGGCGTTGATCACACTTGGTGAATTGCGTCCCGCTACTCTACGAACATTTTTATTATGCGTGGAAAAACCGTCCGTATCGATTCTCGGTACAACGATATCTTCACTTTTACCACGCTTGGTATACAGAAAATCGGCTGCTTTGACGCCTTGTGAAGAAACCACATCATTGGAATCTGATACGGCAGGGGAAGCGCGATCAAAAATGTTGCTGAGTTTTCGAAAAGGAAAATCTCCGGGCTTTAATTGTTGTGTGGGGCCAAAATCAAATGTTAAATCTGGATCAGGAGTGCCGTCACTGTGAACACGATTGGAATTCGGGTTGATTTGATTGAACGACCGACTATCGGCACCGGCATTGAAATGACAAGTGGCGCAAGCGGTTACGCCATCGCTACCGACACGCATCTCCCAAAATAATGCTTTACCTAATTCGATGGCTTTTTGTTTATCGATGATGAAATCTTGTAGATTACTCGGTTCAGGTATCGAAATGGTTTTTAGCGAAGGAGGGCGCGGAGGGTCTTCGGTTGCATAGGTATTGCTAATAGACCACGTAGAAATAGCAAAAATTAAAATTAAAATAACACGTTGATACATAATAATGACCGTTTTGAAAAGTTGAACGAAAACTCAGCAACAAATGGTAGTTATGATTTTTTGAACAGTTACATTCTGAGGAGGCCGTTCTACTTTTCGTGGCAATATTACTGGAGAATAAATGTGGTATGAGTAGAACAAGCAACTATCGCAAGATTCACGATAAAGTCATAGAAGATAGGTTCGCTACAGTTTAACTACGATTAGAACAACAGTCTCCGGATTAATCGGAGACTGTGCAGAGCTTAACTATTAATATTAGTTACTGGCTGAAGAAGTGCTATCTTCAGAACTGCTTGCAGCATCCTTTCCATTGGTTGAAGAAGAGCTATCTTCAGAACTATTTGCAGCACCCTTTCCACTGGTTGAAGAGGTGCTATCTTCAGAACTTCTTGCAGCACTCTTAATTGGGCGTGTCTTCATATTGACGCGGTAACCGTGTCTACCCGTATAGCCATAACATACGGCATCGGCTTTAGGGTCACAGGTTTTTGCATCGGGATAGGTGTCCAAAACTTTGGGTGAGCCGCCGATCGCGATGGTGTATTGACCCGCTTTCAGTTTGATTTTGCGTTTAACAGTAGCCCAACCACCTTTGTTCAATGCATTTGTCATGTATTTAACGGTAGTCCAATCCGTATCGCCTGAATTGTTGAAACGATGCTCTTCGCAACTGGTTTCATCCCAACCGGAATAAATTGCAAATGCAGGCACTAATTTGTTACGAGCCGTTTCCATGATGGGTAAACCAGCGGAATCCTTCGAAGCATATGGAACGCCTTCTTGACGCATCACTTCAATTTCCACCATTGCGTCTGTGTCTAACTCAAAAGCGACCCAGTTAGCCGTATGTGTCCATCCTGTGTCAGGTGGTTCATAGGCAGGAGGTGGTTCGTTAAAGCTTTTTGCGCCAACATGATTGACGAACCCAGCCGTGTGACGATCGCTCATTTTTACGGTCCATTCGTAACTAATGCCGCCGTTGCAAACACCAGGCTCGGTACTACCAGGAACAGGGTCTGCGTAGACTACTGAAGAATTAGCACTGGCAGACATACTAAATGTTAGTAAAGCGCCAAGTACGCTAATGGCGCTAAGTGTTTGTTTAATATTTGTCATTTTGATTCGAATCCTATTTTTTTAATTGATTACTTTCAATTGATTGCTTTCGTTTTTCCACTCATACGTCGAATGGCGTACTCAGAGTAATTCAATTTATAAAAAAATAGAATGCGACAAATTGTCGCACCTATCTAGGTGCGTAGTTTGAGTTCCTAATCTATTTGATGTCGATAAGGTTAAGAATGCTTGATCAGCGATAAAACTATCGTCGTCTTTTCGTGGTACTTCCTCCCAGTAATGACCCAAACAGGCCACGGGTAATTTCGCGCGCCACGGATGTGCCGACCGAACGAGCGGCGCTTTTCGCAAATGCGGTAATCATGCCGTCGTGCTGCCCGCCTCGTTTTCCAGTCGAACCGAAAATCAGGCTACCCAATCCACTCAAAACGCCTTCGGTAACTTGCCCGACAACGCCACTTGATTGTTCTGAGTCAGCAGATTGTTTTTGTTCTGCGTTTCCAGAACCTGCCGCGCGGTTCTGTAATTTTTCAAAAGCGCTTTCACGATCCACGGTTTGTTCGTAGATACCGGCGACTAATGAAGACTCGAGAAGTTGTTTACGCTCCTCCGGAGTGATCGGTCCAATTTGACTGGTTGGCGGCAAAATAAAAGTGCGTTCGGTAATACTTGGAGAACCGTTAGTGTCCAAAAAAGAAACCAGCGCTTCGCCAACCGATAATTCCATAATGGCTTGTTTGATATCGAGTTTCGGATTCGGTCGCATCGTTTCAGCAATAGTCGAGACCGCTTTTTGATCGCGTGGCGTAAATGCACGTAGCGCGTGTTGAATACGATTGCCCAACTGGCCCAGAATTTTTTCGGGAATATCCAACGGATTCTGGGTAACAAAGAAAATACCGACGCTTTTAGAACGAATCAACCGCACGACTTGTTCTATTTTTTCTAATAAAGCGGGTGATGCCGTGCTAAATAATAAATGCGCTTCATCAAAAAAGAATACCAATTTAGGTTTATCTCGATCGCCTGTTTCGGGAAGATTTTCGTACAACTCGGACAACATCCACAACAGATAGGTGCTATATAACTTGGGAGAATTGAGCAATTTGTCAGCAGCGAGAATGTTGATGACACCTTTTCCATCAACGGTTTGCATTAAATCTTCGATGTTCAACATCGGCTCGCCAAAAAATTTATCGCCGCCCTGTTCTTCGATTTGTAGCAAGCTGCGCTGAATGGCGCCAATCGACGCGGAAGAAACATTACCGTATTGTGTTTTGAAATCCGCAGCATTATCACCAACAAATTGCAGCAATGCGCGTAAATCCTTCAAATCTAGCAATAGCAATCCGTTGTCGTCTGCAATTTTAAAAACTAACGCTAAAACCCCTTCTTGAGTTTCATTTAAATTGAATAACCGCGCCAATAATAGCGGTCCCATATCAGAGATGGTTGCGCGAACAGGATGTCCGCTTTCTTGCAAAGTATCCCACAACGTTACGGGGTAACCTTGCCAGCTCGGCGCATCGATCTTCAGCATCTCCAGACGCTTTTTCATTTTCTCGGATAACGATCCTGGCTTGCAAATTCCTGTTAGATCACCTTTCACATCCGCCATAAATACCGGAACACCAATATTGGAAAAGCTCTCTGCCAGCTTTTGCAGTGTCACCGTTTTGCCAGTGCCAGTTGCGCCGGTGATGCATCCGTGCCGGTTTGCCATGTTAGGCAGAAGCGTCAATTCTTTTTCACCTGATTTTGCAATAAGTAATGGATCGGTCATGTGTGTTCTATCCTTCTGGAATGGAGATTCACAGTAGGCCTGTCGAAGACAAGCTTTGTTAGAGAAAGAAATGAATGTAATGAATGACCTGGCGTATGTCAATCAAATTGTAGATTTAAATGATGGCGATAAGAGCAGTCAGTGATCACGCTTGTTTGATTAAGTTTAATAATCCCTATACAGCCAATAATCGTATCGATCTATCGCAATTTTTGATTTTCGTGAATATTATATCTTTCGATGATATGTATTTCACTTATATGAATTGCCAGGAAATTTCGCTTCTTATCAAAAAAACAAATTTCATTGCTTTAATTTAAAATCCTAAGCCTAAAACTAAACCTCCTGAAACCAGTGAGGTATCGACTGCATATTTCAAAGTACAAATTTTCGAAAAATGTAGCGTAAGTTTATTTTTATGAAAGAGGATCAATAGAATGCGCGTAAATTTACCAATTACTGATATTGAATATCCTATCAACGAAGATACGCTGATAGTCTCGACAACAGACACAAAAGGCAGGATTACCTATGTCAACTCAACTTTTATTGAAGTCAGTGGATTTTCTCAAGAGGAACTGATTGGTAAGGCACACAATATCGTTCGCCATCCCGACATGCCGCCACAAGCTTTTGAAGACCTTTGGCAAACCTTAAAGGGAGGTTCAACTTGGACCGGATTGGTGAAAAATCGCCGTAAGAACGGAGATTTTTATTGGATCAGAGCCAATGCAGCGCCTATCAAAAGGAATGGCCAAGTAACAGGATATTTATCGGTTCGAACCAAAGCATCCCAAAAAGATATCGATGCGGCGATTCCTATCTATAGAAAATTCCTAGAAGATAAGGCCGACAATCTTAAAATCCAAAATGGACAAGTCATTAGAACCGACTTAACCGGTAAAATAATGGCCTGGTTCAAAATGGGCGTAAATAAGCAAATTAATGTGCTGATGTCGATTTTAGCTTCGCTATTTGCGATCATTGGCGGCGTTGCTTTATATTCTGAGTCTTCTCATCAAACGTTCACCAGCGCAAACGCCACGATATCCTTTTTATCATTTTTAGCAGTGGCCACTTGCTTTTCTTTCGCCTTCTTACTGAAAAAAAGAATTGTTGATCCGATCAATCAAGCTACTGAAATTGCCAGTTTAATTTCTTCTGGTGAACTGACGCAAACCATTTCAGCGAACCGACGCGATGAATTTGGCAAATTACTCGAATGCCTATCACAAGTTAGCGTTAATTTAAGAGCGACGATTTTAGATATCCAAAAAAATGCAATCGCGGTTCATCATGCATCGAAAGAAATCGCTACAGGGAATATGGATCTTTCGGGCAGAACAGAGCAGCAAGCGTCAGCACTACAAGAAACTGCAGCAAGTATGGAAGAACTGACTTCAACGGTAGGAAAAAATACCGATCATTCTTCCAGTGCGGGGCAATTAATCGATAATGCAAGATCGATCACTATGCAAGGCGGCAGTGTCATGAAAGAAGTAGTCACCACGATGTCATCAATCAAAGAAAGCTCAAGTAAAATTGCAGACATTATTACTGTGATTGACGGTATTGCTTTCCAAACCAACATACTGGCATTGAACGCAGCTGTTGAAGCTGCTCGCGCAGGAGAACAAGGCAGAGGATTCGCCGTGGTCGCGACAGAAGTGAGAAACTTAGCACAACGAAGCGCAACCGCAGCAAAAGAGATCAAAGCGTTAATTGATGATTCGGTGCAACGGGTTCACGACGGTACGGATTTGGTCAGTCAAGCTGAAATGACGATGAGCGAGATTGTTAATTCTATATCGAATCTGAATTCAATCATGGCGGAAATAACTTGCGCCTCAAAAGAACAATTCATTGGTATCAATCAAGTGTATGAAGCAGTTTCGCAAATGGACGAAACAACACAAAACAATGCCGCATTGGTCGAACAATCTGCAGCAGCGGCAGCCTGTTTATCCGAACAAGCAGAAGAGTTGGTCGGTGCAATTTCAATCTTCAATGCAACAAAAAATGGTGATTCAAATAATGTCATGCCTTTCATGACAAAAAAACCATCCAAAAAAATAGCGAATAACACTGAACGTATGAGATCAGCAAACTAACGCTTATCGATAAATCAAGATGTCATCATTGATGAAATAAGTGGGTCCTCCGATTGCACCGGAGGATCCTAAAAAATTGGATGGTAGAAACAATCTTCTTGATGTCGTTGTTTATCCTTCTCTGAAGCCCTTTCAAAATAGTTTATGCGGGTATAATTCGCTTTTAATATCTATTTTTCGGCAAAATTGACAATAAATATCCTATACGGCGATATCGGTGGTACAAAAACGCTATTACAGTTAGCTGAGTTCAGTGAAATAGGCATTCAATTGATCCTGACCCGCAAGTATCCGAGTCAAGATTTTGTATCTTTTTCAGATATTGTCAGCGATTTTCTGCACCAAGCCGCTACTAGTACAACTATTTCGGCGGCGTCCTTTGCTGTTGCGGGACCGGTTATCGATCATAAAAAAGCAAAGTTGACTAATTTGCCTTGGAACATCGATAGCGCCGCACTGGCTCAGCAATTTTCTATTCCCAACGTATCGATTATTAATGATTTTGAAGCTGCCGCGCTGGGTATTGACGCGTTAACTAAAAATGACTTAATGCCGCTACAAACCGGAGAGATTAATCTGGAAGCAATGCGCGTTGTTCTAGGAGCAGGTACTGGGATGGGGGTAGCATGGTCTGCATGGGTTAACGGTCACCGCTACCCTTTTTCAACCGAAGCCGGACATATCGATTTTGCCGCGACTGACGATTTGCAGATTGAGCTTTTTAAATTCCTAGGGAATAAATTTGGCCATGTATCGATCGAACGGTTATTGTCTGGATCGGGATTGACGGATATATTTAGATTTTTACAGCAAAAGTACGATGCTGAGAGTCTGATGGGATACGATCTGGAAGCGGATAGCGGCGCTATCATCACAGACCTCGCCTTAAAACAGCAGCATCCACTTGCCCAACAAGCATTAGAGTTATTTGTGACAATCTATGGCGCTTATGCTGGCAATCTTGCGCTCGTTGGCCTGTGCCGTGGGGGTGTTTATATTGCTGGAGGTATTGCACCCAAAATTCTTGAAGCAATGACCGATGGTCGCTTCATACAAGCATTTTGTGATAAAGGTCGGTTTTCTCGCTTGATGCAAGAAATTCCCGTTTATGTGGTTACTAATCCTGAAATCAGTTTGCTAGGTGCCCGATTAAGCGCCCAAGAGTTACTAAATGCTGTAGAGCAAAATAAAAACCGCGTTTGAGCTAAAGTTTTTCCACATTTAACCTGTTAAGATGAATCTAAATTTCACACAAGGAGTGTCGCGATGAGTTCCAAAACGGCTTTTACCATCACTATTAACCCAAAAATTCCAAAACAGTTAAAACGTTTGGAAGAGTTAGCAGATAATCTTTGGTATAGCTGGGATCGCGCCACACGTACTTTATTTGCGCGAATTGATCCAAGTTTATGGGAAGTGTCAGGCCATAATCCTAAGGCATTTTTAAAACGCGTTGATGAATCGTCTTTATTAAAAGCGACAGAAGACCGTGTTTTCATGGCTTCTTACAAAAGTATTTTGTCAATTTATGATTCTTATCTGGATAAATCCTCATCGAAGAAAGATGCGCGTGAGCTGAAGCAAAATGATCAAATCGCCTATTTCTGTTTCGAATTTGGTTTTCATGAAAGCTTACCGATCTATTCTGGTGGATTGGGAATCTTAGCGGGTGATCACTGCAAAGCGGCGAGCGATATGCGTTTGCCGTTTGTTGCGATCGGTTTGTTATATCGCCAAGGCTATTTTGCACAAATCATTGATAGCCAAGGTAATCAGCAAGTTACTTATACCGCTTCGGATTTTGAAGATTTGCCGGTTACGCCGGTGTTGCGCGAAGATGGCACAAGCGTTCAAGTTAGCATTGAACTGCCGCAACGCAATGTCATTGCAAAGATATGGCAAGTTAAAATTGGTCATGTAATTCTATATTTGCTTGATACCGATTTACCCGAAAATTCTCCACAAGACCGCGATATCACTGAGAATTTATATGGTGGCGATAAGACCATGCGGATCGAACAAGAAATTATTCTGGGGATTGGCGGTGTGCGTGCTTTGCAAGCATTGGGTATTCAACCAACCGTGTGGCATATCAATGAAGGTCATGCGGCTTTCATGATACTCGAACGTATCCATAACCTTGTGCAACAAGGTTTGGATTTCGCAACCGCATTGGAAAGCGTTGCTGTTAACACGGTGTTTACAACGCATACTGCGGTTCCTGCTGGACACGATCATTTTCCTGTGGAAATGATGCGGACCTATTTTACGCAGTATTACCAACGCTTTAATATTTCACACGATGAATTTATGGCGTTAGGACATATTCCCGGCAGTTCAGATTTCAACATGACCGCTTTAGCCATTCACGGTTCTCGTACACACAACGGAGTGAGTAAAATACACGGTGGTGTGTCCGCCAGTATTTGCGCAGAATTATGGCCAGAAATTGAAGCGGAAGAAAATCCGATGGATTACATCACCAATGGTGTGCATGTCCCTACATTTTTGGCACAAGAATGGTCCGATTTATTTGATCGCTATCTGGGTCATGAATGGCGTACCAAATTGTGTGACATCGATTATTGGAATGGCATTGATGCGATTCCTGATCACCTATTTTGGAGCGTGCGTCAATCGTTAAAATCACAAATGTTTTATCGAATTCGTGCACAAGTCAGCGAGCAAAATTCACGAAATCGTGGTTCTGAAGCGCATCTCGATCGCTTGTTAAAATTTGTCGACCCGGTGAATCCAAATATTTTAACGATTGGATTTGCACGGCGTTTTGCTACTTATAAACGCGCTGCGCTGCTATTTGATAACCTCGATTGGTTACGCCGAATAATTTTGGCGCAAGATAAACCCGTCTTATTACTTTTTGCCGGAAAAGCCCATCCAGCCGATGTTCCAGGCCAGGATTTAATTCGCAGAATCAGTCAAATTGCGCATTTGCCAGAATTTGAAGGTCGATTATTGTTAGTCGAAGGATATGATTTACGTTTGGCGCGTCGCATGGTTGCAGGTGTCGATATATGGCTTAATAATCCGATCTATCCATTGGAGGCCAGCGGAACTTCTGGCATGAAAGCTGGCATCAACGGCGCAATCAATTTGAGCGTGCTAGATGGTTGGTGGGGCGAAGGCTATAACGGGAAAAATGGTTGGGCAATCAAACCTGGTTTTGAAAACATGGACCCTGTTTTGCGTGATAAAGAGGAAAGTCGCGCTTTGTATGAAATATTGCAAGATCAAGTGGTTCCGATGTATTACAGTCATGGCAAAAGCGGCTATTCACCAGAATGGGTGGCAATGGCCAAACATTCGATGAAATCAATCATGCCGCGTTTCAATGCCATTCGTATGGTGGACGAATATGTGCGCGATTTTTATGTGCCTGCCAGCAATAACAGCGCGCGCTATACGCAAAATAATTTTGCTGGCGCGAAAGATGTGGCCGCTTGGAAAGCCAAAATACGTCACGCATGGCAGGGTATTACTTTACGCCGTTTAGATGTCCCACAAGATCGCATGAATTTTGGCGAAGCGATGAATTTACAAGTAGCTGCTCGATTAAATTATCTGGACCCCAAGGATATTGTGATTGAGTTACTCATCAATCGGCAATTTAAAACAACCCGATTTCAAAATTTCAAACGCCATTCCTTTCAATTCACCGGAAAACAAGAAGGCGAAGAACATCTATTTGAATTAAAGCTAACACCTGAACTGTGTGGCCGAAAAGAATATTTTATTCGCATCTACCCACATCATCCATTTTTAACGCATCCATTAGAAATGGGATTGATGAAATGGCTGTAATGCTGAGGGATGATATTTCAGCTTTTATTTGATTTTTTTGTAAGGTAATTTTAGAATCTAACGCAATCATTCTGTTCATCATTGGGGTGAACAGAATAATTGTAGATGGAAACTAGGGTTCCGGTTTGCGTTTCAGTAGATTGAACAATCAGCGAACGTCTGGTCCGAGAGTTTCCGGTCTCACCGTTTAGTGAGACTCCACGGAGGGATAAAAGCCCGGGAGGCTGTGTCATGCACCATGATTGCATGCACTCTCGGTTAATACCCTAATGGAGCCATTCATCACTATGTCTAAAGTAACAAATCCCAAACAATCGCCGCATAAAACTGATGTATCACTAAACCACGCAGCAACCGCGCACACGTTGGAATGCAGTATGAGTGTGTGGCACAGCTTTACCATGGGTTTTGCCGTGGTATCTCCTGTAGTCGGCTTATATGCCATTATTGGCGTGCAAACTGTCGTGACAGGTGGCGGTTGGTTTTCCGCATTGTTAATTTGTCTTTTGATGCAACTGCTGGTTGCAACCGTGTACGCAGAATTGTCTTCTCAATTCCCGATTGCGGGAGGTGCTTATAAATGGGCACGACAGCTTGGCGGAACGGTAACAGGACAATATGCAGGCGTGATTTATATCTGCTCGACCATTGCCATGTTAACTACCACAGCTTATACCGGTGGTTTTTGGTTGGCGACTTTTTTAGGACAGAATTTACAAGATAGCTCTGGAAGCACATTTGTGCTTTGGGGCGTCATTTTTCTAGCGATTTGCACTGCTCTTAACATAGCGCCTGTCGGTATTTTTAAGTTTGTGATCAAGATGGGCGTATACGCCGAAGTTGTCGGGTCAGTAGGCGTTGCGCTGTTATTGTTCGTGTTTTTCCGACAACATGATTTCAATGAATTATTCCAACATCTCGGTAGCGGCACGGCACCGAGCGAGCTGGCTGCTTTTATGGCCGCATTGGCTATCGCGGGATGGGCATTTATCGGTTTCGATGCCTGTTCAACGACCGCGGAAGAAACACAGCAACCAAAGCGCATGGTGCCGCGGGCGATTTTCTTTTCATTGCTGCTGGTAGGTTCCGTGGTGATTTTTAATTCCGCATCGCTGATGCTTGCTTTTGATCACGATGTTTTGAAAAACGCGAGTAGCACTTCAGATCCCATCACGCCATTAATTGCCAATAGCATCGGCGATTGGTTTGAAAAACCTTTTTTAGCCATAGTCATGGTTGCTTTTCTAGCGTGTGGCGCATCGGTGGTGAAATACACATCGCGTATCGTTTTTTCAATGGCACGCGAAGGCAATATGCCACCGCTACTGAGCCGTCTGACCGACCATAAAGTACCTCGTAATGCAATTTTGTTCACCGTATTATTGGCTGCGGCAGGATTGGTTTTTGGGTTAAATGACGATGCTGTCGCCACCATTATTGCGTTTGGCACAGGCGGATTGTATGCCATGTTCACAATGACAACAGGCGTTGCCCTTTTTTCACGGCTGACTGGACGCTGGAATCCAGCACTAGGAGAACTCAAGTTAGGTCGATGGGGGCTGATGATCAATATACTCGCATTGATGTGGTCGCTGTTTGAGCTCATCAACATTGCCTGGCCACGTTCTTATGCAGTTTCAGTAAATGCGCCTTGGTGGCAATTGTGGGCTACCCCTTTGGTTTTGGGCAGCATCCTAGTCGTCACCACACTGTACCTCATTGGTAAACGATATATCAAACACAACATAACACACTCAAACCATTCGATTGAATGACATAAGAAATTATTATGAATCAACAAAACACATTACTCTGGCAACAATTGATACCCGGCGGATGCCATTGGTCAGGCGTTATTCGTCGCGGCACCACGTTACGATTAATCGACATTACCGGTGGCGCTAACGCCTCTATACTGTTCTACAACCAAGAAGAAAAACTCGAACGTTATAACATGGCCGATACGCTCAAATCGCAACATACCTTTCGTCTCACGCAAGGGCACGCTTGTCATTCGGATATGGGGCGGATTTTTTGCTGCATTACTGCTGATACCGCAGGTTGGCACGACACCGTATGTGGCGTAAGCGATGCACACTTGATTCAACAAAAATATGGCGTTGCACGCTACCAGGAACATCGCAACAACATGTTTCGCAGCGGAATGGATGGCTTATTGATCGAACTAGCCAAGTGGGGCATGGGTATGCGCGATGTCGTCTCGAGCATTAATTTTTTCAGCAAAGTAACGGCAGATGTCACAGGTCATATGACTTTTGATACCACGCATGGCAAAGCGGGTGCTTACGTCGATTTGAGTTTTGTCATGAACACCCTGATGATATTAACGACCGCCCCGCATCCGTTAGATCCTAAAGCAACTTACTCACCCGGCGGTATCAATCTGGAATTATCAGAAACGTTGCCTGAAGCCGATGCGCAGTGTGTAAAAATTGTTGAAAACACACGTGCCATGCTGAATACACAGCATTTTTATTGTGGAGGTCATCATGCGTGAAAGTGAATATCAACCGGCTGACGCCATAATCGATGAAATTTGTGCTGCGGGCGAACCTTGGACGCAGATCATCAAGCAAGGACAGATTTTTCGAATTGTCGATTTAGAAGGCAATCAGGCCGTCGATACACTCTTTTACAATGCCCATTATGCTGTTGAACGCTATAGCGCAACACAAACGATCTGTGCACAAAATAATTTGTATTTAACCAATGGCAACAAACTTTATTCAAATTTTGGCAATGTCATGTTAACAATTACTGCCGATACTTGTGGACGACACGACACACTGGGTGGTGCTTGTGCGGCTGAAAGCAATACAGTGCGCTACGCACTGGAGAAATTTCCGATGCACAGTTGTCGCGACAATTTTCTGTATGCGTTGACGCATGATATCGCCTGTGAAGAATTGAACATGACCAAACGTGACATTCCAAGCAATATCAATTTCTTCATGAATGTACCCGTAACGGAAAGTGGCGAATTGGAATTTGTCGACGGTATTTCAGCACCGGGTAAATACGTCGAAATGCGTGCTGAAATGGATGTGTTGGTGCTGATTTCCAATTGCCCGCAGTTGAATAATCCGTGCAACGCCTACAACCCTACTCCGATTCGTTTGTTGGTGTGGAACGGAAACAATCCGTAAATCGCTTCACAGACTAGGAAGATCAAAGTATGTTTGAAAAAATTTTGATCGCAAACCGTGGCGCGATTGCCTGTCGTATCATTCGCACGCTGCGCCGCATGCACATCCAAAGTGTGGCAATCTACACGGAAGCAGATGCGCTATCGCAGCACGTTGCTGCTGCCGATGAAGCCTATTGCATCGGTGATGGCGTGGCATCTGAAAGCTATCTACGGATTGATAAAGTTTTAGCAATCGCCAAACAAAGTGGCGCTCAAGCGATTCATCCAGGTTATGGTTTTCTCAGTGAAAATGCAGCTTTTGCAGAAGCATGCGCAAAGCAAGGCATCTGTTTTATTGGCCCCACACCAGAACAAATGCGCACATTTGGATTGAAGCACACGGCAAGAGCCTTGGCGTTGCAAAACCAAGTACCTTTGTTACCTGGCTCGGATTTGCTGGATAGCATCGAAGCAGCGTGCCAGCAAGCCGATCATATTGGCTATCCGGTGATGCTCAAAAGTACCGCAGGCGGTGGCGGCATTGGTATGCGATTGTGCTGGAATCAGCCGGATCTCGTCAATGCCTATGACGCGGTGAAAACACTGGCGCAAAATAATTTCAAAGATGCCGGATTGTTCGTCGAAAAATACGTCGAACAGGCCCGTCATATCGAAGTACAGATTTTTGGCGACGGAAAAGGCGCAGTGATTGCATTGGGGGAACGCGATTGCTCGATGCAACGGCGCAATCAGAAAGTGATCGAAGAAACACCCGCACCCAATCTTACGCAAAGCATGCGTCAAGCACTATTAGATACGGCGGTGCGCCTCGGCAAAGCCGTGAACTATCAATCAGCGGGTACCGTTGAGTACATTTTTGATGATGCGCAGCAGCAATTTTATTTTCTCGAAGTCAATACGCGCTTGCAGGTCGAACATGGCATCACTGAAGAAGTCACCGGCATCGATTTAGTCGAATGGATGATACGACAAGCATCGGGAGATCTGCCTGCACTCGATTCGGTTTACATTCAACCCAAAGGGCATGCGATTCAAGCGCGTGTATACGCGGAAAATCCAGCTAAAGCGTTTCAGCCTTCAAGCGGAATACTAACCGAAGTCATTTTTTCTAGCGCTGCACGGATAGAAACTTGGGTCGAACGTGGCGTCGAAGTTTCTGCGTTTTATGATCCGATGTTAGCAAAAGTTATTGTAAATGCGGCAGATCGGCCAACCGCTATCGCGAAACTCTTCGCTGTATTGGAAGAAACCTCGTTACAAGGTATCGAAACCAACTTGGATTATTTGCAGCAAATATTACGTAGCGATGCTTTCCAAGCATGCAAGCATTCAACGCAATATCTAAACGGATTTCGTTACCATGCGCATACCATTGATGTTTTACAACCCGGCGTGCAAACGACCATTCAAGATTATCCTGGACGCATTGGTTATTGGAATGTCGGTGTACCGCCTTCCGGTCCGATGGATCATTTGGCATTCCGTTTTGCCAACCGCTTGGTCAATAATCCAGAAAATTGCGCAGGCTTGGAAATGACACTGGCTGGCCCGACACTGCGCTTTAACTGCGACAGTATTATTGCCATCTGTGGTGCGGCAATGGAAGTTTTTGTCAATGATACGCCGCTGGCGCAATGGCAATCGCATATCATCAAGGCAGAATCAGAATTACGCTTTGGCAAAGTAGTCGAAGCAGGTCATCGAGCTTATCTTGCGGTACAAGGTGGTTTTCAGGTGCCCGACTATCTGAACAGCAAAGCCACATTTATATTGGGTCAATTTGGTGGACATGCGGGACGGGTACTTCGCGTTGGCGATGTATTGCACATCAAACCGATAGAATCGTTGCAGTCATTTATTACCCAGGTTGTTGCGGAACAATCCATACCACGTTACGGTAATACTTGGGATATCCACGTGTTGTATGGTCCACATGGTGCGCCGGATTTTTTCACTGAAAACGATATCGAGCAATTTTTTGCCACCGAATGGAAAGTCCATCACAATTCTAGTCGCACCGGTGTTCGATTGATGGGTCCGAAGCCACAATGGGCAAGGATAGATGGCGGTGAAGCTGGATTGCATCCCTCGAATATTCATGACAATGCCTATGCCGTTGGCGCGATAGATTTCACCGGCGATATGCCGATCATTTTAGGGCCCGATGGTCCGAGTTTAGGGGGATTTGTTTGCCCGGCTGTCGTGGTTCACGCAGAATTATGGAAAATCGGGCAACTCAGGCCCGGCGACCACGTTCGCTTTCATTCCATTTCTCAAGAACAAGCGCTGACGCTGGAAAATCATCAACAGCAGTGGATTGATTCGTTACAACCGATTTCGGAATCTTCGCTTTCCGCCACTATACAAAATGGGGACGCACCTATTTTGCAGATACTTCCGGCAAACGATACGGACATTCAGGTGGTTTATCGCCAATCGGGTGACCGTTATGTGTTGATCGAATATGGCGATGCGGTACTGGATGTTAATTTGCGTTTCCGCATCCATGCCTTGATGCAGGCATTACAACAGGCCATTGAACAGAAACAATTAACAGGAATTATTGATATCACACCGGGCATTCGTTCGCTACAAATTCACTTTGATCCACATACGCTGCCCCGAAAAAAATTACTCGATTTTCTCATCTTTACCGAAAAGCGATTGCCCGCCATTGATACGATGGAAGTGTCGTCACGTATTGTGCATTTGCCGCTAAGCTGGGATGACAGCGCAACACGCTTAGCAATCGAAAAATACATGCAATCGGTACGAGCTGACGCGCCTTGGTGTCCAAGTAATATCGAGTTTATTCGCCGCATTAATGGATTGGACAGTATCGAGGACGTCAAAGAAATCGTTTATCAAGCAAGTTATTTGGTGATGGGGTTGGGGGATGTCTATCTCGGCGCGCCTGTAGCAACACCACTCGATCCGCGCCACCGTTTGGTAACCACCAAATATAATCCTGCGCGCACGTGGACGCCGGAAAATGCTGTCGGCATTGGCGGTGCCTACTTGTGTATTTATGGTATGGAAGGTCCTGGCGGCTATCAATTTGTTGGACGCACGGTACCAATGTGGAATCGCTATCGTGAAACAGCGCATTTTAAAAAAGATACACCGTGGTTACTGCGTTTCTTCGATCAAATTCGTTTTTATCCAGTCACTGAAAGTGAATTGCGAACATTACGCAAAGACTTGCTTGCCGGACGTTTTCAATTGGAAATTCAAGAATCAAGCCTCAATCTGAAACGCTATCACGAATTTTTACAACAAAACGAATCGTCTATCACTGCGTTTAAAACCAAGCAGCAAGCTGCATTTGAAGCGGAAAGAAAGCATTGGGAGGCATCGGACCAGTCGACGTATGTTAAAGAAGATGCTTTGGATTCGGATATTGTTCAAACCGAATTGGATCTACCGAAAGGCGCTCACGTCATCAGTTCGCATGTTACGGGTATGTTGTGGAAATTGTTGGTTCAAGAAGGCAGTGTGGTGAAAAAAAGCGAAATACTTGCGATTGTCGAATCGATGAAAATGGAATTTGCGATTGAAGCGCCGCTAGCGGGAAGAGTTGGTCAAATCTGGGCGCAACAAGGAAACTACGTGTCATCGGGGCAGGCACTTTTGGTCATTCAGGTATAACAGTGCGTGGAACCATTTCATTTTGAAGAGCTGTCTTTTACTAAACCGAGCGCATCTTATTGTGTAAAAGCGATTTATTCGGGTTTGATTATTGGGTCGAATAGTAAAAAATAAGTCACGATAAGCGGGGAGAACTATTTTTATCAAATTAGATTTGAGAAATATTTTAAGTCGCCAGACATGACGAATTAACTCTAACAGATCGAAAATTACACCATGTTATGTGACATGGTGTAATGAATGATGATTAGAAATATTTAGAAGCAATGTGCTTTATCGGTATCAACAGTACAAGACCAACGTAGTTGCTTAGTGCCGGCAGTTTTATTGACCTGGTATTCTGCTCGCAGTTGTTTGTTTTGCTCAACCGACATAGAAGCTTTCTCAGGAATGAAGCGCTCTTGGCTCCAAAAACGAATTCTGCAGAAATCATCAGCGTCATTACAAATTCTATTGATGGCAGAGCTATAGACAGTTTTATCGGTATAAACGCTATGATCTACCAATACAAGGTGAATCAATTTTCCCGAAGATCCTATTTCGACGGAACGAAATAAACGCCAACCTCTGCCGCTTTCCTGCTTCGAGCTTTGTGTAGCTTCCGATACTGGTTCATCCTGTTTTTGCTCATCATTAGCGAGCAAGGAAAAACTATAAGGAAATACCAGTAAAAAGACTATCAGAATGGAAATCACTTTTCTTTGCATAAATTCTCCATGAGAAATACCCATCTATCTATTATCAAAAATGAGCATTTAGGTTTAATAAGATTGATTCGATTTTTTACTATTTGAAATAGTCAGAAGGTATTCTGAAAAATGAATAGGCCTTGTAATGCGGCAGTATACGCGAAAATCATTTTTAGAGCATTCTTGAAAATTTTATTTGATATAAGCTAGGGTCTGTTGACATTTTGTGGTAATTATTTAATAAATATAGACAAACTCGTAATATTGAGGTTCCTATACCACC
>JBGAVE010000027.1:0-35795 GCA_044228295.1 Nitrosomonas sp.
CATACAACTTGAAAAGACTTCCTAAACTCTTCGCTGAGCGCCAAATGATTGCGAAAATATAGGATTATTGCGCCCTTACGACCGGAAATAGTTAATTGAGAATGAATATTCCGAACTCATTTGCGGAAAAATACTGAAAAATATCTTGAAAATTTACAAATAAACCCAGAATTGCATTGAAAAAAGAACTACCTGTGATTTTGCAAAGGTCTCACTGTATTAACTGCAATCTATCCAAATTACACACCTGGCACATATTACTCGCTATGGCGTATAACTTAAAAAGACCCCCTAAACTCTTCGCTGAGCGGAAAATGATTACGCAAACATAGGATTATTGCGTCCTTACAAACAAAAATAGCCGGTTTAGGGTGATTATTTCCAGCGAACTACAGAAAAATAGCTAAAAAATATCTTGAAAACTTACAAACAAACCCAGAATTGCATTTAGACAAGAACTACATGTGATTTTGCAAAAGTCTCCGCTTGTTCAAAATGGCGCGCGTCAGCTAGTTCGGTACCGTGAAAGTCAATGCCCAAGTTATATTGAAGGGTATCTTCATGAATCTGAAAAAAGTAGCCAACAAAAATTTTGTGGACAAACTAGCACGGGGAGCAGTCTGTCCAAATGTTGCATAAGAGGGAAAAGGTTTCTTAAAAAAAAGGGGGAAAAAGCTTCACTTTTTACCCAAATGACGTGCAACAACTGTCATTTAGATAGTTTTCTCATTAAGTGCAACAAATTTACGCAGTTATGCAGAGGTCTTAAAAAGTGTACGGCGTTTTGGAAGAGGTTGACATACCCCCAAGTGCTGGCCTCTTGTAGTACTTCGCCCGAGACAGGCCGGCAATCTGACAGGCGCGCATAATCGACAATCTAGCTTGCACCATCTGCTCGACCACTTCGCACCTGGTAGACGGCGTCAAGACTTTCGGTTTAGAACATTCTTTTGATTGCTGCATTCTCCAGCGCCAGACCGGCTTACATGCGTTTGAGCCTGGCATTCTTAGTTTTCAGCTTGCATAACCGCTGTAGCTCGGACACTTATATGCCTGAGTACCGCTTCTTTTCCACTGGCAATGCATGAAGTTGCTAACATAGTGCTTGCGGCACAGCTCTGCCACCGAAATACCTGACTTACCTTCATCCAGTACTGCAACAATCTGACTTTCTGTAAGTCTACTTTTTTATCAGAATCTCCGTTATCAGGAGATTCCGAAATTCTACTGACATTTGTTTAATCACACGACGAGTTTACGCATCCATCAGTGGATAAATCTTTTCTATGGTATTAATCTGATCAGTTGACCAATCTATTTTAAGAATTCTTCTATACGGATACAGCGAGTTATGTCATTTTCTTAAAAATTCATATCAATTTTCGTCGACCTAGGGAACGTAGCTGTGTGAGTCTTGAATTTAACTTTCTACAGTTTAACGCATGATTTCAAATGTCAATGCCTGAGGACCTAAATTGCGTCTACTTTCTGTCAACTCTTCACCGAATGGATGGAAGGATATACAGGATTTTAAGTCGAGATCTTTATTTCGTGCCATTAATCGGCGAAGTTGGATATCACATTTCTTTTTTAATCGTTGTTGAGTTGATTCAATACATTGGGCTAGTTTTTCCTGCGAAACGCATTCTTCTTTGGTAAACCAAATATGTAAGATAAGCACGAAACGTTGAGTGGGATTGCCATCCGGCGATGGTTGCTTAAAAATTTGAATAGAGAAATCGGTGTCATGTTCAAGTTCTTCATTAATGATTTTTAGCAGATTCTCACACTCTTTTGCATCGTAGTTGTCGGAAAATGTTCCAGAGCTTGCGGTGCGTGCAAATCCCAACCAAGCTCCAGAAATTAAAATACGCAAGTAACGTAACATAGAGACAAACCGATGGGGTCGCCAAGTCAAGTAAAGATATCCAGTAAATACAAAGAGAAAACCCAGCAGCATAATATATTCGGGAACATGCAAATATAGTCCAATAAGCCCTATGAACCCAAAAAATAAGTGCAGCAGTGTAATGGAATAGGTTATTTCTTTTACTAAAAAACCGGCTTTCTGAAATAAGTGATGTAAGTGATAGCGATCTGGCATGAATGGAGAGTGGCCGTTCCCCATTCTGCGTAACATAAGTGTCAGCGTATCCATTAGAGGGATGGAAAATAACCAAATTGCGGTTACTGGCGTCATAGCAGGAGAAGAACCTTGAGAAACATCAATCAATAACCAAGATAATATAAATCCTAATAACATACTGCCGTTGTCGCCAAGAAATACTCTTGCATAACGTTTTGAAGCAAAACGTAGATTATGATATAAAAAACCTACTACACCACCCGCTAGCGCGATGCTTAATAGCAACTCATGCTGATCGCCAGCTACAAATGTAACTACACCGATTAATAGTAAGCTTGATAGAGATATAGATCCTGACAGCCCATCAATGCCATCAATCATATTGATCGCGTTGATACCACCAATAACCGCGACAGTAGTAAAAATGACGGCAATCCATTCAGGGAATTTGAGGGAATCCCACCATAACAATCCACCAAGATTATTTACTACCAAGCCTGCAGAAAAAATCATGATAATTGCAACAGCGAACTGTGAGAAAAATCGAATTTTATAGGAAAGCTTGAATACGTCATCGATCAAGCCCGTCATAAAGATGACTAAGGAGCAAAATACGAGAGTCGGCCAGGTGGGAGGTATCCCAGAATAAATCGTGTGATGGGCAACTAATACTATTAATAAAGATGCTAGAACGCCTAATCCGCCGATAAAAGGAGTTTGAATGTCGTGTAATTTGTGTTTTTCACTGGAGGAATCGAGTATGCTGAAGGTGCGCATCAAATAGATAGCGACACGAATAACAATTCCTGAAAATGCAGCACAGGTTAAAAACAACAAAATAGTATTAATCATGATGGATGCAATGCCTTAATTTGAGTCTTCTCATGTGGGATGTAAAAAAAAGGTCTTATTATTTTTTGGTTGTTCCTTGAAACGATTATAGGAATAACTAAAAAATATCGTATTTTTCCAAGTTATGGAATAGTAAATGTTAACCAGCTGTCATGCTTGTTATCCCGACTCATAGCGGTTTTCAGTATCGCTTATTCTTTTAGTACTACTTATAAGTGATGATTCTCGATATATGTATTTTGCGTTTCTAAAAACTACTACGGCCAAAATGGAGGAATATGATGAATCTGAAAAGCTACTTTAATTTCCTCAACTATTACAAAATAACGATGTTTGATCACACTCTCAGTATTAACGGCTTTTAAAAGATAATCCTTCATAAGATGAAGCAATATTTTAATATATGGCGCTAACAATCTTATTAAATAAGTTAATTAACAAAGATGAATACCTAAAAATACTGTATCCATGACTAATCATTTAATAACCTCGTACATCAAGGTGTTTGGTTGGAGCGCTGTTAAGCAGTTACATAGGGTTCCAATCATGTTAATTTGTTGTTTATATTTACAAATATCTGGTGGCAATTAAAGAAGATCGTATCAATTTACCGGACAGACGCCATGACAATTAGCGAAACAGCGTAGCGTAGTTATAAGTCTGTGTTTTCATCACATACTAATTCCAACAAATTTTCGAGAGCGGTGCAGTGCAACTTCTATTCTCGATTCACTTAAACAACTTTATTGGACTGTGTGGCAATTTTCTTTAGAAAAAAACTATTAAACCGTTCAGTTAAAGTGGATCCGATTTTGACTTGAGAGATTGGATTGATAGTTTCGATAGCCATTGAAATATTCCCTTCTCTATTTGCGCTAATGATCGCTCAAAAACAGTGATATCTTGCTGATAAGGATCCATAACGTCGAATTTTCCCCATTCACCTAACAGAAAAACCTTCCCTCTTGAAGTTGGTTCATTCTTCTCTATGGCAATCTTTTGATTGAATTCCATTACCAAAATAAGATCGGCTTTACGAATCATCTCTCGGTTTATTTGACAAGCGCGATGATCCGAAATATCTACACCTCTTTCGTACAAAAGTTGACAAGCAATAGGGTCTGCCTGTCGTCCAACTAGCGCTATAAGTCCAGCAGAATTAATAAAGTAACCCGTTTGTTCTGCTTTGATAAGTGCCTGTTTTAATAAGCCAGCAGCCATCGGGCTTCTGCATATATTTCCAGCACAAACGATTAGTATATTTCTAAGCACTGTAGATGTGTTGAGCAAAAAATACATCTTTTGCCAGGGTGTATTGACAGTATATGGTTAAAAATTAAGGTCAGTCCAAAGTTAAACACTATCAGCAGCATCTAACACCTTCCCTTCCTGTTTTCTATATATCGCTAATATTTTATGATATCTTCAATAATTTTCACTTCACATTTGGGTTCCTAGGGTCGAGATTATATCATTTTAATCGCAACCGTTCTAGTGAGGAGGGAGATTAGGCAAATTACTTATGAAAAGAACACGACCAAAAAGTTTAATTCCTAAACTTAAATATTCATATTTTTAATATTGAGGCGACAAGCACCTTGAATTGTAAATTTTTTTTCCTTAGGGTATTTACACTGAGATTTTTTTTATTCCAAATAAAAATAATAGGGCAGATAAAAGCGCTTTTTTGTAAGGCACATACCCTTTTTTTTTATTATACTTACAGCAATTTCCATTGAAGTTGAGGCTATAATTCTTATGAAGCTAAGCATATTTGGTACTGGGTACGTTGGATTGGTGACCGGAAGTTGTTTGGCGGAAGTCGGTCACGACGTTGTTTGCGTCGATATTGATCAGAATAAAATTGACAACCTGAATAAAGGTATTTTACCTATCTGGGAAAAAGGTCTTGATGTAATTGTAAAACGAAATGTCGAGCAAGGAAATTTGAAGTTTACGACTGATATAGCGATGGCGGTTGATTATGCTGAAGTTCAATTCATTGCTGTAGGAACTCCACCGGACGAAGATGGGTCTGCAGATCTTCAATATGTGCTGACGGTGGCTGGGGATATCGCGCGTTATATGCAGGACTATAAAGTGATTATCAACAAATCTACTGTACCTGTTGGAACGGCTGAGAAAGTGAAATCACGAATCGCGCAAGTACTCTCGCAACATAATAAACAAATACCTTACGATGTGGTTTCGAATCCGGAATTCCTCAAGGAAGGAGAGGCAGTCGGTGATTTCTTGAAACCAGATCGTATCATTATTGGAACTGAAAGCGTCGAAGCTCGCAATCGGATGAGTGAATTATACGAGCCTTTTAATCGAAATCATGAACGTACTATTTTCATGGATGTAAAAAGTGCAGAGCTTACCAAGTATGCTGCAAATACGATGCTTGCGGTCAAAATTAGTTTAATGAATGAACTTGCCAATATGTCGGAAATTCTTGGTGCGGATATTGAGGAAGTACGTCGAGGAATCGGTGCTGACCCAAGAATTGGTTACCATTTCATCTATCCGGGTTGTGGTTACGGTGGTAGCTGTTTTCCCAAAGACGTTCAGGCATTAGAAAGGACTGCTGCACAAATTGGTTACAATGCTGAGCTTCTCAAAGCAACGGAAGCGGTTAATAATCGTCAGAAAAATAAATTATTCGAGAAACTTACCAAGCATTTCGGCGGAATTGCTAATTTAGCAGATAAAGTCATTGCCGTTTGGGGACTGAGTTTTAAACCCAATACTGATGATATGCGCGAGGCACCTAGTCGAGCTTTGATAGAGGCATTATGGCGAGCAGGTGCTAAGGTACAGGCATTCGATCCGGCAGCAATGCACGAGTGTCAGCGTATTTATGGTCAACGCGATGACCTACTTTTAATGGGTACAAAGGAAGCGGCATTACGCAATGCCGCCGCTTTGGTGATTGTTACTGAGTGGCAACAGTTTCGTGTTCCGGATTTTGATTTAATCAAAGCTGAGTTAACGAATCCAGTGATATTCGATGGTCGTAATCTGTTTAACCCTGATCGATTGGTTCAAAAAGGCATTACATACTACTCCATCGGCAGGAATTAAATCTGTGAAAATACTGCTAACTGGTACTGCTGGATTCATTGGCATGCATGTTGCTCAATTGCTTTTGCGACGTGGTGATGAGGTGGTTGGTATCGACAATCTTAACGATTACTATGATCCGAGCTTGAAACATGCCAGGCTTGCGCAATTAACCACTTACGCAAATTTTAAATTTATTCATGGAGACATTGCGGATAGGAAAACGGTTGAAGATATTTTCTCAAAGGAAACTCCTAACCGAGTTATTAATCTTGCTGCTCAAGCAGGCGTACGTTATTCCTTGAAAAACCCACATGCGTATATTCAAACTAATCTAGTTGGTTTTGGTAATTTACTCGAAGGATGTCGCCACAATGAGGTAGAGCATTTTGTTTATGCTAGTTCTTCTAGCGTCTATGGCGCTAATACGAAGATACCTTTTTCGGTGCATGATAATGTCGATCATCCCGTCAGCCTGTATGCTGCCAGCAAAAAAGCTAATGAGTTGATGGCGCATACATATAGCCATCTTTATGGATTACCTACCACAGGTTTACGCTATTTTACTGTTTATGGTCCATGGGGGCGACCAGATATGTCGCCTTGGCTGTTTACTAGTGCAATTCTTGAAAATCGCTCTATCGACGTATTCAATCATGGCAAAATGCAACGCGATTTTACTTATATTGATGAGATCGCTGAAGGGACTGTGCGAGTGCTAGATCTTGTTGCAACATCGAATCACCGCTTCAATACCGATCTTCCTGATCCTGGTACTAGTTATGCGCCTTATCGCATTTATAATATTGGCAATCATCAGCCAGTAGAATTAATGGCTTTCATTAAAGAAATTGAAAATTGTTTAGGCATGGAAGCTAAGAAAAACTACTTGCCAATGCAATTAGGAGATGTGATTACTACCTATGCGGATGTAGATGATCTTAAAAGAGATACAGGCTTTCAGCCAAAAATAGACTTAACCGTTGGCATTGCTCGGTGGATAGAATGGTATCGAAGTTATACAGGTAAATAAATTGGTTTACGCTATAACCACACTTAAACTCTTGGTCATGTAATTTCCGTTTCTAGCTTTTTACTAAATTTTGAACGCTGTTTTTCAAAATGACGTTATTTTCTTGTAACCGATTTGTTCTTGTCAGATTTGAATAGTGGTTTTTGCGGTTACTGCGACAATACCTTAGCCGCATTAGTAGATGCTTCTTTCATTCACACTATAAAGTAAAAAATGCTTAATATAAAGTCGGTTATCGTATTCACAATAAGTATTTTAATATCACCCAGATATGTTTAAGTCATTGCTTGATCGCATACGTCTTCACATAGGAAATTCGCAATCTCATCATCACCGTATTGCGAGTAGCTTCTTGCTGGTGAGCTTCTTCGTTTTGATTGGAAAGCTGGCTGGTGCCGCAAAAGAAATGGCTCTTGCTTGGCGCTATGGAATCAGTGAAACGATTGATGCATATGTATTCGTTTTTAATATAATATTTTTGCCTGTTTCTATTTGGCTCAGTATTTTAACGGTTGTATTAGTACCAATGCTAGCACGCTTAAGAAATAATAATTCGTCAGAAGCACCACGCTTTATGAGCGAGTTAACAGGACTTACACTCATTCTGGGTATTGTTTTGAGTGCATTCTTATATCTAATATTTCCATCAATTTTAGATACAGGATGGACAGGATTGTCTGAATCTACATTAAAATTAGCTATTAATTTTACTACTGGTCTTGCACCTGTTGCGCTATTTGGTGTAATGACTAGCTTATACTCGGCTTACTTGTTGGCTAACAGTCAACATCGTAATACGTTATTTGAGGCCATCCCTGCCTTGGTGATACTGATCGCTTTATTATTACCGACATCCTGGATAACACAGCCTCTTATTTGGGGTACCCTTATCGGCGTATTCTTTCAACTAGTAGCATTGTCCATTCCACTTAAGCAACGCAATGAGTTGCATGTACCAACCTTTAGTTGTGATTCCCCAGCTTGGAAAGGCTTCTGGAATGCCATTGGAGTATTAGCGATTAGTCAAACTTTAATGTCATTTATCAATGTCATTGACCAATTTACTGCGGCCAGTCTTGGAACAGGAGCGATTTCCACCTTGAGTTATTCCAATCGCATTCTGGCACTTTTGCTAGGATTAGGTGCAACAGCAATCAGCAGAGCAATTTTACCCGTATTTTCAGATATTCATAGCATCGGAATAACGAATATTAGGAAAATTGCTTTCCAGTGGAGCACTTGGATGTTTTTACTCGGTACGGGCGTATTTGTGGTCACTTGGTGGCTTTCACCCTGGATTGTCGAAGTTCTTTTCGAAAGAGGAGAATTTACGGTTTTAGATACTCAGAGAGTATCTGAGGTACTGCAATGGGGTCTTATACAAGTGCCGTTCTATTTTGCTGGATTGGTTATGGTGCAATTGCTGGCAAGCCAACAACGGTACAAAGTAATTGCGTTTTTTGCCCTGACTAATCTTATTATAAAAATAATTTTCAACTGGATATTAGCTGAATGGTTGGGAGTGTCTGGCATAGCTTTGGCTACTGCGGTGATGTATATATGGTCCACTGCCTGTTTGCTTATCGTATCATATCGTTTGGCACCATCTATTCCAAAGTAAAGATTTCTAAAATTGCCTATGTGATGATCACAAGTGATTATTAAAGAGCACCCCATAGAATCGTTGTAGATAGCTTTTGGCAGAGATTGAATCAAATAAGGTACAAAAGAAGTAAATCTTTTCTGCCTAGTTTGTTTGAGCTGGGTACAATAATTTTAAAGCATATTATAGAATGCGAATGCGAGTTGTTTTATTGAAGTATTCGATATGAATAAATTCGTGTAAAAAGCTGTTGGAGGTTCCATATGGATCTAATCGGAGGCTTATTTAGTTTAATCATATTAGCTCTAGATGTATGGGCAATCGTCAATATTTTTAGCAATACCTCTCTCAGAAAGGCCATTAAATTTATGTGGATTGGTATCATTGTTTTTCTACCGGTGCTTGGTTTGGTTCTTTGGTTTTTCCTGGTTGGTCCTAAATCTTCGATAGTAAAATAAAGAGAAAAAACTAGATGGGATGGCTAATTGTTTTTCTGTTGATTGTAATCGTTACTGGAGGTTGGTTCTTTTATCGAGAACAGGCATCGTTGACTTTGGGACAATTTGCGCCTGATTTTAATTTAATCGACCAACACGGAAATGCTCATACTTTGGCAGATTTTCATGGAACTTGGCTAGTTTTATATTTTTATCCAAAGGACGACACTCCGGGTTGTACCAAACAAGCCTGTAGCTTTCGTAATGAGTTAAAAGAATTGGAAAGTTTAGGTGCGCAAGTGATCGGTATCAGTGTGGATAATGCCGATAGACATGCTCATTTTGCGCAGAAATTTCAATTGCCATTTCCACTACTGGCTGATACCACTGCGGAAATGGCTGCACGTTATCACTCATTGACAAATTTAGGAATAATTAAATTTGCCAAACGAAACACTTTTTTGATTGACCCTCAAGGAAGAATTGCACGAATCTATCACTCAGCTAGTGCTGCTCACAACGCCAGCGACGTCAAAAAAGATTTGCGCGCTATCATGACAATTTTGTGAAGATGGGTCTTTTAGATCGACTACTCAATATTGAGCAAATGCTATTTCCATAGCACATCTTTTTGCTTCTGCGCTGCGGCGGTAAGTAGATTGATTAATGGCCAAACGCGGTGATTAGCCCTAATCAATGGTTGGTCGTTTTCCAAATCCTCATCGGATGGGGTTTGCGACAAGGCTGTCTCTCTTTGAGATGCTGCTTTGAGTTTTTCCAACGCGATGGGAACATCAGCCGCCAAAATAGCACCGGGAACAGTTTCGCTGTGCCCCATCATTTTTAATGACGCTAGCGCGTCTTCTTTAAACATCATAATATCGGTATGTGCATCGGTAGAGAAAGTAACAAACATGATTTTCCTAAAGGATATGCGAAGTAATAATCAGGGTTGACGAAGATTAACTACAATGTTTGCTCCCAGCTCTCCTGTTGTGAAGGCCGAATCGCTGAATTTCGGAAAGCTTGTTTGATTTTCCGGATTATTCGATAATCCAAATGGTTCAGCAGGCATCATATTCCAACGTAGTTTTAACTTTCGATCAGCGTTCGTATCGTGATAAACCGCAACGGCATAGGTGCCCGGTTGATCCAAGTTCATACATACAACATGTTGTTCATCGGTGGCGGGAATCCGTACCGTACGCTTGCGACCTTTTTTAAATAAAAAATTGTCTGGATCATCGTTGTATAAACCGACATTTAACATACCGCCTGAACCGACCCCATTGACGGTTACCCGGATTTGCGGTGTATTCGTATTACACGGATCAGGTACTTCATGCGGCTTGATTTTTAGCTGCTGACTCATCGCAGTTGTTGGCAGTACTAAACTGAGCGATAAAAACAATACAACACGTATTTTTAATAAAGAGAAGAACTTCGAATTCATTGCGACAAGTGATGCTTATTCATGAATAGAAAACAAAGTATTTCACAAAGCACATTGTTATACAAATTCTTTGTTGTTGCATAATACTTATCGTTTTGCTGCGATACAATTGGTGATCATTTAATCCCGAAAAAACCGCATCACTTGCTAATAACTACTGTTGGTTCTTGAGCCTACCACTCAATTACATGAAAGCTCCCGCATCGACTTTTTTCTTAGCTTTTTGCTTGAGATTAACATTCTCTTCATGATCAGTACTGTGGTGAACACGTTTGATGTCATACATACGCTGATCGGAGTGACGCATCAGTGAAGTGATATCGCAACCGTCTTGAGGGTAAACTGCAGTACCGATGGAACATTTTAAATGAACATGACAGATGCCAATGTTGATCGGTTGTGAGATACCACGTTCGATTTTGGATACAATGACTTGCAAATCTTTATCCGAACGGAATTCTGCAAGCATTACGACAAACTCATCGCCCCCAAAACGCGCAACGGTATCATCAGCCCTTAATGTTTGACGCAACCTCCGCGCGGTTGTTTTGAGAACAATATCGCCGCTTTCATGACCGTATTTATCGTTAATTTGCTTAAAGTCATCTAAATCGATAAACATCAATGCAAATTGATGTGACTCACCAGCATTTGACAATGCACTCATCAACCGTTCGTTGAATGGTGTGCGATTGTAAAGGCCTGTCAGAGTATCAAATGTAGCTTGTTGCGCATTCCGTAAGGCAGCTTCCTTAGCGTCATGAATATCAGTGAGTGTCCCAATAAATCCAGTTACTACACCAGCTTTGTTGCGAACTGGCATGGAATCGGTACTAACCCAAAATTTTCTCATAGAGCTTTTGTTGGCACAACGAAATTCAATCTGAATGCGCTCACCTTGATTGCGTAACTTTTGCCAGTCCACATTGACTCTGTCCCGATCTTCGATGGCCGCAATGGAATGCCATGGTTGTCCCATATACTCTTCTGGCTCAAATCCTGTAATTGCCTGACAGCGTTCATTAGAAAAAACAATACAGCCCTCCAAGTCAGTTTCGAAAATCCCCACTGGAACCTGACGAGTCAATTCGCGAAAACGTGATTCGTTGCAACGCAATTGCTCTTGCATTTCGGTGAGTTTATCGACCTCTTCTCTGAGTTGGCGCGTTTGTTCACGCAACAGCTTTTCTCTCGCCGCCATTGTCGTTACATCATTAATCTGAATAAGACACCGGCGTTCTCCGGAATTTGTAAGTACCGGATTAATGGTGATCGATTGCTTAATACGCTCGGTTCCTCCACCGCTGAATAGCGGAAAAGGGGATGGATGTAACACATGAGACAATAAAGACGCCAGGCCAAAATCTAACGCTTCCCTAATAGCCATGTGAATTCGTTGTTCAATACGCACTCCACAAGCTTCATCCAGTGACACACCCAGTGCTTCATCTGCATTGCGAGCACTATATTGCACCATCCATTTATTCCAGAGTAACACTCTTCCTTGGCAATCGAGCAGAACAAGGCCACAAGAAACAGCATCAGCGAGATAAGGTGCAGAAATCATAATTTTTAATCGCGTAAAATAGAAATTGTTAATGTAAGCAAAGTATGTCGAGATAGCGCTTCGACTTGGATTGAGTCAGCCTAACTTTTATGCCTTGAATACTTGCTCAACCTCCTTGACAAAGTGACGTATCGAATCGACATCCATTAAAAAAAGTACGTAGCCATCAATGTTTTGCGATGCCAGATGCATACCGATTTTTACCAGCAGAACATGATCAGATGAACGAGATGCAAATAAAGCATCAGCAGTGTTCGTTGCAACACAAGGCAATGTGCCAAGCGACGGTTTTTGGAATAAATTGGAAATAGTACTCATGCACCCATTGATGATAATGTTTCCAATCTCAGCAAGCGCATCTTGTTCTAGCTCAGTGATTGATTCCACATTCGCGGTACTGCCAAGCATACGGCGGATAATTTCCAAACTGCCGTGCTCTGAAAAAATCAACATCGTGTCGGTATTAAAAGAGTCTTTAGTAGTGAAATGTTGTGTAATTCCGCATAACCGTTCTTGACTACGATTGCCTCTAATCGCAATCATGCGAGCAGCTAAATCCTTCTGGCATAGTAACTCTACGATAGGGACAGACAGTTTAATTTCCTCGGATACAATTTGTGAGAAAATCGCCGCAGCTTCTCCCAGTGACATATTAAATGTCTCAGCTAGGGCATCAAGCTGAAACTCGGTTAAGGCAACAGGATCATTTTCTGCCGATGATTTTAATGGAATATTGGTATTCACGATGTCTAAATGCCTTAGGCCGCTGGGGCCAGTTCGTCTAATATCTTAGTAATGACACTCTCGGTAATCGGTTTGCGAAAAAAGCTAACACCGATTGCTTCAGCGCGCTCTTTAACGCTGTCTTGAACATTGGCCGTAAGCAATGCGATACGTGCCTCAGACCTTTGATTTTTGATTGCTTGCGCTAGCTCCAAACCATCCATGCCTGGCATATTAAAATCAATAATACACATATCTATCGGTGTTTGGCTAAGAGCAGATAGCGCTGAATCCGCGTCAGCAGCTTCAACAACCTCAACTTCTGGGCGGAGTTTTTTGAGAAAGGTACTACTCATCATGCGCGAGACGCGACTGTCATCCACAATCAGCATTTTCTTTAAGTGTGCCAAGATTATATTCTCCTAGATTTCCCACAAAAGGTTAAAAATAGTATTGCATTTCATAGAAAAATATCGTCTTTTGACAGAGAATCTTTAACAATCTTTTTACGAGGTCTTACCACTTCATCAGCTAGCTTGGTTTTAGTTTGCGTGGACTTCGCGTAATACTCGCATCAACATGGCAACCTTACATGGTGGACACTCATGCGCAGAGACAGCCAAAGTTCTGAGGATGCCGAGTCAGACATGAGGGAACTGGGTTCGACAAGCGGCAAAAGACCGATTGGCAGTTACAGGTGCCAATCCGCTAAGGGCAGAGCTTGCAATAATAAAGATGGAGCACGATATTCTAAAAAAGCAGCAGCGTACTTTGCGCGGAAATCCGTGTGAAGTACGTGTGAATTGAACGACACCAAAACTACTGGCCAGTCACCCGGCAATGCCAAGTGCTCAATGTCAGTGCCAGTAGCTACTTTGGACATCAGCTGCGAAGGATCGCGAAAGCCCCAGGGATTTCCAGCAAGCGCATAAGCGTGCTGTTTGCTAGTTCGTATCAAGGCTATGCATGCAGCCAGTAACGGCGAACATAGCTGACCAAGGGTTTGATGGGAGCCTCGAGCTAATCGTGTATGGACGAGCAACATTAACGATATTCAAACCGATATGTCGGTTGGTTGCATCTGGCTGTGGTCCTTGATCTGTATAGCCGTCAGGCAATGGATGAAGTGATTGATTGGTTTAACTGCTACAACTACAGAAGATTGCATTCATCAGTGAATTATATTTGTCAATGAAGTTTGAGCAAAACTGTTTTATGGCACAGCTGAAAAAAACCGCATAATAAGCCCATTAAGATGTACGAATTACCGGAGCAAGGTCACTAATCGTACCGTTCGTTCTCATACTTCCGGTAAGTAACTGATTAGATTATTCATCTCCTTCTCATTTCAAATCATTTTATCGTCGAAAAAAACGGGGCGATTCAGGGCCTTGATCAATGTAATCAAACCATCACATAGTTTTTATATCCTACCTGGCTAAGAGTAATTTTCTCCACTTACCGTGATTGATTATGGATAACCAAACGTATATTAATATTCACCGATATTGGCAGGCTTGTAATTATCTTGCCGCCGGTATGATTTATTTGTGCAATAACCCTTTATTAAAAGAACCGTTAAAACCTCAGCACATCAAGCAACGTTTGATTGGGCATTGGGGAAGCAGTCCGGGGCTAAGTTTCGCTTATGTGCATTTGAATCGCGTCATCAATAAGTACGATTTGAATTGTATTTTTATGGCCGGCCCTGGTCACGGTGCGCCCGGCGTATTGGCTCCGGTTTATTTGGAAAACACATACACGGAAATTTATCCGGATATCACGCAAGATACCGCGGGAATACAAAAGTTCTTCAAGCAATTTTCCTTCCCAGGCGGTATTGGTAGTCACTGTACGCCGGAAACACCGGGTTCGATTCATGAAGGAGGAGAGCTTGGTTATAGTGTGAGTCATGCTTTTGGCGCGGCATTTGATAATCCCGATCTGGTCGTGGCCGTGGTGGTGGGCGATGGTGAAGCTGAAACCGGACCATTGGCGACCTCATGGCATTCCAACAAGTTCTTAAATCCGATTACCGATGGCGCTGTGCTGCCCATTCTGCATTTGAACGGATACAAAATTAACAATCCCACCCTTTTGTCACGCATTCCGGAAGCGGAATTCAAAGCGCTATTCGAAGGCTATGGATGGACACCTTATTTTGTCTCGGGCGAGGAACCCCTGGAAATGCATCAGGCAATGGCACAGGCAATGGATAACTGCATCGAACAGATCCATGCGTTGCAGCACGATGCGCGCCAGACTGGCATAGCGCAACGACAACGCTGGCCGATGATTATTTTACGTTCGCCAAAAGGCTGGACCGGCCCCAAACATGTCAATGGCAAAAAAGTCGAAGGTTACTGGCGTTCGCATCAAGTGCCGCTCAATAATATTCAAAACAATCCAGAATATTTAACGCAACTGGAATCTTGGTTGCGTAGCTATGCACCGGAAAATTTATTCGATGAACACGGTTCACTGCAACCAGAACTGAAAGTTTTAGCACCGCAGGGTAATCAACGCATGAGCGCGAATCCACATACATCGGGTTCGTTGCGTAAAGCTTTGGTTTTGCCTAATCATCGTGATTATGCAATACCATTGCCGCAACCTGCACAGATATACGCGGAAAACACTCGCGCTGTTGGTAAGTTTTTAGCGATGGTAATGAAAAATAATTTACAAAATTTCCGCGTATTTTCTCCCGATGAAAATTCATCGAATAAATTGGATGATATTTATCCGGTCAGTAAAAAAACGTGGCTCGCCGATTATTTGCCTGAAGACGCTGATGGCGGCGAATTATCTCCGGACGGTCGAGTGATGGAAATGCTTTCCGAACATACGTTAGAGGGCTGGCTGGAAGGATATTTATTGACTGGGCGTCACGGTTTTTTCTCAACCTATGAAGCGTTCGTGCATGTGATTGATTCGATGTTTAATCAACATGCCAAATGGTTAAACATGTGCAATGATGTACCGTGGCGTCAACCCATTTCGTCGCTCAATTTACTGCTGACATCCACGGTATGGCGGCAAGATCACAACGGTTTTACACATCAGGATCCTGGCTTTCTGGATTTAGTCGTGAATAAAAGCACTGTGACTCGAATTTATTTGCCACCCGATGCGAATACCTTGCTGGCAACCGTGAACCATTGCCTACAATCGACAAACGATATCAATGTGATCGTGTGTGACAAGCAGAAACACTTGCAATATCTGAATATGGATGAGGCCGAAGCACATTTCCAAAAAGGTTTAGGGATTTGGGAATGGGCAAGTAACGATGATGGCAATCCCGATATTGTCATTGCCAGCGCGGGCGAAGTTGCGACTAAAGAAGCGCTTGCTGCGATTGTCATGCTGCGCGAACACTTTCCCTTATTAAAAGTGCGCTATATCAACGTAATCGATTTGTATCGCTTAACTCCCGAAGCAGAACATTCGCATGGCTTGAGTGATCAAGCATTTGACGAACTGTTCACGACGGATCGGCCGATTCTATTTAATTTTCATGCCTATCCCTACTTGATCCATCGCTTGGCGTATCGTCGCAATGGGCATAAGAATCTCCACGTGCGTGGCTATGTGGAAAAAGGCAGTATCAACACTCCATTGGAACTTGCGATACTCAATCGTATCGATCGCTTTAGTTTAGTGATGGACGTGCTTAAATATATTCCTACGCTAAAAAATTCGTCTGCAGTGAAAACAAAAATACAAGATCAACAACAAGCCGCGGTTAACTATGCCCATGAGTACGGGATCGATATGCCTGAATTGGATAACTGGGTGTTGCCCGACACAACGATTCGATAAGACACATAATCACATGAACATACTCACCGTCAACAGCGGCTCATCGAGCCTAAAAGCTTGCGTGTTTCTGCATGGCGGCGAGCGTCAGCATTTTCGCTTTCCGTTAACACCCAATACCGTTGAAAGTGGATTGTCAGCCGCATTGAATTCGTTAAAAAATGAATTAACGCATCTTCGCATAGACGTGATAGGTCATCGCTTCGTGCATGGAGGAGATTGCCCAGACGCCGCTTGCTTATTGACGCCAGAAGAATTTCAGCGATTGGAGTCTATTGCACATCTGGCACCCTTGCACATGGAGAGTAATCTGCACGGCGCGCGATTTTGTCAAAGTGTATTTGCAGTTCCGCAGATTGCTTGTTTTGACACGGCATTTCATCACACGCTACCCGAGAGTGCTTGGCGTTTACCGTTACCCAATGAATATGGATTAAGGCGTTTTGGTTTTCATGGTTTGAATTACGCGCATATTGCACGTAAGCTCCCGGAGTTATTAGGAGAAATCGCTTATAACAATGTATTGATCGCGCATTTGGGAAGCGGTGCCAGTTTATGTTGTTTGCAAAACTTGCAGTCTGTTGCGACGACAATGGGTTATACCCCCGCCGGTGGTATTCCGATGGCAACTCGCAGCGGCGACCTGGATCCTGGAGTGATGTTGGAACTGATGAAAAAAGTCGGCACCGATGAACTGATAGAACTGACTTATCACCGTATGGGATTACTGGCGCTGTCTCAAGACGAAAGTAGTGATATCGCAGAGTTACTTAAAAGTGACTCCGCCAATGCGTGCTTTGCCGTACAGTATTTTTGCGCTCAAGCTCGTGCAGCAATCGGCGCTTATGCCGCACAACTAGGCGGATTAAATGCGATCGTTTTTACTGCCGGCATTGGTGAACATTCATCGATTATTCGTGAAAAAATTATCGAACCGCTCGGCTTTATGAATTTTGCACTAGACGCTCACGCCAACGAAAAACATTCCACCGTATTAAGTACCCCGCATTCCAAACCTATATTGATGATACCCGCCGATGAAGAAGCTGAAATTGCTTATTGGGTAGAGAAATTGAATAGCTCGCGCTTCACCTAAGGAAACGCTGAACAAATCCCGAAGTTTGAGCTAATAGCGTTAGCTGATAAATTTTAAATACGCCATGTCACACCAATCGAGCACTGCAAATCTTGATTACAGTCACAAGAAACGTCGGACGCGGCTAGCAGCGGCACAAGCATGGGACGGATTATTAGAGGAAATCAATCGGCAGATACAGGCTTACAGTCCGCCCAAACCTAAAACCAAATTAGCTTATGAAGTGGTCGATGATCGGGAAGTGCGCGGTGATGAAATCGAGGCCGAGAAAGCGATGCAAGTTATTAAAGTCACACAGGGTGTCGATACGGAAGCACGCTGGGTTAAAAAAAGTGACCAATCAGTATTTGGTTATAAGCACATGCGGTAGTCGATAATCATGGCTTGGTGTTAGCAGTCAAAACCACTGCGGCCAAATGTCATGACAGCAAGCCGCTGCTGGATCTGCTCGATAAAGCCAATATTCAGGCAGGAACTCGTATTCATGCCGACAAAGCCTATAGTAGCCAAACGCACCGCGATACTTTGAAATCACGCGGCATTAAAAATGACATTCAGAATAAGACTACCAAGAATAATCCATTGACGCGACGCCAGTTGCAGCGCAATCGCATGATTACCAAAGTCCGTTATGTGGTAGAGCGAACCTTTGGCAGCCAAGCTTGTTGGTTCAATGCTAAAATGCTGCGTTACTGCGGTCTAGACAAAGCACATACCTGGCACATATTACTCGCGATGGCATACAACTTGAAAAGACTTCCTAGACTCTTCGCTGAGCGGCAAATGATTGCGCAAATATAGGAATTATTGCGTCCTCACAACCGAAAATAGCCGGTTTAGGGCGATTATTCGCAGTTCACTACAGAAAAATAGCTAAAAAATATCTAGAAAACTTACAAATAAACCCAGAATTGCATTGAAACAAGAACTACGTGTGATTTTGCAAAGGTCTCAATAAGTTTGAGAAATATTTTATTTTTGGATGGATTGGAATCGGCATAATGTCTTTCGAGGGCTGTGGTACTCTGCGTACGGTTGCCGGAGGTGATGCCGCCACACGAGGAAATCTCACGCAAGTAAGTTAACCTTGTGAAAGTATTCCAAGGATTTATAGTGGCACTGGCTACAACATTTGCATGATGCGTGGTAAACCATCTAAGGCTTCGCTTTGGTTAAGTCCTGGGCCAGAATGTATATTGATTGATACCGTACTGTCCGGCGCATTGGATACCGTCGTACTGCCGTACACGTTCTATACACAAGCGACTCAAGGTAATATTATTTTAAAATAAATCCTAAGAGGTTTCGTTTTAGAAGCTTAATCCGCGTTAAGTTTACATTTGTATTTCTCCTAAACCCTTGCCGTATTGATGAAGATTTCCATACATCAAGTACCTCCATGATACGAGCGGTGCTTAATGAATGATTATTAGCCAGCTATAAAAATGTTAGATTTTTATTTACTGGCGGATATAAACTGGAACAATTGATAATGAGCTTCAGTGGATGATTACAGCCTTCCAAGCAAAATACTTTGCGCACGATCTTACACGGCGGCATGCACCTGATGGCATCGGACGATTATCGCAATCACTTTTCGACGCCAGTGTCGATCTGAATCCACATCAAATTGAAGCAGCGTTGTTTGCTTTGAAATCACCACTATCGAAAGGTGTTTTACTGGCTGACGAAGTGGGTTTGGGCAAAACAATCGAAGCTGGAATTGTATTATGCCAGTACTGGTCGGAAAGAAAACGGCGTCTTTTGGTCATTTGCCCTGCTTCATTGCGCAAGCAATGGGCCATGGAGCTACAGGAAAAATTTAACCTGCACGCAATCGTATTGGATGCCAAGACTTGGCGGGATTGGCTTAAGAAGGATCAGTCACCACTTAGTCAGAAAGCGATCATTATTCTATCTTATAACTATGCCAGCAAAATACGCGATGAATTGAAAGCCATCGCCTGGGATTTAGTGGTGATTGATGAAGCGCATAAACTTCGCAATGCTTACCGGGAAAGCAATAAAATTGGCCAAAGCATACGCTGGGCCACAGAAGATTGTCGCAAACTCCTATTGACAGCAACACCGCTACAAAACTCATTGCTGGAGCTGTATGGTCTTTCTACTCTCATTGACGAGCACCTCTTTGGCGATGTGAATGCTTTTCGCGCCCAGTATGTTGGTGTGGGCAGTGATTTAGACAACTTGCGCCAGCGTTTATCAGGTTTCTGTCGACGCACTTTGCGCAACGAAGTTACGGAATATATTCGGTATACGGAACGGCGCGCCATTACGCAACCATTTCGCCCTACTGATAATGAGCATCAACTCTATGAGTCGGTTAGTGATTTTCTGTTACGTCCAAACGGTTATGCTATTCCACAGGGACAGCGACATCTCACAGAACTGATTTTACGCAAACTGTTAGCGTCGTCATCGCGAGCAATTGCGGGAACACTTGAAACCATGAAGCTAAGATTGGAGGCATTGCGAGATGAAAAGATTCAGCATGCCCCTGGTGTCGCCGATCAATTGATTGTCGAAGAAGATATCGAAGAAGACTTACTCGATGAAATACTGGAAATGGATTCGCAGGAGGAAAATAACCATTCGATTCAAACGACTGTTGATTGTAAGCAATTAGAAGAAGAGATTGCTTTGCTGTCTGAGTTGGCCGCATGGGCAAGAAATGTTGGCACCGATACAAAAACGTACAGTCTTCTGAAAGCATTAGAGATCGGCTTTCAACAGATGACTTCAATCGGTGCTCGGCGTAAGGCACTGATTTTTACAGAATCGCGCCGTACGCAAGCTTATCTTAAGGATTTTCTTGAAGCCAATGGCTACGCAAGTCAAGTTGTTCAATTCAGCGGCACTAACAATACCCTGGAAGCCACCACTATCTATGAAAATTGGCTCGACGCCAACCAAGGCACAGGGCGCATTGCCGGTTCCAGAGATATCGATATCCGCACCGCATTGATTGAGCATTTTCGTGATCAGGCCAGTATTATGATTGCCACTGAAGCGGCTGCTGAGGGTGTCAATATCCAGTTTTGTTCTTTGGTTATTAATTACGATCTACCGTGGAATCCTCAGCGAGTGGAGCAGCGGATTGGTCGCTGTCATCGCTATGGACAGCAACATGACGTGGTTGTGATCAATTTCCTAAATGAACGCAATCAAGCTGATCGCCGGGTTTTGGAATTGTTGACCGAAAAATTCAATTTGTTCAATGGCGTTTTTGGCGCATCGGATGATGTGCTGGGCAGTATTGAATCCGGTGTGGATTTTGAAAAACGTATCCTGACTATTTATCAGCAATGCCGCACACCTGAACAGATCGAGACTGCTTTTAAAGCACTGCAAGCAGAAATGGATGAGCGAATAAAAATGCGTATGAATGACACTCGCAAAATGCTGCTCGAAAACTTTGACGAAGATGTGCATGAGCGATTACGCATTCAGTTAAACCATGCAAAAGCTCAACTGGACCGCTTTAGTAGGCGTTTCTGGTCACTGACTCAATTCATGCTACATGAACGAGCAAGATTCGACGATGGCACATTGACGTTTGACCTTGCTAGACCACCCATACAAGAGGTAGCAGCGGGTCGCTATCATCTTATTTCCAAAAATACGCCTAAAGCTGACAAACCGTATACAACGGAAACAACTGAAGATTTACACGCTGAATTGGGAACATTTTTATACCGTCTGTCGCATCCGTTAGGTGAATTTGTTATTGATCAAGCCAAGATACTGGATACCCCACCTGCACGTATTGTGTTTAATGTCAGCCAACACCCCACACGACTGCATTTAGTAGAAGCGTTACGCGGCAAATGTGGATATCTTACTTTGACTCTACTCACGATTGAAAGCTTCGAGCGCGAAGAACATTTATTATTTTCCGCCATTGATGATCAAGGTGCCTCGTTGGAACAAGAGACCTGTGAAAAATTATTTAATTGCATGGCAGAAAATCTAGCTGCGTCCAATATACCGGAACCGATTGCACAAAGGCTTACAGCAGAAGTGGAACGACATAGTAAATCCACGATCAGTCGATCCCTGGAAACGAATAACCAATATTTCAATGAAGCACGGGAGAAACTAGAAAAATGGGCGGATGACATGGTCCTTGCCGCTGAAAAAGCACTCAAAGATACCAAAGAACAGATCAAAATTCAGCAACGGCAAGCCCGATTGGCACCCAATCTCGACGAACAGCATGAAATCCAGAAACAGATACAAAAGCTGGAAAAGCAGCAACGTCGCCAGCGGCAAGAGATTTATCAGTTAGAGGATAGCATCATTGAAAAGCGTAATGCCTTGATAGCATCATTGAAAAGCGTAATGCCTTGATAGCATCACTGGAACGGCGCCTCATCCAGAAGACCAAATCTGAACAATTATTCACGATCGAATGGCGAGTCGTTTGACGTTCCCGATGATTGTAAATTGTTATCCTGTCCTAAATAATTGATAAAAAATTGACGTATATGGATGTAATTCATTATCATACTATTAACAACACCCCCCACGCATCCCGTAAGATTTGCGCACCATGGAGGGTTTCCTTTTTTATAGGGTGCCTGAATGATTAAACAACCTATACCAAGCCAGCACTAACGATTGCGCAGCAGATTGACCAGTTGCGTGGACGTGGTATGGTGTTCAATGACACAGCACGGGCGGCACATTACCTTAGTCAGATTAATTACTATCGATTAACTGCCTACTGGTTGCCATTTGAGTCGGATCACACCACGCATACCTTCCAGCAAGGAACCAGTTTTGAGCAAGTTTTGGATTTGTATATCTTTGATCGTGAATTACGTTTACTGGTAATGAATGCGATTGAACGTATCGAAGTGGCCATACGCGCACAGTTTTCTTTCCAGTTTGGGCATCGCTACGGTACGCATCCACATTTGGATTCGGCATTATTCAAACCAGCTTGGAATCATGCCGAGCAAATGAGTCAATTGAGTAAAGGAGCGCAACGGAGCAAGGAAACCTTTATCCAGCATTTATTGGCGAAATATGTTGAACCATTGCCGCCCATTTGGGCGGTAGTAGAAATTATGACACTTGGTCAACTTTCCAAGTGGTATGCCAACTTGAAGAGTGGCGCTGATCACAATCTTGTAGCGCATGTCTATAACTGCGATGAAGTTAATTTAGTGTCTTTTTTACACCACTTGAGTACGATGCGGAATCTGTGTGCTCACCATAGTCGCCTGTGGAGCCGTGAATTCACGATTGCATTTAAACTACCCCAGAATCGACCACAGGCACTGCTCAGTAGCTTTAATCCCAAAGCGCCGCGTCGTATCTATAACACACTGGTTATGATGAATTATCTGATGAATCAGATCGCGCCTGGCCACCATTGGCACCAGCGATTATTGGACATATTGAACCGGTATCACATCGATACAAAACCCATGGGTTTTCTGGATGATTGGAAAACACGGGCAAGATGGCGCTAGTAGGCCGAACTTACGCAATATCCTAACAAAAAACCATGAGCAAATACAACGACCTCGTTAAGAAGCTGAAAGAAATATTTCAGATCGACCGGCCTGAGCTGGATTTTGGCATCTATCGCATCTTCAATGCACGTGCGGCGGAGATTAACCATTATCTGGAGCATCGTCTCAAAACCAAGGTGAACGAAAGCCTGGCGGCTTCCGGTACGGCGAATACCGATGGGTTAAGAAGAGAATTGCAAGAAAAAGAAGCGCAATACCGGGCCGATGGCATTGATCCGGCAACCGTGCCCAAAGTACAAGAAATCAAACAAAAACTGGCTCAATACAGTGCCGGCACTTCCGAGCACGAAAACGCCGTATTTTCCCATCTGCTCACCTTCTTCTCCCGCTATTACGACAAAGGCGATTTCATCAGCCAGCGCCGCTACAAGGGCGACACCTATGCCATTCCCTATGCCGGAGAAGAAGTGGTGCTGCATTGGGCGAACAAGGATCAGTATTACATCAAGAGCAGTGAAAGCTTCTCCAATTACGCCTTCAAGCTGAATGACGGGCGCACGGTAAGCTTTCGTCTGGTGACGGCGGATACCGCCAAGGACAATCGCAAGGATAACGACAAAGAACGCCGTTTTGTGCTGATTGAAAAGCACACCCGCATACTCGCCGATGAAGAAGGCGATGAAATGGAAGAAGAATGGTTGCCGGTGACAGAAGAAAATGGCGCTCATGGGCAAGCATTGGTGCTGCGCTTTGAATACAAGGCCATGCCCAAAAATACGCCGGATAGCAAGCAGGACAAATTGGTGGCTGATGCCGTCACTACAATCCTGAATGATGCCAATGTCAAAGCCCGCTGGCTGGCATTAAGTCAGCGTGAACCCACGGAAAAAAATCCGCAACGCACGCTGCTGGAAAAACACCTGACGCAATACACCACGAGAAACACCGCCGACTATTTCATCCACAAGGATTTAGGCCGATTCCTGCGCAACGAGCTGGATTTTTATATCAAAAACGAAGTCATGAACCTGGATGATGTGCAGCATGCCGAGAAGTTTGCCGACATCGAAAAGAATCTGCGCCTGATTCAAACCTTGCGAGCAATTGCGCTGGATTTGATCGTCTTCCTCGCGCAACTGGAAGATTTCCAGAAAAAGCTCTGGCTGAAAAAGAAATTTGTCGTAGCCACGCACTACTGCATTACGCTCGACCGGGTCCCGGAAACTCTTTATCCAATCATTGCCGCCAACGCCAGGCAATGGGAACAGTGGGAAAAGCTGGGGATGCTCAGTGAAAATAAAACCGATTTGTTTGGCCAAGCGAAAACAGGCAGCGTCGAATACCTGAAGGCACATCCTTACTTGATGATGGATACCGCTTTATATGATGCGGAATTCAAACAAGCATTGTTATCCGCAGTCGATAATTTGGATGACAGCCTCGATGGCTTGTTAATTCATGGCGACAATTTTCAGGCGTTGAATCTGTTGCAGGAACGGTATCGGGAGCAGGTAAAGTGTGTTTACATCGATCCGCCGTATAATACAGGTGGAGATGGCTTTGCTTATAAAGATTGTTATAGTCACTCGTCATGGATGACGATGATTGAAAATCGACTTCTTAATTCACTATTACTACTACAAAAAGACGGTTTATTCTTCACGAGTATCGATAGAGACGAAAACAGAAATTATTTGCCCTTGCTATTTACGATTTTTGGACAAGAAAACTTCATTGAAGAAGTTGTATGGCAAAAAGCCTACGGTGGTGGTTCCAAAACAAAACACATAAACAATTTACACGAATATGTTCACGTATTTAGTAAATGTAAAGAATTCACGGCATTTCTTGAATTACCACCAGACAAACGAATTGCCAAGTACTACAAATTCAAAGATGCGAGGGTTGAATTAAGAGGGCCTTATCGGCTTCAACCACTAAATACTAATAGCAATGATTTCCGGAAAAATTTAACATTCCCATTACCTATTCCAAACAAGCTAACCTACGGTAGCGAAGAATGGAATAAATGTCGGCGAGAAATTGCAAAGCTCATTGCAAATAAGGAGCTTGAATTAACGGGTGATTTTGATTCCGGTTGGTCTTTCAGAAGAGGTAGTAAGGAATGGAGCGGCGATACTATATTCCCGCCACGTCAATGGCAATGGAGTTGGGAAAAAATCAAAAAAGCATTAATAGATGATGAAATCACTATTGAATTGGCAAATAGTGAGTGGTCTATCAATTATAAGCAGTATCAGTATGACGAAAATGGAAAAGAGAGAAGTAAAAAACCCGCAAGTATTTGTGTAGGACCATATACTCAGGCTGGAACAGACTATATTCGCAACTTATTTAATTACGATGCTGCTAAGTTCACAAAACCCGTTGAACTAATTGAAGGCTTTATAGGAATTGGATATCGAGATCGTAACGCTAGATTCCTAGACTACTTTGCTGGCTCTGGAACCACCGCCCACGCCGTTATCAATCTCAATCGCCAGGATAACGGGCAGCGCAAATACATCCTCGTCGAACAAGGCGAATACTTCGATACCGTCTTGAAACCCCGCATCCAGAAAGTCGTCTACTCTGCTGATTGGAAAGACGGCAAGGCAACTGCGCCTGAAACCGGCATTTCCCATACCTTCAAAGTCCTTAAGCTGGAAAGCTACGAAGATACGCTGAACAATCTGCAATTGCGGCGCAACGAAGTGCAGCAAGGTTTGTTGGATTCCTTGTCGCCATCCGCTCAGGAAGATTATCTGCTGCGTTACATGCTGGATATCGAAAGCCGTGGTTCGCTGCTGTCGGTGGAACACTTCAACAAGCCGTTCGATTGCACGCTCAAAGTCACCGTGGATTCTGCCGGCGCTTATGAAGATCGCACCATAGATTTGGTGGAAACCTTCAATTACCTGATCGGCTTGCGAGTAAAGCATATCGACATGCAGATGGAATTGGGTTTTATAACGATCACCGGCTGGCTGCCGACCGGTGAGAAAACGCTGGTGCTGTGGCGCGATGTGGAACAGGTGGATTATGAGCAATTAAACCGCCTGTGCGACAAACTGGCGATCAATCCGGCGGACAGTGAATTTGATGTGGTTTATATCAACGGCGACCACAATATTCCGGCGGTTTTCACCAGCACCGAGGAGGAAGGCGGCGGCACCAAAATCCTGAAAATCCGTCAGATCGAGGCGGAATTTTTAAGCCGCATGTTTGCCGTGGATGGCACGTCATGACCGGCGAGATTATTTTTTATCAAAGCGAGGATGGCACGGTTCGATTGGAAACGCGGCTGGAAAACGAAACGCTTTGGTTGATCATCAACCAAATGGCTGAGTTGTTTGGTGTCGATAAATCGGGCATCAGCCGTCATTTAAAAAATATCTTTGCAACCGGAGAGTTGCAGCGGCAATCAACTGTTGCAAATTTTGCAACAGTTCAGCGCGAAGGTAAGAAATGAGCTTTAGCTTCCACCATGAATTGGTGCTCAACCGCTTTATGATGCGTTTTTTCAATGGCGGCAACTTGCTGGTGCTGAAAAATCGATTGGGGGAAGACCGACATGAAGAGATAGAAGAAGATGGACAAAGCGGTTTTTTTCATGCTTTGCAGCATGACCTGTTTCAGCCGGATCTGATCAATCAACAAAATCTGCGCCGTTATGACCTGAATATTGTGCAGCATTGGAATACCATTACCGAGCAGCGCAACAAGGTCGAAGGCACGGTGCTTAATATGAAGTATTTCCAGTACCTTTCGTTGCTGTTCACCGAGATTTATCTGGATTGGTATTTCAACCGGCGACAGCAATTGCTGGATGGCCTGAATAAAGAAATGCAGGGCTATAACGTCGCACAAGCGGTGGATCATCAATTTCAACCTTTTGCCGCGGATGAATTGAACAAGCTGGCGTTCTGGAATGCCACCGGCAGCGGCAAGACGCTGTTGTTGCATGTCAACATTCTCCAGTACTTGCACTATTTCCAGAAAGACCGGAAAGATATCTTTCCCGACAACATCATTCTGCTGACACCCAATGAAGGCTTGTCACGGCAGCATTTGAACGAACTGGAGCTTTCGGGTTTTCGCTCTCAGGGTTTGTTCGATAAAAATCGCAGTCGTGTTTTCAAAGGCACAATCGAAATCATCGACATCAATAAGCTGGGCGATGAAATGGGCGACAAAACAGTCGCAGTAGAAGCTTTTGAAGGCAATAATCTGGTGCTGGTGGATGAGGGACATCGTGGCACCAGCAAGGAAGCAGGCGCTTGGATGAGTCGACGGGAAATACTGATACGTGGCGGCTTTGCGTTCGAATATTCCGCTACCTTCGGTCAAGCAGTGGCAAAAGGTTTGACCGTCATCAAAGCGGAACACGAACTGATCAAGAAAAAAGCCAAAATGCTGTTTGAAACCGCCAATCTGAAAAAATTGGATGCGTCGCAACTGCAGCGGCTTACACTCACTCAAGAAGAAAAACGCAAAGCGCGCGCAATAGCGACGCGAGAAATTTACGCCAAAAGCATTCTGTTTGATTACTCCTACAAGTTCTTCTACGAAGACGGCTATGGCAAAGAATCACTGATTCTTAACCTAAAAAATGAAGACTACGATCGACCGGATATCGCGCGGCAATACTTTACCGCTTGCCTGCTAAGTTTCTATCAGCAGCAATACCTGTGGCACACCAACCGTGACAAGCTGGTTGATTTCAACATTGAAAAACCGTTGTGGGTGTTTGTCGGCAATACGGTTGCCGGTGAAGATTCGGATGTTTTGAAGGTTGTCAAATTCCTGGCGGGTTTTCTGAATGATGAAGTGGATACTAAAAAATGGCTGGCGGACTTGCTTGCCAATACCGCACGTCTATTGGATGTCAAGGGTCATAATATTTTTCATGATCGCTTTACGCCATTGATGCACTTCCCTGCTGACGTTGTTTATTCCGGCATTCTTAAATTGCTGTTTAATACCGATGCAAGGCAGCGTCTGAAAGTAGTCAATCTGAAACGGAGCAAAGGAGAACTTGCGCTGCGGGTTGGTGATGCCGAGCCGTTCGGGTTGATCAATATTGGTGACGATGCCGGTTTTTTCAAAGAAGCGGAGAAAACTGAGCATACCCAATGGTTTGATACCGAAGCGGACGATTTTACCGAATCGCTATTTGGCACACTTAACAGCAAAGATAGCCGGATGCATGTATTGATCGGTTCGCGCAAATTTACTGAAGGCTGGAGCAGTTGGCGCGTCTCCACTATGGGTTTGCTCAATATGGGCCAAGGCGAAGGCTCGCAGATCATTCAATTATTCGGGCGCGGCGTGCGTTTGAAAGGTAAGGATTATTCACTGAAACGCAGCACACTTAGCCAACGCCCCAAAGGGATACACCTGGAAAGACTGGAAACGTTAAATATTTTCGGGGTGAATGCGGGCTATATGGCCGCATTTAAAGATTATCTGAAAGAAGAAGGCATTACGCCATCGGATGAAATGATCGAGCTTGATTTTGAAACCCGCATCAATTTACCCGAAAGCAAGCTGAAATCCCTGGCACTGAAAGATGGCTACAAAGACAATCAGATCAAAGGATTCAAGCGCACGCACTTCCCCTGGTTATACGAAGTGCCTGCCGAATTTGAGGGAAAAATCAATAAAGTGTCTATCGATCTGGATTTATATCCCAAGATAGAGGCGATGAGCACGCAGGATAAAACCAGTATCACAACAAACGCCAGCATTCGCAATAAAGGCAAAATTGCAAGTACCACCATGGCACTGTTTGATTTTGACCGAATTTATCTGGTCATCCAGGAGTTTAAACAACAACGAAGCTGGAGCAATTTGCGCCTGGAACGCGCACGATTGATGGATTTTTGTTTGGCAAAAAATGATTGGTATACGCTTTATATTCCAGAAGCTGAGTTAACTATTCGCAATATTGCCGACATACACAAGCAGGAAGATATTCTTATCCGTTTATTGCAGGATTACACGGATCGCTTCTACAAATCGCTGAAAACGGCTTATGAAGGGCAGTTTTACGACATCGTCCATATCAAGAACGATGATAGTGCCCTGCTTAAGGTATATCACTTTGAAATTGATCATACCGATGACGGAGAAGCCTACGAGAAACAAATCCGGGTGCTGCAAGAGCTGGTGAAGAGCGGCAAGATCGGCGAGGCCAGTCAATGGAATGCAGGCCAGATGGTGGCCATTTGCTTTGATCGTCATCTTTATTACCCCTTGTTTGCTATCGAAGGAGATGTGCCGCTTAAAATGCGCCCGTTGGCTTTTGATGCGCCCAGTGAAATTCAATTTGTGCGTGACCTGGAGGTGTTTCATCAATCTCCACTTGGGCAACAACTCATTGGAAAGCGCAGCCTATATCTGCTACGCAATGCCGACAACAAAGCCAAGGGGTTGGGTTTTGCCTTGGCGGGCAATTTCTACCCAGATTTCCTTTTATGGTTGATCGACGATACGACTGGCGAGCAATGGTTAAACTTTATTGACCCCAAAGGGTTGCGCCAAATGAACCTGAATGATCCTAAACTAGGTTTATATAAAGAAGTGAAGGTGCTACAAGAGAAACTGGGTGATCCGAAATTGACACTGAATGCTTTTATCGTTTCAGCAACACCATTTACAAGCCTATTGAATGTTTTTTGCAAGCAAAATGAGCTGGAAGAGCGGAATGTTTTATTTATGCCGGATGGCGGGCAAGTCTATTTGAAGAAACTGTTTGAGCGGATTGTGTAAATTACAAATTTTTGGGAGTTTCTGAAACACAGAAAGATTAGATAAGCAATTATCTAGGCTAGCATTGCAATGAACGATAACAGTAAACACACACCGATGATGCAGCAATACCTGCATCTCAAGCAGAATTACCCGGATACGCTGATGTTTTATCGCATGGGTGATTTTTATGAATTATTTTTTGACGATGCTGAAAAAGCAGCGAAGCTCCTTGGCATTACTTTAACGCATCGAGGTTCATCCGGAGGGGAGCCGATCAAAATGGCCGGGGTGCCTTATCACGCTGCGGAACAGTATTTGGCGAAATTGGTGAAATTAGGTGAATCCGTCGTTGTATGCGAACAAGTAGGTGATCCTGCTACTTCTAAAGGGCCTGTGGCTCGAGAAGTGACGCGTATTTATACTCCGGGCACCTTAACCGATGCAGCGTTGTTAGATGATAAGCGAGATTGCATTCTGTTGGCATTGTCGATAAAGGACGACACTTTGGGGCTAGCGTGGCTGAATTTGGCGGCTGGACAACTTCGTGTGACAGAAACGACTCAGCAAAATCTAACGAGCGAACTCGAGCGTATCCGGCCTTCCGAGGTTCTCATTCCCGAATCGCTTGCATTGTCTGAAATGCAGCGAAAATATTGGGCGTTGAAACGATTGCCCGATTGGCAATTCGATCACGATCATGCTAAGCAAGCACTGCAACGTCAATTGGAAACACACGATTTGTCCGGTTTTGGTTGTCAGGATTTGTTGATTGCGATGGGTGCTGCGGGCGCTTTGCTGGAATATATTCATCTGACACAGGGCACGAAAACATGTCCTATCAGTTCCTTGCGGGCTGAATTCGATACTGTTTATGTTCGAATGGACGCGGCAACACGACGCAATTTGGAAATTTCCGAAACCATACGCGGTGAATCGTCACCGACTTTACTGTCGTTATTAGATACGTGCTCAACCAACATGGGTAGCCGTTTGCTGCAATATTGGTTGCATCATCCATTGCGCGATGTTCATACGATCGAAAACCGGCTTGATTGCATCACAGCGTTGATCAACGATAATGAATCAAGTTTTTATGTGCCAGCACGCGTACTGCTACGAAAATTTGTTGATATCGAACGGATCACTGCACGAATTGCGCTTCAATCGGCTCGCCCGAGAGATTTATCGGGATTGCGCGACAGTCTTAAATTGTTACCCGAGTTACATGAAATTTTTAATTTTTGCCAGAATGAGGCGCTTCATCGATTGATTCAAGTATTTCAAGTCGATTCTGCGGTAGTGGACTGTCTCAGTGTATCGCTACTTGATGAACCATCGACCGTGTTGCGCGAAGGAAATGTCATTGCCGATGGATATGATGCGGAATTAGATGAATTGCGTGCGCTACAAAACAATTGTGGTGATTTTTTGTTGCAATTGGAAGCAAAAGAAAAAGAACGCACCGGCATTTCAAGCTTGAAAGTGGAATATAACCGCGTGCATGGTTTTTATATTGAAGTGACCCATGCGCATAGCGAGAAGATACCCACCGATTACCTGCGTAGGCAGACTTTAAAAAATGCTGAACGATATATCACGCCAGAGCTCAAAGCGTTTGAAGACAAAGCCCTCTCGGCGCGCGACCGTGCATTAGCACGCGAAAAATATTTGTATCAAGAACTGTTGAATAAACTCCAGTTTTTCGTGCCGGTACTGCAGAAACTGGCTGTCAGTATTGCTGAAATCGATGTGCTGTGCGCATTAGCAGAGCGAGCGCGAACCTTGAATTATGCACGGCCACAGCTATCGGAAGAAACTATTTTTAACATTGATTCGGGGCGCCATCCGGTTGTCGAAAATCAAGTCGAACATTTTGTCGCGAATGATGTTTACTTGACCAATGAGACGGATCAAAAAACACAAATGCTGCTGATTACCGGTCCCAATATGGGAGGTAAATCGACCTATATGCGGCAAGCCGCGTTAATTGCATTATTGGCGCACTGCGGTAGTTATGTGCCAGCGAAAAAAGCGCAATTGGGAATATTAGATCAAATATTTACACGAATCGGTGCATCCGATGATTTGGCCAGTGGCCGTTCCACGTTTATGGTGGAAATGACTGAAACAGCGAACATATTGCATAACGCCACGCCGCAAAGCCTGGTATTGATGGATGAGGTAGGGCGCGGCACTTCAACCTTTGATGGTCTGGCATTGGCTTTTGCCATTGTTCGGCACTTGGTCACGCAAAACCGCAGCCTGACTTTATTTGCGACACACTATTTTGAACTCACGAAACTGGCGGAAGAATTCGATCAAATTAGCAACGTGCATTTGAGCGCCGCCGAATATAAAAACCACATTGTTTTTCTGCATAAAGTCACTAATGGACCGGCGAGTCAGAGTTATGGTCTGCAAGTGGCCGCGCTTGCGGGGGTTCCAGTGAATGTCATCAAAGTCGCACGAAATCATCTCGTTCAGTTGGAACAAGGCAACATTCAAAAAGGTGTACAGCCCGATTTGTTTTCGGTTTCATATTCGCGTCCAGCGGTAGTGGAAGAAAATTCGAATCATGCTCAGATCATCCAACTCCTGGAAAATCTACGACCTGACGAGCTAACTCCGAAACAAGCGCTAGAGGAAATTTATGCTTTGAAGAAAGCGTTGAAAACTGATTAAAGAAACGAGGTAAGGACGCCATAGTTAAAAAGTTCTCATAACCAAATCGGTACTGAAATAGTTCCAACCGTGTGATAGCAAGGAATAACGCCGTAATAGGTCTGATTTTGTCGACCAAGAACGTTAAAACTGCTGCCTATTTTTGAGGAAAGCAATTCAAGTTGCTTGATCTTGCGTTTATTAACCCTAACCTTCTGGAGCTGCCGCTCCAAAATAGCCATTGACGTATTTTTTTAAGATTGACTAAATAAGTCAGCTTTCTTGCCATCATCGTTAACAGGTCAAGAAAGCTGCTGTTTAGTGATATCTTTTCGAATATCAATTATTTGTTACGAATGCCACTTCGATTTTGCTCCAGTACTTTGGCAATGACCCTGATATCATCCGCACTCACTCCAGCAAGCGCAGCTTGCTCTCCAACAATCTTAATGAATTTTGTGATCGCTGAATCTGGAATATTTCTACCTTTATGAATGACGGCCATAGAACTCCGACAACGATGACCGGATTCCAAATTGACTTGGCTTTTATGGGATGAACCACCTAACTGATGATCCAATCTCATGGCAAAACACTGCGCAATATCGTCAGGAGTTTCTGAAAGATTTCCAAAAAATGGAGCAAGCTCATTGTCGGCTAAAATTGCAGGCAAAGCACGATTTTTCAAGAAAGCATGGATTCCAAAAAAACCTCCCAATCTTGTTGCGACATTTTCACTTCTTACCACAAATGGTATCTCTTTTTCTTTGCTCGATTGCGTCATTAAAGTTTTATTTGTATCGGCAATGACATCACTGATACCCTCGATCGAAACTATTGCACAAATGAATGCAAGAATGAGATATTTAGACCATTCATTAGAATAGCTATGATTTTTTGTCGTTAACATGAAATTTCTCCCTTATTATTGAATTGTTACGAATCCAGTTCAGATTCATTCTTTACTGGTACTAATAAAACTGATTACGGTAGAAAAAGATCTACTTTCGTCAAGTTTCATAGTGTTTACGCAGGCTCAATCAAATTGGATGCAAAAAATAAAAAAATTTTAAAAAAACAAAAATGCATCCAGCAGATACTTTTTTGCGTATCTCTGCATATGCGTTAACACATAGAGGGAACAAAGCATGACTAAGCATAGAATTCATCGACTGTCATCGATATTTAAAGAATTCAGATTTCTCGGCATTAATGAGAATGGATCGTTACCTCAAAGCATTTTGAAATACAATGCAAAACATGCTGAATTGGTCTTGTTTGTTTATAGAATCACCAAGGATTAGTGACGACTGTTAGCGTATACGTGATGATTGGTCTAAATGTCTGAAATATTAAGCGATACAGTTTGTCCAAGCACTTCTGACGAACTGATGCAGTTGCAAAATTGTATTGCAGCCATTGGCCTGCACGATGAACTTGCTTTACAAGTTCTATATGATGCTACTTTGTCCCGTGTATATGGCTTAGCATTACGAATTACCCGCAACAAACAAAGTGCTGAAGAAGTAACCGAGGATGTTTTTTGGCAGGTATGGCGTAACGCACGCGATTTTGATCCTAAACGGGGATCGGTTATCGCTTGGTTATTGATGATGACCCGCAGTCGTGCCTTGGATTACTTACGACGACAAGATCTAGCAGAAACCAGCGAGGAGCCAGAGTCACTCGTTTCAGAAGTAGCTCTTGACGAAAATCCACAGGATTTACTCTGTGCCATACAAAATAATAAATTGCTGAATGCAGCCCTTTTGGAGCTTGAACCCATCCAAAGACAGCTGATTGCAATGGCTTTCTTTCGTGGACTAACCCACGAAGAAATCACGGAATTTACAGGAATCGCATTGGGCACAGTCAAATCACATATTCGTCGTGCACTAAAACGATTACAAGGTATTCTTGCAGAGCATCTCGCCGAAGGCATTCAATGATGAAAAAACGCTATTCACTTGATCCGGAAAATTCCAAGCAAGCCGAGCAAATCGAATCGGCTTTGTTGGAAAATTTAGAACCCATACTTCCAGATTCACAACAACGTGCAAGAATACATCAGCGACTTTTTGAAAAAGTTAGCAACAGCTTAGCGAACGAATCAGCTCGAATCACGATCCGCCACAGCGAAGGCCATTGGCATACCATTCGCCCTGGGGTTCGTGCCAAAGCACTGAGTCGTGATAAGCGTACTTTTCTTTTAGAATTAGCATGCGGTGCTACTTTACCCATGCACCGCCATCATGAGGATGAAGAATGCGTGGTACTTCGTGGCACAGCACAATTAGGTAGTTTAATGGTTCATGAAGGCGATTATCACTTAGCACTGGCCGGAAGTCGGCATGGTAAAATTTCTTCTGAAACAGGTGCTTTATTGTATCTACGCGGTATTCCTATTGGCCACACTACTGAAGTAACACGAGATTTATTAACGGCCTATCTGCCAGGAAAAGGCCGTGATCACGTTACGGTCCGATCGAACGAGGGAGAATGGTCATCAATCGTAGCGGGAGTGCAGTACAAAACGTTATATAACGATGAAACTTCATACTCATCGATGATTCGCATGACATCGGACGCAGTTTTGGAATCTCAACAAAAAATACTTGCCGACGATGAAGAATTTTTACTCTTAAAGGGTGATATGTTTATTGGTGATACGCTGATGCAAGCGGGTGATTGGCAATTTGCACCGAAAGGAACAAAGCATCTACCACTCACAACTTCTAAAGAAGCGGTATTATTCGTTCGTAGTGCGCAGGATATTTTGAGTTCTTCTACATGAGGTGGCTTTCAATTTCTAGAGCCGGCTCTTAGGTTTTATTTTCGTGACCATTAATCTGCCTTTTCCGTAATCCGGCTGTGCTTTGCTGCTCATCTATTGAGTCGATTTTATAACTATCGATTTAAGCATGGCAAAAATACCCGAAATTTAAGTTTTATAACTTCGTAGCTGGAAATAGTCGAATGTTGATTAACACGCTACATAGCCAACTCGATGCTTTTTTGCTGTTAGCTGGGTTATAAATCGCCGTTTCGGTTTAATGCTCTGAGACCTTTGCACGATTGTAATCATGATTGGTCAGTCAACTGCTACAATGGCTATTTAAAACAATAGCATTGAAGT
>JBGAVE010000028.1:0-35560 GCA_044228295.1 Nitrosomonas sp.
CACGGCAGTTGGGAATACGCTGGTGTGTGCAAGACAAACGCAAGCCTGGACAGAATCTTTCGGAAAATCAGAAGAAGCGTAACCGGAAGCATTCCTCAATCCGGGTGCGGGTGGAACATGTGCTCCAGGTAATCAAGCGGCAATTTAGATTCACCCGAACCCGCTACCGCGGACTGATGAAGAATGCTGTTCAAGTGAACATACTGCCAGGAATTGGTGTTCAAAAAACTAACAGTAATACCGAAAAATCTGAAAACCGCTTATTGTTCAGCGTTCTCTTAGCAATCTGTCCAGTTTTTTCGGTACCACCTTCATACCTACCTGAGAATCCATATCGGCATTAGTTGTGTTACGATTTTTTCCTAATAGAGCAGTACTTGTACTGCTTGGTAGATCAATGCAAAAGTATTAAATGATCTCTTAATGAATAATCGCTGCATTAGCTCTTCTTCCCAATATCCAGCTAAACTAACAAATTGTTTTTACTAGCTTAGAGTTTAAATTCTTAAAGATTTGTCAATAAGATCCGAAGTTCTTTAAAAATCTGTTGCACATTTTATGAATTTTTATAACTGTTTAGGTGAAAAATGAACAGCAAAACGGAACATATTGTAGCGAATATATCTCATAGAAAAATCGAAGAGAGCAAAGCTTTAATTGTTGTAGATAAATATATTTCAAGTATCGCACTCAAAAATATGCTTGACGCATGGAGATATAATGTCGTTGGAATTTGTACATCCAATCAAGATGTTCTAAATAGATTAAAAAAAGATCAGCCAGATTTCATCCTTACTGATATGGAATTAAACGGATGCAATGGAATTCATCTGAGGAAACAGTCAGATACTCAGCCATGCGACTCTAATTTATCAATTTACTTTACAACGTACTCCACTGATTTGACTATACAACGTGCCATAAATGCAGCAAGTAGCATGGGATTTGGCATTGATAAAAGTACCAATAATTATTATAAAGATTTCGAATCAAGTTTTTGTGCACACCATGGCATTGATCTCATGGCAGATCATATTAAGCAATCGCTGCAAAAAAAACCTATCCGCATTTTGTTAGTAGATGATCAGCAAATTATTCTCTGGGGATTAAAAAAATTCTTTGAAAATGAGAAACCTAGAATTGAAATAGTTGGATCAGCATCGAATCTTGTAGATGCTAAGAAAATTGCTTCAGATACGATGCCCGATATCGTCATACTCAATATTTATATTGATAATGCAGATTGCATTAATGCTATTCCAGAATTTACTAATCACGCAAGCAGTCGAGTAGTTATTTTCACAGAAACAAACGATAAAGAAATAATTGATCGTGCAGTATTAAGTGGTGCACGTGGTGTTGTAAATCGAAAAGAATCTATGCAAACAATTCTTCGCGCAATTGAAAAAATTTACGATGGAGAATTATGGCTTGATCGCATAACAACTGGGCGAATATTTCTCCAGAACTCACGCATGCGCGGGAAAAAATTTCAACATCCAGAGGAAGATAAAATAACTACACTTACACGCAAAGAATGCATAATTTTAAAAGCATTTGCTGATGGAATGGGCGGAGAACAAAATAAGCAAATAGCCGCTAAATTGTGTATGAGCGAACATACACTTCGTAATCATTTAACATCTATTTTCAGTAAATTAGGAATAAAAAACAGATTCAGTCTTTTTGCTTATGCTAAGCAATATTTTAAGCAAATCGATACTTATTATCCTGTAAATGATACGGATGAAGGATAATAGAATAGTAACTGAATAGGCATCTATGGTAACTCCCCCTTTGTAATGAATGATTTCTCTGATTACAATAGCCTCAGTTAGCATTAATTATTCAAAATACAATGGAAAATTATGAAGCCTTACTAGCTACCCTCGCTTTAATGCTCGGTAGCTCATGGGCGAGCGGTATCAATCTTTATGCGGTAATCGTTATCTTAGGACTGGGTGGTTCTACTGGTTATGTCCAATTACCGAATGAACTTGTTGTCTTGCAAGATCCATTGGTAATCGGTTCCGCAAGTATCATGACTGTCGTGCATTTTTTCGTCGATAAAATTCCAGGTGCTGACACGGTCTGGGATACCATTCATACGTTTATTCGAATTCCGGCGGGTGCGATGCTAGCAGCAGGCTCAATAGGTGATGCCACGCCAGCATTAGAAATTGCAGCGGGGCTTTTAGGTGGAAGCGTCGCTGCCACCACTCATGCCACCAAAGCTGGCACTCGTTTGATGATTAACACTTCTCCGGAACCTGCTTCAAATTGGTCTGCATCATTGACGGAAGATTTCTTGGTACTTTCTGGCATGTGGGCTGCATTAAAACATCCAGAAGTTTTTTTAGTGTTATTTGTTATTTTTATCATATTCGCTATCTGGGTTTTACCGAAATTATGGCGTTTTATAAAAATTTTGCTGAATAAACTAAGAAGATTTTTTGGCGCTAAAAACTTATCTGAAAGTCTTCCTGCGGATAGTGGAGATACGTTGCTGCAATCGCATGAGCCTAGACAATTACCTGCGTCCGATAAACTGAAGCAGTAGCATAGGCAGCATTGGTTAAAAAGAACTCATCATTCTGATTCTAGATAAAACTCGATGGTCTATGCCATTATGCAGAGGGAAGGATTTCAGGTTTACTGCTCAACTGCTTCAAAATCGCATCCTCGAGTTGATTGTCTACCCAAACTTCTTGAGGTATTGCCCACAGTGCTTCGGAAGCAAAGTTTAAACACTGCAAAGCGTTCTTTTCTGACAGGACAACGATGTCGCCTTGTGGAAAATCAATATCTTTCGACACGAATCGATGATTCTCAGAAAATGAATGAAATGCCGTATCGCTACTCAGTTCTGCTTTCTGAGCCGCAACAAACATCCATTCTTCATCATCTGCATCAGTAATCATATGTACCCGCGTATTTTTAAAATGGGATAGCGGTTGGCGGTCTTCTGGTTTGAGCAGGTTGTAAGCGATTTCTGTAACGGATTTGAATGGGTATCTTTTATGCCAATGCTGTGTGATCAGTGAAAAGTTTTTTTCGTCACTCGCGATAATTAAAGTATTTTCACTTAATTTTCTCGGGTTGGCTCGTAAGGGACCGGCCGGTAACAAAAGGCCGTTACCATAACTTTCTTCGGAGAAATCCACCAAAGTTATTTCGATATCACGCTCTAAGCGATGAAATTGCAGTGCGTCATTAAAAATCAGAATGTTGCATTTTGGATTCGCTTGCAAGAGTGCTTGTGCTGTCTTAATACGATCGTTTCCCATCCAAACCGGACAATCCGCGCCGAAACGATGTACAAATAAGCGCGTGTTGCCATCCATGTTTTCAACTAAATGAGTTGCTTCGATAGGCGTGCCAGTTATCAAATTGCCACGTGTCACAATTCCCGGTGTATAGCCATTTTTGATCAAACTATCGACCAACCATAGTATCAGCGATGTTTTGCCACTATTTTCGACGCTGATGCTATCCACGCTAATAACGGAAACCGGTAATTTGACGGTTTGGAAAATATCCAACCAATAGCAAAATTTTTGGATCGTTAAAAATAATTCATAGCACAGGCTTATTGGCCACAAAATAATGTGTAGAGGAGTAAATCGATGCCAATAAAGCGCAGATAATTTCATTTTTTAGAATAACCAGTAATATGAATGAAACAAAAAATACTCAATCAGTACGCTCTTTTTTTACAAAATATTACACTATATCCATTGCTTAATATTCCCTGTTTATTCTGCCACTGTAACACAGCATCGTATTCTGCATACCATCCGCTATAATGACGGTTTTGTTTTGCTTCATAAACAACACCTTCTTTTTTATTTTCATAATGGAACTTGATAAAAGCTTTGATCCAAAACGTATTGAAGACCGTTGGTACTCCATTTGGGAGTCGGCCGGTTATTTTAAACCAACACTGACAGAAAATTCTTCTGCCTACTGTATTATGCTGCCGCCACCCAATGTGACGGGCACATTGCATATGGGGCACGCATTTCAGCACACACTGATGGATGCCTTGACACGCTATCATCGGATGCGGGGAGAAAATACGCTTTGGCAACCGGGTACCGATCACGCTGGCATTGCAACGCAAATTGTTGTTGAGCGGCAATTGGATCAGCAAAACTTGGATCGCCGCGCAATGGGACGGGAAGCTTTTCTCGAACGCGTGTGGCAATGGAAAGAACAATCTGGCTCAACGATTACACGGCAAATGCGACGATTGGGGAGTTCTTGCGATTGGACACGCGAGCGGTTTACGATGGATGCTGCCTTATCGCGTGCAGTTACCGAAGTATTTGTGCGATTGTATCGTGAAGGATTGATTTATCGTGGTAAACGGTTGGTCAATTGGGATCCGGTGCTACAAACCGCGGTTTCTGATTTGGAAGTGGTTGCCACTGAAGAAAATGGCTCGCTGTGGCATATTCGCTATCCTTTGGTATCGGGCAGTAACAATCAAACGGAAGCATTGATTGTTGCGACGACGCGCCCTGAAACGATGCTGGGCGATGTTGCCGTGGCCGTGCATCCTGATGACTCACGTTATCAGCATTTGATCGGAAAACATGTGCAACTGCCATTGTGCGATCGAACGATTCCCATCATCGCCGATAGCTATGTGGATAAAGAATTTGGCACTGGTTGCGTCAAAATCACGCCTGCGCACGATTTTAATGACTATCAGGTTGGCCAACGCCATCAACTTGAACCCATTAATATTCTTACGTTGGACGGTAAAATCAATGACAACGGCCCGGTAATTTATCAAAACTTGGACCGTTTCGATGCACGAAAAAAAATTATTGCCGATTTGGAGGCACAAGGCTTTTTAGTTGAAACAAAACCGCATAAGCTGATGGCGCCACGTGGCGACCGCACCAATACCATCATTGAACCGATGCTGACCGATCAATGGTATGTGGCGATGGATGGATTAGCAAAACGAGGTTTAGACGCCGTTACTAAAGGTGATATTACCTTTACGCCCGATAACTGGGGCCATACCTACAATCAATGGTTGGAAAACATTCAAGATTGGTGCATTTCACGGCAATTATGGTGGGGGCACCGTATTCCGGCGTGGTATGACGACGATGGCAATGTATATGTCGCACATAGTCTGGAAGAAGCGCAGCAATTATCTTGTGGTAAGCCGTTGAAACAGGATGAAGATGTGCTGGATACATGGTTTTCATCGGCGTTATGGCCGTTTTCCACTTTGGGCTGGCCAGATGAAACACCGGAGCTACGAACATTTCTGCCAACGTCGGTATTGATTACCGGTTTTGATATCATTTTCTTTTGGGTTGCGCGAATGGTGATGATGTCATTACATTTCACCGGTAAAGTACCTTTCAAAGAAGTATATATCACCGGGTTAATTCGCGATTCCGAAGGTCAGAAAATGAGCAAATCTAAAGGAAATGTATTAGATCCACTTGATTTGATTGATGGTATTACGTTACCGGAATTGATTGCCAAACGAACAACCGGATTGATGAATCCGAAACAAGCCGAATCCATCGAAAAAAACACCCGAAAACACTTTCCCGATGGGATTCCAGCATTTGGCACCGATGCATTGCGTTTTACCTTTGCGAGCTTGGCTTCGCACGGTCGTGATATCAAATTTGATATGCAACGCTGTGAAGGTTATCGCAATTTCTGTAACAAATTATGGAATGCCACACGCTATGTGTTGATGAATTGTGACGGCAAAGATACTGGTTTGGATGCGTCGCAACCGTTACAGTACAGTCTCGCAGACCAATGGATGATTAGCCGCTTGCAACAAGCCGAACAAAATATTGATCACGCTTTTACCCATTATCGTTTTGATCTTGCCGCGAGAGAAATGTATGAATTGGTATGGGACGAGTACTGCGACTGGTATGTTGAATTGGCCAAAGTACAACTCAATGGCGAAGACATTGCAGCGCAACGTGCCACACGCAGAACACTGGTACGCGTATTGGAAGCAATGCTGCGATTAGTGCATCCGGTTATTCCTTTTATAACCGAAGAATTGTGGCAAACAGTTGCACCACTGGCGGGAAAAACAGGTAATAGCATTATGAATCAACCTTATCCACAGGCTGATTCTAACAAAATCGATTCGCAAGCAGATAAATCGATTGCGATACTCAAAGAATTAGTCAATGCTTGTCGAACCTTACGCAGTGAAATGAACTTATCGCCTGCTATGAAAGTGCCGCTGTGGGTAACGGGTGATACGCAAACACTCCACGAGTTTTCAGCTTATTTGTCGGCATTGGCAAAGTTATCTGATATTCATATCGTAGAAGATTTACCAAATGTAGGTGCACCCGTTTCAATCGTGGCTAATTTCCGCTTGATGCTAAAAGTGGAAATTGATATTGCGGCTGAACGGGATCGATTAACAAAAGAAATGACACGCTTGCAGGCAGAAATAGCCAAAGCGCAAACAAAACTTTCCAATGCAAGCTTTATAGAACGTGCTCCTGAAAATGTAGTAGTGCAAGAAAAAGAACGGCTGCAATCCTTTACCGATAAATTAAATAGAATTTCTGAGCAACTTCATAAATTGCGTTAATTTTTTTGATTCATAATAACTTTAAGTAATGCGTATTAGAATTAATTGTTAGGCTTATTATGATAAAAAGAGTAAATTTGAGCGATGTTCGCCTTGGTATGTATATCCACGAATTACGTGGCAATTGGCTTGAACATCCTTTCTGGAGAAAATCATTCAAGCTCGATGATCCAAAAGATTTGGATAAACTCATCCATTCCGCAATCGAGGAAATATGGATTGATACCGAAAAAGGTCTGGATGTGGCTGATGTTACTGCACCACAACCACCAACGCCTGATCCAGAACCGACCAATATTGCACCATCAATAATCAAAAAAACTGTATCGTTTGATGAAGAGTTAAGCGTCGCAAAAAAAATACACACAAAAGCGAAAAATGCCGTCACATCGATGTTCAATGAAGTGCGTATGGGCAAAGCATTAAATGTTGCAGAAGCTGAACCTTTGGTGGTTGAAATCTATTCTTCGATTGAAAGAAATCCGAATGCTTTAATGAGTTTAGCGCGACTAAAAACCGCTGACGAATACACTTACTTACATTCTGTTGCAGTGTGTATGCTGATGCTTGCTTTAGCCAAGCAACTTAATTTGAATGAAACGCAAACACGCCAAGCCGGTATTGCAGGATTGCTGCATGATATTGGAAAACTGATGATTCCCAATACGATTTTGAATAAACCTGACAAATTGACGGATGAAGAATTTATTACGGTCAAAAAGCATCCGCGACTTGGCTGGGACATACTTAAATCAAGTTATCAAGTGGATGAAGTCGCATTGGATGTCTGTCTACATCATCATGAACGCGTTGACGGTAAAGGTTATCCAGAACAAATCTCTGGTGATGATTTGACATTGTTTGCTCGCATGGGAGCCGTATGTGATGTATACGATGCCATCAGTTCCGATCGCAGTTACAAAAAAGCCTGGGGACCCGCCGAATCGATCAGCAAAATGACGTCTTGGCGCGAGGGGCACTTTGATGAAACAGTGTTTCGTGCTTTCGTTAAAACGATTGGAATCTATCCTAATGGAACTTTGCTGAAACTGAGATCGGGTCGACTCGGTGTGGTCATTGAACAATCCAAAAAAACTTTGGTTGCGCCAATTATCAAAGTATTTTTTTCAATCCGTGCCAACGCACACATTCCTATGGAACTTATTGACTTATCGAAGGGAACTGATAGTGTTGAGCACATCGAAGATCCTCTGAAGTGGAATCTGGATATAAATAAAGTACAAGGAATTTCCGAATAGCATCAAGTTTTTTGGATTTTGATATGCGAATCTGGTCGATCCATCCGAAATACCTCGATAGCAAAGGTTTGGTTGCACTTTGGCGTGAAACTTTGCTGGCGCAAAAAGTGCTATGTAATCAAACGAAAGGATATCAAAATCATCCACAATTGCTACGTTTTCGCTCTACAGAAAATCCGTTAGAGCTGATTGGTTTTTATTTATGTCACGTCGCAAAAGAAGCTGATCGCCGTGGATATTCTTTCGATAAAACAAAGATCAATATCACGCTAGATTCCATGCCAACAATACCTGTGACGAACAAACAAGTTTGCCACGAATTTAGTCATCTCCTCAACAAATTAAAGGTTAGGAATCGCGCTTTATTTGAAAACATAAAAGCGCTTAAAAAAATACAACTCCATCCTTTATTCCATGAAGTGTCGGGAGAGATTGAAAATTGGGAAATCCTTCACTAGATTTATCTTTGTCTGATCTTGCATTGAATATGACGAATTAGAATAAAGTATTTTCCTACCCTCGGCCGATCTTGCTTTTTTTGTAGTTGAAATAAGCACCCTTTTTTAGCATTTATCGCGTCTTTCTGTCAAACCAGAGTCAGTTACACTATCTGCATAATCTATTTAACGTTTCCGGGAGCCGCTTCATGGATACAGCTTTTCACGAAATTGATGAACGTACTAATCTGACCGCCAGTAACAAATTTGAATTATTGTTATTCAGGCTGGGTGAGGCTCCAGGCACTGATCATCGCGAATTATTTGGCATTAATGTCTTTAAAGTTCGAGAAATTTTAGTGATGCCGACGATTACTGCGGTGGCTAATGCGCATGATTGTGTAATGGGTATCGCCAATATTCGAGGACAAATCATTACCGTTATTAACCTACCCAAAGTGGTGGGTTGCGAGTCTAAAAAAGGAACACCCATTTTGTTGGTGACAGAATATGCTCGCTCCACGCAAGCCTTTGCGGTTGAAGAGGTTAATGAAATAGTTCGCTTGGAATGGAATCAAGTTATCGCAGCCGAAGGAAATGGCGGAGATTTGGTGACAAGCATTGCGCGTTTAGACAGAAGTACTGATTCACCACTGGTGCAAGTACTTGACGTCGAACAAATATTACGTGATGTACTGCCGAATGCAACTGGTGATCTGACAGAACATAAAGGTGGCCCTAAAATAATGCTTCCACCCGGAACGTCGATTCTCGTTGCCGATGATTCACCACTGGCTCGAAGCATGGTAGAAAATGGACTGACTCAACAAGGCATCTCGTTTATTATGACCAAAAGTGGACTTGAAGCTTGGAATCAAATTCAAGCGATGTCGGATGCAGCCATTGCAGAGGGAAAAACTATTCAAGACAAGGTTGCGTTAGTATTAACCGACTTGGAAATGCCCGAAATGGATGGATTTACTTTGACGAGAAAAATTAAAAATGATCAACGTTTTAAATCGATTCCCGTGGTCATTCATTCATCGTTAACAGGTGAGGCAAACGAAAATCACGTCAAATCGGTCGGTGCGGATGCTTATGTGGCTAAATTTGTGGCTGCTGAGTTTATGCAAACGATTCGCAAGGTACTGGATAACGTTCAAAGATAGATATACCTAACTTTCTGACCATTCGTCTAAAACTTTTAGCGTACCATTAACCAGTAAATTCATTTCTTGCTGGTTAATGATGTAAGGTGGCATAAAATAAACAGTTTTATCGAGTGGTCGCAATAATAGTTGTTGTTTCAATGCAGCCTGAAAGCATTTAATCGAAAATTCAGGATCTTCTGTTTCAAATTCAAAAGCCCAAATCATGCCGCAATTACGAAAGTTTTTTACTTTTGGATGTGTTGCAAGCGGCAGGGTAGTTTTATTTAAATAATCTGTTTTGTCACGATTGGTCTGAATCACTGCATTTTGTTCGAATAAGTCCAAGGTGGCGAGTGCCGCCCGACATGCTAATGCATTGCCCGTATGCGAATGTGAATGTAAAAAAGTGCGCGAGGATTTTTCATGATAAAAAACTTCATAAATTTCATCGGTAGTCATTGTCACTGATAATGGTAGATAACCGCCACTCAATCCTTTAGCCAAACATAAGAAATCTGGCGCGATATTGGCCTGCTCACAGGCAAAAAACGTTCCTGTCCGTCCAAAACCAACGGCAATTTCATCGGCAATGAAATGCACTTGGTATCGCGAACAAATTTCTCGCGCACGTTGCAAATAAATAGGATGATACATACCCATTCCCGCCGCGCCCTGAATTAAGGGTTCTAGAATAAATGCAGCAGTAGTTGCATGATGTTGTGCTAGATAATTTTCTAATGCATGGACCGCTCGCAATGCATAGTCTTGGTGTGATTCCCCAGCTTCCGCATAGCGCCAATCAGGGGTTGGCATGGTTTTATATTGATGCAGAATAGGCGCATAGATTTGTTTAAAAATGGCAACATCGGTTACAGATAATGCGCCCAACGTTTCACCGTGATAACCGTTCTGCAAGCTGATAAATTGGTTTTTTTCCGCTTTGCCGCATAATTGCCAATAATGAAAACTCATTTTCAAAGCAATTTCTGTTGCAGATGCGCCATCACTGGCATAAAAACAATGTCCCAATGAGCCAGGCGTCAAATTGGTGAGTTTTTCTGATAGCTCCACCGCAGCTTCGTGTGTAAATCCAGCTAGCATTACATGTTCCAGCTTTTCAAGTTGGTCTCGCAATGCAGCATTGATATCTGGATTGCAATGCCCGAATAGATTGACCCACCATGAACTGATCGCATCAAGATAACGATTTCCGCTAGCATCATATAACCAAATGCCTTGACCCCGTTCAATTGGAATCAAAGGATAGCTTTCATGCTGTTTCATGATAGTGCATGGATGCCAAACTGATCCCCTGCCCCTCAGTTGAAACTCTGAATAAAATGTTGAAAACTCTCTCATGAGTAGCGGTTACTTAAAATTTCAAACTGAAAATAAATGAATAGCATTATGAAGCGATGAGAAGAGCAATTTTAAGCACGACTATGCATTAAAATTACCTATTGTAGTCGGTAGATAGAACGTTAGTATGAACTCAATTTACTAACGTCTGTTTGATTCAGTCAATCTAATATTAGAGTATGAATCTGGCACAACAGATCTCAATCTATTGGATTACACTCGTTGACTCATTGCTCCGAAGGATCAGTAACAAAACCTATTCTAATCATACCCGCTTTAGCAGCAGCGCTCATCACACGAGCGACATCTCCGTAGTGGCACATTTTATCCGCTCGGATGTGGAGTTCTGTTTGTGGTGCTTGCGCTACTGTCGAAGTAAAACGAGACGCAAGTTCTGTAAATTGAACGGATTCACCATTCCAGTACAAGCTCCCGTCCATCTGAATCGCTAATTCGACATTTTCAGTGCGGGTAATATTGGGAACATTTTCAGCTTTCGGTAGCTCAACTTTGACCGAATGTGTCAGCAGTGGTGCGGTGATAATAAAAATGATCAACAACACCAGCATAACGTCGACCAATGGCACGACGTTGATTTCCGACATCGGGGTTTGACTACCACTCCCTTGAATATTTCCACCAAATGCCATGTTATTGTCCTTCAGTAGTTGAAGCTACGTGTGTATTGGAACCATATGATGATAGCGTTGGCGCAACATAGCCTGATGCGGCAGTTGGGTTGTTTGTCGATACCGGGGCATGGCTTTCACTGACCGTGACCAATGTAAATAAATCATGAGCAAAAGCTTCGAGACGTGCCAACCAAATCCGATTGCGCCGCACAAATGCGTTATAAGCGAGTACGGCTGGAATTGCTACCGCTAAGCCTAAAGCGGTCATAATTAACGCTTCCCCAACAGGACCTGCAACTTTGTCCAGAGTCCCTTGACCTGACAGACCAATCTGAATCAACGCATGATAAATACCCCACACTGTCCCAAACAAACCGATATAAGGTGCTGCAGAGCCTGCTGAAGCGATCAGCGTAAGACCATTTTCAATTTTTGTGGCTTCTTGATCGATGCCATTGCGCAAAGTACGCGTGACTAGTTCGCTTACGCCGCCTGCAGCCGCAAGCTTGTGAGAGTGATAGTTATTCGAATCATATGCTGCATTGATACCAAGTTTGGCAAGTTCAGCAAAAGCATTATCAGGCTCAATGTTTTTTAGCTCTGCTCGGGCAGCTTGCAGCGAGTCAAACCCCCAAAAGCGTTCCAGAAAAACTTCAGCGCGGCGTTTCGCAATAAAGTTAGTGGCACTTTTGGTAATAATTAAATACCAACTTGCAACCGACAATGAAATGAGCAGTCCCAAGACCGCCATGCCAACTTCATCAATCTGTGCAAGAAAATGTGAAAATCCAAGTCCATGTTCCATATTCGTTAATTTCCTTGTAATACAAAATTAAAAGGTTGCAGCGCAATTGCGCGAGCAGGTTGTCCATCGCGCTGCGCAGGATTGCAATGCCAGCCCTTGACCGCAGTCAATGCGGCGTTATCCAGACGTTCATAGCCGCTACTGTTGATTACCTTCGCATTGTCCACATAACCTTTTTCATTTAATTCAACACGCAATACCAATTTTCCTTCTTCACCCATGCGTCGTGAAATAGCTGGATAAACTGGCGCTTCCAATTTTGGACAGGATACCGAAAGCTCTGACGATAGTGTCACAGGCCCCGCAGGCATTTGTGTGGGGCGGGCTGCGGCGACAACCGGAGGTTCTGAATCGGCAGTTTTTTCAATTTTAGGCTCTGAGACACGTTCTTGGGGTTGTTGCACCGTTTTCTGCGCAGCCGTTGCTGTTTTAGCGATGATTTGCTTTTCCTTAACTTTCACGGGAGGTGGCGGTTTCTTAACCGGTTCAGCCTTAACAGGTTGCGGTTTAACATCGACAGGTTGAGGCGCTGGTTCAGGCGCCGGAACTGGTGCGGTAATTAATTCCGCAAACAACGTTACCATTTTCTCTGGTGGTGGAATCAGCTTCTGGTTCCATAAGAAATAAAATAACCCAGCGTGAACAAGCAACACCACCAATAAACCAGGTAGTGAGATTAAGCTGCTATGCGATGATTGAGATTGATATGAGAAGGTCAGTGATTGCATAACCAAGAGCAAGATACTGATTTTTTACTTATAAACTGTTTAATAATGATAGCTTATTGGTAATTCGTTATAATGGGCTGAGGCGTTTTGATAATGACTACAATTACTAACTTCAAAGTGAAATAGTAGCCGAAATAAGAATAATTATCAATTTTTAGTATTACAAATATTTCTTTTAGTATTATCTTAAAATTTTGTGTGATGCGTACAACAATGTGTAACACAGCAGTTTTTCAATAATCTCCAATATCATTAATTAAAAAATATGCAAGATTCAATAACAAGTAGTGGAATGCCTAAGCTGTGGCAGCGTCTGCTATGTCTTTTATATGACTCTTTATTGTTGTTTGCCGTCATATTTATGGCGAGTCTAGTTTTTGTACCTTTATTCTCAAGTATTGATCCCCTTTATTTCAAACCGTTTTATCAGTTCTATTTGCTGACCATCATGGGTGTGTATTTCATTTGGTTTTGGACACATGGAGGACAAACACTCGCGATGCAAACTTGGAAACTGCGCATAGTTGATTCAAAAGGTCACGGCATTACTAAGAAACAGGCAATCACACGATATCTATTAGCTTTAGTGCTTTATCCATTTTTTTTTATCACATTGATTTGGATGTTTTTTGACCGAGACCGACAATTTTTGCACGATCGCATAGCTGGAACACAGATTATTAAATTGTAATTCTATGAAAACATGAAGTGATTTATTTTTCTATGCAACACACTGAATTTTATGCTTTAATAACCCCTATATTGTGTGTGACTTATCAACTCTTAATCAACAATGCCATGTAATACGGTTATATTTTCATCTATAAATAATTTTGCATAAGATAAATGCGTGAACATATTCTTTCGGCGACGTCTTCTCTAAAAATTTTCTTTAGAGACTTTTCCATTTCTCCGAATAATTTGCTCATTATTTCAGCAGCTGTATTCATTTTTATTATCGATTTGCAGTTACCGTTAGGTGTAGCGGCTGGAGTGCCTTATGCATTGGTTATTTTTGCCAGCCTATGGGCAAACGGAATATTTCTTACCTATTGGGTTTCCGGATTAAGCCTGGTTTTTGTTATTCTGGGATATTTTTTATCACCCCCATCAGTAGTTCCCATTGAAATTATTTTGATCAACCGGGGATTGACGTTATTGTTGATTGTTTCTACGGCTATCATGGCCATCAAGATTAAAAAAGCAAATATTGACATATCTGCTTTGTCATCTAATGTATTGATTGACTCGATCTCAGGCCTTAAAAATAAACAAGCGTTTGATATAGAATTACATACCGAAACCTTGCGTTGTCAACGATATCAACGAAATTTATCCATTGCGCTGATTGATATTGATTTATCTCATTTCACACGAGAAAAAGATAATCACAGTCAAGTGCATGAAATCATCAGAAATATCGCTAATAACATCAAATCAAAGATCAGAACTTCCGATCTTCTTTATCACACGGATACACAACAATTTGCGATACTGTTTCCGGAAACCGAATTATCTGAAGCGAAAGATGTTTGTGAAATTATACGCAATAAGACATCGTTCTCCGCAACGCAGCATAATGAAAATAAACTGTTTGTTGCGTGCATCGGCATTGCAACGCTTGAACCCCATGATAACAGTATAAATTTATTTCAACGCGCCGAAGATGCTTTGTCATTATCCAAAGATAGTGTTAAACATCAAGTTTCAACTGTGCCAGAAATTAATGGCAACAAAGATAAAAACGTAATTCCAGCAATTTTATCTCGTTCAAGGTCCGATTGATTTTTCTAAGAAAGCCTTTTTCGGCAGGCGTCCTAGTTAGTTCCTTGGTTCTTGATTTCCAGGTTTTTAGTGATTACCGCTAGAAATAGCAGTGATGCGAAAGTGTTTAAAGTATTAAACAGTAAACCTGCCAGCACTAATCTTATATAATCACCATCTCCAGCCTAGATAAAGTCGTATTCAAGAGTTAATGAGCCTTATAAACAAACCGATGGCCAGAAAATCTCCAGGCCATTCTTTTTCGCCAAAAGTAGGTCGATTGTTACGTGAATCTGTCTACTTGCTCTTAATTGGTATCGCATTGTATCTAATCATGATCCTGGTGACTTATGATCGCAACGATGCGGGTTGGTCACACAGCGGTATATTTAACGAAGTGCAAAATGCAGGTGGATACGCAGGCGCGTGGCTGTCGGATTTATTATTATATTTATTTGGTGTATCCGCTTGGTGGTGGGTTGCTTTCTTTCTTTCGACCGTTGCTTGGAGCTATCGACGAATCGATAGCGGCGGTATTTTCGACAAACAGTCGATGGCGCTATCGATTAGTGGTTTTTTGCTGCTTTTGGCAGCGAGCAGTGGATTGGAATCTTTACGTTTTTACACGCTTGACGCTGCGCTTCCACTGACGCCAGGGGGTATCTTAGGAAATAGCATCAGTCTTTTCTTTTCTAAAGTATTTGGTGCAACTGGAGCAACATTGATTTTGCTCATACTGATTGCAGTAGGATTTAGCCAGTTTACAGGCTTATCATGGGTACGTTTTGTAGAAAAGATAGGCGAAAAAATTGAAGAATCACTCTTCTTCGTCATTGGCAAATGGGAAATTCGACAAGATAAACTCGCTGGAATGCTAGCTTCCCGAACGCGTAATGAAATCATTGAACATGAGAAGAAACGTATCGAAGATACACCTTCTTTGCACATCGAATTACCAGCAACGACAATTGCCAAATCACAACGTACCCTTAAAGAAAAACAAGTACCTTTATTTTCTGATTTGCCAGACTCTGCGCTTCCTCCTTTGCATTTGCTCGATGAGCCCGATAAAAATTTTGAGGTTTTATCGAAAGAAACACTAGAATTTACCTCGCGATTGATAGAACGAAAACTGAAAGAATTTGGTGTTGATGTCAATGTGGTTGCAGCATTTCCTGGCCCAGTCATCACACGCTATGAAATAGAGCCTGCCGTGGGCGTAAAAGGCAGTCAGGTCATAAATCTGGTGAAAGATCTGGCGCGAGCGCTATCGGTTGCCAGTATTCGCGTAGTCGAAACCATTCCCGGCAAAACCAGCATGGGACTGGAATTACCAAATCCAAAGCGGCAAATCGTTCGTTTGCAAGAAATTCTGAGCTCGCAAGCCTATGCCGATTCTACTTCAGCACTCACTATTGCTTTAGGGAAAGATATCAGTGGTCGCCCCATTGTCGCTGATCTTGCTAAAATGCCACATGCCCTTGTTGCGGGTACCACAGGGTCTGGAAAATCGGTTGCAATTAATGCCGTGATTCTGAGTCTTTTATATAAAGCGACTCCTGAGCAGGTCAGACTTATTCTGATCGATCCAAAAATGCTCGAATTATCGGTTTATGAAGGCATTTCACATTTACTCACGCCAGTCGTTACCGATATGCGCGAAGCGGCTAGTGCTCTGCGTTGGTGCGTAGCCGAAATGGAGCGGCGTTATAAACTCATGTCAGCTCTGGGTGTACGCAACCTGAGTGGTTACAATCAAAAAATTAGAGAAGCTCTCAAACAAGAAACGCCGGTGATCAATCCACTATCGCGTCCGGAAGACGAACCGGAATATCTGGAAGAATTGCCACTGATTGTGGTGGTGATCGACGAACTCGCTGATTTAATGATGGTTGCAGGCAAAAAAGTGGAACAATTAATCGCTCGATTAGCACAAAAAGCGCGTGCATCGGGTGTTCATCTTTTATTAGCAACACAACGGCCGTCGGTTGATGTCATTACTGGTCTTATCAAAGCGAATATTCCAACGCGGATTGCTTTTCAAGTTTCCAGTAAAATCGATTCCCGTACCATTCTGGACCAAATGGGTGCTGAGGCGCTGTTGGGTCAAGGGGATATGCTGTATTTGCCACCCGGCAGTGGTTATACACAACGTGTCCATGGCGCTTTTGTTGCCGATCATGAAGTGCATCGAGTAGTCGAATATCTTAAAGAACACGGTGAACCTTGTTATATCGAAGAAATTCTGCAAATCGATGATGAAGAAGGCGACTCATCTGGATCTTTAGAAATCAAAAAGACGCCTGAAGGAGAATCCGATCCTTTGTATGATGAAGCAGTTGCAATCGTTGTTAAAACACGCCGCGCCTCTATTTCCTTAGTGCAGCGGAATTTACGCATTGGCTATAACCGTGCTGCGCGTTTGATCGAAGAAATGGAACGCGCTGGTTTAGTGTCTTCGATGCAAAGTAATGGAAATCGCGAAGTTCTAGCGCCGTCACGCAACGAATAATAAAGTGTTGGCGTAGTGAATTTCTACAACCCAATTGAATCAATTTAAACGAGCTTTTATCAATATGCGAATTTCAAGTCAGCTTTTAGTATGGTTGTTGATCAGTTTTGTTTCAATTCCTGTGCAAGCCACGGCGATCGGCAGCTTAAGAAATTTCATCGCAGAAACACGAACCGTCAGCGCCAATTTTTCTCAAACACTGTATGACAAAAGTTCGCGGACTATTCAGGAGTCGAAAGGATCGATGCAATTTGAACGTCCAGAAAAATTCCGCTGGTCATATCAAAAACCCTATGACCAACTGATCGTTGGAGACGGCAAAGAAGTTTGGTTTTACGATCACGATCTGAATCAAGTAACGGTTCGGCCCTTTAACTTAGCCATTGGTAGCAGTCCTGCAGCGTTATTGGCCGGCAGCAGCGCGCTAGAAGAAAATTTTACGTTGACAGAACTGGGTTTACAAGACGACATGGAATGGCTTGAAGCGATTCCTAAAAGCAAGGAAACCATGTTTGAGTTCATACAAATGGCATTTTCGCCACAAGGCGCTCTGAAGCTGATGGCATTGAGAGACAGTTTAGGTCAAACGACTTTGCTGACTTTTTCTGACATAGAAAAAAACCCTCAGCTTGCTGACAATTTATTCAAATTTATTCCTCCCGCCAACGCCGATGTCATCCGCGAATGATATCGGGTTATTTGCCACGACGCCCCCTCAAGCACCGCTCGCAGAAAGATTACGTCCCCAACATTTACAGGACATCATTGGACAAAGTCACTTACTGAGTGATGGAAAGCCCTTGCGTAATGCATTTGAGTCGGGCAAATTGCATTCGATGATTTTGTGGGGACCTCCAGGAACCGGTAAAACCACTCTCGCTCGCATCATGTCGACAGAATTCGATAGCGAATTCATTGCCTTATCTGCGGTTATGTCGGGCGTAAAGGATATTCGCAGTGCCATCGATCAAGCAGAACTGGTTTTGCAGCAAAAAGGACGGCATACCATTTTGTTTGTTGATGAAGTACATCGTTTTAACAAATCTCAGCAAGACGCATTTTTACCGTATATAGAACAAGGCTTGATTACGTTTATCGGCGCTACCACGGAGAATCCTTCTTTTGAACTGAACCATGCGTTACTGTCACGCGCACAAGTTTATATTCTCCATGCTTTGTCCGAAGCAGAACTCGCACAACTGATTGAGCGTGCTGTCAAGCTAGCGCTGCCGCATGTACAGTTTTCCGCTGAAGCTCGCCAATTGTTAATCGAATTTGCAGATGGAGACGCTCGGCGCTTGTTAAATTTATTGGAACAAATCGATAACAGCATCGAAACAAAAGAATCTGTTGCCATCAGCAAAGACTATGTCACAAATGCCTTGTCGCGAAATACGCGTCAATTTGACAAAGGTGGTGATACCTTTTACGAACAAATTTCAGCGTTGCACAAATCCGTTCGAGGTTCTTCTCCCGATGCGGCATTGTATTGGTTTTGCCGCATGTTGGATGGCGGCGCCGATCCTTTGTACATTGCAAGACGGCTGGTTCGCATGGCATCCGAAGATATCGGCTTGGCTGATCCACGCGCATTGCGTTTAACCTTAGATGCTTGCGAAACTTATGAGCGATTGGGTAGCCCGGAAGGTGAATTAGCGTTGGCCCAGGCGGTTTTATACCTGGCTTGCGCGCCCAAAAGTAATGCGGCCTATAACGCGTATAATAAAGCACGTGCATTTATTGCTCAGGATCAATCGCGCCCCGTTCCACTGCATCTACGTAATGCGCCGACATCATTGATGAAACAAAAAGGCTATGGTGATGCCTATCATTACGCACATGACTATCCCGATGCGTATGTTGCTGGTGAAAATTATTTTCCTGAGAACATGCCTGAAATGACTTTTTATCAACCGACCAATTACGGGTTAGAGCAAAAAATTCAAGAAAAATTAACCTATTTGCGTTCACTCGATCAACAAGCCCGTCGTAAAATATAACCTTTAACGTTTATTTGGTTTCGGAGCCCCTACATGCTAGAGATTCAACAATTAAGAAACGATCTGAATACAGTCACCGAAGCATTAGCCAAACGCGGTTATACTTTTCCTGTTTCGGCATTTAATGCACTAGAAGCTGAGCGTAAAACCATTCAAACTAAAACCCAGGATTTACAAGCACAACGCAATGCTGCGTCGAAAAAAATTGGCCATGCCAAAAGTAAAGGTGAAGATGTCACCGCGATTATGGCTGAGGTTACGCAATTCGGCGATGAGCTGAAGCAAGCTGAAATTCAACTAGAACAAGTTCAGCAACAGTTACAAAAAATTTTACTGGAAATTCCTAATTTGCCGCATGCCAGCGTACCTCAAGGCAAGGACGAAACTGCTAATGTGCAAATTCGCAATTGGGGCACACCGCGAACCTTTGCTTTTGCTATTAAAGATCATGTCACTATTGGCGAAGCACTGGGGTTACTTGATTTTGAAACTGCGGCAAAACTCAGCGGCGCACGCTTTAGCGTAATGAAAGGTAGCCTTGCTAGATTACATCGTGCTCTGGCGCAGTTTATGCTGGATACGCATACACAACAGCACGGTTATATCGAAACCTATGCGCCCTATCTGGTGAATGCAGATAGCTTGCGAGGCACCGGACAGTTACCTAAATTCGCAGAAGATTTGTTTGCCGTTCGAGCAGGTGGAAATGCCGCGAATGACGATACCAATCCGCCGTTCTATTTGATTCCCACCGCGGAAGTGCCAATAACCAATATGGTACGTGACGAAATAGTATCGCTACAGGCATTGCCACTCAAATATGTCGCGCACACGCCGTGTTTTCGTTCCGAAGCCGGCAGCTATGGACGCGATACGCGAGGCCTGATTCGTCAACACCAATTTGATAAAGTCGAATTAGTGCATTTAGTACATCCTGATCAATCCTACGATGCTTTGGAGGAACTGGTTGGCCATGCTGAAAAGATATTGCAATTACTGGAACTCCCCTATCGCGTGATGGCATTATGTACGGGTGACATGGGTTTTTCCGCCGCCAAGACCTATGATCTTGAAGTATGGCTTCCTGCCCAAAATACCTACCGGGAAATTTCTTCCTGCAGCAATTGTGAAGCGTTTCAAGCACGACGTATGCAAGCACGTTTTCGCAACGAAAATGGTAAACCGACTTTACTGCATACTTTAAACGGTTCGGGATTGGCCGTCGGTCGCACCTTGGTTGCGGTTTTGGAAAATTATCAAAATAGCGACGGTAGCGTTACAATCCCTAAGGTACTTCGAACTTATATGAACGGTCTTGATAAGATCGAAAGCAACACAGAAAAACAGAATGAATAGCGATTGTACCGAGCAGTATCTATAAAAAAGGCGGAGGGCCTGTCACCATGGAAAATGATAAAACGGATAATAGCGAGAATTTCGAAGCGCTAGAAAAAGAAATACGTGAAGCAGTTGCAAAGGGCGTGCATACGCGCGAAACAGTTCGGCGTCTAACACTCAACGCCATGAATGCGCAACATATTGATCTGGCATCATTACAACGAATCGTCGCCGCGATCATGCACGGTATTCATGATGGCGCCGAAGAACAGATTCAACGTGTCATTAGTCAAACGCAAACCGCAAAAACACAAATCAATGAAGCGGTTACTGGCCTGGATTCCGCATTGGCTGGTTTTGCGCAAGCGTCGAAGTTAGCGGTCGAAGAAGCTGCGAGTCAAGCGAAAAAGTTTTCTGAGAATGAATTAACACGCACGCACTCTGAATTAGAAAGTCTAGAAAGCTTATTTTTAGATACTTTGCATGATACCGCGAGCGCTGCGCAGGGATTAGTAGCTGATATCTTGCATGATGTCATTCGTCATGCAAAAAATAATGGTACCGCCGTTGGATTGCAGTTGGTTGATACATTGGCGACTTTCAAACAGCAAATTACTTCGATCGGTCATACGCAACTTGAATCGAGTGTTAATTTGACCTATGCAACCGCTGATTTGATTGAAAAAATTGCCAGTGGCGTACTATCCGGGATCAACGAGCAAATGAAAAACACTAAGAATAATTAGTAAAATTTTTACACCGAATGAATGAGTAATTTGTAGTAATTCAGATCCGATTTGACCAGGCGCCTGTTCGATCAAGTCTGAATTACTACCATTTATTAATGGTCACCTGTGCTTGGAATCTGAAACGATGGCTACTGACCATTTCTTACTAGCTTTTCCACGAAGACAGTTGCAAATTTACTCCTTTTTCGATCAGAATGCATGCACTTCTCAGAAATTTGGACTGCACACAAACCACCTTACATCAATATCACATCGTATTGTTCTTGTGTATAGGATTCCTCAACCTGTAATCGGATCGGTTTGGTAATAAAATCGCCTAATTGCGCCAAACTTTGTGATTCTTCATCTAGAAATAAATCGATCACAGGTTGCGAAGCTAGAATGCGAAATTCATTGGCTTCAAATTGCCTCGATTCACGCAATAACTCACGCAAAATTTCATAACAAATCGTTTGAGCCGTTCTTATCTCTCCGCGACCTTGGCAAGTGGGACAGGGTTCACAAAGTACTTGTGCCAAGCTTTCGCGTGTTCGTTTACGCGTCATCTCAATCAACCCTAATGCACTAAAACCACTAATATTAATACGAACCCGATCTTTCGATAACGCACGATTGAATTCTGTCAAAACTGCATTACGGTGTTCCTCAGAATCCATATCAATGAAATCGCAAATAATGATACCGCCAAGGTTTCTAAGCCGCAGTTGACGCGCAATCACTTGCGCCGCTTCCAGATTAGTTTTCAGAATTGTGTCGTCAAAATTGCGGATACCGATAAATCCACCGGTATTGACGTCCATCGTCGTTAGCGCTTCGGTTTGATCGATAATTAAATAACCTCCGGATTTTAGATCTACCCTTCTAGCCAGAGATTTTTCAATTTCTTCCTCTACTCCATGTAAATCAAATAATGGTCGATTACCCGTATAAATGGTTATCCTTTCGGCAATATAAGGCATGAAATGCTGCGCGAACTTCACCAATTTCTGATAATTCTCACGAGAATCAACGAATATGCGAGCAGTATCTTCATCGACCAAATCACGCAACACGCGATGACTCAGATCTAAATCCTGATATAACAACTCCGGTGCTGACAAGATGGAACATTTCTGTTGAATATCGTGCCACATTTTATGCAAATACTCTAAGTCAGAGATCAGGTCTTTATCATCGGCTGTCTCAGCCATCGTGCGAATGATATAACCGCCCTTTTCTTCTGCCGGTAAAATTTGCTGCAATTTCTCTCGCAACAGCTCTCGCTCGCTATCATTTTCAATACGTTGAGAAATTCCGATGTGTGACTCTTGCGGCAAATAAACCAACAGCCGTCCGGCCAAACTAATTTGTGTGGATAACCGCGCGCCTTTTGTGCCGATGGCATCTTTAACAACTTGTACCAGTATATTGCTACCTTCGTATAACAATTTTTCAATCGGTTTTGCATCTGCTGTTTCGCTCTGCTGCAACCCCCAGATATCAGCAACATGCAAAAAGGCCGCGCGGTCTAGACCGATATCAATAAATGCCGATTGCATCCCGGGTAATACACGACTGACACGGCCATTATAAATATTACCGACAATGCCGCGTCCGCTGGTTCGTTCGATATGAAGTTCTTGAGTGACACCTTGTTCCAGGATCGCAACACGGGTTTCTTGTGGGGTGATATTAACAAGGATTTCGTTGTTCATCGTGAGTAATCAAACAAAAATCTCTATGCCTGCTTCCTCTAGTAATTGTGCTGTTTCATATAAAGGTAATCCCATCACGCCACTATAGCTTCCGGATATTTCAACGATAAATACCGCCGCTAATCCTTGAATGGCATAGGCACCGGCTTTATCTAAAAAGTTATGCGATTCCAAGTACCTACGAATTTCACGCTCAGTAATCTCTCGGAAACGAACCGTTGTAGTCGATAACCGAATTTGTATTTGATCTTTGATGCCCAATCCAATCGCTGTTAAAACCTGATGAGATCTTCCAGACAAAGCTTTCAACATTTTTTCGGCTTCAAAGGTATCTTTGGGCTTTCCTATGATCGACCCATCCAAAATTACGATGGTATCCGCAACGAGTACCGGTAAAACTGGAAACTTACGCTGTATGATTCTTTTATAACTTTCGCTGGCCTTTGCACGAACCACTCGATAAATGTAATCGGTCGGTGTTTCTCCAACAATCGGCGTCTCATCAATATCAATCGGACGACCAATGGTTTCTCTCATCAATAACAAGTTAAATTTAATACCAATTTGCTTCAGCAATTCACGTCGTCTAGGGCTTCGTGAAGCGAGATATATTTGTCGTTCGTGAAACATTATTTCGTGTAAATTAATAAATAAGGTTGGAATCGTTTGCCCTATATATTACCGCATGATTGCAAGATTCAATAGTTTAACTTCTTAACTACGATCTAATAGTGTTTTTGATCAATTTCGGTGATACGGATGACCTTGTAACAAGGTAATAGCCCTATAGATCTGTTCAGCCAATAAAAGCCGTACCATTGCATGCGGCAAGGTCAGTTTAGATAAAGCAAGTAGCTTGTAGGCATTACGTTTGATATCCGGATTCAATCCGTCTGCGCCACCAATGATAAATGCAATAGGTGTTCCGTCTAACATCCATTGCTTGACGGTTTGAGAAAACTCCAACGTCGTATATTGATGACCATTTTCATCTAAAACGACCATTTTGCATACAGCGGGAAGTTCAGCAAGAATGCGTTGAGATTCGATTAAAAGCAATTGTTCAACTGTTTTTCCAGTACTACGTTTTTCGGGTTTTACTTCGATCAAATGTAGTGATATTTCGCGAGGCAACCGTTTGATGTATTCATGAAATCCTTCTTGAATCCAATCGGGCATTTTATTACCGACTGCGATGATGTAAATTTTCATACTCGATCAACTCGATCAATAGGCATCAAAACAAAAATATTGTTGATCGAAAACACACAATCACCGTGACCATAACGCTTTTAAATTATAATATTCGCGGATTGCAGGCAGCATCACATGCACAATCACATCACCTAGATCCACCAATAACCATTCACCCGTTTGCTCGCCTTCCACGCTATAAACAGTACCTCCGGCTGCTTTGGCTTTTTCTTCGACATTGCGTGCCAGTGACTTGGCTTGACGCGTCGAATCTGCGCTAGCAATGACGATATATTCAAATAACGAAGTTATTTTAGCTACGTTGATGACATCAATGTCATAACCTTTGATATCTTCAAGCGCATCGACCGCTGTCTTTAGCAATTTTTGGGAATTCATTTTTTTTCTATATAGAGTTGATTCTTTGTGATGTAATCAGAAATGGTACTTGGAAGCAAATAGCGAATGCTTTTATTGATACCAACCAGATGACGGATATGAGAAGCGGATATTTCTAATAGCGATGTGTGAGCGATATAGATCAGCCCTGTCGCTTGTTTCGATAAATCATCCGCCGACATAGCACGTCGCAATGCTAATTCCTGCGCAGCTTCCTGCGGCAATGTCCGATGATCACTGATTGAACCATAACCCGGTCGCGCCACAACAACTAAATGGCATAAGTTAAATAGTTCGCGCCATTGAATCCAATGATTAATATGAATAAAAGTATCGATACCCACGATAAAACAGAGAATTCTATTGGGTATCGATTCAGATTGAAACTCACGTAATGATTCAACCGTTGCAGTAACCCCGGACCGGTGTATTTCTCGCTCATCAATGGCAAAATGCGGGTTATCCTGAATCGCCAACCGGACCATTTCGGCTCGTTGATCTCTTGATCCGAGAGGTGTATTACGCAAACGTGGAGTGCCGGAAGGCACAAAGATGATTTGCTGAAAATTTACTTCATCAGCTAATTCTTCGGCAACGCGAAGGTGGCCATAATGAATAGGGTCAAACGTTCCACCGTAAATTCCTACTAAATAAGGTTGATCAGTAATCACTAACTAAGAAACACTCGCTTTTTCAAAATTATCTTTTTGCTAAGCAAGATCATAACAACGCCAAGCGCATATCAGTCAAAACTTCAGCAAGATGCGTGGTAAAGCGCGCCGCTGCTGCGCCGTCAATTACTCGATGGTCGTAAGATAGTGACAATGGCAGCATCAGCCTAGGAACGAATTGCTGATCTCGATAAACTGGCTGGATACGAGCTTTTGAAACGCCAAGAATCGCGACTTCTGGCGCGTTGATAATAGGCGTGAACGCCGTCCCACCGATGCCTCCCAAGCTAGAAATCGTAAAACTCGCGCCTTGCATATCCGTAGGTTTTAATTTTCCTTCGCGTGCTAAAGTCGCTAATTGCGACAATTCATCCGCAATCGCAATAATACCTTTCTGGTCTACTTGTTTAATAACAGGAACCACCAATCCATTCGGAGTGTCGACCGCAAATCCAATGTGATAATAATGCTTGATAATAAGCCCCACATTGCCTTCAACAGAATTGTCCAACGAAGCATTAAAGTGCGGAAATTGCTTCAACGGCGCGATCAATGCTTTCATCAAAAACGCCAGAAAAGTCAGTTTGACTTTGTTTTTCTTATCGCTTTCGTTGAATTCTTTGCGCATTTCTTCCAAATCAGTAATATCCGCTTCATCAAACTGTGTCACATGTGGAATCATGACCCAGTTTCGATGTAAATTCGCTCCAGCAATCTGTTTGATTCGAGATAATGGTTGCGGCTCAACTGGGCCAAATTTAGCAAAATCAACCTGCGGCCAAGGCAACAAATTCAATCCAGCACCAGTATTATTGGGGTTTTGCGATTTAGCTAGCGCAGCTTTAACAAAAGCTTGCACATCTTCTTTTACGATTCTTTGCTTTGGCCCACTGCCCGTGATTAGCTCCAAGTTAACGCCCAATTCACGCGCAAAACGCCGAACGGAAGGGCTTGCGTGTGCCTTCAGCGTGCTTTTAAATTCGGAAGAACTCTCTGTCTTTTGAATTAATTCGGTTGGTTTTACTGGCTGTTCCGATTGCGCAGACGACAATTGATTTTTGTCACTCGCCGCTATTTTTATGGGCTGATCGGTTGATTTTTCTTGCGCTGTATTAGCATCAGCTCGGCTATCTTTATTGGCCGCATCCATTGCCGCTTCAATGGCCATAATTGCGCTGCCTTCTGATACTTTATCACCGGCTTTGATCAATATTTCTTTGATGACACCCGCATGAGGTGAAGGAATTTCTATCGTCGCTTTTTCCGATTCGAGTGTAACCAATGAATCTTCTACGTTTACCGTATCGCCCACTTGAACTAATACCTCAATCACGGGAACATCTTTAAAATCCCCAATGTCTGGTATCAATATTTTTTTTAATTCAGCCACATCCTTTCCTTACTTTATCAATCTAGACCGTAGTCGGATTCGGTTTGTCGGGATCAATGCCAAATTGCCGGATTGCTTGAGTCACTTTTTCATTAGCAATTTTTCCATCTTCGGCAAGTGTTTTGAGTGTCGCAACGACAATATAGTATCGATCAACTTCAAAGAAATGGCGCAATTTTTCACGCGTATCCGAACGCCCAAAACCGTCGGTTCCAAGCACGCGATATTTTCCAGGCACGAATTCACGGATTTGATCGGCATAAATTTTCATATAATCGCTCGCCGCAATAACTGGGCAGTGGCTGCTCTTCAAACAATTGCCAACATGCGACAATTTTTCCGGCTGGTCAGGATGCAGCATATTCCACCGTGAAACGTCTAATGCTTCGCGTCTTAGCTCATTAAAACTGGTAACACTCCAGATATCCGCGGTAATGTTGTAATCTTTTTCGAGTATTTCTGCTGCTGCGATTACTTCACGCAAAATAGTGCCCGCGCCTAATAATTGAACATGCAATGCCTGATTGTTTTTACTCTCGCGCAACAAATACATGCCTTTCAAAATATCTTTCTCAGCGCCTTTAGGCATGGCTGGATGTGCGTAATTCTCATTCATTACCGTAATGTAATAATAAATGTCCTCTTGTTCTTGATACATCCGGCGCAGTCCATCTTGAACAATCACTGCGAGTTCATAACCAAATGCTGGATCATAAGAAACGCAGTTAGGAATCGTCGATGCCAGCAAATGACTGTGACCATCCTCGTGCTGTAGTCCTTCTCCATTCAAAGTGGTACGTCCAGCCGTGCCGCCCAATAAGAACCCGCGACAACGTAAATCCCCTGCGGCCCAAGCCAAATCACCAATGCGCTGAAAACCGAACATCGAATAAAAAATGAAAAAAGGAATCATCTGTACGCCGTGTGTACTATAGGACGTAGCCGCTGCGATCCAGGAAGACATAGCGCCAGCCTCATTGATACCTTCTTGCAGGATCTGACCATTTTTATCTTCTTTATAATACATGAGCTGATCGGCATCTTGTGGCGTGTATAACTGCCCAACCGATGACCAGATACCCAATTGCCGAAACATGCCTTCCATGCCAAAAGTGCGCGATTCATCCGCCACGATAGGTACGACATGTTTACCAATCTGCTTATTTTTAACCAAAATATTGAGTATTCTTACGAAAACCATGGTGGTCGAGAATTCATGACCCTCTCCCCCTGCTTTCAACAATGCCTCAAAATCAGACAAAGATGGAACTGTTAACGGTTCCGCCTTCGTATTGCGCCGGTGCAACGGTCCTCCCAATGCTTCTCTGCACTTCTGCATATAAAGATATTCGGGAGAATCCTTGGCCAAAGTCAAATACGGAATTTCATCAATTTCTTCATCCGGAATCTCCAAACCGAAACGATTACGGAAAGCCTTCAGTGAGGTAGTCCCCATTTTCTTTTGCTGGTGAGTAATGTTTTGGGCTTCTCCAGCTTCACCCATTCCATATCCTTTAATGGTTTTAGCCAGAATTACAGTCGGTTGTCCGGTATTTTTCACTGCCTCGGCATACGCTGCATAGACTTTGTAAGGATCATGGCCGCCGCGATTAAGACGCCAAATATCATCGTCCGACATATTGGCCACCATTTCCAGAAGCTCTGGATATTTACCGAAAAAATGCTCACGCACATAGGCGCCATCGCGGGATTTAAACGTTTGATATTCGCCATCGACGCATTCCATCATGCGTTTCTGCAATAACCCTCGGGTATCTTTCGCTAACAAAGGATCCCAATACGATCCCCAAATGACTTTGATAACATTCCAGCCGGCGCCACGAAAAGCTCCTTCTAATTCTTGAATAATCTTGCCATTGCCACGTACTGGGCCATCCAATCGTTGCAAGTTGCAATTGACCACAAAAATGAGGTTGTCTAATTTCTCTCGCGACGCCAAAGAAATAGCTCCCATGGATTCTGGTTCATCCATTTCACCATCACCCATAAAGGCCCAAATTTTTCGATTTTCCGCTTTGATCAATCCGCGACTATTAAGATATTTCATAAAACGCGCTTGATAAATCGCCATCAATGGCCCCAATCCCATTGAAACAGTTGGAAATTGCCAAAAATTCGGCATCAACCAGGGATGTGGATAAGAAGACAAACCATTTCCACCGGTTTCCTGGCGAAAATTGTCTAATTGTTCCTGACTCAATTGACCCAGTAGAAAAGCATAAGAATAGATACCCGGCGAAGAATGACCTTGTACATACACCAAGTCACCTCCATGCTGTTTTGATGGAGCATGCCAAAAATGATTGTAGCCAATGTCATAAAGCGTTGCTGCTGAAGCAAAACTGGCAATATGACCACCCACATTGGTGTTTTTATTGGCTCGCAAAACCATTGCCATTGCATTCCAACGCACATAGGAACGAATCCGATGCTCGATCGCATTGTTACCTGGCGAACGAACTTCTTTACCGACGGGAATAGTATTGATATAGGCTGTGGTCGCACTATAAGGCAAATATGCGCCAGAGCGACGAGCTTTTTCGATCAATCTTTCCAACAAAAAATGAGCGCGCTCGCCACCCACGTTCGCAATCACTGAATCTAATGCATCCAGCCACTCTTGCGTTTCTTGTGGGTCAATATCCGGTTGTTGTTCCATAGTTAAGTATAAAGTTTTAAGTTATCTTTCCGCACTATCGGCTCGCTCTGCAGCCAAAATGGTATTGCTCAGCAACATGGTAATTGTCATCGGCCCCACTCCTCCCGGAACAGGAGTAATGTAACCAGCAACGGCTTTAACCGATTCGAAATCAACATCGCCACAAAGTTTTCCGTCAGGTAATCGATTAATACCGACATCAATGACAACAGCATCGGGTTTTACCATATCAGCAGTAATCATGCGAGGCTTTCCAGTTGCCACAACTAGAATATCCGCATTGCTGGTAAATTGCGATAAATTCCTCGTTTTAGAAGTGCAAATAGTTACCGTCGCACCTTGTTCCAATAATAGGAATGCCATCGGTTTACCGACAATGTTACTCCGTCCTACTACGACAGCATGACGACCTTCTATGGCAATATTGTTGCGTTGCAACATCACCATGACACCCGCTGGCGTACATGGAGAAAACACGCTATTCCCGGTTACTAAAGCGCCTACATTATAAAAATGAAACGCATCAACGTCTTTTGTAATCGCAATGGCGCTAATAACTCGATTATTATCGATATGTTTCGGTAACGGCAATTGAACTAAAATGCCGTGAATATGCGCATTTTCATTTAAAGATTGAATACACTGTAGAATTTCGTCTTGCGAAGCATCCTTTTGGAAACGATGAACTTCTGAATAAATTCCTATGTCACTACAGGCTTTTGCTTTGTTTCTGACATAAATACTCGAAGCTGGATCATCACCAACAATAATGACTGCTAAACCCGGTTTTATTCCACGCTGAATCAAACTATCGACGTGAGATTTCAATTCCTGACGCACTATCCCAGCTAATTCCTTGCCGTCAACTATATGTGCACTCATCCTTAGGCAGTACAGTAAGTTTTAAATGGATTATTTTAGTGCTTATTCGAAGTGTGATACTGGAAAAATTAGGTACTCTGCTTACTCTGTTGCACTTTCTTGATTTTCGAGCGATACATCAGAATACCAATCAAAAATACCGGAATCACAAATAATGCTGCAGCGATTAATCCTGCGGCTAAAATCGAAATCGCACTATTTCCAGGCATGAACAAAGTAATAAACCAAATAACCACGAAAGCAATCGCTAACCCACCATACAGCATGGTTTTCCGGAAACGATCATAGACACGCCAGAAACTACCTGAAACTTGCATATCCTCGACATAATGATCCAGTACTTCCGCCAAGCTATCATCGCCTGGCTCGGATTCATAACCAACGAGAACTGGTAGCGCAGTACGACCATCCTCCATTTTGGACATTTTTCTTAGGAATTCAATGCGTTTATTCGCTTTAGATGGTGTCAGTCTTTCTTGAATCAATAAACTTTTCATAGCCAAAAATGCAAGTTCCCGCCCATCTTCCGAATTCTTGCTTAAAGTTTCAGCATAACGCCACATCACACCGATCAAATAAAGTTGCACCGTCATTAATTGAAATTCTGGAGCAAAATCATACTTTTTCGCTTTAATACGTTCAAGTTGATTGGTTCGAATATCGAGAGCATGTGTAACACATTGATCAACTACGGGTGCATCCAACGTTACCGCGACATCTTCGCTCGATTGCTCTATATTTGTTTTTTTCGCCTCATTAACTGCTTCTTTCATTTAAAACTCTATGCCTTACTGTCATCTAAAAATAGCCTTTATTATATACTGGCACGATAACGAACTCGCTAAAAAGTTATGTTGGTCCATAAAATAACTGACAAAGAAACAATCATCATGGATTAAGTGTGATGATTGGTATTCAGCCGTTGCCACACAGCACATGTCAAATCAGCAGAATTCAATGTATAAAAATGTAATCCCGGAGCACCTGCGGACAATAAACGTTGGCATAGATCTGCAACAATATCTAACCCGAAAGCGCGAATCGAATCAACATCATCAGAATAACTTTCCAATTTGCGACGAATCCATCGAGGAATTTCTGCGCCGCAAGTATCTGAAAATCTTACTAACTGTGAAAACTTGTTAATCGGCATGATACCCGGCACGATCGGAATGTTTAGGTGAGCAGATTCACAGAGATCGACAAAATGATAATACGCATCTGCATTATAAAAATATTGCGTAATAGCCGAATTAGCCCCTGCTTCAATTTTTCGCCTAAAATTATCGAAATCAGCTTGAGCCGAACGAGCCTGCGGATGATACTCAGGATAAGCAGCCACATCAATATGAAACCAAGAACCGAATTCTTGCCGAATAAACGTGACTAATTCGCTGGCATATCTAAACTCTCCAGCCTGTGCCATGCCTGATGGAAAATCCCCTCGTAATGCAACGACATGCTTGATCTTCGCTTGATAATATTTTTCCAATATCTCACGAATATTATTTCGCGTCGAACCGATGCATGATAGATGCGGCGCAACCACATACCCTTCGGCTTTCATCTCCAGTACTGTTTCCAACGTACGCTCACGAGTCGAGCCTCCGGCTCCGAAAGTAACTGAAAAAAATTTAGGATGATATTGCGCCAACCGACCGCGTGTTACACGAAGCTTTTCAATCCCCTCAGGAGTTTGGGGAGGGAAAAGTTCAAAACTATATGTCACAGGAAATTTTTTCTGCGATTCCATTTTTCCCTAAGCCTTTTCATAGCACTTGCTTCAATAGCAATTACATGATTAATTCAGCAAAAATAACGACTATTGTGTCACTGATCAGCTTACAATCGATGGTTCTAATGCGATTGAGCCAATCAGTATTTACAAAATGCACCAATCAATAGCGATACATTGCTGGCTTATAAGGTCCATTTTTATCTAAACCAAGATATTTGGCTTGTTCATCAGTGAGCTCGGTCAATTGCGCCCCTAATTTCCCAAGATGCAAGCGCGCCACTTTCTCATCTAAAGATTTAGGCAACACGTAGACATTTTTTTCATATTTTCCGCCATGTTGCCATAGCTCCATTTGCGCCAATACTTGGTTGGTAAATGAGCTAGACATTACAAATGAAGGATGACCCGTGGCGCAACCCAAATTAACCAAACGCCCCTGCGCTAAAACAATAATGCGACGCCCTGTTGGAAATATGACATGATCAACTTGTGGTTTAATATTTTCCCAGGTGTATTTCTGGATCGAAGCGATATCAATTTCCGAATCAAAATGACCGATGTTGCAAATGATCGCTTGATTTTTCATTTTCAACATATGATCATGGGTAATGACGCGCAAATTACCTGTCGCTGTGACAAAAATATCGGCTTGTTCGCAGGCTTTATCCATCGTCACAACACGATAACCTTCCATAGCGGCTTGCAAAGCACAGATAGGATCAATTTCGGTAATCCAGACAGTTGCTCCTAAACCTCGCAGTGATTGCGCGCAGCCTTTACCGACATCACCATAACCGCACACTACCGCAATTTTTCCTGCAATCATCACATCGGTTGCACGTTTAATGCCATCAACGAGTGATTCTCTGCAACCGTATAAATTGTCGAATTTTGATTTGGTAACTGAATCATTGACATTAAACGCAGGAAAAGGCAATTCACCATTTTTTTGCATTTCATACAACCGATGCACCCCCGTGGTGGTCTCTTCAGTGACACCACGAATTCTCGCGAGATTCTGCGAATACCAATTGGGATGCGAAGCGAGCTTATTTTTTATGGAATTAAACAGCGCCGTTTCCTCTTCATTGTTAGGATGTGCAATAACATCAGGATTTTTCTCGGCCTTGGTGCCCAGAATCAGCAACAAAGTAGCATCGCCGCCATCATCCAAAATCATGTTGGCGCCACTTTCCTGCCCATCAACCATCCATTCAAAAATGTGATGCGCGTAATCCCAGTAATCTTTGAGAGATTCACCTTTGTAAGCAAAAACGGGTATACCTTTTGCCGCAATCGCAGCAGCAGCGTGGTCTTGCGTCGAGAAAATATTACAAGATGCCCAACGAACTTGTGCGCCAAGCGCTACAAGCGTTTCGATCAGCACAGCAGTTTGAATGGTCATGTGCAAAGAACCCGCAATACGCGCACCTGCTAATGGTTTTTGATTCGCGTATTCGGCACGTAACGCCATCAAACCGGGCATTTCCGTTTCTGCAATGGCGATTTCTTTTCGCCCCCATTCCGCCAATGAAATATCGGCTACTTTATAGTCAGTGAATGAACCAACGCCAGAATTGAGCACAGCGTTCATAATTAATCTCCTTAACAATATGAACGAGCGCCGTTGTAACGATATCCTCAATGCCAAGCCTCACGGGAAAAACCGTTGCAGCGCTCCTTAGCATAGGGGACTAGAAAAACTCTAACTTATATTAACTCATTGCATTACCTATTAAAAACTCACAATCCCGCGTCGGCACGAAGTTGATTGGCTTTGTCAGTACGTTCCCAAGTGAAATCGGCTTCATCACGACCGAAATGTCCATAAGCGGCTGTTTTGGCATAAATTGGTCGCAATAAATCGAGTGCGTAAATGATACCTCTCGGACGCAAATCAAAGTGTTTTTCAATGAGCTGCACTATTTTGTCATCGTCGATCTTACCTGTTCCAAACGTATTGACCATTAACGAAACAGGTTTTGCAACACCTATCGCATAAGCGACTTGCACTTCGCATTTGCTAGCAATACCCGCGGCCACAATATTCTTAGCAACATAACGACCAGCATAGCTCGCTGAACGATCCACTTTTGAAGGATCTTTACCAGAAAACGCACCGCCACCATGAGGAGCAGATCCTCCATAGCTATCGACGATAATTTTCCGTCCGGTCAAACCGCAGTCTCCCATCGGCCCGCCAACCACAAAACGACCCGTTGGATTAACAAGATAATTCGTGTCACTACTCATCATTTCCTTGGGTAATACGGGTTTGATAATTTCCTCGATAACGGCTGCTTTCAAGTCTTGATAGGCTATCTCTGGATCATGCTGGGTTGAAATCACAACGGTCTCAATTTTTGTTGGCTTACCGTCCACATAACGAACCGAGACTTGTGATTTTGCATCAGGTCTCAACCAAGGTAATCGTCCACTTTTCCTTAGCTGTGCTTGTCGTTCTACCAGGCGATGCGCATAATAAATCGGCATCGGCATAAGTTGCGGCGTTTCATCACATGCAAAACCAAACATCAATCCTTGATCACCGGCCCCTTGGTCCATTTCCTCTTCTTTCGAGCGATTAACGCCCTGAGCGATATCAGGAGATTGTTTATTAAAAGCCGTCAAAACTGCACAGGTTGTAGAATCAAACCCGATATTTGAACTGGTATATCCTATGTTTTTAACCGTTTCACGCGCGATAATATTGTAATCGACGGATGCATGCGTGGTAATTTCCCCGGATAACACAATCAATCCAGTACTGCACAATGTTTCACAAGCCACCCTGGCGTTTTTATCTTGACTAAGAATTGCGTCTAAAACCGCGTCAGAAATTTGATCAGCGACTTTATCTGGGTGTCCTTCAGAAACAGATTCAGAGGTAAAAAGATAATTCTTCATAGAAGATCAGATTTATTTTCACAAAAAATTAAAAAGACTGAGCAGTATACTGCTTATTAGCTTCCAAAGGATATCAACACTTGTTTTGCCTAAACAATAAGCGAAATAGAATTATATCGTTATAAAAAACTATGTGACTTTTAGCATCGTTAATTGAAGTTTTCTGGAATTATAAACGTATCTATTTTTAAAAAAAGAACAAATAAGCCTAATTTTATAGCGATATTAATCTGGTTTGAGTCGTCCTGGGTTTTCCGGAGACTGTTTGTTTTGAGTCAAGCTGCATCAGTTGATTCCTTTATTTGGCGATAATATGCCATTTCAAATTCAGCTGGTGGAATATTTCCAATTGGCTCCAATAACCGGCGATTATTGAACCAATCCATTCATTCCAAAGTAAAGATCTCTACATAACTGGTCTTCTCGACTTCAGAAAACTTTTAAGCATTTAATTTTAATACTTTTTAAGCGAACAGAAAAGCTCAAAAACGTAGCTATGCAGAGGTTTCAGGTGGCCAATTCCACTTCGTCAATATTGCACCAGGGGCTGCGATGCCTTACGACCTTAGTTTTGTATAACCCGTTAATTGGAGTTGTCCCATTTTGACGGACAGTATTTTCATGGGATCGAGAGAGTCTCGACCTGTGAAAGAGGATTGCAATT
>JBGAVE010000029.1:0-34531 GCA_044228295.1 Nitrosomonas sp.
TTACACCAACACTTTGTTTCCTGGCATCTCTTGGAAAACTAAGACAGTTTCAGCAATTAACTGTGACATAGCCTTTTAATACATCTGAAGGCTTGATATCGGCTGCTGGGTTGCGTTCGGCTAATCCATGCACCACTGCATAACGAAACACTTGGCCGCATATGGTCAATACGTGCTTGGCGATATCCAACGCGCCGCAGGCTTCAATCTTCCTGATAACCATTATTAGCATGGGTGCTGTTAATTCAGTGACTGGCTTTCTGCCGATAACGGGAAATACATCCGCTTCTAACCGAGGATGGGATTCGAACCCATGTGCCAAGTTACCTTGACCATCTGATTTCGAGTCAGCGCCGTTATAACCACTTCGGTACCTCTCCTCGCATTGAATAAAAAATAATCCGCTTTGATATACAAATCAAGAAACGGATTATTTATTTAAGATAATTTATTCGTCAAGCAGTCTCTGCCATGGTCGTGCGCATTTTTTGCAATGCTTTTACCTCAATTTGACGAACACGCTCTGCCGATACGCCTAGTTCTTCAGCAAGATCGTGCAATGTTGCTGTATCTTCTTTTTCTCGTAACCATCTGGCTTGGATAATATGACGGCTGCGATCATCTAAACACTCAAGCGATTTTTGCAAACCAGACTCACGCAAGTTGGAAGACTGTTCTTTTTCCAAAATACCAGAAGGCTCTACTTCATCAGTCAAATAATGAATAGGACTAAAAGTAGTATCGTCATCAGTTTCTTCTGACAAAGGTTCTAGTGAAACATCGGAACCACTGAAACGCTTTTCCATTTCAACGACTTCTTCAGGCTTGACACCGAGCTTTTCTGCCATTGCATCCACTTCTTGTTTGCTCATCGTATCAAGACCCTTTTTCATACTCCGTAAATTAAAAAATAACTTACGTTGTTGTTTAGTAGTCGCGATCTTAACTAAACGCCAATTGCGCATAATAAATTCATGGATTTCTGCTTTAATCCAATGCACTGCGAAAGATACTAAACGAACGCCTCTTTCGGGATCAAAACGCTTGACCGCCTTCATTAAACCGACGTTCCCTTCTTGGATCAAATCTGCTTGAGGTAAGCCATAACCTTTATAGCCACGTGCAATAGCAACCACAAAGCGCAAATGTGACAAAATTAATTTTTGTGCCGCTTCAATATCACCATCATTCCAAAGACGTCGCGCTAAATTCGCTTCTTCTTCTTGAGACAGAATAGGAAAAGAATTAGCCGACTGAATGTAGCTTTCAATACTACTACCCATTTCGGGTAATGCTAAAGCGTTCGTCATTACGATAATCTCCTATTGACACAAAATTATTAATTAGTACTAGTTTTTATTCTAGCACTCCATGCATCAGAGTGCCAATTTTTTAAAAAAGTTTCAGCAGCTCCTACAGTTGTTCAGTCATTATGGTTCTATTTGCCAAAGATGATTAGATACCGATAAGCGTGCTCCCAGCCAACCTAATACAGTGGAAAAAAATAATAAACTCAGTCCATTTTCCGTCGACAATGGCTCTAGAAAAAAATCTATTTCATAGAAATGTAGAAATACGATCAGTTGTTCATTAATCAAGTGAATCAACAGAAATACGATCGACCACGCAATGACCCCAGCGGTTAATCCTTGGAGTGCACCGAAATAAAGAAAGGGGCGTCTGATAAATGGATCGGTTGCGCCAATCAATTTGGATATTTCTATTTCATCCCGTTTAGTGACGATTTGTAAGCGAATCGTGTTAAACATGACCGCTATGATTGCGATGCTGGAGATGGCAACAATCATTAAAACGATGGACCAACCCAATTGAAGTAGCGCTTTCAACCGTTCAATCCACTCAGAATCAAATTGAACAAATTCGATTGCAGGCCAACTTTTAAAAGTTTCTTGCAACTCGCGCAAATTATTCATGCTGTCATCACGAACAGTAATCACAAAAGCATCCGGTAATGGGTTGCGCGGCAAGTTTTTTACGGTATTGGGTAATTCGCTGTTTTCTAGAAGCTGCTGCAATGCGATATCTTTTGCTATGAACTCGGAACCTAAAATTTGTGGGTGTTCTTGTAAATCTTGCCGAATCTTATCAATATTTTCTTGCTTTATATCGTGTTTTAAAAAAAGAGTCATTTGCGGATGATTTTTTTCATTCATCACCAAGCGCAAATTTTCCACTAATACATAAATACTGACGGGTACACTCAATGTAATTCCCATGATTACAACGCTTAGTAGCGTGGTAATAGGCGCTGCAACCAACCGCTTCAGTGTCGATACCAAAACAAACCAATGCTGTGCCAACCAAATACGAATCATACCAGTAGATTTCCCTGCGCCAACGACAAAACTCGATGCTGTGTGTTTCCTAACAACGAAGCATCATGTGTTGAAATGATTACAGTAACTCCGACTTGGTTAAAAGAGGTAAACATCGACATGATGTCACGTCCATAGGCGATATCTAAGTTTCCTGTCGGTTCATCAGCAATCAGTAGGGTGGGGCGATGCACCACTGCGCGTGCAATACACAAACGTTGCCTTTCACCACCTGATAGCGTAATAGGCATAGCCTTTTCTTTTTTTAATAACCCAACTTTATCTAACGCAGCACGTACACGGCTTGCGGCGGTATGCGTATCGAAATTACTGATTTGCAGTGGTAACAATACGTTGTCAAAAACATTGCGATCAAAAAGTAATTTATGATCTTGAAACACAATGCCAATTGTTCGGCGCAAAAAAGGAATTGCGCTGGGTTTGAGTTGCGCAATGTTTTGCCCGCTAATTGTAATGGTGCCTGAGGTCGGACGTTCTATTGCCGCGATGGATTTTAATAAGGTGCTTTTACCGGCGCCGGAATGACCTGTCAAAAACACCATTTCACCGGCATTAATCGACAAGTTAATATTATTCAATGCAATATATCCATTCGGATAGCGCTTTGAGACATTCTTTAAAGTAATCATGCCGCTTATTGGAACTCAATGCATATTAATCGAACATCGCATCGACAAATTCTTGCGCATTAAAAGGTCTTAGGTCATCGATCCCTTCACCTACACCAATAAATCGTAGGGCTGGAGGATTGTTTTGTGCATATTGTCCAACGATAGCAGCTACCACGCCGCCTTTTGCTGTGCCGTCCAGTTTTGTTAAAACCAACCCCGTTACATTCAACGCTTCATCAAATGCTTTTACTTGAGCAATCGCATTCTGTCCGGTATTGGCATCCAGTACCAGCAGCACTTCGTGTGGTGCGTCCGGTATAGCTTTGGCAATCACGCGTTTAACCTTTTTGATTTCTTCCATTAAATGCGATTGTGTTGTTAAGCGTCCGGCCGTATCGGCCAAGACGATATCGATGCCTCGTGATTTGGCAGAATTAATGGCATCGAAAATCACCGCAGCGGGATCGCTTTTCTTATCAGGATCACTATCCGGCGCAATCACTGTGACATTATTTTTTTCACCCCAAGCTATCAACTGTTCGCGTGCGGCCGCGCGAAATGTGTCTCCTGCCGCTAATAAAACTGACTTACCTTGAGTTTGGAAATATCTGGCCAATTTGCCGATGGAAGTGGTTTTTCCGACACCATTGACGCCTGTAATCATAATCACAAAAGGTTTTTGCGCATTGGTATCAAACGATTGTTCTAATGGTTTTAACATTGCCACAAGGGAGTCTTTTAATGCCAATTTCAGTTGAGACGATTCTGTCAAAGCATCACGTTTGACGTGCTTACGCAAATTATCTAACAGCAGCTGCGTTGCGTTTACGCCTACATCCGACGTTAATAAAATGGTTTCCAATTCTTCATAAAACGCTTCGTCAATCTTGCCACCGCCAAACAAAGCAGATAGTTGCTTACCTAAGCTTTGTCGGGTACGTGTAAGGCCCAGTCTGAGTCGATCTGCAAAACCAGTTGCATTCTGTTGCTTGGAATCTGACTCATCAGTTTCGGGTGTTTTGCTTTCAACAATTTCTTCTGAATTTTTTTTGGATTTAAAAAAACTGAACATTCTGGTAGGCTCTACAAATATTTTCAAGGATTGCTAACAAGCAAAAACGCAATTTTATTCTGTTTATTCACACTTAGGTTAGTAAAAATGAAACCTTCACGCCGTATTACATGGTCACACTTTTCTCGATCAATGAGCTTAAGTTTTTGCGCATTTTTCTATGCGTTATCCGCGTGGAGTAACCCACATGAATTTGTATTGGATAATGGATTGAAGTTGATCGTTAAGGAAGACCACCGTGCTCCCGTCGTTGTTTCACAAATTTGGTACAAGGTAGGCAGCATTGACGAAGTCAACGGCTTGACCGGTGTTGCTCATGTACTCGAACATATGATGTTTAAGGGCACTGAAAAATTCCCGAATGGCGAATTTTCCAAAAAAATCGCGGCTGCGGGCGGTCGTGAAAATGCATTTACCAGCTATGATTATACTGGCTATTACCAGCAATTGCATAAACACAGCTTGCCGATGGCAATGGAACTAGAATCCGATCGCATGCGAAATATTGTCCTCACGGAAGAAGAATTCTCCAAAGAAATCAAAGTGGTCATGGAAGAAAGGAGATTGCGCACCGATGATCAACCGCGTGCTTTGTTGTACGAAAAAATGATGGCAATGGCGTTTCAGGCTCATCCTTATAAAAACCCAATCATAGGCTGGATGAATGATTTGGAAAATATGCGCGTTGCTGACGCAAAAGACTGGTACAACCGCTGGTATGCGCCCAATAATGCCATTCTGGTCGTCGTTGGTGATGTCGAGGCAAAAGAGGTATTGGGTTTAGCGCAAAAATATTATGGTGGCATTAAAACCGGCGCCGTACTGCCTCTCAATGCCCGTCACCCTCAATTAGAACCGGTGCAACAAGGATCTAAACGAATTAACGTTAAAGCGCCTGCTGAATTACCCTATCTCATCATGGGTTATCATGTTCCGGCGATTAAAAATATCTCATCCGATTGGGAACCCTATGCATTGGAAGTTTTGGAAAGCATTTTGGATGGTCACGCATCGGCTCGGTTGAACAAATCGCTGGTTCGCGAAAATCAAATCGCTAATTCTGCAGATGCGGGTTATAGCGCAATGTCTCGTGGACCAGGTATGTTTTTCCTGAGCGCTGTTCCACGCGCAGGGAAAACGGTCCATGACTTAGAACAAGCGCTGAGAGGTGAAATTGAAAAAATCGTCAAAACAGGCGTGACTGTGGAGGAATTAGCTAGGGTTAAAGCGCAGGTGATTGCGGGGCATATTTATCAGCGCGATTCAATTTTTTCTCAAGCCATGCAAATAGGTCGGTTTGAAAGCATTGGATTGTCTCATCGTGATATTGACACCATTTTAGAGAAAATTAAAATGATAACGGCTGAACAACTAGTTGAAGTAGCAAAAAAATATTTTACTGACGACAATTTGACGGTGGCGACATTAGATCCCCAACCCTTAGATCAAAAGAAACCGAGTGTCATTCCAGGTGGGTTAAGGCATTAGCAATACTATATAGCGCACTGGTAAGAAGCATGTCTGAGGATATCGCTCAAATCATCAAAAAATCCCAGGAGGCATGCGCCTTGGCGGGTGTCAAGCTGACTAATAAGCGTAAAAACGTACTTACTATTTTGCTCGAATCCACGACACCCCTATCGGCTTATGAAATCGCCGAAAAATATCGCTTTCATTTCAATGAAACCTTACCGGTCATGTCGGTGTATCGCATGCTCGATTTTCTTGTTCATGAAAAATTGGTCCATAAACTTGAAACGGCTAGTCAATATATGTGCTGCGCACATATCACTTGTGAGCACCAACATGAAACACCACAATTTTTAATTTGTGATCAATGTGGTAATGTCAAAGAAATTGGAATAAAAAAACATATTATGAATGAATTGGCGTTGAGCATTCAAAGTACTGGGTTTAAATTGACACATCAGCAATTAGAATTGCATGGTATTTGTGAAAACTGTCAGAAATCATCTCTTCTCGTTAGTTAAGCGCATTAATATAGGAAATTGTTTTATGATAGAAACTGACGTTCGAATATGGAATGAAGCGTTTCAAGATGAAGTTGGAAAGGATGTCTCTTGAAAGATAAGGAAATAGTTTCTGGACAATTACCTTTAGTGGATACTTCTTTGCTGCATGAAATGTTTCGCAACAATGCGAGCTTAATACGGCAGTTGGAACTCAAATTTATTCAGAATTCAGATGAAATCTTGTTGCAAATGAAAGATGCAGAGGAAAGTAAGGATTTAAAAATGCTAGAGTTTTTAGGACACAAACTAAAATCGTCCACTAAACTGATCGGTGCGCTGCAATGTTCCGATTTATGCGAGAAGCTGGAAAAAGCCAGTATGAATAAAGATTGGGCAACGTCGACACAATTATTAATTGAGATTTATGGACAATTGTCAGAAATCAAGAAACATTTACAATGTGAATTGGAAAGTTCTTGATAATCAATACGCTGAAACTATTTAAGTGATAATGAGATTCCCCTTTTGATGGACTCTTATTTCATTTTAAGCTCGTCCAAGTTGGTGCATTAGTTGCTCGTGATCACTTTTTTAAACCATATCATGGCATCGTTCGCAAATTGATTTATAATTCACAACTTTATCCACCCTATGAATTTTGCAGATTGGCAAAGAGGAGAAATATTCCATGCAGATAGGCATACCCGCAGAGATTCGCGGGGGAGAAACACGAGTATCAGCCACACCTGAAACGATCAAAAAATTCACGGCAAAAGGCCTTCACAAGGTTTTTGTGCAAGCTGGCGCTGGTATCCATGCCAGTATAACCGACGCTGCATACCAAGAAGCTGGCGCGGTTATCGTCAACGATGTGAATCAAATTTATTCACAATCGGACATCGTGCTTAAAGTGAAAGGTCCTGAATCGAATGAATTGGCTATGATGCGCAAAGATGCTTTGTTGATAGGCTTATTGGCACCGCATCAAAAAGAAGGGATCGAAGCAATTGCCAAACACGGTTTGACCGCGTTTTCCCTGGAAAAATTACCGCGGATTTCGCGCGCGCAAAGTATGGACGTACTGTCGTCGCAAGCCAACATCGCGGGTTACAAAGCAGTCATTATGGCTGCCAATGCGTATCAAAAATTTTTCCCGATGTTGATGACGGCGGCAGGAACTGTCAAGGCAGCTCGCGTACTGATATTAGGTGCAGGCGTAGCAGGATTGCAAGCGATTGCGACAGCGAAAAGATTGGGAGCGGTCGTGGAGGCGTTTGACGTTCGTCCTGCGGCAAAAGAACAAGTAGAAAGTTTAGGAGCAAAATTTGTTGAAGTCCCTTTGAGTGAAGAAGAAAAAGCCAAAGCTGAGACCGCAGGCGGTTATGCGACAGAAATGTCGGATGACTATAAACGCCGCCAGGGCGAATTGGTCCATGAACGAGCCGTTGCTGCCGACATCATCATCACTACCGCATTGATTCCTGGACGCCCAGCACCTGTGCTGATTAAAGAAGATACTGTGAAATCGATGAAACCTGGTTCCGTGATTGTTGATATGGCGGTTGAAGCCGGTGGTAATTGTCCTTTATCGGAATTAGATAAAACAGTAATAAAGCACGGCGTGCATTTAATCGGCGTTGCTAACATTCCTGGTTTGGTTGCGGCTGATTCCAGCACTTTATACGCAAGAAATGTCATGAATTTTCTTAATCTGATGTTGGATCAAGAAAATGGTCAACTCAAAATTGATCGTGCAGACGAGATTATTGCTGGAACGCTGGTTGCCATTGACGGCCAAGTTGTTGTTAAATAGTGAAAAATTGATCAAATCAGTGACAGAGATCACATATTGATATGCACAGGTATTTTTTTATCATGACCATTAACAACGATGATCGAATTTTTAAGGAGTCATTATGATTGGTGAAATTGATCCGGTTATTATTAATCTGACAGTTTTTGTTTTAGCAGTTTTTGTTGGTTATCACGTAGTCTGGAACGTAACGCCGGCACTACATACCCCTCTGATGTCAGTAACCAATGCGATATCCGGCATTATCCTGGTTGGCGCTATGTTGGCAGCAGGACCTGCGGAAACGGATTGGGGCGTTTGGCTCGGTGCAGCAGCAGTAGTGCTTGCATCAATCAACGTTTTTGGTGGTTTTCTGGTTAGCCAACGTATGCTGGAAATGTTTAAGAAAAAAGAGAAAAAAGGAAACTCGTAAATGTCAGCCAATGTAGTCGCACTCGCTTATTTAGTTGCTTCCGTCTTTTTTATATTATCACTCAAAGGGTTAAGTTCGCCTGAGTCTGCGCGCCGTGGCAATTTATTCGGTATCGTGGGAATGACGATTGCCGTTGGCACCACTTTCACATTGACGCAAAACTGGATGTTGATCTTAGGTTGTATTGCCGTAGGCGGCGTAATCGGCGCGATTGTGGCGCAACGTGTCCAAATGACGGCAATGCCAGAATTGGTTGCATTCATGCACTCACTGGTTGGTTTGGCGGCAGTATTTATTGCGATTGCTGCAGTCAATAATCCCGTTTCTTTTGGATTGCCAGCAGTTTTGCCACAAGGTAGCAAATTAGAATTATTTTTAGGCACTTTTATTGGTGCTATGACTTGGTCTGGATCAGTCATTGCATTTTTAAAACTATCGGGGCGCATGAGCGGTGCTCCTATCGTGTTTACCGGACAGCATTTGGTGAATTTGTTGTTGGCCATTGCAATGATTGGTTTTGGTTTGTGGTTTTTCTTCGATCAAACTACTAACTGGACGGCTTTTGCGGCAATGACAGCGATCGCATTCTTATTGGGCTTCTTGATCATTGTTCCGATTGGTGGTGCCGATATGCCGGTGGTGATTTCGATGCTGAATTCTTACTCAGGTTGGGCAGCAGCTGGCATCGGTTTTTCATTGGGAAATCCAATGTTGATTATTGCCGGCTCGTTAGTAGGAAGCTCTGGTGCGATCTTATCGTACATCATGTGTAAAGCGATGAATCGCCCATTCCTATCCGTGATTTTAGGAGGGTTTGGCAGTGATAGCGGTGCTGCAGCCGCGACTGGTGATGGTGTGCAAAAAACTCATCGGAGTGGCAGTGCTGAAGATGCGGCGTTCCTAATGGGTAACGCGGATAGCGTCATTATTGTGCCTGGATATGGATTAGCTGTGGCGCGAGCACAGCATTCGGTCAAGGAATTAGCCGAAATACTGCATAAAAAGGGAGTGAACGTGCGTTTCGCCATTCATCCGGTCGCTGGTCGTATGCCGGGTCATATGAACGTATTATTGGCTGAGGCGGAAATTCCCTATGAACAAGTACAAGAGATGGAAGAAATCAATAGTGACTTCTCCAATACCGATGTGGTGTTGGTGCTCGGTGCCAATGACGTGGTCAATCCAGCGGCTAATGTGCCGGGAAGTCCAATTTACGGAATGCCGATTTTAGATGCGCATAAGGCAAGAACGGTAATGGTTGTTAAGCGTAGTATGGCAGCGGGATACGCCGGACTCGATAACGATCTGTTCTATATGGATAAGACCATGATGATCTTCGGCGATGCTAAGAAAGTGGTCGAAAGTATGGTTAAGGCATTGGGTAATTAATAGTTATTCCGTATCGCTCAGGGTAGTGCATCATCCATATTTACCGGTTACATATTCTGAGCACTCTTATCTCGGACGTGTTCTGTTGCTGCAGCTATTTCTGCGCGTATTCGTGCGGAAGCAGCTGCGGTAGCTTGTTTGTCTGCTTGAGAACGGGCAAATAATGCTTCTTTGGCCATAATTTCAACGGTCTCCCGTTCAGTCGCGATTTCCAAGGCTTGTGATTCCAGCGTGATACGCTCTTGGATAGCGATGAGTACTGCTGATTCAGCCTTTGCTTTTTCTAACGCTATTTTAGTAGCAATTTTCTCAGCTTCGAGTTTTGCTTTGGTTTTGTTGCTAGCGATGATTTTCGCTTGCGCACGGGTTATTGCCAGCCCCGTAATGCGTTGCTCGATTTCTAATCGCTCCAAGACAGCGCATTTTGCATCATCAATTGCCTGGGCACGAATTTTTGCATCTTCCAATAAACGTTGTTCAATTTCTACTTTGGCTTGTGTTTGTTGCGCAATCAGTTCATCAAGCTGTGCTTTTGCTTGAGCCGTAGTTTTTAGTCTTGTTTCTGCTTCAACTCGTTTGTTTGCAGCGTTTCGTGCGGCAATCTCGGCTTGTGCACGTGTCTCTGCTTCTTTGATTGCTTTTTCGTCTGCTTTAATGCGTTTTTGATATTCTTTTACCGCTTCTTTTTCTGCTTTTTCTCTTGCCAAAGCGATCTCTGCGGCTTCTTTTTCAATTTGTAAGGTAGTTTGTACCGCTGCTAATGCTTCTGCTTCTGTTTGCGTACGTTGTGTAGCTTGCTTAAGAGCTTCTGATTCAGCTATCAGGCGGGAGTTGATCAAATCGGCGGTCGTATTTTCTTGCGAAACTATTGATTCTGCCATTTCCTTGGCAACAATTTCGGCTGCCGCACGGTTTTGTGATGCGATAATTGCACACCGGTCCGTTTCTAATCTTTCTAGAGCTTTTTCAGTCGCCAATGCCTCCGCTTCTGTTTTATCCATTGCCGCATGGGTAGCCGCTATTTCAGCTCTCAATCGGTGTTGTTTTTGGATACGACTCGTTTTTTCCGCTTCGAGTCTTTGCTGTGCTTGGGTTAACGTTTGCTCTTCCAAATTTGCAATATTTTGTTTTTCAATTAAAGTTTGTTCCTCGGCTATTTTGCGTGCTTCTAATGATGCCAGTATCTTCTGTTCTTCTAAATTTTTTTCTTTAATGAGTTGTGCTGTGTGTGCTTCAGTCTCAAGACGTTTGTCAGAAAGTTGTCGAGCTTCTTCTGCGAGCTTAGCCTGGTGTTTGGCTGCCTCAGTAGCTTCTTTTTCCTTCGCAACAGCAGCGTGAGCTTTGTCAAGCGCATTCGCTTCCTCTGCAACACGCTGCTGCATTTTTTCAACGATGGAGGCTTCAGCCTTAATCTTCGATTCTAATATTGCATTGAGAGCTTTATCTGCTTTAAATTTTTCTTCCGCGAGATATTGCGCTTTGCGTTCGAGTTCACAGCGTGTATTTGCTTCTTGTTCTGCTAGTACTTCGGTTTTTGCTCTTAACCTTGCTTGTTCTGTTGCTTCTCCTTCTGCCTGAATTCTACTTTCAGCCGCAGCTCTAGCAATGGCTTCGACACGGGCACGTGCTTCGGCGACAACACGTGCTTTATTTTCAGCTTCAATACGCTGACGTGCTTCTTTGATTGTTTGATCTTCGACCGTTAGTCTTTCTTGGTGAATATCTTCAAATTCTTGCTGAATATTTTTGTTGATGTTTATTTGTTGATCATAAGTCAACATATTTTCAGAATTTTCTTCCGATTGTGAATAACCGTTCGACATATCTTTGCTTTCCTGTTCGGATAGATCAGAATCTTGCGAAGAGGATTTACGTAATGAGTCAAGCAAACGCGTTTTAAATGTCATGACTGATCAGCCCAACCAAATTGAGAAAGAATCATTAAATAAAGTAAGTGAATACTTCTGAAAAAATTAGAACATCACTTTAACAATTTTTGATCAGCCTACTTGCGGTAAAAAAACAGGTAAATCGCATCTGTTTATGGATTAGTGTTTACCGAATCACCAAATGGATATACATGATTGATAATTTGTAGTTTAACTTCATTACAGCTATCTAATCATCATTGGTGTCTTTGAGTGTTTTTTGTCGAGCATGACACCCAATTTTTCATGGTGGGGATATTTTGTTTTAGTCTTTGAAATCGCCTTAGATTTACGATGTGCGGTATTTTTGGCGTTGTAAATAAACTTTGGATTTAATGGCCATGATTTTCTCTGGTAAAAATAGACATTTGATTTTTATATGAAAAAAAGAGGTGATTTTTCAAAAAATAGGTTTGTTGAGAGATAGAACTTAGAGCATAGGTCGTTTTTTATTCAGTTTCAGAAAATAGTATGATTTCATCCTCAAGGTTGAATTTCAACGATGGAGTTGGCTCGCGCAAGTCCACTCATAATTCGTCCCGATTTATTACGAACCTGCACTACCTGATTCTCTGCCGCATCGGTTAATGCGTTTCCTTCTGAACTGATACTAAATCCTCGCCCTTTCACGACCAGATTAACTTTCTGACCTCGCTGAATTACATAGGGCGCTCGTAGCATATGTTGTCGAATGGGTTGACCAACCGTGAGATTATTATTGGCAATTTTACCCACAATCTGCGAGGGATCAGTAAAAATCCCGTCCGGCATATGAGTTAGGTTCACATTTTGCAATGTAATATCTTCATAAGTTAAAGCATGCCCTGTTGAGACGGGGCGAGCCAAATGCAATACATCTGCCATGACATTAATTTCTGCTTGAACATAGATGGCCCAATTGATATCGCGATCGTTACACCGAACAACTATAGATGTCTTACCCCATAAACGACTTCCGGGTGGAATAGAAGGTTGTAATTCTGAACACCTTGGTAACGTTAAGTATTTATCGATTTTATCCACATTGACAGTCACTTGCCCTGGCAATGTCGAAGCATTGCGATAGACAAAATCTTCAACCGAGTTTCGGATAAGCGATATATCTTGATATTGCTCAGAAACTTCCTCATTTGCTGCAAGCAAAGGTGCCTGCAGCAATATTATTAATAGTGTTATCAGGTTTTTGGTTACAACAATTGGTTGAGATTTTTTCATCATAAAATTCTGCCGTGGGCGGCAAATATTGCCGTTATGTGAAGCTATCATAAACGACAAATCAGTTGGTTATCTCAGAAGATGGCACTCTTTCTTTCCTCTTTTCTTTCATTAACACACTGATTTACCTATTCCTATACATCTGGCACACAAAATGCTTGTTATAAGACAAGAAAACTTAATTGCGACAAAAAAATGATTAATAAACTGGATAAAGAACTCAATTTTCATCATCACGCTTTAGCATTGCGTGTAGGACGACAAGAATTACTTTCAAGTAATGTGGCTAATGCAGACACGCCGAATTTCAAAGCAAAAGATATTGATTTTGCAAGTGCGCTCAATGAAAAACTTGGACTGAATTCTTCATTCGGTAAAGTTACTCTAAATACCACATCGCCCACACATATTAATGCTGCAGCAAACAGTGTTTTGGGAGATAACCTGCTTTATCGGATCCCCCTACAGCCGAGTGTAGATGGAAATACTGTCGATATGGACATGGAGCGAACCCGCTTTGCCGATAATGCTCTGAAATACGACGCCAGTATTTCATTTATCAATAATGAATTTAGAAACATTATGTTAGCGATGCAGGAGCGATAGAAAATGTCATTATTTAATGTATTTGGAATTGCCAGTTCAGCAATGTCAGCCCAATCACAGCGTTTAAACGTAGTGGCTAGTAACCTTTCCAATGCAGATAGTGTAACTAGCTCAACAGGCGAAGCATACCGTGGACGTCAAGTAGTTTTTAGTACGTTACAAGCAAATCCTAATGGAGCCAGTGGCGTCAAGGTTGCCGGTGTAGTTCACGATGCCTCACCGATGCGTCAGGTTTTTGAACCTAAACATCCGATGGCTGATAAAAATGGCTATGTAACGATGCCTAATGTGAATGTAGTTGATGAAATGGTCAATATGATGTCTGCATCGCGTTCTTATCAAAACAGCGTTGATATGATGAATACGACAAAATCGCTATTACAAAAAACGCTGACGATAGGACAATAAAAGGAGAGTTAACATGAATTCATCACAACAAGTTACTACGCCGGCAGTTTCAACTAATAATTCTGTGACGAATGCAACAAACGTTACAGCAAAAAAAGGAGTTGAAAATCCGCAGGATCGTTTTTTGAAACTACTCGTTACACAAATGAAAAATCAAGATCCATTAAAACCACTTGATAACGCTGAAGTGACTAGTCAACTAGCCCAAATTAGCACGGTTTCTGGTATTGATAAATTGAACAACACACTACAACTGCTCAATTCAGATATGTCAGAAAGCTTATCCATGGAAGCGACTCGTATGATTGGGCATAACGTTCTTGTACCCGGTACATCATTGTCTCTTGAAAAAGGAGCTTCAGTACTCGGCGTAGAACTTGATCAGCCAGCTGATCAAGTTAAAGTAACTATCATGGATAGCTCTGGAATCCCTGTTCGCCACTTGGATTTAGACAGCAAACCAGAAGGTGTCAGTGCCATTCCTTGGGATGGGAAAACTGATAGTGGCGCAATTGCTGCCGATGGAGAATACACTTTTGCTGCAACCGCTGTTCAAGATGGCGAAAACATCAAAATTAAAACGCTTTCATTAGGACTAGTTAATAGCGTGACTCCGAATGAAAAAGGCGCACTTCTTGACATAGAAAAAATCGGTGCTGTCAATATATCTGATGTTAAACAAGTATTTTAATTAGGAGATCGTCATGAGTTTTCAACATGGATTAAGTGGATTAAGCGTATCGTCTACTAATTTGGATGTAATTGGCAATAACGTCGCAAACGCAAATACAATCGGGTATAAAGAATCACAAGCACAATTTACTGATATTTATGCTAATTCCCTGGCCGGATCAGGTGCATCAGAAATTGGTATTGGATCAAGAGTTGCGACTGTTGCACAAGGGTTTAATCAAGGTGGAATTAAACCAACCAGCAATCCATTAGACGTTGCCATTAACGGAAATGGCTTCTTTCGTGTGAATGATGGCGGAGTAGTTAGTTATAGCAGAAACGGGCAATTTCTCGTTGATGCCAAGGGTTTTCTTGTCAATGCAACTGGTTCGAATGTTACAGGTTATATGGCAGATCAAGATGGAAATGTCGTGGCAAGTCAATTAGCAAATCTTAATCTAACGTCTACAGACATTACTCCTAAGCCGACTTCAGCTTTTGATCTTGGATTCAATCTCAATTCAAACTCTATTCCTCCCACCACAAACCCAACGACTCTAATGCCGTTTGATGTGAATAACCCAAAAAGCTACAACAATACTACTTCGGGTGAAATTTTCGATAGCTTAGGAAACTCCCATGTTTTTTCCGTCTATTTCCAAAAAACACTAACACCTGGAAATTGGAATATTTTTGCCACCGTCGATGGAAAAGCTGATAACTTAGGTGTTCCTCAATTTGTAACACTTGATAACACCTCATTAACTTTCGATAACAAGGGCAACTTAACATCTCCCTCAGTGCCAATTAATGTAAGTGTTAATTTAAATTCTATTAATCCTGCACAAGGTGCAGCCTCTCCTTTAGATTTTTCATTGGATTTATCTAAATCCACACAGTTTGGATCACCCTTCGGTGTCAATGTCCATTCTCACGATGGATTTACTTCCGGAAAACTAGCGGGGTACACAATATCAGCAGAAGGAATAATTCAAGGAACATTTACCAATGGCAGAACTAAAACATTAGGACAAATTGCTCTGTCTAATTTCGCTAATCCACAGGGATTAACACCCACCGGAAATGGAAACTGGATTGAAACACCCGAATCTGGACAACCTTTGGTAGGCACACCTAAAACGGGAACGCTTGGCGTACTTGCAAGCTCTTCTGTGGAAGAAGCCAATATCGATCTCACCGCTGAATTAGTAAAAATGATTACGGCACAACGCATGTATCAAGCCAATGCCAAAACGATCGAAACACAAAACTCTATTATGCAAACTTTGGTCAACCTGTAATTTCATTGTTTATAAATTTTTTGTAAAACATTATGGATAGACTAATTTATACCTCAATGACTGGTGCAAATCATACGTTGCACCAACAAGCTACCGTTGCGCAAAATCTTGCCAATGTATCAACAAACGGATATCGCGCAGAGAAAAATGCCTTCAGGGCCGTGCCAATATATGGGGATGGTTCACCTACACGAGCTTTTGTGGTCGATTCAACCATATCACAAGATTTTACCCCGGGACCGATTCAAACTACTGGTCGAGATTTGGATGTTGCAATTCGCGGTTCTGGTTGGATTACAGTCGAATTAGAAAATGGTCAAGAAGCCTACACGCGAAGTGGTAATTTACAAATTAGCCCAAACGGCATTTTAATTACTCAAAACGGCTTGAAAGTTAAAAATGCTGATGGTGGTCCGATCACAATACCTCCTGACACACGCATTACCATCGGTGTCGATGGAACAGTTTCGTCAGTTCCTATTTTTCCTCAGCCCAATACAGTCGCTCCTGTTGGTCGAATTAAATTGGTCGATCCCGCCGAAGATCAATTGGTAAAAGGTGGCGATGGTTTATTTCGATTAAAAGATGGCAGTGTTGCACCGGTAGACGCAAGAGTAAGGCTTGCCGATGGAGCATTGGAAGACGGTAACGTCAACGTAGTCCATGAAATGGTGAGCATGATAGCACTGGCTCGGCAATTTGATATGCAAATGAAAATGCTGGAAAGCGCCCAAAAGAATGCTCAACAAGCCAGTGAAATAATGGTTATGAGAGCTTAATCACTTTAAGTTGAAGGAATAATAGCAATGATTCGTTCGTTATGGATTTCAAAAACCGGGTTGAATGCGCAACAAACTAAAATGGATGTCATCGCCAATAACTTGGCGAATGTCAGCACAAACGGATTCAAACGGTCCCGAGCCATTTTTGAAGATTTGATGTATCAAACGTTACGGCAACCAGGCGCGCAATCATCACAGCAAACCCAATTGCCAACAGGTCTGCAATTGGGTACCGGTGTGAAGCCAGTTGCCACGGAAAGCGTGTTTATTCAGGGTCCACCTCAACCAACTGATAATGCACGTGATATTTTCATCAATGGCGTTGGTTTTTTCCAAATTTTAATGCCAGATGGAACAACAGCCTATACACGCGATGGTGCTTTTCAATCCGACATTAATGGACAAATTGTTACCTCCAGTGGTTATCCGCTACAACCACCTATTACCGTTCCACCGAATGCAATCGATATTACGGTAGCACGTGATGGGACCGTTTCCGCAACGATTCAAGGGGCAGTCGCTCCTACTCAAGTGGGTAACGTTCAACTGGCAAGCTTTATCAATCCAGCCGGGTTACAAAAAATGGGTGAGAATCTTTTTCTCGAAACGGCAGCCAGTGGCGCACCCAATCAAAATGCACCAGGCACAAACGGGTTAGGAACCGTCATGCAACGCTATGTTGAAGCGTCAAACGTCAATGTGGTTGAAGAACTCGTTAACATGATTCAGACACAGCGCGCTTACGAAATGAATTCAAAATCCATAGAAACTTCAGATCAAATGTTACAAAGATTGGCGCAAATATAACGTAACTTTTCAGTAAGGCTAATGCAATGTTAACAGCATTTAATGAAATTATAAGAAATGATCAATACCAACGCATCAGCGTATTGGTATTCGCATGCTTCTTATCAGGCTGTAATACATTGATGACACCTTCCACGGTTACCCATCAGCCTTATACTCTCAGACCTCCACAACCAAGCGGTGTGCCTCCACAACCCAATGGTGCAATTTTTCAATCAATCAATACCACGATGAATGGGGTTCGATACACACCTTTGTTTGAAGATCGTCGCGCACGAATGGTTGGGGATACCATTATCGTCAATTTACGTGAAAAAACCAATGCCAGCAAAAGCTCCGAAAGTAATGTAGATCGGGCAGGCAGTATTGATTTTTCAGTTCCTAATTTTTTAGGCCTTCCTCTTACGCTGTTAACTAAAAATGCCACTATTAAGGCTAACAATAACAACAAATTTAATGGCGGCGGTGCCAGCACGAATAAAAATGATTTTAATGGCACGATTACGGTAACGGTGATCGAAGCATTACCTAATGGCAATCTCGTAGTGAGTGGTGAAAAGCAGATTGGCATTAACCAAGGACAAGAATTCATCCGACTTTCAGGAGTGCTCAATCCTGTACATATTATAGGGAATACTATTTCTTCTACTCAAATTGCCGACGCTCGAATTGAGTATCGTGGTAATGGATACGTTGACGAAGCACAAACAATGGGATGGCTATCACGATTCTTCTTATCGATTTCTCCTTTCTGATCAAAAAACGTTATTAATAATGATTTTTACTTTAAGAGAAACCATGAAAGCAAAACGAACACTGATTTTATTAATTTTCTGTCTCATTTCGATTTTGCCAGGTTTAAGTCTTGCTGATCGAATTAAAGACCTTGCTTCGATCCAAGGCGTTCGCAACAATCAATTAATAGGATATGGATTGGTAGTCGGTTTGGATGGCAGCGGTGATATGACCACCCAAACACCTTTTACCGTACAAAGTGTCATAAACATGTTAGGTCAGCTGGGAGTAAATTTGCCACCTGGAACCAATTTACAGTTACGTAATGTTGCTGCAGTGATGGTAACCGCAACAGTACCTGCATTTACCAAACCCGGTCAACAAGTTGATGTAACCGTATCCTCGATGGGTAACGCGAAAAGCCTACGAGGCGGAACATTGCTGATGACACCGATGAAAGGTATTGATAATCAAGTTTACGCGATTGCTCAAGGAAATATTTTGGTAGGCGGTATCGGCGCATCTGCCGGGGGAAGCAGTGTCCAAGTAAATCACCTAAGCGTCGGTCGTGTAACAGGTGGCGCCATGGTAGAACGTGAAATACCAACCACCGTGGGGCAAGGTGATTTTATCAATCTAGAACTCAATTCGACAGATTTCTCGACAGTTAATCGCATTGTGGATGCCATCAATCAATTGCATCCATCCTCAGCATTACCAGTAGATGGCCGCATGATACAAGTCAAAGCACCGAATGATAGCGGTCAACGTATTGCTTTTATAGCACAAATTGAAAGTTTAGATATTAAACCCGCCAGACCAACAGCCAAAGTTATTGTTAATTCTAGAACAGGTTCTGTGGTTATGAATCAGGCGGTTACATTGGAATCCAGTGCTGTCGCACACGGTAATTTATCAATCATCATTAATACCGAGCCGGTTATTAGTCAACCTGGGCCTTTAGCTCAACGCGGCGAAACCGTTGTTACACAACGTTCGCAGGTTGAAATACGAACTGAAGAAGGCAATTTGATGTTGCTCCCAAATGGTGCTGATTTAGGTGAAGTTGTAAAAGCATTGACCGCCATTGGAGCAACAACGCAAGACCTGCTTTCGATATTGCAAGCTTTAAAAGCAGCGGGTTCGTTGCGTGCAGACCTAGAAATAATTTAATTCTATCTTTCATAAGGGCAGACTGTCGTGGTTATTTCACCTGATATCTCAAGCAAACTCGCAATTGATGCGCGGAGTATGGATGAACTGCAAGTATTAGCGAAAAGAAATCCAGATGGTGCTTTACAAAAAGTCGCGCAACAGTTTGAAGGAATATTTATGCATATGCTTCTCAAAAGCATGCGCGAGGCTACTCCCAAAGATGGATTGTTTGACAGTCAACAAACACAATTTTTTACCCAAATGTACGATCAACAATTGTCTCAGCATGTGGCAAAACGAGGTATGGGGATTGCTGACATGATGGTTAAACAACTCACTCGATCTAATTCCTTAGGATCTGCGCTCACTGGAAATACTGATCCGGCAATGTCTACTCTTTATTCAGATAAAAATCCTTCTTCTATTCCAGCTTCACATCCTAATGACAAGTCACCAAAATTGTGGCCTACCGCTCAGAATTCCTCAAACATAAATTCACAAAATACACCATATAAAGTAAATACTCGCGTAGAAGATTCCCCTTTCTTGGGTCAATTGGGAGGAATGAATAATAAATTACCCAATCATGTTAATAATTTTATCGATAAACTATTACCCCATGCGAAAACTGCTACTCAATCAACAGGCATACCTTCGCAATTTATTCTAGCTCAGGCTGCTTTAGAAAGTGGTTGGGGAAAACATGAAATTCGACGTGCTGACAACAAACCAAGTTATAACCTATTTGGCATCAAAGCCGGGGCAAATTGGAAAGGCGATGTGATTGAAACAGTAACTACCGAATATATTAACGGCACACCACAGAAAACTGTCGAAAGATTCCGTGCATATAGTTCATATGCAGAAGGATTCAAGGATTATGCAAAACTATTATCCGATAATCCGCGTTATGCCAATGTAGTGAGAAACACAGACGCTGTTGCATTTGCAAACGGTTTACAACGCGCAGGTTATGCGACCGACCCACGCTATGCGGATAAATTAATCAAAATAATCAATAATGAAGCAATGCAAAACCGAAGATTCATTTAATTTTCTAGATTAACTGAATTCTTTTTTTATCTTGCCGATATAACCAATATAGATTACTCAAATTTTAAGTATCAAATAGAGCTATGGGAAATAATATTATAAATATCGGTATCTCAGGCCTTTTAACTGCTCAAAATCAGTTACATACGACCAGTCACAATATTAGCAATGCGAATACGACTGGCTTTAAGAGACAAGAAGTATTGCAAGATACGAATGTTCCGCAATCCTCGGGCGCAGGATTTGTTGGCAAAGGTGTGCACACGACTACGGTGCAACGCATATACAGCCAATTTCTTGTATCTCAATCACTGCAAGTTCAAGCACAAAGTCAATCACTTGATGTAAATTACACGCAAATCAAACAACTGGACAACATGTTGGCCGAAGCAACTTCCGGTTTATCACCAACGCTCCAAAAATTTTTCAGTGCGGTACAAGATGTTGCTACCAATCCATCAATGATACCTTCGCGTCAATCTCTATTAAGTGGATCAGAAGCACTGGTATCTCGTTTTCAAGCTTTGGATGAACGCATGTCTCAAATGCGGAATGGTGTTAACGAACAGATCACCAGTCATGTTGAAGAAATTAACTCTTTGTCTAAACAAGTTGCCGAAGTCAATCAACAAATCTTACTGGCCGAAGGCTCTGCTGCAGGGCAGCCTGCAAATGACATGCTTGATCAAAGAGACAGCTTGATTAGTAGCCTCAGCAAATTAATAAATGTGGATACGATCGCACAAAGTGACGGTAGTATTAATGTTTACGTAGGTAATGGCCAAGCATTGGTTGTAGGTTCTCGGGCAATGTCTCTAGAAGCCATGAAAAACCCCACGAACCCAAACAATTTAACATTAGGTATAGTAAGTAGCGGAAAAACCATCCAACTTCCTGAGGAACAAATTACCGGAGGAGCTTTAAGCGGACTTTTTGCATTTCGCAACGATGCGTTGGATAACGCTCAGAATTCTTTGGGCAGAATCGCGATTACTTTGGCGCAAAATTTTAATGAACAGCACCGTTTAGGAATGGATCTAAACGGAAACATGGGCGGTGATCTTTTTCAAGTAGCCACCCCTAAAGTTATATCGGCACTAACAAATAGCGGTACCTCAAGTATTTCAGCAGCTATTACTGATTATGGAACTTTGACGACAAGCGATTATGAGTTTTCTTATGATGGTACAAATTATTCTTTGACTAGATTGTCAGATAATACTTTTGTCAGCACCACTGTAACGCCGTCGTCTTCAACCCCATTTACTTTTGATGGAATCTCAGTAACGAATGCAAGCTTATCCGTGGGTGATAAGTTTTTAATTCAACCAACGATAAATGGTGCAAAAGACATTGCCGTTAATATTCACGATACGACTAAAATAGGTGCCGCAGGACCTAACCGTACCGGATCGGCTCTATCTAACTCGGGCACAGGAGTTATTAGTCCCGGAGTTGTTACTACGTCGCCAGCTGATGCTAATCTTCAACAACCTCTGACAATCACGTTCCACGCACCTTATGATGGTCAATATGATGTAACTGGGACGGGTTCTGGTTTACCAGCAACCAATCAGGTTTATACCTCAGGCGCAGATATCACTTTTAATGGATATACTTTCCAAATTAGTGGAGAACCTGCGGCAAACGACGTTTTTACAGTAACACCCAATAGTAATGGATCGGCCGATAATCGAAATGCTCTTTTATTAGGCGCGTTACAAACAAAGAGCACTCTGGATAACGGAAATGCTACTTATCAACTTTCTTACGGGCAATTGGTTTCACAAATCGGTAACAAAACTCGCGAGCTTGATGTAACAAGCAAAGCACAAGCCAATTTATTGAATCAAACTGAAAAATCAATGGAATCTATTTCAGGAGTTAACTTGGATGAAGAAGCCGCTAATTTAATGCGCTTCCAACAAGCTTTTCAAGCCTCAAGTAAAGTTATTGAAATTAGTGAAAAATTGTTTAGCTCAATTTTACAACTTGGGTAATTATTTAGATCGAGGAGCAACCTAAAATGCGCATCAGTTCAAATACTATATTCGAGACTGGCACGAATTTAATGCTTCAGCAACAAGACACATTAATTAAGACACAACAACAACTTTCAACCGGAAGGCGTGTTTTAACCCCTGCAGATGATCCAATTGCTGCGGCACAAGCATTAAATGTTAGCCAGTCGCTATCGCTGAATCAGCAATATTCAGTCAATCGAACGACTGCGGATTCTTCTTTAAAGCTTGAAGAAAATGTATTAAAAAAAGTAACTGCGTTACTTCAAGACGTACATGAATCAGCTATACGTGCAGGTACGGCGTCATTCACTGATGCCGATCGTGTCATTGTAGCGAAAGAGATACGCAGTCAACTCGAATCCCTTGTTGGTTTAACAAATACCACCGATGAAAAAGGCCAGTATTTATTTTCCGGATATCAAGCAACAACGAAGCCATTTACTCAATCAGGACTCAATGTACAGTATCAAGGAGATCAAGGACAAAGGCTGAGTCAAGTAGGTCCATCGCGCCAACTCGCCATCAGTGATCCAGGTACGGATATATTTGAACGTATTAAAGATGGTAATAGTGTTTTTACTACTGCAGCAAACTCTCTTAATTTAGGAACCGGTGTAATTGACGTCGGCTCGGTAGTGAATCCGGCCAGTTTGACTGGCAATAACTACGAAATAAGCTTCACCGTTACCGCAGGCGTAACTACTTACGATATCGTAAATACGACAACAGCGACGCCAGTATCATCGGGAAACTCTTATACCAATAGCAGCAGTACTATTAATTTTGACGGGATGCAATTTAGCATTAAAGGAGATCCTGCTAACGGTGACAAATTTACTGTTTCACCTAGCAGTAATAAAAGTATATTTCAAACCATCGGTAATTTTATTTCAGCGCTTGAGAAGCCCTCGACAGGGCAACCAGGAGGAACCCGATTTGCCAACGTTTTGAGTTCAACTCTACAAAATATCAATAACAGTTTAGAAAACGTACTAACCAAACAATCTGCTATCGGTGCAAGATTACAAGAGATAGATGCACTTGAAAGTGTGGGAGAAGATCAAGAAATTCAGTTTGAAAATTTACTATCAAATTTGCAAGATGTCGATTACGCAAAAGCCATATCAGATTTACAACGACAACAGCTATATTTGCAAGCAGCTCAACAGTCGTATGTCAAAGTTTCTGGTTTGTCATTATTCAATTACATTTAATGATAATGAATTCATTTTGGATCATTAACACCTTGATAGCCTATATCTTTACGAAATTGATAACCTTTGAACGAAATTCTATTCACTAATCGATAGGCATTTTCTTGTGCTATTTTTGTGGTTTCTCCTAATGATGTAACACAAAGCACGCGTCCTCCAGCAGTAACAATCTCATCACAATCACTATTTTCTTTAATCGCCGTACCCGAATGAAAAATATGGAAACTATGATCGTGCTCTTGATCGTGCATTAATTCTTTTAGTCCATGAATCACATCGTTTTTTCTTGGTTTTTCGGGATAACCTTGCGCAGCCATCACAACACCTAATGCGGTGCGCGAATCCCACTCGATTAATGCGGTATCTAACGTTTTATTAACCGCATGCTCCACAATCGAAAAAAAATCGCTTTTTAAACGCAGCATAATCGGTTGTGTTTCGGGATCCCCCATACGACAGTTAAATTCTAAAACCTTAGGTTCACCATTGGATGTAATCATCAGTCCCGCATACAAAAAACCACAATAACGAATACCTTCTTTTTTCATACCAACAATAACCGGTTGGATGATCTCCTGCAGAATTCGGGTTTGAAGCTCATTGGAAACAAACGGTGTAGGAGAATAGGCACCCATTCCACCAGTATTAGGCCCTTGATCGCCATCAAGAAGCCGCTTATGATCCTGGCTATTGGCTAATGGCAATACATGCTGACCATCCGTCATCACGATGAAACTGACTTCAGTACCCCGGATGAATTCTTCTATGATGATTTTGTTGCCGGCGTTGCCCAAGTTTCTATCAACGAGGATAGTATTTACAGCAGCATGAGCCTGCTCTTTTGTTTCTGCAATCACAACGCCCTTGCCTGCCGCTAAACCATCGGCCTTAATAACAAAGGGAGTAAAATTTTCATCGATATAACGATGCGCAGAGGCAGCATCATTAAATCTTTCGTAGCCTGCTGTCGGAATTTTGTGCCGTTGCATAAATTCTTTGGCAAAAATTTTCGATGTTTCCAGTTGTGCGGCTTGCCATATAGGTCCAAAAATTTTCAAATTAGCTTTCTCAAACGCATTGACGATACCATCAGCCAGCGGCGCTTCCGGACCGACAATTGTAATATCAATCGATGCATTTTTTGCAAACGTAATCAATTCATCAGTTTGAGTAATCGCAACATTTTCAATGCCTGGCTCTAGTGCAGTACCCGCGTTGCCAGGGGCCACGAAAACCTTATTAACACGAGGAGACTGCCTTAGTTTCCATGCAATGGCATGTTCTCTGCCACCACCACCTATAACTAAAACGTTGTTCATAAAATGTTACAAGTCTAGTGCCTGAAATGACGAATATTCGTAAACATCATCGCGATACCTTGTTCATCCGCAGCGGCAATAACCTCGTTATCGCGAATACTTCCACCGGGCTGAATGACTGCGGTTGCGCCAGCTTGTGCGACAACATCTAATCCATCACGGAAGGGGAAAAAAGCATCCGAAGCTACGACAGAACCTGATAATGAAAATTGAGCTTGTTGTGCTTTGATAGAGGCAATGCGCGCACTATCAACACGACTCATTTGCCCCGCGCCAATGCCCACAGTTTGGCCGTCGCGACAAAATACAATAGCATTTGATTTGACAAATTTCGCCACACGCCACGCAAACAATAAGTCATTGATCTGTTGGGGAGTCGGTTTGGTTTGAGTAACTATCTGACACTCTGATTCCAGCAGGTTTTTCATGTCCGGTGTTTGCACCAAAATACCACCACCTATCCGTTTTAAATCATAGTGATGAAAATTATTTTCTAATGGCACAGTTAGTACACGAATATTATTTTTTTGTGCCAACAATTGCTGTGCATCACTCGAAACCTCTGGAGCAATGACCACTTCGACAAATTGCTTCAAAAGGGCTTCTACAGTCTCTTTATCAATGGGACGATTAAACGCAATGATTCCACCAAAGGCGGATACACGGTCGGTCGCAAAGGCACGTTGGTATGCTTGCAAAGTTGTTTCAGCGATAGCTACGCCGCAGGGGTTAGCATGTTTGACGATCACACAAGCAGGTTGCTTAAACGTTTTAACACATTCCCAGGCCGCATCAGTATCCGCAATATTGTTGAAAGATAATTCTTTACCTTGCAGTTGCTGGTAATTTGCTAAGCTTCCGGGAACAACCGTTTCGTCACGATAAAAAGCAGCCTTTTGGTGAGGATTCTCGCCATATCGTAATTCTTGAATCAGTTGAAAATTCAAATTAAGCGAATCAGGAAAATCTTGATTGATCCCCGTAAGATAATTACTAATGGCGCTATCGTAAGAAGCGGTATGCGTAAATGCTTTTTTTGCCAATTCGAAACGCGTAGTCGCGGTTATTTTTCCTTTGTGGGTTTCCAATTCCTCACAAATCATTGAATAATCAAGTGGGTCTGTAACAATTGCAACTTTTTGATAGTTTTTCGCAGCCGCCCGTATCATGGTTGGACCACCAATATCAATGTTTTCGATCGCCTCTTCTAAACTACAATTCTCTTTCGCAATCGTCTGTTTAAATGGATAAAGATTGACTATCACCAAATCAATATTGGGAATCCCAGCATTTTCAAGTGCCTGTTGATGCTCAGTCAAATCATGACGTGCCAATATGCCTGCGTGTATTTTTGGATGCAATGTTTTGACACGTCCATCCAGCATTTCAGGAAAATTAGTGTGATCGCTCACCTCGACAACCTGTAAACCGTTTTCTCGTAGTAACTGAGCGGTACCGCCAGTTGATAAAATGGTAATGCCGGTCTGAATCAAACGTCGTGCTAATTCGATTATTCCTGTTTTATCGGATACGCTTAGAAGCGCATATTGAATAGTCATTTAATTTTATATTGTTTCATTTTTTGCCGCAGTGTATTGCGATTTATTCCAAGTAAGTCAGCCGCTTGAGTTTGATTCCCTTTAGTATGTTGAATTGCAATTTCGATTAAAGGCTTCTCAACGCTATGAATTACCATGCTATATAATTCTCCGGGTTTTTCTCCATCCAAGTCATTCAGATAAGTTGTGATAGCTTTACGAATACAGGTTGCAATTTCATTCTCCTTCACTGCGCTCATGAACTAATTCCTCTCCTTCTATGTAATTCAATCTTTGGCCTTGTTCAGCTAATTCAGAAAAAAATAGATTTGTTTCGAAGACTTGCTGTTGAGTAGTTTGCAATTGGTTCATTCTATGCCGGAAACCGGCAGAACCGACTAATCCTTTGGTATACCAGGATATATGTTTGCGCGCGATACGCACCCCAGAATATTCTCCGTAGAAATCATACAAATCATGTAAATGATCGATAAGAATTTGGTGTATTTCAGTAACCTTAGGTGATGGTAATTCACGCTTATGTTGTAAATATTGATCTATCTCACGAAATATCCAAGGACGCCCTTGAGCAGCACGTCCAATCATAATAGCATCGGCTTTCGTATAAGCAAGCACCTGATCTGCTTTTTGTGGAGTGGTAATATCGCCGTTTGCAATAATTGGAATCTTAACTTCTGCTTTGACTGCAGCAATGGTGTCATATTCCGCAAAACCAGTATATGCACAAGCACGTGTACGGCCGTGGATAGCCAATGCCTGTATGCCGGAATCTTCAGCAATATGCGCTATTGCTAAAGCGTTTTTGTGTTGTTTATCCCATCCTGTACGTATTTTGAGCGTCACAGGAATCTCAACCGATTTCACGACGGCATCAAGGATTTTTCCAACTAATTTTTCATTTTGTAACAGCGCGGAACCCGCCATGACATTACATATCTTTTTAGCAGGGCAACCCATATTAATATCGATGATTTCAGCGCCTTTTTCCGCATTGTAGCGTGCTGCATCTGCCAACATCAGTGGATCGGCGCCGGCAATCTGAACCGAAATTGGGGAGACTTCTCCCTCATGATTAGCCCGACGTTCTGTTTTTTTCGAACCCCATAATAAAGAATTGCTTGAAACCATTTCTGAAACAGCCAAACCAGCCCCCATTTTCTTACATAACTGCCGAAATGGTCGATCAGTAACGCCTGCCATCGGTGCGACTATCAGTCTATTCTTAAGAAGGTGAGAACCAATATACATGTACTTGAATGCGCTTTAGAAAAAAAGAGGAAACCGCATCTTCGGGTATGTGATAATAAAATTGACCAAATGAAATTAAAGCTTATTCTAAAGCGCTACAGCAACATTTCTACGCATTAGGAAGGTGCGGATTATAGCTTTTTTGATCAATAAAAGAGAGATGACTAACAAAAAAATTATCCTCTCGCGCCAAAAATCATGCGTCGAGCAACAAATTTTTTAACCGGCGGAATACAGTCTAAAGCTGCTAAACCAAACCCCAGGGCGTATTTTAGCAGCATATCCTCATTTGAAAAAAGCTTGATGAGAGAATTTGTAAAAATGACGCTCCCATAACTGTCGATTTTTCTTTTTTCACGATATTTTGATAACATGGCCGTTGTTCCAATAGAGTTATTTGGTTCACGCATATTACTAATTTCTCGAGATAATTCATAAGCATCGCGTAACCCTAAGTTAAATCCTTGTCCTGCAACCGGATGTAACGTTTGGGCCGCATTACCGATCAAAACGATTCGTTGTGCGACAATCGAAGAAGCATATTTCAACATCAATGGAAAAGTGGATCTGGTTCCAGTCGATATAAACCTCCCAAGCCTGCTTCCAAAATGGTGATACAAACTTTCCAAAAAAGCATCATCATCGAGACTATGAATTGCTTGTGCCTTAGTTGAAGGGGCCGTCCATATCAATGCAAAATCTTCTTTGTTAGGTAATAAAGCAATAGGCCCATCAGGCGTAAATCGTTCATAAGCAATTCCTCGCTGTTTTTGCTGTGCTTTAACATTAGCGATGACAGCCCACTGCTTATAATCATGCGTTTGGTACGTGACTTCCGGGATAAATTGCGTTAATTTCCCGCCATCAGCAAGCACTAACATACGTGCATTGATTCTTTGTTCTTGATTTTGAAAATCGAAATAAACGGTACCCGAATTTGCTGAGGTTTCTATTTGCGTAACAGTTGCACCTGCAATGTAATCAATATTATTCGCTAGTTTTTCCGTCAGTTTTTTATGCAAAGCGCGAAACAAATCGAAATAGCTCACGACAAATCCTAATACGGGAACATCCGCATCTTCAGGAGAAATGTTTGTTTGTCCTAAACTATCACGATTAGAGATATGAATATGGGTAATAGGCGTTTTCTGAGTCAATTCATTCCAAACCCCCAAACGCTGCAATATCAAATGACTGCCATAAGATAGTGCTAATGGCCTTGGGTCACCCACTTCTTCGGGTACGCCATGGGCCTCTAGTAATAGAACCGATCTATTGGTGTCGGATAACGCGATCGCAAGCGCCATACCAACAGGGCCACCGCCTATGATAATTATGTCGTATTGATCGTTAATCACCGCAATTGACTTTAAATGAAAATAACATTGAAATAAAACAAACTATCGACAACCGAATGCTGAAAACAGTACTACTATACTCTATCATGCTTCATGAAAAGTAGTTAAACGCAGATGATAGCGTTAGCAAGCGATGGCATAATGCGGATTCGCAAATTACGAAATATTGAAAACACAGGAATTCATGTATGGCGAAAACAGTAATAATGAAATGGATGATTTATTCATCGATATTATCGTCGATTCTAATAAACCTTACCTTCGCATCGGCCATCGTTGACAGTGAGCTTGTCCATGCAGCCCAAAAAGCTAATATCAAACTGGTTAAGCAACTGCTGGATGCAAAACAATCTAATCAAGAGGAAATCGATAATGCTTTCATCGCTTCCGTAAAAAAAGGTAATGCCGATATTGTTGCGCTATTTTTACAGGCTGGAGCGAACATCAATATAAAAAATGATGAAGATTACACACCGTTGATACAAGCCGCACGTGATGGTAGAGATGAAATCATCAAGCTATTATTAAATGCAGGTGCAGATATCAATGCGGTTAATGACGAAAAAGATACCGCTTTAATGTTGGCCGCTGCTAAAAATCGCAAAAAAGCGGTTGAACTGTTGCTAGCTGCAAATCCGAATGTAAATGCAAAGAGAATCAATGGAATGACTGCATTACTATTGGCCGCGCAAGAAGGATATCAACAAATCATTCAAATGCTCCTTGATGCCAATGCAGATAAGGATTATCAATTGGAAAATGGTGCAACAGCGCTTATGATTGCTGCGCAACATGGTCATCTACGTGCAATCTATACCCTAATCGCAGCGAAAGCGAATGTCAATTTAAAAGCGAGTAACGGGATGACGGCGTTAATGCTTGCTGAACGTTATCAATTTAATGAAATAGTGGCATTATTAAAAAAATCGGGTGCGAAATGAATATTCCAATGCTTAGAAAGAGCTTAGCTTAACTTCATTGCATTGTTATCCAATAAAACATTTTTAACATTATGAAATAATTATGAAAATACTTAAGCCGTTCTTTTTTATTGTCATCATCGGACTGATTGCTGGTTGCGGTGAAAATGCAGTAGATAAATCCAACTCAGAATCTAATGCAAAAGTTACCGACGAGGTAACGAAATTAGGTGAAATCCCTGCTTCATTAACGGAAGGTTTGTCGGAAGAGGAAAAAAATGAATTAAAGAAACAAATCTTTCCTGCAGAAATTGAAGACCCGGAGGCTGTTGAAAAGAAATTTAAGGCGATGGTGGAAAGTGCCAAATCGGGCGATGCAGCCGCTCAAAATAATTTGGGCGTTATGTACTACACCGGAGAAGCCATTTCAAAAAGTGCGACAGGCAAAATTTTGAATAATGATCCTGAATTGGCCGCTGGATGGTTTTACCGCGCAGCCGAGCAAGGATACGCGGATGCTCAATTTAATTTAGGATTGATGTATGTCAATGGAGAAGGTGTTGAAAAAGACGTGAATCAAGCTGTTGCACTATTTAAAAAAGCCGCCGAACAAGGACATGTCGATGCACAAAACAATTTAGGTGCGATGTATTTCACTGGTGAAGGTGTTGATCGGGACGAAAAAGAAGCGATCAAATGGTTTGAACAAGCGGCCAAGCAGGGAAATGCGGATGCCCAAGCTAATTTGGATGCCATTAAAGCCAATAAAAACTGACTTGTTTCATGGTGGTATAAATAATTCTGTGTAAATACTCATTTAGCAACAGGCTGCTTAGGTATTTTTGGGAAAAATGAATATATCAAAATCTATGTAGATCGAAGTGTTTGTTGAAGGCGCTTAGCAAACCGAAATGACAGAGGGCCTGGGGCACGATAGATCTGAAATTGTAACGAATGCCATAAGAATTCCATTTTCGAATGCGTGAGTCAGACATGAATAACCAACGTGATAAAAGATTGCAACAGTCATAGTAGATCAAAACAATGATTGCTATGATCGATTGAAAGGAGAGAAACATGACTGAGATTCGAGCGTGGGCGAGTCATGCAGCTAAGCAAAAGCTACAACCTTATTTTTTTGATTTTTCTCCACTGGGTGTTGATGAAGTTGAGATAGCGGTGGAGTACTGCGGTTTATGCCACTCCGATTTATCGATGATCAATAACGATTGGGGTTTAACGCAATATCCGGTTGTTCCGGGGCATGAAGTCGTTGGACGGGTCGTGGCGTTAGGGTCAAATGTAAAAGGGTTGCAGCTCGGGCAAAAAGTAGGAGTGGGTTGGAATGCTAACAGTTGCATGCATTGTCATGAATGCTTGAAAGGAAATCATAATCTTTGCTTGACTGCGCAACCTACGATCGTAAACCATCACGGAGGATTTTCTGAGCGCGTCAGAGCGCATTGGGTTTGGGTGATTCCTTTGCCAGATGATCTGGACATGGCAACGGCTGGACCTTTGTTGTGTGGTGGAATCACCGTATTTTCGCCTTTATTGACGTTTGATATTAAGCCGACGCATCATGTTGGAATCGTTGGGATTGGCGGACTTGGACACATGGGCATTCAGTTTGCTAACGCTTGGGGATGTGAGGTAACAGCGTTTACTTCAAATATATCGAAAGAGACTGAAGCCAAAGCTTTTGGCGCGCATCATGTTGTATCCATCCAGGATGACAAAGCGATCGCAGCAATGAGTCATTGTCTGGATATGCTAATCGTTACAGTGAATGTACCGATGGATTGGACAGCCTTACTCAATACGCTCAAACCGAATGGTCGGTTGCACATGGTGGGTGCCGTCATTGAGCCAATGGTAATTCCAGCAATTTGTCTCATTTTTGGGCAAAAAAGTGTTTCTGGCTCTCCAACAGGCAGTCCCGCAGTACTGTCTACTATGTTATCGTTTGCGGCGAGGCATCGAATTGCGCCCCAAGTTGAATTTTTTCCTTTAAGTCGCGTGAATGACGCGCTTGTGCAGTTGCAATTAGGAAAAGTCCGTTATCGTATTGTGCTTAAGCCTGATTTCAATTAACGTGAGTAGCCGTGAAAATATTAACAGCATTCTCATCGATCAATTAAACTCGAAGTTTCGAGTGCAATAATCAGTCCTAATGTCGCATACAAGCTTACATCCTGTAATTTTATCTGGCGGAAGTGGCACCCGTTTGTGGCCATTATCACGTGCTAATTATCCCAAGCAATTGCTGCCACTGATCGCTAAAGAAACGATGTTACAGGTGACATTGCATCGTGCGATGGCATTACCTGGCGCTCGGGCACCGATTATCGTCTGTAACAATGAGCATCGTTTTTTGATTCGAGAACAATGTGAAGCAATTTCGATCAATCCGGAAGCTATTTATTTAGAATCAGTTGGACGTAATACTGCCCCGGCGATTGCTTTGGCAGCCTTACACCTGTCGCAAACAGATCCTGATGCGATCATGCTGGTTTTGCCCGCAGATCACGTTATCGATGATCAGGAAGCTTTTGCTCAAGCTGTAGAGATTGCAGTTCTTGCAGCACAGAACAATTATTTGGTGACGTTTGGTATTACACCGAATAATCCTGAAACGGGATACGGTTATATCAAGGTTGGTGAGAAAATTGAGCTTGATCATGAATCAGCGAGTTCTTTTTACCAGATCGCATCTTTTTACGAAAAACCGCTGTTGCAGACCGCTCAAGAATATTTATTACAAGGAGGCTATTTGTGGAACAGCGGTATGTTTGTTTTTACCGCAGGAAGTTATTTGCACCAATTACAACAGCACCGACCGGATATTTATTCATCAGTAAAATCAGCTTGGGAGGGGAGGGGGACTGATTTAGGATTCGTGCGACCCGATCGAGAAATTTTTTCAGCATGCCCAGCCGATTCGATTGACTATGCGGTTATGCAAGTCACCGATCAGGCGGTAGTGGTACCTGCTCAATTTGGTTGGAATGATGTGGGTTCGTGGAATTCACTATGGCAAATATCCTCTAAAGACGAAAACGATAATTTTACCTGCGGTGACACGCTCGTGATGGATACGCAGCGAAGCTATGTACGCGCTGAAAATCGATTGGTATCGGTGATTGGGTTGGAAGATGTCATCGTCGTAGAAACTGCTGATGCGGTTTTAGTCATGCACAGAGACAAAGCAGACCAATTGCGCTCGGCTGTGCAACATATCGGTTTCAATCACCGTAAGGAGCACTTGGATCATTTACGTATTCACCGTCCTTGGGGCTGGTACGAAGGAATCGATAAAGGAGAACGATTCCAAGTAAAGCGGATTATGGTCAAGCCGGGTGAAAAGCTATCGCTACAAATGCATTTTCACCGTGCGGAGCACTGGGTGGTTGTCAGTGGAACGGCCAAGGTCATTGTGGAGGACAAAGCGATGTTATTCTCGGAAAACCAATCAACCTATATTCCGTTTGGAAAAGCACATCGTCTAGAAAATCCTGGAAAAATTCCTTTGCATCTGATTGAAGTGCAATCGGGGGCCTATCTTGGCGAGGATGATATTGTTCGCTTTGAGGATTCTTACGGTAGGACACTATGATCTAACTATTTTCTAGTGAATAATTTTTGAAGCTCCGAAGCAATGATAGAAATCATTGCTTCGGAGATTTAACTGATATGCAAAATGATATCAATCATAGTGGAGCTACGACACCAGCGAATTTTAATAAATCAGTCATTTTGAAGTCATCAGCAGTAGCGCTCGGAAGAATAGGTGTCCACTCTGGGTCTTGCTTTAAATGTCCTGAACGAAATTTGATCTGACAGACAAGCCGACTAAGTTGAGGCTGAAACAGACGTCGGCAAAGTCTGATTCAGTTGTTTGGCTAATGCCAAAGGAATGCTGTCTTTCATTGTCTGCATGGGTGTTTTACCAAAGCAATGTTTTCCGGAATGCGTTCGATCATGGTTGTAATGATGAATCCAAGTATCGACATCGGATTGTAGCTCCTCAAGGCAATGATAAACCTTGCGTCGAAAAGCATTCGCATAAAACTCGTTCTGCAAAGTTTGATGAAAGCGTTCACAAATCCCATTGGTCTGCGGTGATTTGACTCTGGTGCGAGTATGTTCAATGTTCTCCAAGTACAAGATAAAGCTCATAGTCATGATGCTCACGATTACCACAATATTCACTACCTCGATCAGTCAAAATACGTAACAGAGGGATGCCCTGTTCCTCATAAAACGGTAGCACGCGATCGTTAATCATGTCGGCAGCAGTAATCGCATGCTTGCGATCGTAGAGTTTGACTAGAGCAACCTTGCAATAGGTATCGATAAAGGTCTGTTGGTAGATCCGTCCCACCCCTTTAATATTTCCCACGTAGTAAGTATCTTGACTGCCCACGTAGCCAGGATGTTCGGTCTCGATTTCTCCGTGCGCTTGTTTTTCCTCACGAGCTTTTTCGAGTGCACTTAATTGATCTTCTGTGAGAATCAAACCATCTTGAGCCACCTTGGTTGATAAAGCTTTCAGGCGCTTGGCAAATGTTTCCAAATCATGGCGTAGCCAGATCGACCG
>JBGAVE010000002.1:0-143955 GCA_044228295.1 Nitrosomonas sp.
TCGCGAAGCTCGTCCATGGCACAAACTCCATGAGTTGTGCGAACAGCGTTTTTCCAAAGTTCATAGATCACCTCCAGAAGGTTCAACTTCTGGAGATTACTCGAACCTGAATTTGTAAAATATGATTTCAAATCGGCACCAAAATATTTTCTCGGAGAGCCGCTTCAGTACTTGGCTCTAGCGTTTCAGTAGCTAATTTAACCGGACACTACTGAGTGTGAATACTCATTAAAATACCGAAACCAATTAACATCGTGACCATAGATGTGCCTCCATAGCTGATTAAAGGAAGTGGAACACCGACAACTGGCAGAATGCCGCTGACCATGCCCATGTTGACAAAAATATACGTGAAGAAAGTTAAAGTGATTGAACCTGCGATGAGGCGGCTGAATTGACTGGAAGCATTTGCGGTAATGATGATGCAGCGTCCGATGATGATTAAATATAATAGCAATAGCAGCGTATTACCGATTAACCCAAATTCTTCGGAGAACACTGCAAAAATAAAATCAGTGCTTTGTTCTGGTAGAAAATCTAATTGCGCTTGCGTACCGTTTTGCCATCCTTTACCAGCAATGCCTCCAGAACCGATGGCGATAGACGATTGAATAATATGATAACCGGCCCCTAGCGGGTCAGTCGTAGGATCGAGTAATGTCATGACACGTTGGCGTTGATAATCATGCATCATTCCCCAAAATATCGGTAAAGCTGCTGCTCCCAGCGCGCTTAACCCAAGAATAATGCGCCAAGATAACCCGGCAAAGAATAACACGTAAAATCCACTGGCCGCAATTAATAGCGCCGTTCCCAGGTCGGGTTGTTTCAAAATAAGTAATACCGGAATAATTAATAACAGTGTTGCACCGATATAATCTCTTAACCGTAATGTGATTTCGTATTTGTCGAAATACCAAGCCATCATTAATGGGATGGCTATCTTCATCAATTCAGAGGGTTGAATGCGAGTCACTCCGATATTTAACCAGCGCCGAGCACCGTTATTGATTTCACCAAACAACGCAACGCCAACCAGTAACGCTAAGCCGGCCAAATAAATTGGCAAAGCGATACGTTTGAGTTGTTGCATGGGAGTGTTTGCGATAATCCACATAAAAGTAAGCGCAACCAGGATGTTGATAACTTGATTGTTAACTTTGCTGATATTACCGCCGCTCGCGCTATATAAGACCATTAAACCAAGTCCCATTAATGCCAGAAGGCTGGCGAGCAAGAAGCCGTCAATACAACGGGTAAAAAAATGCCAGATCTTCTGAATATCCAGCTTATTCTGGGTTAATTTCATGCTCTTCATGATTAATTAAGGCTCATTTGATAAAAATAGCATTAATGTGAATGATCATGTTCTTCCGCATCGTCATCCGAAGAATCGTCTGCTGCGTCAGGAGTGTTTCCTAACAAATAATAATCGAATACTTGCCGAGCTACCGGTGCCGCGGTTGATCCCCCTGTTCCGGTGTTTTCAACTAATACGGCTAAAGCAATTTTGGGGGATTCTGCAGGCGCGTAGGCGATAAACATTGCGTGATCGCGGTGACGTTCGTTGATCAATTTTTCGTTATAGCGCTCACCTTGTTTGATCTTAACCACCTGTGATGTACCTGTTTTTCCAGCAAATGTATAAGAAGCATTAGCTGCCGCTTTTGCTGCTGTTCCGCCAGGTTTGGTTACGTCAATTAAAGCGTTTTTAACAACTTCTAAGTTTTTGGGCTTCAAATTAACGGTGTAAAGTAAATTTTTAGGGACGTCGGTGATTTCACCGCTTTTACTATCTTGAATCTGTTTAACAAAGCGTGGCGCATACGCTTTACCGCCATTGGCAATAATCATTGTGGCAAATGCTAATTGCAACGGGGTTGCAAGGTTATAGCCTTGCCCAATAGCCGCAGAAATGGTGTCTCCAGCGTACCATTTTTGTTTATATTGAGCCATTTTCCAGGCAGACGAAGGAAGCAATCCAGACACTTCATTTTCGACGTCAATTCCGGTTTTCTTACCCAATCCAAATTGACTGATAAAGTTATACATATTATCGATGCCGAGATCATGACCAAGGCTGTAATAATAGGTGTCACAGGAAACTACCAGCGATTTATGCAAATTCACTCTGCCGTGTCCGCCCCGTTTCCAGTCTCGAAAACGATGCTTGACACCTGGTAACGAAAAAAAACCTGGATCCGCCATACTATATTCAGGGGTTCGCTTGCCTAATTCCAGAGCTGCGAGTGCCATAAATGGTTTGAAGGTAGAACCGGGTGGATAAACGCCACGCAACGCGCGGTTGTTGAGGGGGCGGTCAATAGAGTTGTTAAGCAAATTCCAGTTTTCGTGATCGATACCGCCGATAAAAAGATTATTATCGTAACCGGGTTTGCTGACGAATGCTAAAATCTCGCCGTTGTTAGGGTCAAGAGCAACCAAAGCACCGCGGCGTTCGCCAAAAGCTTTTTCAACCGCTTCCTGTAGACCAAAATCCAACGAAAGAATTAAATTATCGCCAGATTTCGGCAATGTGCGTGACAGCACGCGAATCGAACGTCCGGCTGCGTCCGTTTCAACTTCTTCAAATCCGGTAATGCCATGAAGTTGTTTTTCATAGCTTTCTTCGATACCGATCTTGCCGATGTGTTGTGATCCTCGATAATTATGTAGTTCATTCTTGAATTCTAAATGTTCCAGATCTTTATCGTTGATCCGGCTGATATATCCGATGACATGCGAAACGGATTCTTTTTCTGGATATTGCCGGAATACTCTCGCTTTGATTTCTACACCAGGAAAACGGTAACGGTTCGTTGCGAAGGTCGCTATTTCGATTTCATTGAGTCGATTGCGTAGCGGTAAACTTTTAAAACGTTGACTTTCATTCATGAGTTTCATGAAACGCTGGCGATCTGCGGGTGTTATTTCAATAAAAGCAGACAGTTGATCTAGTGTTTCTTGGATATTAGGAACTTTGTTCGGCGTAATCTCTAGTGCGTAAGCGGAGTAATTCTGTGCCAATACCTTGCCATTGCGGTCAAAGATTAAACCGCGGTTGGGCACTAAAGGTAAAATGGAAATGCGATTAGCCTCCGCCAAAGTGGAGTAATGATTCTGCTGAGAAATTTGCAGATAATAGAAACGTACGTACAACAACGAAAAAAGCGTCAAAACAAATACAACGCTAATCGCTAAACGAATACGAAATTTTTGTAATTCTATAGGATGATCGCGTAATTCCACTTTGATACGTTATAGTGCATGTGAATCAGGTTTTTGTTTCAAAGGCATACTTAACAATAGAGAAACAGGGATCCATGCTAAAGATCCGGTCACGGTGGTAAAATAAAATTCCCATCCTGGAAATTTCATGCCTCCTAAAATGGCAACAATGATCATGACTGTTTGCATGGCAAACAGAATAAATCCGATTTGGGGTGCCTGTTGCCAAGCATTAAACAAACGTAAGCGCCTTCCTAATATTAATGTGAGATAAACCGCAATACAATAAGCTAGTGCATGTTGTCCTAGTATATTGATATTAGCAACATCCATCATAAGTCCCATAATAAACGCCACGCTCATACCTATCTTGTGAGGATACTGCACACACCAATATAAAGTGATCAGTGCTACAAAATCAGGTCGAAACAATAAAGCATTGTCAGGTAATGGCAGAAAATTCAAAATGAGTGCCACCACCAGCGTCAGCGCAATGTATCCATTTCCAGCGGTGTCGTATACATCTTGCCTTAAATAATCGTCTGGACTAGGCTGTTTGTCATTATTTCTGTTTTGATTCAATTTTAACCGTCTCAGTAGTGGCATCAATCGGAGGTTTTATCAGCGACAAAATTAATACCTGGCGGTTACGATCCACGCCGGCAACAGGGCTGCTAACGACTCTAGAAAAATCATCGGTGGGGTTTTGTTCAATTTTTTCTACCACCGCAACAGGAATTCCGGCAGGATAAACGCCACCAATTCCAGAGGTCACTAATAAATCACCGGCTTGAATATCAATGTTAATCGATAAATAGCGCAATTCTAATTCGCTGTTTTTACCTGTACCGGAAATGACTGACCGTAATGAATTGCGTAATACCTGCACAGGAACAGAATGATTCTTGTCAGTGAGTAGAGTAACTTCGGCGGAAAAAGGATAAATTCTGGTAATTTGTCCTACTACCCCCTTGTCATCAATAACCGCCTGGCCCAGTTGAACATCATGATAAATCCCTTTGTTGAGCGTTATTTTGTGACTGAATGGATCGCGCGGCGTATATAAAATCTCCGCTAAAACAGGTTTGGTTTCTGAATTATTTTCAATTCTGTCAATCGCACCCAGCAATTCGCGTAATTGAAAGTTTTCAGCTTCTAAGGCATGAAATCGTAATAGATATTGTTGATTCTCGAAATTTTGTTGTCTTAATTTGGTATTTTCTTCCAACAAGTTAAAATGAATAATAAAATTTCTGACTTCATCATAAATAGACGTTGGCGCATACGCGATTCTTTGTAACGGAAAAATTATTGTACCAATGACTTGCCTAACCTCATGAAACCGTTTGAAGCGAAGGTCTTCGACAATCAGTAGGCACGATAAGCAGGTAAATACAATCAACCTCGTAAATGGACCTGGCCCATGCCTAAAGAACGGTGGGGCTGTCTTCATTATCTCCAGTAGAAGCTTCTGGGTTTGAATTTATTTATCGATTAATCACGCGCAAAAATACCGATTGAACGATCCATATTCGCTAAAGCAATGCCGGCGCCTCGAACCACACACCTCAAAGGATCTTCAGCGATGATCACCGACAACCCTGTTTCTTCCATCAATAAACGATCAATATCGCGCAACAGGGCTCCGCCACCAGTCATTACCATGCCTTTCTCCGCGATATCCGCACCTAATTCTGGCGGGGTATGTTCGAGTGCAGTTTTAACCGCGCTGGTAATGCTATTGATCGGTTCGGTCAGTGCTTCGAGAATTTCGTTGCTAGAAATGGTGAAGCTACGTGGAATACCTTCGGCAAGATTACGACCCTTCACTTCGATCTCTTTGACTTCCGAGCCAGGAAAAGCTGATCCTATCTCCTTTTTGATCATTTCAGCCGTGACTTCGCCGATCAACATGCCATAATTGCGGCGGATATAATTGATGATCGCTTCATCAAACTTGTCGCCACCAACTCGTACTGAATTTGAATAGACAATTCCACCCAACGAAATAACGCCGACCTCAGTTGTTCCTCCGCCAATATCCACAACCATAGAACCGGTCGGGGATTCGACGGGTAGATCCGCACCTAACGCGGCTGCCATCGGTTCCTCGATCAATTCTACTTTGCGGGCACCTGCGCCATAAGCGGCTTCTCGAATAGCACGACGTTCTACTTGGGTAGAGCCGTAAGGGACGCAGATGACGATACGCGGATTTGCGGAAAATAAGCGCGGTGGATTGACTTTGCGAATGAACATTTTCAACATTTGTTCGGTCACAGTGAAATCGGCGATAACGCCATCTTTCATCGGACGTATCGCGGTGATATTGCCCGGCGTACGTCCTAGCATTTGCTTGGCCGCAAGACCGACCTGTTGAATCATTCTTTTTCCATTTGCACCGCTTTCTTCTCGAATTGCAACTACCGAAGGTTCATCCAGTACAATACCTTGACCAGAGACATAGATGAGCGTGTTTGCTGTGCCCAAGTCAATCGCCATGTCGGTTGAGAAATAGTTTCCAAGAATATTGTTGTTCAAGAAATTAAACATAGTGGCAAAATCCGTTATTAGTCATTATGATTTGAGAGAGGAATACAAATGAATAAATTAAAATCATCAAAAAATATCACGGCTAAGGCGGGCATGATACCCTAATACTCGTTCCTAAAGATAACAAAATAAGGCAACCTTTCTCATGACTTTATCGTTAAATGATGTTAAACGCATTGCTGATTTGGCTTATATAGAAATTGACGACAATCAAGCACAGGCTACGTTAACACAGTTATCCAGTATTTTTGACTTAATTGAAACGATGCAATCAGTCGATACCGCGTCGGTTGAACCAATGTCACACTCGCAAAGTGTGACGCAGCGTCTACGAGATGATATCGTTACCGAGAGTGATCAACGTCCGTTGTTTCAGACATTGGCACCCCAAGTCGAAGAGGGATTGTATCTAGTTCCTCAGGTCATCGAATAAAAGAAATATACTATTACAAACTAATGATGGTTTTGTATCTATTTTTGTGATTTTTTAATTGCACTTAAGAGTCTAATTTTTACAACATGCTTAATGCCAGTCTCAAAGAGCTTTCTAATCAACTTGCCGAGAAAAAAATATCGAGTGTTGAACTCACGTCACTTTTTCTGCAACGTATCAAGAAATTTAATTCGGATTACAACGCATTTATTACCACTAATGAGGAAATAAGCTTGGCACAAGCGGCTGTTGCTGACAAAATGCTGGCGGCCGGGAAAAGAGAGGCGTTAACAGGAATTCCCATTGCGCAAAAAGACATTTTTTGTGCCAAAGGTTGGTTGACCACGTGCGGATCAAAAATGCTGTCAAATTTTGTTTCACCGTACGATGCTGGCGTGATTGAACGATTTAATCGAGCAGGCGCAGTCAATATTGGCAAAACCAATATGGATGAATTCGCCATGGGCTCGAGTAATGAAACATCGTTCTACGGCATGGTAAAAAATCCTTGGGATACTAAAGCAGTACCCGGTGGCAGTTCGGGTGGTGCCGCTTGCGCAATTGCAGCTCGCTTAGCGCCTGCAGCGACAGGGACGGATACAGGCGGGTCGATTAGGCAACCTGCGGCATTGTGCGGCATTTCGGGTATCAAGCCGACCTATGGATTGGTGTCTCGTTATGGCATGATTGCTTTTGCTTCCAGTCTCGATCAAGCAGGTCCTATGGCTAAATCCGCCGAAGACTTGTCGCTGCTGCTAAATGTCATGGTTGGTTTTGATGCGCGCGACTCTACGAGTCTACAGCGGGAGAATGAAGATTACGGAAGAGATCTACAAAAACCGTTGAAGGGGTTACGCATAGGCCTGCCGAAGGAATATTTTGCTAAAGGTATGAGCCAAGATGTTGAAAGCGCTATCGATAAAGCATTAGCGGAATACCGTAAATTAGGCGCGGAAACGATAGAGGTCGCTCTTCCGAATGCGCCACTGTCAATTCCTGTCTATTATGTTTTAGCTCCGGCTGAAGCTTCGAGTAATTTGTCGCGTTTTGATGGTGTGCGATATGGGCATCGCGCTGAATCGTATACTGATTTGGCGGATATGTACCGTAAATCACGCGCCGAAGGTTTTGGTCCAGAAGTGAAGCGGCGCATTTTGATTGGCACCTATGTGCTTTCACATGGTTATTACGATGCGTATTACATCAAAGCGCAGAAATTACGGCGACTGATCGCACAGGATTTTGCTGAAGCTTATCAACATTGCGATGTCATCATGGGGCCTACAACTCCGACGGTAGCTTTCAATTTGGGAGAAAAAAGCGCAGATCCCATTCAGATGTATTTGTCAGATATTTATACCAGCGCGGCGAACTTGACGGGTATGCCGGCGATGTCGATTCCCGTTGGCTTTGGTGAAAATAATCGCCCCGTTGGATTGCATATTATCGGCAATTATTTTAAAGAAGCGCAATTGTTAAATGTTGCCCATCAGTATCAAATGGTTACTGATTGGCATTTGAAATCACCGGTTTGATCAAATAGTTTAGATTCTTTTGGATATTTGTTATGCAGTGGGAAATAGTCATTGGCTTGGAAGTACACACGCAACTTTCAACACAATCAAAAATTTTTTCAGGTGCTTCAACCGCCTATGGCGCGGCACCTAACACACAAGCCTGCGAAGTCGATTTGGCTTTGCCGGGGGTATTGCCGGTACTCAACAGAGGAGCGGTTGAACGAGCAATTAAATTTGGTTTGTCCATCAACGCAAAAATCAATTCTCCTTCTATTTTTGCGCGCAAAAATTATTTTTATCCCGATTTACCCAAAGGCTACCAAATTAGCCAGTTTGAATTGCCTATTGTGCAAGGTGGCAATATTCATATTCAGCTCGATGGTGAAGAAAAAATCATTCGGTTGACTCGCGCGCATTTGGAAGAAGATGCGGGTAAGTCGTTACATGAAGATTTTCATGGAATGACAGGAATTGATCTGAACCGCGCTGGAACGCCTTTGCTGGAAATCGTTTCCGAGCCTGACATGCGTAGTAGCGCAGAAGCTGTTGCCTATGCGAAAACATTACACACATTGGTGCGGTGGATTGGTATTTGCGATGGCAATATGCAAGAAGGATCATTTCGTTGTGACGCCAATGTTTCTGTGCGCCCTATGGGTAGCGAAAAATTAGGGACGCGTTGCGAAATAAAAAATCTCAATTCATTTCGTTTTTTGGAAAAGGCGATTGATTTTGAGGCACGCAGGCAAATTGAAATATTAGAGGACGGCGGTTTGATCCGACAAGAAACCCGTTTGTACGATGCCAATAAAGACCAAACGCGCACCATGCGCAGTAAAGAAGATGCCAATGACTATCGTTATTTTCCCGATCCCGATCTATTACCATTAGAAATTTCGCACGATTGGATTGAGCAAATTCAGAAAACTTTACCGGAATTGCCACAAGCAAGGCGGGATCGTTATTCAGCGCAGTTCGGGTTATCTAAGTATGATGCATCCGTGTTAACCGGATCGCGCGAAATGGCCGACTATTTTGACACCGCAGTTAAATTACTACCGGAACATGCCAAGCTGTGTGCGAATTGGATTATGGGTGAGATCAGCGGACAGTTGAATAAAGAAAATATGGAAATTGCGGATTGTCCCGTCAAACCGAGTGATCTCGCAGCATTACTGGCACGTATCAGCGATGGCACTATTTCTGGGAAAGCTGCAAAAACAGTTTTTGAAAGCTTATGGCAGAGCGAGCATGGAAAGAATGTTGATGCAATTATTGCGGCCAAAGGCTTAAAACAAATTTCCGATGACAATGCCATTGAGAAATTGGTGGACGATGTTTTGGCTGCCAATCCGCAGCAAGTAGAGGACTATCGCAATGGTAAGGAAAAGGCGTTTAATTCACTGATCGGGCAAATTATGAAAGCGACGCAGGGGAAAGCAAATCCGGCGCAAGTCAATGCAATTTTGAAGAAGAAATTAACACCGTAAATAGCTTTACGGTTAAAACGGTTTTAGGTTTTTAAATTTTCCGTAAGCTTATTGAAAAAAATTTTCATGGATTTTGCTAGCGGTTTTTCGATGGCAATGTGTATCAAATACGCAAGCATTATCATGCCTAAAACCAAACCCAAAAATAAAACCTGTGGATTGAATTGCGTATAAACAGCGTTATAAATCATAAAACCGAGATTTTGATGAATCAAATAAAGCGGATAGGTAAGTGCGCCAAGCCAAACCCAATTTACCTTCCCAATCGCGCCCATTCGCTTGAATGATATTAAGGTCATAATGACAAAGTAGGCACAAATGATTGCAGTAATGATGTACGGATCTAAATCATTTCTGATGCGAATTTCAAATTGATGAATTTCTCTGGTGGACTGATAAATAGCAAAGCACCATGAAATGACTATAACGATACAACGCGTCCAAGTTAATCCTTTAGCCCAGATCAAAAAGAAAGTCGCTCCAGCGATGAAATAGGCTGAATAATCCTCCAGCATCAGAAAACGCAAATCTAGAATGGGATGAAATTCCAGTGCGAGCGTTACGGCTAACCAAACAATAATGAATAATTCTGCTTGTTGAATTCTGCCTAGCAGTAATATCACAGCAACAAAAGCATAAAATTTAAGTTCGACAAATAAAGACCAATAAACGCCGTCTATCGGCGGTACATCCATAAAACCGCTTAATAGCGTCATATTGATAAGGTATTGATGAATAGACGCAGAATAATCCGAAGCCCCGATGATTAGTGTGAAAAAAAAGGTGATCGAGCAACATACCCAGAAAGCGGGATATAAGCGAATTATCCGCGAGATGACAAATCTCTTCAGATCACCGTTAGAAGCCGCCATGAGAATGACAAATCCGCTAATCATAAAGAAAAACTCAACCCCTAGATAACCATATTTGGATATTGATGCCAGTAAGGGATATGGCATGATAGTCATGGATTCCGCAGCAAATCCATCTAGAGAGTAATGATGGAAAACGACGGCCAATGCGGCAAAAAATCTTAAGAAATCAAGCTCGTTGACTCTGTTGAAGGTTACAGAGGATAGCGATTGTGTTTCGTTCGGGACAGTGATCATGTCTTGCTTAAGCATTGGCAGTGTGATAGATGTGTTTTTTCTCTTCGAACTTAATTTCTCTTCCCTTGAAGCGTAAGTCGGCTGAAGAGTAACAACTTAGGGTGCACACTTAACAACTACTCGCTTGCAAGTGGGTGCTTTATTCAAACCGTCCGAAATATTAATTGTAACCCTTATCGGCTGAGGATTATTAAAAGAAATTGTAAAACAATTAGTTAATACTCAAGAAACGATAAACGCAACATTGTCTTTTGAATGACGCTACTATATTCCCCTCTTTGTAAAAAAGAGTTAATTTATTGTGAATAATTTGTTGATTTAAGAACTTGGATTAAAAGAAGCCTTCTCGCGATCCGAAGCATTCTCTTGTGAGAAAAAATTAGAAACACCATCGGGAATTATTGGAATTATTGCACCGATAAATTTATAAGTTTATCAGAATTTGATGCCCGTCAATGTACTACCAACAGAATTTTCCAAAAAAGCGCTGATTAATTAATATTCCTTATTTGGTTGATCTATATCAACAAATTTTCAGTTAGCAAATAATTTTTCTTGATCTAAAGCAATAAATCAATCCAAGACTCGATTATAAATACAATCTCCAATAATTGTTAAACTATGGAGGAAGTGATGGAAATGCTTAACACTGAAGATGTTACTACATTTAAAAAACTGGGCCTCAACTTAACACTCATAGGCGCAGTGGCCGCCGCTTTGATTATTGTTTCTATGTATTTCTCTTAAGTAATCAATATAAGCGCTTATTTTCTTAAATCTTAGCGTTCTGATTTTAATAAACCGTCCTCGCCCGATGGGGCGAGGCATCAAAACAAGATAGGGTTATTCCATTAACCTCATAACCAACCGCTCCGAATAATCAAAAGAGCATTAAAGCCTGATCTCGATTCAGTATGATCGAGCAAGTCGTTACCAGCCTTTCCCTAGATAGCCTTAATTAAACTGTCATAACTTTGTAATAATATCGCTTTAACATCCTAACGATGAGTGTAATCCACATTCTCGTTCAGGAGATTTCAAGATGAAATTGCGATTTAGCATTATATTTTTATTTATTAATTTGTTGGTCAGTTCAATTGCATTTGCAGCAGATATAACGGGTGCAGGCGCAACTTTTCCTTACCCGATTTACGCCAAATGGGCGGATGCTTACAACAAGCAAACAGGCGTCAAGCTCAATTATCAGTCCATCGGATCAGGTGGCGGGATCAAGCAAATTAAAGCGAGAACGGTTGATTTTGGTGCATCGGATAAACCGTTAACACCAGAAGAATTAAAACAAAGTGATTTAACGCAATTTCCAACCGTGCTGGGTGGCGTTGTTCCGGTTATTAATATCGACGGTGTAAAACCGGGGCAATTAAAATTAAACGGTGATGTTTTAGCAGATATATTTTTAGGAAAAATTAAAAAGTGGAATGATCCACAAATCGCGAGCTTAAATGCAGAAGTCAAATTGCCTGAGAAAAATATTACCGTGGTACATCGTGCGGATGGTTCAGGCACTACGTTTTTATTTACCGACTATCTGTCCAAAGTGAGCCAGGAATGGAAGGATAAGGTCGGAGCCGATGCCTCTGTATCATGGCCGATTGGAACAGGCGGAAAAGGCAATGAAGGTGTTGCTAATTTTGTGAGACAAATCAAGAATTCAATTGGTTATGTTGAAGCAGCCTATGTAAAACAGAACAAAATGAATTTTGCGCAACTGCAAAATGCTGATGGTTTATATGTATCGCCGACTGAAGACAGTTTCCGTGCGGCTGCAGCTAACGCGCAATGGGACGAAACAACCGGTTTCTACGAAATTCTAACCAACAAGCCAGGCCAAGCCAGTTGGCCAATCACCGGTGCGACTTTCGTGCTAATGCCAAGATCACCAGCTAATCCCGAGCAAGCCTTAAATGTATTGAAATTTTTCAAGTGGGCTTATATCAATGGCAACGAAATGGCATTGGCATTGGATTACATTCCAATACCTCATGGCATAGTGCAATTGGTAGAAGATTCATGGAGAACGAATATTAAAAATAAAGATGACCAAGTGATTTATTCAATCGCAACGAAATAGTATTGGATATTTTCAATGTCACAAGAAGATCATTTGGCAGATAGAACAAGCAAACAGTGGCGTTACGATGTGCTTTTTCGTCAGGTAACCCGTTTTTTTGCATTTTTTGTTTTTTCGTTATTAGCAGCACTGATTATTTCTTTATTGATCGGCAGCATGCCGGCTATTAAAACCTTTGGCGCTGATTTTATTTTCAGCGCCGAATGGAATCCGGTGACTGAAAAATTTGGTGCGTGGGTACCGATTGTCGGTACTTTAGTGACCTCGTTGATTGCCCTTGCCATCGGTGTGCCGGTGAGCTTTGGCATCGCATTGTTTTTAACTGAGTTATCTCCTCCCTGGTTGCGTCGGCCATTAGGGACCGCCATCGAGCTTTTGGCTGGAATTCCCAGCATTATTTATGGAATGTGGGGGCTTTTTGTATTCGCGCCTTTTTTTGCGGAACATATCCAGCCTTGGTTACAGAATTCTTTCGAGAATGTGCCTGGAATTGGCTTCTTGTTTGAAGGGCCTTTCATGGGAATCGGCATGCTGACTGCGGGAATTATCCTAGCTATCATGGTGATTCCTTATATTGCCTCCGTGATGCGCGATGTGTTTGATATTGTGCCGCCGATGTTGAAAGAATCTGCCTACGCATTGGGAGCAACTACGTGGGAAGTCGTTTGGCGTGTGGTTTTGCCTTATACCAAAGCCGGTGTCATTGGCGGCGTTATGCTAGGTTTGGGGCGTGCTTTAGGAGAAACCATGGCGGTCACGTTTGTGATCGGTAATGCGCATCAACTGCATAGTTCTCTTTTCATGCCGGGAAATAGTATTGCCTCGGCATTGGCGAATGAATTTACGGAAGCGGATGGTGAGTTGTACACGTCAGCCTTGATCGAGTTGGGCTTGATACTTTTTTTCATTACTTTTGTGGTTTTGGTCTGTTCCAAATTACTGTTGGCACAACTACAAAAACATGAAGGCAAAATTTCTTAGGCGCTAACGTGAATCCAATTTATATTCGGCGGCGTATTGTTAACGCCATTTGCCTGACATTTTCAATTTTAGCCATGGCATTCGGCTTATTCTGGTTATTTTGGATATTACTGACCTTGTTTGAACATGGGTTGCATGGGTTGACGGCTACTTTATTTACCGAGATGACACCAGCGCCCGGTAATGAAGGCGGCTTGCTTAATGCGATTATAGGCAGCTTGGTCATGGTGATACTGGCAACGCTCATTGGGACACCGATTGGGATTTTGGCCGGTACTTATTTGGCCGAATTCGGTCAACGTGGCTGGCTTGCTCCGGTCACTCGATTCATCAATGATATTTTGTTGTCCGCGCCTTCGATTGTGATTGGTTTATTCATTTATACCATTTACGTCGCTAAAGTTGGTCATTTTTCTGGCTGGGCTGGAGTGCTAGCACTATCGATGATAGTTATCCCAGTGGTTGTACGTACCACAGAAGATATGCTGCGTTTGGTGCCGAATAGCTTGCGTGAAGCTGCCGCAGCATTAGGTGCGCCACAATGGAAAATCATTACCTTAATCACTTGGCGAGCGTCTAAAGCAGGAATTCTGACCGGTGTACTGTTAGCGATTGCGCGTATCAGTGGAGAAACTGCGCCATTGTTGTTCACTGCGCTGAATAATCAATTTTGGAGCATGAATATGAATCAGCCGATGGCAAATTTGCCTGTGGTGATATTCCAATTCGCCATGAGTCCTTACGAATCTTGGCAAGGATTAGCGTGGGCGGGCGCATTACTCATCACATTAAGCGTATTGACTTTGAACATAGCGGCACGTTTCTTTTTACGTAAACACGAGTACCATAAATAAACAATCAAATGAACAATAATTCGGTTTTAAAGAGTGTGAATGATGACAGCGTGGCTGAAATCAAAATGAAGGTTGAAAATTTAGATTTTTTTTATAGCAAATATCATGCGTTGAAATCCATCAATATGGATATTCAAGAAAAACGTGTGACCGCTTTCATCGGTCCTTCAGGCTGCGGTAAATCAACTTTATTACGTACATTTAACCGCATGTATCAACTCTACCCTAGTCAAGAGGCGCGTGGTCAGATACGCATCGACAATGTCAATGTGCTAGACAGAAAACAAGATCTTAATATTCTTCGTTCCAAGGTTGGAATGGTATTTCAGAAACCGACGCCTTTCCCAATGTCAATTTTTGATAATGTTGCTTTCGGCGTTAGACTGTATGAATCATTAAACCGTACAGAATTGGAAGAACGGGTCGAGTGGGCTTTACAAAAAGCCGCGCTGTGGGAAGAGGTGAAAGATAAATTGCATCATAGTGGCACGAGTTTATCCGGTGGGCAGCAACAGCGATTGTGTATTGCGCGCACTATTGCGGTAAAACCTGAAATTGTCTTGTTGGACGAGCCAACCTCGGCGTTAGATCCTTTGTCTACCGCACGCATCGAAGATTTGATTTTCACGCTTCGCGAAGAATACACCATCATTGTCGTCACTCATAATATGCAGCAAGCCGCTCGGGTGTCTGATTACACAGCCTATATGTATCTCGGCGAACTCATTGAATTTGGCGATACCCGGACCATTTTCACCACACCCAAAAATAAAGCCACTGAAGATTACATCACAGGGAAATTCGGCTAAATAGGTAGATTTTCAGTACCATTCTAGTCAACAGCTTTTTTAGCGATTAATAGGCTGTTTATCCGATTTTAACAAATCAAGTTTGTGTTTATGATGCACTGATTTAATCCCCATTTTGGGTGGTGATCGGTGCTCACGCGTATCAATCTTTTCGCTTTTGTTCTAGGGACAGGCTTGCTTCAGCAACAAGCAGAATTGCCTTCTCTTCAATGGCTATGGTTGTTGCTGTTGGCGGTGGTTTGTTATGGATTATGGCGATATTTCCAACGGTCATCTGCGTTACTATTTATTCAGCGGATCGTGCAATGGTCTATTTTTCTTGCGTTAGGTTTTTTCTGGGCCGCATTAAACGCGCATTGGCGTTTAGCAGATACTTTGCCGCTTGAATGGGAAGGTAAAGATATTCAAGTGGTTGGCGTTGTGGCTAGCTTGCCGCAACGGCATACGAATGGAATCCGCTTTAAATTCGATGTCGAGCAAGTTCTTACGGAGAACGCATACGTTCCCAAGCACATTGCGTTGTCTTGGTATTCACAGCAACCCGCCAATAATTCCTCTTTTTTACCCGCTGTAGAAGCGGCGCAACGCTGGCAATTAACGATTCGCGTTAGGCATCCACACGGTAATGCCAATCCACATGGTTTTGATTATGAAATGTGGGCATTGGAGCACAATATTCGTGCAACGGGTTATGTGCGCTTATCGATGTCCAATCGCTTGTTGCAGCCAATGGTTTATCAACCCCAATATTGGATTGAACAGGTACGCGAAACCATACAGCAACGTTTTGAAAGCCATCTGGCAAACAAGCCTTATAGCGGTATTTTGAAAACATTAGCAACTGGCGATCAATCTGCAGTTCAACGTGATCAGTGGGAAATGTTGATTCGTACGGGGACTGTTCATTTGATGGCAATTTCAGGATTGCATATCACGCTGGTTTCAGGATTGGTGTTTTCACTTTTATTCTATTTATGGCGTAGCAGTAATTACTTGCTTTTGCTTTTGCGTTTGCCCGCACGTAAAGCGGCGGTGATGGGAGGATTGCTGGCGGCATTAGGGTATGTGGCGCTGTCCGGTTTCGCGATTCCGGCGCAACGTTCATTCTGGATGCTTTTCGCGGTAGCTGGCGCGTTATGGATTGGCCGTACGATTTCTCCCATCACTGTGTTGCTTTGGGCATTGTTTTTAGTGGTGTTATGGGATCCGTGGGCGACGCAATCGGCGAGTTTTTGGCTATCCTTTGGCGCCATCGCGATCATTTTATGGGTTACCGTAGGCCGAGTGAATATGACCCGGGGCTGGCAACAATGGTTTCGTATTCAATGGGCGATTTCATTGGGTTTGGTGCCATTATTGCTAGCGTTATTTCAACAAGTGTCACTAGTTTCACCGTTGGCGAATGCGATTGCTATTCCTATCGTGAGCTTCATCGTCATTCCTTTAACGCTGCTTTCCATTATTCCATTTCTTGATTCGATTTTGTTACCGCTGGCGCATGGGGTAATGAGCTTCAACATGGTCATCATGCAATCATTCAGTGAGCTGCCCAATGCGGTATGGATACAGCATGCCCCTCCACTGTGGGCGACAGGTGTTGCGATTGCTGGAATTTTTTGGTTGTTATTACCAGGCAGTATCGGATTGCATTTATTCAGCGGATTTCCTGCGCGTTGGTTGGGTTTGATTGCGTTATTACCACTGTTTGTCATTGTTCCAAGCAAACCAGCTGATGGCGAGTTGTGGTTAACGGTTTTAGATGTCGGACAAGGCTTGTCGGTGGTTGCGCGCACGGCAAGGCATAGTTTATTGTTTGACACCGGACCTGGTTTTGGTGAAACCGATAGCGGTAGCCGTATTATCGTTCCTTATTTGCGCGGCGAGGGCGTCGATCAACTGGATAGGATGATCATATCCCATGCCGATTCAGATCACAGCGGCGGTACATTATCTGTGATAAAGGCTGTAGCTGTTGACAGCGTGTTTTCTTCATTGGATCAATCGCACCCTTTACTCCAACAGCTCTCTCATCATGCGAGATGTCAGGCTGGAATGATGTGGGAATGGGACGGCGTGCATTTTGAAGTGTTACATCCAACCGATGAAACTTACGATAATCCAGCAGGAAAAACGAACGATCGAAGTTGTGTGTTAAAAATTACCAGTCGGCATGGGAGCGTGTTGTTGCCTTCCGATATCGGCATTAAAGAAGAATTTGCATTATTGAAACATGCGGCCGACAAATTGCCTGCGAATGTGCTGATTGCGCCGCATCATGGAAGCAACTCATCCTCTTCAATGGCATTTATTCAAACAGTCAATCCAGAATTAACGATTTTTCCCGTCGGGTATCAAAATCGATATCACCATCCACACCAAGAAATATTGCAGCGATACCAACGCTACGGGGAAAATATGCCATTGTTGCGAAGTGATACGCATGGCGCAATATTGATGCGCTTCGCTAATCAGCAATATACCGTCGAGAGTTGGAGAATGCTGCGAAAACGTTATTGGCAGTGTAAGAACCCTCAGGGATGCTTTTAGAGAGGTTGACTAAAATAAGTATTGAGTATTTCAAAAGGTGTAGCATTACGATAACATGATGTCTACAAGCTGTAACGAAAGCATGATCGCTGGTTCCTTTAAATTCGGTACAGTTGTCGGAGTAAGCGCAGTCGATCTGATAAGGGCATTGGGCAATGATCGTGCTTATGAGGAGGCAAGCAGCGCTGTGCTGGGCTTTATTGGGAAAATATCGGCATACAACTCTCTGAAGAAATCATCGATAGCCGCGAACAAATACTCGGGAGGCTCATTGACAAATTGCCCGTTGAGGAAGGAAAGTCGTTTGGTTTTGAAATAAACCAGCTCACCGGGAAACGCTCCACCAGGTGCGTTATCTCCCAGATTCGAGTTCGATAAAGCCGCCAGATTTCGTGACAATCTAATAAATTTAAGCGAGTATTTTTATGTACAGTATTTTCCCGACTACTGTAGACAATGGTAGGAGTTCTTGCATATTTTTAGGATAAAAAGGATAACAATAATGTCGAATGTAACCGATCTCATCATAAATGGCCAAAGTTCTAACCGTGTTGATATTGTCTTTATAGGAGATGGTTACACGAGCTCTGAAATTGTTTCCACCTATGCTCCACAAATAGATAGTTATTTGGCTTATATGTTCGGCAATACTTTTCTGACAGAGCCTTTTGGAACCTATGCCAATTTTTTTAACGCTCATCGTATCGATCTGATATCGGAGGAATCTGGTGCCGATAATCCGGGAACCGGAATCTATGTGAATACAGCCTTGAATGCAAGTTACTATTGGGATGGAGTTACTGACCGTTTGCTCTATGTTGATGATAATCTAGCTAATGCTGCACTAACTGAATCTCTAGCGCTCAAAGGTTATACGGGTGAAATGCGTTTCGTTACTGTGAACAGCGCAACGTATGGAGGAGGAGGAGGTCATTATGCAGTTTTTTCTGGTGGCAATACTTTGGCACATGAAGTTGCACTTCATGAAGCAGGTCATTCGTTTGCAGCTTTGGCAGACGAGTATGGTGGCAACACAGGCAGTTATGTGGACGGCGAACCATGGGAAGTTAATGTTACTACAGACCCAACAGGATCGAAATGGCAAGCATGGTTGGGTTATTCAGATCCGAATTTAGGTGTAATTGGCGCATATAACGGCGGACGATACTTTGATAATGATATCTATCGACCATCGATCAGTTCCAAGATGAGAGATTTAAACCGACCATTTGACGCTGTTGGTCGAGAGCAATTCATCCTTAAACTTTACGAATACATCGATCCACTGGACGATTATTTTCCTAATGTTACGCAACTCAGTAACATCAATACACTTTATGTAACGCCTATCGATAATTCGGTGATTGCAGTTGACTGGACAGTCAATGGGAAACCAGCAGGACACGGTAATTCAATCAATATCTCTCAGTTTGTTGCAGGTATTGGTACCTATACGATTACTGCTCGCGCCTATGACAATACTGGCTGGGTTAGGACTCACTTGGACCAAGTGGAGGAGTATGTAAGCTGGACTGTCACTCTTACAGCTGGCAATGCCAGCACGAGAAATGACACAATTACCGGCACACATTTTGGTGATTATTTGGTAGGACTGGAGGGAAATGACATCATTAATGGTGGCAATGGTGATGATGCAATTTTCGGTGATATTGGCAACGATACCCTCTATGGTGGTGGTGGCCTTGACACTATGACTGGTGGATTGGGTAATGATAGTTATTTTATCGATAATGAAGGGGATGTAGTTATTGAGAATTTCAGTGCGGGTACTGACCATGTTAATAGCCAATTGGTTTCATATTCTTTGCCAACGAATGTTGAGAACTTGTCATTGCTTTCTAACGCATTGAATGGAAAAGGCAATAACCTAAATAATATACTCATTGGTAATGCCAGGGGTAATCTGTTAAGTGGCAAAGGCGGTTCGGATATTTTCGAGGGTGGGATGGGGAATGATGTGCTTGTTGGAGGAGCTGGCAAGGACATTTTTATATTTAATACCGCAGGCTCTATAGACAAGATACCTGACTTTAGCGTGATTGACGATTCGATCCATCTTGAGAATGATATATTCAAATCATTAACCACACTTGGCACTCTGCCTGAGAGTCAATTCAGAGTGGGAGCACGAGCATTAGATGCAAATGATTTTGTTATCTACAACAATGCAAATGGTGCGTTGTATTACGATTCAAATGGAAGTGGCAAGGGTGGCGCAGTTCAAATAGCTACTGTTGGTATTGGTCTGCCGTTGACTAGTGCAGATATTGTGGTGATCTAGATTTAAGTGCAATTCAGTATGCTGGAGTCCGAATTTCTAGATAGCAGGGAGAGCGTGCCTTTCTTACATTGATCTTTACTCTTTTCTCAAGTTTTAGACATCCAACCTCCATCTTTGCGTCATCCGAACGGCGGCCAACTGAAGTCAAACGAGTGAAACTGACATAGCCTGGGGCTGACGGCACTGCTACATCTGCAATCTTGGGTCGACGCACTGTTGGGGAAGATGAATTTGAGAACTTCCGGTTTATGCTGTCTGAAAGTTTCCATCGCATTTTATTGTGCCAGAGTAATTGATGCGAACCATTCTGAATAGGCTTTGGTGTGCCAAAACACTGTTCGAAGATATCGTGTTTTTTTATCCATTTGTATATCAGCTATTGGCGCTCTGAGAGTGTCTTATTTCGGATAACCACGTGCGCGCTCTTTCCCTTAATCTGGTGAATAGCTAATTTGATTCTTCAGCTTTTCAGTCTGTCCATTCATGTTCAAAAAACTGTCATTTCTCTGACATGGTCTTTACACATTCTTTTCTTATGATTGATACAAGCATTTATTGCTTAACTTCTTGAATTAGTCTCTGGAGAACTCGAATGAAATCAAACACTAGAAAGCTTGTATTTGTATCCGGTCTCATCGTTGGTGCAATTTTTGTTACTGGTAATTCAATGGCAACTAACAATAGGGTTTATAGTCAGGCTGGCGACGTAACGAGCAACAGCACTGTACTTTGGGGTCGATGTAATTTGGAAAAAGACGCTCTTCTGACATTTTCACTGGCACCCAGCCATAAAATGATGATGAAAAAGTCAGAAAATAACAGTCTGTTTAGGAAAAAATCTATCAAAGTTTCCGATCAATCGGATTACACGGCTTCTTTGAATTTCAAAGGACTCAAACCCGGTACGACTTACTATTACCAGGTTTCTTGTGAATCACTAGAAAAAAATTCCAGCGATGTAGCTAAAGGAAAAATTTCTGTCTTTAAAACAGCCAACAAATCGACTCAAGCTGCGCCAGTCAGTTTTGTCTGGGCTGCCGATCTTGGCGGTCAAGGATGGGGGCGTAGTCCTGATTTATCTATCACAAATGTCGATGGTGAAATAATAAAAGGCGGTTACGTTATTTTTGACTCCATGTCCAAATTAAAACCGGATTTTGCATTATTTCAAGGCGACATGATTTATGCTGACGGTCCAATTCCGGCAAGTAAGGAAATTCCGGCGGATGTGGGTGGCGGTATTTGGACCAATAATCCCAGTAAAGACTTTGTAGCAATTACCCTGGATGATTTTCGCGCCAATTGGAAATACAACCTCGATGATAAAAAAATGACACAGTTTTTGTCAAAAACGCCCGTCTACATACAATGGGACGATCACGAGGTATCCAACAACTGGTACCCGGGAGAAATTATGCCCGCAGGTGAGCCTTATTTTGGCATGTCGGCAGATGTTTTAGCCTCAAATGCCAAAAAAGCCTTGTTGGAATATAACCCCATCAACGATCCGATTTTGTATCGTAGTGTAAAAAATGGTAAACATTTGGAACTATTTTTACTCGATGAACGCAGCTTTCGCGGCGCTAATCCCGACAACTACAATCCCAACGGTCTCGAAATGCTCGGTCAGAAACAATTGGCGTGGTTGAAAAAAGAATTAAAAAAATCAAAAGCAACGTGGAAAGTCATTTCTACTCATGATCCACTCAGTATCGTAACAGGCAGTGCCACAGATAGAGATTCCTGGAGTCAGGACGATCCGGCAGTATTAGGGAGAGAAGTGCAACTTGCTGAGATCCTGAAGTTTATCAAGGATCACAATATCAAAAATGTAGTTTTCCTCACATCCGACGTTCATTACACTGCAGCGATTTCATATAATCCATCTTTGGCGACATTTAAGGATTTCAACCCATTCTGGGAGTTTGTCATCGGTCCGATCAATGCCGGTGCATTTGGATCTGGAAATCTGGATGCAAGTTTTGGTCCGAATTATGAGTATTTGCGCGCACCTAGCACAGAAAGTATCGGACAAAATACTCCGCCGCCATATTTGCAGTCTTTCGGCCTTGTTGAAATTGCTGAAAGCGGCGAATTAACAGTAAAACTGATTGATATTACCGGTGCTGTTTTATTTGAAAAAATACTCTCGCCTTTTTAAGTCAGACTCGTAATAAATAACCCCGTGGCAAGACCACGGGGTTTTAGAAAAGCTCACGCTGACGCAGTTCTTCTTTTGGTTTTCCTTGGTTCTTTACATACCGTTCAACCACACCCCAGTCTCTCTTTTCCCAACAGTTGCAACATAATAGCCATTCGCTCAAACTATCACGTCTCGCATTCCAACATTCTAAAACCTCAATGAATCCTGAATCTCTCAGGACATAAAGTTCATTTATTCTGCTACTTGCATCGCAATCAACATTGAGTATCATGTGAAAACTCATCATTCCACGGGAGATATTATGTTGCCAGCCAAATTTCCTTCCGCTGTTGCTTTTCCGTTTCTCTACGCTATCTTCCATTCGGTTTTTTTCAGATCGCTCATCATCGGCATCATCCACTTAGAAGAACGTGGTACAACGCGCTAATGCATCGAAATTATGGAGTGATATGTTCAAAATCCGCCAACACACTATTTTCCCCAAAGAATTCCCGGAAGCATGGGCATCCGATTGGGGCAAGGATGAATTCGGGTTGTGGATGGCGTTCACGTATAAAGGCGTGCGGCAAGCATTCCGCTGGTGCGAACCAGGAACGTTTTGGATGGGCTCGCCGGAAAATGAACCGGAGCGTTACGATAACGAACGGCAACATCAAGTCACTCTAACTAAAGGTTTCTGGATTGCCGATACGCCGGTGACGCAAGCGTTATGGCAAGTGATCATGGGCGATAATCCGAGTCGTTTCAAAGGCGATGAAAACCCAGTAGAATTTGTCAGTTGGGACGATGCGCAAGCATTCATCGGCAAGATGAACGGCCTGAAAGCGAAACTGAAATTATGCCTGCCGACAGAAGCGCAATGGGAATACGCCTGCCGCGCCGGAACCGCGACGCCGTTCAGTTGGGGTGAACAGATCGACTCAAGATATGTGAATTTCGATGGCAAACATCCTTATAACAATGGCAGCGTCAGCGAGTATCGGCAGCAAACCGTTGCGGTGAAGAAGCTGCCGTGTAACGATTGGGGATTGCATCAAATGCACGGCAATGTATGGGAATGGTGCCAGGATTGGTATGGTGAGTATCCAGCGCAGCCAGTTACCAACCCGCAAGGGATGGAATCGGGCGTCGCCCGTGTGCTGCGCGGCGGCTCGTGGATCCTCTTCGGCGGGGATTGCCGTTCTGCCAACCGTCTTCACTTCGATCCGTCCGATCGCATTAACTACACTGGCTTTCGCCTTGCCCGAGGTCAATGAGTTTCAGAGTAAGGCGCAAAACCCGAGGGCATTGTAGGGTTTGATGATCACTTTCGTGATGCAATGCGCTGTGTTTGTTGCATTTTATGACTTTTTCTGCAGTACAATTCAAAAATCGATTAAACCAATGAGTGTGTCAATGGCAAAACCAGTTCAAGTGTTTGTTTCTTATTCGTGGGAAGAAGAAAAGCAAACAGGTGTTGTGGACGAATTGGAAAGATTATGCTGTCAGCGTAACATCCAGTTGATTCGCGATAAAAACGAAATGCAGCACGGGGATTTGATTCGTGATTTTATGAATCGGCTTGCCGGTGGCGAACATATCATTACGATATTTAGCGATACCTATTTTCGTTCCACTTGGTGTATGTATGAGTTGTTAACCCTGTGGCAGAAGGGAAATTTTCAAACACGAACGCATCCGATTGCTCTTGATGGTATCGATTTGCAAAACGCGCAATATCGAATGGCTGTTACAGATTATTGGCAAGAAAAATATAAATCAACTGAATTAAGTCTACAAGGACGCGATCCGACTGTATTCATTGAAGAGCATAAACGAGTTAAGCATTATCGAGATTATTATCAAAATATCAATGAATTGCTAAATTTTGCGGCGGAGAGACTAACAACTCCGCTGGATCAATTAAAACAACAAAACTATGCGCAAATCCTCGATAAAATCAATCTGTTGCAAGGCAGTGGGACTGGTTTTTCCGATGATGAATTTTTGCAGGAAATCACATCGATTTTGGCGCAAGATTGGAATAAATCCGAACTGCTTCGCGATAACATGACTAGGAGCTGTGGATTGACTGTGATTCCCCCAGAAGGATTGCAAAGATATATGATCGATCAATGCCTTCAAGGTGACTTTGTACCGATGATTCAAAATTTACAATCGGCTTTTGTCGATAGCTGTGCAAGTCTAGGGAATGGCAAGATTGGTGAAATGAATATTTTGGGTCAGGTGGCGGAAGGCATTTTGTCAAAATTGGTATTGTTTAATGTGAAAAACGAATGGATGCTGCAATACCGGCGGACTAATGCACAAAATAATGGAAATGAATATATTTTGCCGGAGATGACCTTCGCTAGCGCTGAAGTGATCGTTTCCAGGGAAGCGAAAACAATACCTAGTTTTCAATTTGGGCGACATGATTTCAATTTACAAGCGGCAAGAGGTGTTGCCTTGGAATCTGGATTCAGATCCAACGATGTGGTGCGAGATATTATCAAACGGTTATATTTTCGCGTGATGAATCAAGAATTATCCGACCAATTGGATGAGACGTCTGCGATTGACCGATTAAAGCGGACAATTGCACAGCGCAAGCAACAAAAAAATGTGAAACTCAGAAAGAATTATTTTTTGCTGATTCCCAACGAAGCTAACTCTGCTTTGGCAGATACCAAAGTACAAGAAAAAATTAAAATATTGCTCCCCGATTTGTCATTTATCCGTATTAAATCAGGTCACCGGGAAGAAGCCTTTATTGTTGAAGACGCTGATTTAACGGTGGCCATCAGTGAATTTTATAAAACCCTTGAAGAGCAAAAACCCCAATGAACGCAATCATTCAGCAGAGAATCAATACCGACATCGCGAAGCTCGACGTCACTAAACCAGTGAAGTTACCCGCTTATGGATCATGGCCTGAGGCGATTCATCAATTTGATGAGAAAAGTATTTATGTGTTGAAAACCGCATTGGCGGCACGCCGCCCGGTGTTGCTGCGCGGTGATCCGGGTACCGGCAAGAGTCAGTTGGCGTATGCGGCAGCAGTGGTGCTGGAACGGTTATTTGTCTATGAAGTGGTCAATGCGCACACCGAAGGGCAGGATTTGTTATGGAAATTCGATGCGGTGAGTCGGCTGGCGGAGGCACAGACGATTAAAGCCGGTGATGATAAAAAAGCTTTGCTCGATCCTAAGCGCTTCATATCGCCCGGTGTCTTGTGGTGGGCGCTGGATTGGGAAAAAGCCTATCAGGTTTATCAAGAAAGCCAGCATCAACTATCATTGCCGGAAAAGCAACTAAATTGGGAACAAGCGCATGGCAGCGTGATTTTGATTGACGAAATCGACAAAGCTAATGCGGAATTACCCAACAGCTTGCTGGAAATTTTGGGTAATAACGCCATCAATATTCCCTGGTTGAAAACTACCATCGGCGGCAAAGACAATGTACCACCGCTGGTCATCATTACCACCAACGAGGAGCGCGAGTTGCCGGCGGCTTTTGTGCGCCGTTGTTTGGTGTTGAATCTCGATTTACCCAAAGATGATCAAGAATTGACGCAACTATTAATCGGGCGGGGACAACTGCACTTTGATCAACAATGTTCTTTCGATGTTTACCGTAAAGCAGCCGAACTATTGATCAAAGACCGTAGCGCTGCCAAAGACAAAGGCATTACACCGCCCGGTCAAGCGGAATACCTTGATATGCTGCGAGCTTTGTCGGTGTTAGGGAAAAATACCGACGAACAACTCGCTTTGCTGGATAAAATCAGCGAATTCGCATTGCGCAAGTATTCGGCGATGTATGAGTAATAAGACTGCTGCCCGCGTAATCGATAACCAAGCGCGTGGTAAAAGTGATGTCGGTCGTGCGGATCTGTTATGGGCGTTGCAAACGCTTGAAACCAATCAGCACGAATCCATTGCGGCACTGCTTGGATTTGAACGGCATGATAATACCGATTCCATGTCCAAACGGTTGCCGGTACCAAACTTGCCTAACAGAGACGATCAAAAAAAACCAATTGATTCACCGAAGTTACCAGACGATCCGCCGGTCAAGCCTCAAATAAAGCCGCAAACCACGACAGCATCCTATTATCGAGTCGTTTCATATCATTTGGAGCAGACTCAAACCAATTCCGAGTTCGATGAACTCAGCTTGCCAGATTGGTTTACACAAGCCAAGTCCACTTTACTGGAAGAATCGGTTACTCGGATTCCTAAGATCCATCGCGTCAAACCGCTTCATATAGAATTAACCGCTTGGCCAAGAATGTTGCCGTTTTTGCAACGGGTCTTGGGGGATCGTATCGAAGGGCGGCATCCGGATACCGAGAAACTGGTCAAGCATGTGGCAAGCGGTAAAATTGTCGGGAGAATCCCGTGCCAGCAGCGACAGCACTGGGCGCTCAAAGTACGGGTGTTGATCGATATCAATGACGATAATTTTCCTTATCGCCGCGATTTCCTGCACTTACGCAACCGGCTGTTGCAAGCGCGCGGCAACGAAGGTTTGGAAGTGCAATATTGTTACGATGAACCGGGTGGTTATATCGTCCGCTACCAGCAGCAACGCGAAATCATCGAACCCTGGTCTAAGCCTGTACAATGCACGCCGATTTTAATCCTCAGCGACTTGGGCAGGCATGCGCAATCGCGGCAAACACTCTACGCATGGTTGGCGTTTGGGCAGATGTTGCGTGCGCAAGGATTTCGTGCCACGGTGTTAATGCCTGTTGCCGAGCGTCAAATTGACCCACGCCTGCTGCAGTTTTTTGATTGTGTCGTGTGGGATCGGTCAAGCCGTCTCAGATTGATCAAAGGTAATTACCAAGCCGAGCAAGACAAGCGCAATCACGCGGCAAGTATCGATCAATTGCTGGCGTCTTTATTCGCTGGAGTGCGCGTCGATAGCGGTTTGCTGCGCGCAATGCGTTATTGTTTGCCGGGTGGTTACGACATTGGCCATGAAACTGCGGTTTGGCGACATACTGCGGTGATCCGTGAAGGTGACGAATGGGGATGGCTGGCAGCCAGCAAACCCAGCTATCTCGAGCAAACGCGCAGCTTACTCCGCATATTGACACCGCAACAACAAGAGCAATGGGTGGAATTGATTGGCCGCCATCACGCGCTATATCCCGATGAATTGTATTTTGAGTCGATGTATAACCTGAAATTGCTAGGTTTGCCGTTGCCGCAGGAAGTCGAAGTTGCAACGGAAAAATACCTACAAGATATAGTGAAAACCTATCAAGCTCATCCGGATAACAGTTTGCTACATGCTTGGATGAAACGCCATCTGGCACGGTATGAAGTCAAAACTATCCGTCAGCAACACCGCTACTGGACTGCGTTGATGGCCTTTGCCAAGAAACGGGATGAACAACAAACCGGATTCAGTACTAGCGAATGGCCGAGTGATTTAACCGATGCGGAGAAGGAAACTGCCTGGAATTTTCTGAATACGACGCAAGTCTCACGCGTGTATCATCTGCGACAAACTGGCGAGAAACTGACGTTGGTACCGGAGAAGTCCGAAGCACCGCTCAGTAAAGATTTTCAGAGCAACATGGAAGATGCGTGGACCACACATGCGACTTCCGGCGCAACCTTGTTGACGTTAGAATTATCCGATACGCATCTTTTTCATACGCACACCGATCAGCAGGGTCGGCAAACAGTAATCAGTCTGAATCTTGCGCAATCGAGTGAACATGCATTTCAATTTGCCGCCACCGGGCAACATACGTTCCAGATCGGTTCAGCGCGTGTCACCGTCGATGTTACCGCTGCTCAGCAGAAAAAAGCCGATTGGATGATATTCATGGGCAGCGGTAGTGAAGGACTGTACGCCGAATCCCGAGATGCACAAAATCGTGTATATCGCTGGTACTGGCACGCACCTTTATTAATGAATCACCAAACGTTGTATCCGGGTTTTTGGTACTCGGAGTCGCAGTTATCACAGGCTAAATTTAAGCCTGATTGGGCTGGGGGTGCAGGTCGAGATGAATACGGGCTTTACGCCGACGCCATCATCGCCGGAATTACCCAACGTTTCCGCTGGATCGAACCGACCAGTTTCATGATGGGCTCGCCGGAAAGTGAAGACGGACGTCATACCGGTGAGAAGCAGCATCGGGTGATTCTCACACGAGGTTATTGGCTGGCGGATACCGCCTGTACGCAGGCATTGTGGCAAGCAGTGATGTATTGGAGTGTTAGTGATTTCAGGGGAAAACAATTGCCGGTAGAAAATGTCAGTTGGGAGGATGTGCAAGACTTTCTGAAACAGTGCAATAACAGCCATCCGCAATTGCAATTACGCTTACCGACCGGAGCTGAATGGGAAAATGCTTGCCGAGCGGGAACAACCGGCGCGTTTAATTTTGACGGCAATTTATTGTTGGAGAAAGTAAATTATTCTGGCTTTGGACAAAATATAATCATGGAATACGCTAAAGGGGCCAAGCAGCAAACAGCCGCAGTCAAAAGCTATCCACCAAATGCTTGGGGGTTGTATGAAATGCATGGAAACGTATGGGAATGGTGTCAAGACTGGTACGGAGATTATCCATCTGGGGTAGTTATCGACCCGCAAGGACCGGAATCGGGTGATGGTCGAGAGCTACGTGGCGGCTCGTGGGATTTTGATGGCAAAGAAAGTCGTTCAGCCAGTCGCAAAGATGAAGAACAGTCATTTTTCGATAACGACATTGGCTTTCGCCTTGCTCGAGGACATGACATCAAACCAAGCCGAGTGCTTGGAGCAGACCAGCAGCCGGCTGATCGTAGCGCGACGGAGCGGGAGAAAGCTCAGATGGAGAATGATCTGCGGAGTGACGATAAGCCGAAAAATTTCATGGATCGAATAAAAGGTCTATTCAAAGGTGACGATGAGGTATAAGTTTTTTGTCATCCCGACGTGTAATCCCGACGCTGCCACGAAAGAACTTAATGTTTTTTGCAGTATGATGACGCAATTCACTGCGCTTATTGCACTCTAAAAATAAACTTTTCAATATATCGTGTCGTTCAAAATCCGCCAACACACCATTTTCCCTGAAGCATTCCCGGAAGCATGGGCGTCCGATTGGGGTGAGGACGAATTTGGGTTGTGGATGGCGTTCACGTACAAAGGCGTGCGGCAGATGTTTCGTTGGTGCGAACCGGAGACATTTTGGATGGGTTCGCCAGAGAGCGAACCGGAACGATTTAGCAATGAGCGATTGCACGAAGTGACGTTGACCAAAGGTTTTTGGATTGCCGACACGCCGGTAACACAAGCGCTGTGGCAAGTAGTGATGGGAGAAAATTCCAGTTATTTCAAAGGTGAAGAGAATCCAGTAGAAAATGTCAGTTGGGAGGATGCGCAAGCGTTCATTGCTAAGATGAACAGCCTGAAAGCAGAACTGAAGCTGTGTTTACCGACGGAAGCGCAATGGGAATATGCCTGCCGTTCTGGAACTACGACACCGTTCAGTTGGGGCGAGCAAATCGACTCAAGGTTTGTGAATTTTGACGGCAGAATCCGATACAACAATGGTAGTAACAGCGAATACCGGGAACGAACGGTGGCGGTGAAGGAATTACCCTGCAACGACTGGGGGTTGCATCAAATGCATGGTAATGTTTTGGAGTGGTGCCAAGATTGGTACGGCACGTATCCATCGCAGCCGTCCACCGATCCGCAAGGGCCGGAAACGGGCGCCTACCGCGTGATGCGCGGCGGCTCGTGGATTCACCTCGGCAAGCACTGTCGTTCCGCCCGCCGCGATCGCAATAAACCGGACGATCGGTTCAACCTCATTGGCTTTCGCCTTGCTCGAGGTCATTGAGTTCAAACCAAGCCGCATGTTTGGAGCAGGCAGCCGCCGAATTGACAATAATGAAGCACGCGGTGAGTTATTAGCAAATAAGAAATCGTTTAATATCGAAGTGAACGAGTTTGCCCGGATCAGACTTATTGATGCGCAATCAAACTTACGCGCATCATCAACAGCTTGTTTTGAGGAATTACGCGGCGCTGGAAGTTACGTTGTTGAAAATAACGGTGAATGTCGTACCGACACCTGGTTCGCTATCCACATTGATTTTTAATTTATTATTTTCTGCAGCGATTTTTACGATCGATAAGCCGATACCACTGGTGGATTTATTATGCATTGCGGCTCGCGGAGAATAAAAGTATTCGTTAAAAATGTTGGGTAAATCTTTGCTTTCGATGCCGATGCCGTGGTCAGTCACTGTAACAGTGGCTTGATCGATTCCGATCTGGTGAGAGGCAATTTCAATGGATGTGCCGTGATGCGAATAAGTGATGGAGTTGGAAATAATGTTTTCGAATAAAATTTCTAGTTGTTCCGGGATGCACTGGTAGTAAAAGTCATTCACCGAGACATTCAATTTCATTTCCTTAGAATTGACAACCGGTCCGAGCTTGTCGATACATTTTTTTAAAATGGCATGGATATTCGTGGATTGAAACTGCGCCGTATCGTGACAACTGGTTTTTAAACGTTCTAATCGCAATAAATCAAGAATTAATCCGGACATGTTTTTCGCTCGAATATCCATTTGTTCGAGCGCATGCGTGACTTCAGTGGACGTTTCTCCGAGATAGCCTTCTCGAATCAAATTGATCTTACTTCGAATGGCATCCAGTGGCGATTTAAGCTGATGCGTAATCAGCAACGCGTATTGATCTTTTTCAACTTGTGCTCGTTTGATTTGTTTGTAAGCATCGGCGAGATGATGTTCATGCGTGCGAACAATTAATGAAAGCCTTGAAACCACATACCAAACAACGAGAAATAACACATCCAGAAAAATCATCCAAAGCAGGGCGTTGTCTTGCGGTGAGCTTTCGATAGAAAAATGTTTATTGATCAATGACGAAAGTGGTGCTTGCGCAAAAAGAAAGTTATCAATCAAGATGACAACCGTATCCATAACGCAAACCAGCACGGTTACATAGAAACTTTCACGCGCTGAGAAAAAAATGCATGCTAAAGCAATATGCAACACATAGAAAAAAGACACTGGTGTAGACGTACTGCCAATGTAATGCACGACAACAGAAAGACAGACCAGATCTACGATAATCTGTGCCCAAAGATTGATGGTAGGAGAGTTGTATCGACTTGGCGGTAAGTAATCTAACGCAATGATATAAAGAATATTGGCGAAAATGAGTATGCCGATAACGACGACAGGCCAATTATGCTGGTCACTGACACCCAATTTGACGAAAGTGTCTGAGGATGAAAGCAGTACTAATATTTCAAAAACAATTAAAGCACCGATTAATACCCAACGAAAAGCAATGAACCACCGGATATTGCTGATTAAGACATCATCGCTAAGTTTAACCCGAGCCTGTGCTTCTAAATGTGAGGCTGCACGATTATTAGCAGATTTATCCCAAGAAAATTCGGTGCTTGTCATTACTTTCCGAACATTAATATTGTTAGGCAACTTGCCCGTCTTTATTTTTCAAGCGAGCGTTGATTGTTGCGAGAAGACTAATCGGTTCAACGGGTTTTTCCATGATACATACCCATTCATGCGATTGATTTTCAAAATAAGGCCGAATCATGTCACCTAAGGAAGTTAGAAAAATAGCCTGCATCTCAGGATAGTTTTTATGAAGGTTAGCAAAAGTCGTCAAACCAGAATCCATAGACTCCACCATCACATCAAGAATAGCTAAATTGGGTCGATTAGTGTTGGTCTTTAATGAGTCTAAAAAATCTTGCATGGTGAGATAACTATCAACCTCGTAGCCATTTTTCTTTAAAATTAGTTGTACGGATTCGCGGATATCAGAATCGTCGTCAACATGTGCAATACGTAGAACCATGGTAATCAATCTCCTTTTGTTTTTTGATAATTATAGTTATAAAAGAAGCTTCTTTGCGTTTCTATTTCAAATTCGCTTGCACACCAACTTCTTTTCCCCCAGCAATAGTAAGGATTCTAACTGATCATAGCCGAAATCTTGTGAAAATTATGTGAATAAGCGATCAATATTTTTTTCTTAAATTTGCTTACCTAAGCTCGCCCCAGAATCCATTCCTTAGACTCGACATCGTAATTTAATAACACACTGATTATTAATATTAAATATATAGATATATAGAATCTATTCTTGCTGTACTTTATATAGCGTGATTATGTATCATATGAGATATCAATTGTTTCATTGAATAATTTCGCTTGATAAACGAAGAACCCACTAGCGCTCTAGTTTTTACGCCTCATTACTTAACAGTGCTAAAAAGGAACGATGTTCACAAGAACGGCATTTAGCAGTACGACTACTGCAAAGAAAATAATTGTCATTATCTCATGGATGATATTTTTATTTATTCCATATTCTTCAGCGGTAGCAGAAGAATGGACTTATATCGTTAAGCCGGGCGACAATCTGTGGAACTTCACTCAAAAGCATCTTTTGAGCATGAAGCATTTAGATGGAATAATTCGTTTAAATCATATTCACGATCCTTATTTTGTACCTCCAGGCACACAATTACGTGTTCCCATCCCTTGGACAAAGCAGCTGGGACAGGCTTATGCGGAAGTGATTCAAGCACGAGGCGCTGTTACCCTGCATCGTAAGGGACAGGCTGATACCTCACTTCAATCCGCAATGCAATTATTGGTTGGCGATGAAATTCAAACAGGTGAGGATGCTTTTTTGACATTGAAGTTCGCAGATGATACGCAACTCAATGTCCAGCCTAATTCGTATCTGCGGTTGCATGATATGAGAATTCTCGGTGATTATGGTTTGATCGATACCATGATCGATTTGCAAAAAGGTCGCATTGAAAGCTCCGTACCGAAAAATCCTGAGAATGGAACCCGCTTTAGAATTCGCACGCCTTCTGCGATCAGTTCTGTCCGAGGTACCGATTTTCGCGTTGGTGTAGTAGAAGTCGAATCAGCTTCGACCAGTGAGGTTTTAACCGGCGCGGTTGAAGTAGCAGGTAAAGATAAAGTCATCAAAGTTCGTGAAAAATATGGCACATTAGCGATGGCAGGAAAACCGCCGCAACCACCTATCAAATTACTGCCCCCACCCGATCTATCTGAAACAAATGATTATTACCGGGAATTGCCTTTGGTCATTCATCTAAAACCGATTCGTGGCGCACAAGCATATCGCGCACAAATTGCCAATGATCGAGAATTTAATAACTTAATCACTGAATTTACCACTACAAAATTGCCTTTTCGCGACGGTAATCTTCCGGATGGCAATTATTGGTTAAGAATTCGTGGCATCGATCAATCATGGATTGAAGGTTTTGATGCTGTGAAACCGATAGCTCTCAACGCACGACCGGAACTTCCATTTATTCTTTCGCCGATACCTGATGGTGTCATGAATCCTGAAAAACATGAATTCAAATGGGCTAAGCAAGAAGAGGTTTCGCATTATGCCGTCATGGTCAGCGACAGCGCTGACTTCTCCAGTCTGAATTACTTTAATCCAGAATTCAAGGACAATGAGCTGATACTTTCCGAGCGATTAAGCCCCGGTCAGTATTTTTGGCGTATCATGGCTGTTTCTCCACAAGAGGGCGCCGGGTCCATGAGTGATGTCATGGCTTTTCGTGTTCCTCATCCTGGTCCATCGCTGGAAGATGCTAAATTTGATGAAAACAGCATGACATTCGCATGGCGTGCTCCTGCTGACGGGCAACGTTTTCATTTTCAGTTTGCCAGCGACTCTGAATTCAACCAAATCATTCATGATGAAGTAACAACCGCCTCTCAAGTTGTAATCAAGAAACCTGAAAGTGGGGTGTATTACCTACGAACAAAAACGATTGAGTCCGATGGTTTTCAAGGACCCTGGGGATCGCCTCAAACGATTGACGTTCCGAGAGGTATATCTTATTGGTTTATGTTATTGATGTTGCTGCCATTACTAGTGCTTTTGTGATGATCTCTGGATTGAAAGACAAATCTCACTATTCCTATACGACCTTTGTTGGGTGCGTAATTTTTCTTTTGGCAGTGATTGGTTTCATTGCCTACGAAAAATTCTTAGAGCGTTTTGATTTCATCATTTACGATAAGCTCATAACGTTCCAACATCCTAAGCAAGACTCAAAAGTTGCTATCATCGCAATTGACGACAGTAGTCTAAAAGCACTTGGACAGTGGCCTTGGTCAAGAGCAATCCACGCTAGACTGGTTGATCGTTTACATGCAATCGATAACCAGGCACTTATATTCGATTTGTTATTCACTGAATCGCAAGAATCAGATACCACTTCCGATCGCTTGTTTGCTGAATCCATTAAACGTCATGGTCATGTTGCTCTTCCGGTAGCACCCGTTACTGAATCATCACCTTATACGATTGAACTTGCACAACCGATACCGTTGTTGGCCGAATACGCCAAGCTAGGGCACACCGATGTGGAATTGGATAGTGATGGCGTTGCTCGACGAGTATTTTTATATGCCGGCGTTGATCTTCCTACATGGCCGACCTTATCGCTGTCATTACTCAATAATTTCAATGCAAAAGAACCGTTAATCAATGCTCATAAAACTGATCAAACCTTGTCCAATGATCTCCACAAAAGTTGGGTTCGGTCAGCAGAGGTATTGATTCCTTATGCGGCTGAATTCCCAACCTTTCATCGAACCTCATACGCGCAAGTTTTATTCGATGACGCCACCTTATACAGTTTGAGGGATAAAGTAATTTTTGTTGGAGTGACTGCAACCGGTTTAGGTGCACGCTTTTCTACACCCTTAACCGCAATTGATCACCAACTCATGACGGGAATCGACTGGCACGCAAATGTTTTTTCGATGCTATCGGAAAATGAGATGATTATGCCGCTTTCCAATACCATTACTACCATGGTTTCGGTACTAGGCGTTGGAATTGTTTTGCTGTTATTAATTCAGCTTAAACAACAGCTAACAATCTTATTGCTGTTGCTGCTTTTGGCGCTGGAATTGGTGCTGAATGGAATGCTATTAAAATTTTCCTATATTTGGATGCCTCCAAGCGCTCTTTTATTGGGTACTTTATTCTTATATCCGCTTAGAAATTGGCAGCGCATCAATCATTTCATCAGTATGTTCTTAATCAATAAAATACGTACGAGTGCAGCACTGGAGTCTATTGGCGACGGGGTTATCATTACTGACAATTGTAATGCGATCATCTATGTCAATAAAGGTGCGGAAAAGATTCTAGAAACACAATTTGCGCATATGCAAGGAAAAATGTTGCATGAAGTACTAGATTTTTATCCCACCTTAACGCATCCGAATGTTTTACCGTTGAAGGAAAAAGTTTCGCTTCCCGCAATCAAAGCGAGCAAAACTCCCGAAGAATACCGCATCAGAACAACTCATGGTGATGAACTGACCGTTCGCATCGTTTGTAACGAATTTTATGATGAAAGCAATGCCAAGATGGGCTCAGTCATTGCAATGACGGATATAACCGATAGCATCGAGTTAGCTCAGCGCGTAGCGCATCAAAAAAACTATGATGCATTGACTGAATTGCCTAATCGATCTCAACTTCTGGTGCATTTCGACAGAATGATCAAAACTGCGGAAAACACTAGCAAAATCATCACCGTTTTTTTTATCACACTGGATAATTTTAAAAAAATTAATGATGCAATGGGACATCACGCCGGTGATAAATTACTAAAAATGGTGTCCTCACGACTTTTTGAAACATTACAAAAAGATGACGTCGTCGGACGCTGGGGCGGTGACGAGTTCGTTTTGCTTTCAAACCATTTAAGCAAAGATACTGGATTAGAATTGGCGCAACGATTATTAGAAATCGTTCGACAACGCTTCGAAATCGACGATTTAGAAGTATTTGTATCCGCCAGCATTGGTATCAGTTATTACCCTGAGAACGGTTTGACCAGTGAAATTGTCATAAAAAGAGCCGCGACGGCCATGTATCACGTCAAGCAAGATGGGGGTAATCAATATGACTGTTATTCGGCGGAGTTATCCGCGGCTTGGACACGCGAACAAATCACGCTCGAAAAAGAACTCCGTACAGCCATTAAGCAACAGGAATTACAAGTGCTGTTCCAACCCATTTTCAATGTTCAATCGCATAATATTTCTCGTATGGAAGCGCTGGTGCGCTGGCCGCATCCGAGTCGTGGTTATCTTTCTCCCAGTAGCTTCATCCCTTTAGCGGAGAATAGTAACCAAATTGAATCGCTGGGAGAGATGGTATTGAAAGAGTCATGTCAGGTTGCATATAAGCTGATCAAGCTCGGTTATCCTATTAAAGTTTCAGTCAATCTTAATCCACGCCAATTGGTTAATAGAAATTTGCCGGAAATAGTCTCGAAAATTCTGCGTGAAACCGATTTACCAGCTCAATCACTCATACTCGAAATGACGGAAAACGCAATAGTTAATGATATGGGTCGTGCAAGCAGAATTTTGCGCGAAATAAAAAAACTCAATGTCACAATTGCTTTGGATGATTTTGGTACCGGGTATTCTTCATTAACGTTATTACGGGAACTACCTATTGATATTCTTAAAATCGACAAATCTTTCGTGCATAAATTAGGTGAAAATGCTAATGATTTAAAAATCGTACAAGCAATTATTGGGCTGGGTAAAAAGCTCGGATTAACCGTGATCGCGGAAGGAGTCGAAACAGAAGAGCAGGTCGATTTATTGACAAAACACGGCTGCTTCTATCAGCAAGGCTATTACTATAGCCGTCCCATTCCTTACAAAGCGGTTTATCAATTGATGCAAGATGCTCATCAAACCTTGCTGCTCAAAAGCTCTCTATAAAAAGAACGACAACTCAACACGTTACCAGAACGTAATCGCTATCGCAGTTGGCGAAATCAAATGGAAAAACCCGATTTACAAGTGGTAAAAAAGGTTGCTGATAGTTTAGCGTCTTGATAATTACCGATGAAGCAATCCAGATTCTTTCTGCTTTGCAATCAAGCAAATAAAATCGCATGCAATATGCGCAGCGGCTAGCGCGGTAATTTGACTTTGATCGTAAGCGGGCGCTACTTCGACCACATCCATGCCGATCACATTAATGTCAGTCAATCCACGAATAATTGCGAACGCTTGCGCGGTCGATAAACCGCCACAAACCGGCGTACCAGTACCCGGTGCAAAAGCCGGATCCAGACAATCGATATCAAATGTTAGATAAGCCGGATGTTGTCCGATAATACGTTTAATTTCGGTAATCGCAGCATACGGACCATGATGATGAACCCAAGCCGCATCTAAAATAGGCACCCCCATAAAATCGTCATTCCAAGTGCGAATACCGATCTGCACCGAGCGTTTTGGATCGACAAGCCCCTCTCTAATCGCTTTGTAGAACATGGTACCGTGGCTCAGAGAGTCCGTGCTTTCATCGGCCCATGTGTCGCTGTGCGCATCAAAATGTATCAATGAAAGTGGTTTGCCGAATTTTTCTGCATGCGCTTTGAGTAATGGATAACTAATGTAATGATCGCCACCCAAAGTCAACATGCGCGCACCCGAGCTTAAAATGTGCCGAGCATGATCGACGATCGCCTGGTGTGTCGTCATCGGATGATGAGTATCGAGATAACAATCGCCAAAATCAATCACCGAGAGTTTTTCAAAAGGATCAAAACCCCAAGGATAGGGTTTCAGAGACGCTACTTCTGCCGATGCCAGTCGAATTGCTTGCGGTCCGGAACGCGCGCCCGGTCGATACGTCACGCCTAAGTCAAACGGAACACCGCTGATAACAAGATCGACTCCGGTCAAATCTTTGGAATAATTACGCCTTAAAAACGACAATACCCCTGCGTAAGTCGGTTCTCGCCGCATGCCATGCAAAGATTCACTCGCTATTGCGCCGTCAATTTTGATTGCTTCATCCTTCATAAAAACTAATATCTCCTCAATATTGCTGCAGCAAACTATAATGATGCATATTCAATCGCTTCAAATATTGTTATGCCACTTTCATTTTTCTATTATTCCAGAAAAGCTACTGTATTGATTTTCATTTTAATCAGCGGATGTGCTGTCAATTCGATCGATAAAGGCAGATCGAAGCATACTAATATTTCAACCCCCAATTTGAATGCCGCATACAATAAAGCTTATACAGTTTTCGGCGTAACCTATTACCCATTGAAAACTGCCGTTGGATATAGCGAAACGGGTTATGCCTCCTGGTATGGCGCCGAATCAGGTAATACTACTGCGATGGGCACCTACTTTAATCCCAATAAAATGACCGCAGCGCATAAAACCTTACCGCTTCCTTCGCGCGTCAGGGTCACGAATTTACAAAATGGTCGGCAGATCGTAGTAGTAGTCAATGATCGCGGTCCTTTCAAGAGGAATCGTATTATCGATTTATCGCGTAGCGCGGCAAAAAACATTGGAATCGAGGGTGTATCAAGAGTCAAAGTGGAATATGTTGGTGGAAATTAGGGTTAGACATTTTGAGGATACGGCGGACCTTTCTCGTTGACCATCAACGATTATATCGAAACCTATTAGGGATATACCTTGAAAAAATGGGAGTATTGAGTCAATAACTTTATTCTATTGCGACATCTTTGGCGCTTAATGTTTGATGATAAGATAGTCGTGTCATGAAGTGGACTGATCTGAAAAACTGGACCTCGTATTGGGATCAACTACGCGCGGCGCTGCTAGATCCAAAAGTTGATGCTTCGCAATTGGATGCTTCACTACGCGCTGCGCGGGAACGTATTCCGGTACCTGTGCTATGGTTGCTAGGCAAAACACAAGCCGGCAAAACCTCGATTATCAAAGCATTGACAGGCAGCGAAGCGGCTGAAATCGGCAACGGTTTTCAGCCTTGCACACGAACCTCGCAGTTTTATGATTTTCCCACTGAAACACCGATTGTGCGTTTTCTCGATACACGTGGCTTGGGTGAAGTCTCGTATGATCCCAGTGAGGATATTCTTTACTGCGAAGGGCAAGCCCATTTAGTAATCGCTGTAATGAAAGTGGCTGATCTAAATCAGTCGAGCATCATTGACGTGCTGCATGCGATCCGCAAACGTCATCCCGAATGGCCGTTGTTGATTGTACAAACGGGATTGCACGATTTATACCCCGATGGATTTCAACATCTCCTGCCGTGGCCGTATCACGTTGACCCTCTACCAGAAACCATCCCCCTCGAGTTACGACGCGCTCTGCTTTCGCAACGCAAAAGCCTGGGGCAAGTACCTGGCTTTGCGCCAATCCGATGGATCGCGGTCGATCTTACTTTAATTGAAGATGGTTTTAATCCGCCCGACTATGGATTAGAAGGCTTGTGGCACGCGATAGAATCGCTTTCTTCGTTAGGTTTGCAGCATCAACTTGGATTAGGCAAAGAAGTGCATGATTTATATGCGCGCGCTGCGCATCAGCATATCGTCGGTCATTCACTTACCGCAGCCAGCTTAGGTGCATTGCCCGTAGTCGACCTGGTAAGTGTTTCGGCAGTTCAAGCTAAGTTACTACACAGTCTGGCTAAATTATATGGACAGCGTTGGGATAAAAATACAGTGGTCGAGTTTTTAGGATTGATGGGTGTAGGCATTGCGTCAAACTATATTACGCGACTACTCAGTCGCACGCTTGTCAAAGTCATTCCTTTCTGGGGACAAACGATAGGCGCTTTGTGGGGAGCAAGTTCAAGTGGTGCTTCGACATATGCGCTCGGTAAAACGGCAATTTATTTTTTTGTACGGCGTAAAAACGGCTTGAATATCGATCCTAATGCATTAAGGCGAATTTACACTGAAGAATTGAAACAAGGCGCTTCGATTCTGAAAAAACGTTTACAAGGACCTGACAATTCCTCATGAAACGTTTTTCGTTAATGAATCCACTGCGTTTGCTCGTTTTTTTGCTGCTGATTCTACCGATCCTGGTACTGCTAGCATTAGGTGTTGCATGGCTATGGCAAAATGATTATTTGATTTACTGGTTAGGTGCATCAGTCGCATGCGGTTTACTGGGCTATAGTTTGCAGCATTGGTTGATCCAGCATGAAAGCCAGGCGTTGCAGAACACGACGACAGAACCCAATCCCACCTGGCCACCAAGCGCCGATGCCGTCTGGCAACAAGTTGAAGCGTTGGCAGAAAGCACTCAGCCGGAAGACTGGCCATTAGAAAATGGCGCGTGGGTAATGGAACTGGCACAACGTACCATGCAAACCGTCGCGCACAATTATTTTCCTAATGTGGAAAAACCATTACTAGAATTGACCATCCCTCATACCTTACTGATTATTGAACGTGCCAGTCGTGATTTGCGTCAGGATGTGGTCGAAAAAATTCCATTCAGCCATCGACTCACGATTGGCGATTTATTTCGACTTCATCGCTGGAAAGCCAAAGCGGAGCAATTATTTAATATTTACCGCGCCGGTAATGTCATCGTGAATCCGGTTAACGCCTTGTTCAGTGAAACATGGCGCCATTTACGCGAACGCAGTTTAGGCTTGGCAAAAGACGAATTACATCGCTGGTTTTTGCGCACTTATATCCTTAAAGTGGGTTACTATGCCATTGATTTATATAGTGGCCGCTTATCGTTAGGTAACGATGATGTCGATATGCCAACACCGAATTCTGAAGCGGATTTAACCCAAGCCACGCAGGATGCCAATCAGCAACGCGAAGAACCGTTGCGTATTTTGGTGTTAGGTCGCTCGAACGCAGGCAAATCCAGTTTGATTAATGCATTGTTTGGAGAATTGACAGCCGCAACGGATACCTTACCTGATACGACGAACTCCATTCAACCATTCGTATTGTCGCGCGAAGGATTGTCGCAAGCGATTATCCTGGATAGCCCGGGTTGCGACAGTCCGTTATTCAACCGCGAGCAAATGCTTGCCGCCGCAGGCGAAGCTGACTTGATTTTATGGGTAACTCCGGCCAATCGCCCTGACCGACAACTCGAGCGCGATTGTCTCAATGACTTACGCGCGTTTCAAATCGAGCGCACGCATCGTCATGCCCCGCCACTGCTAGTCGTTATGAGTTTTATTGACCGTTTACGCCCCATCAACGAATGGCAACCACCTTATGATTTAAACGACACTACCAATGCTAAATCGGTCCATATTAACCAAGCCATGCAAGTTGTAGCCAGTGATTTGGCCGTACCGGCTGCAAGCATTGTTCCCGTCTCGCTATCCGAAGGAAAAGTGTATAACGTCGACGATGCGCTGTGGTCAGCAATACTCAATCATCAAACCGATGCGCTGCGCGTGCGGTTGATGCGTTGCCTCGATGCACGAAAAAATGCCGAAAACTGGAACATGTTGCGGCACCAAATGGTCAGTACCGGACGATTGCTCAAAGAATTACCGGAGTTGTTGCTTTCCAAACACAAGAAATAATCTTTCGGTAATTATCCCTTTAATTGGCTTCCTATCCTTTGTTTTCATTCATGCCGAAATCTACGGTCACATTGTTTTTGTTTTGTTTTTTGTTACAGGAAGTTGTTCATAACCCAGCTCACGCTCAATACTGGTGGAATGCCAGCCGAGAATCCGCAGGATTGGCGCCCGATCCAGCAACCACCCCGGAAGCTATTATTCAGGTGTATGGTGCAAAGGCGTATAGTTGGCGTGGCTATTTTGGCATTCATACATGGATTGCCGTCAAACCGACGCAAGCGAAAAACTATACTGTTTATGAAGTAATCGGCTGGTTGCAACGACGCAAAATGTCAGTCGTATCGATTCATAGCGATGGACCGGATCGTTATTGGTATGGCAATTTACCCGAAGTATTGTTGGAAAAGCGCGGCGATAACGTCGATGCGTTAATTGAAAAAATAGATCAAGCAGCGCGCAGCTATCCCTATTCTCATCACTATCGGATTTGGCCAGGCCCTAATTCCAATACTTTTATTGCCTGGATTTCCCGGGCTGTTCCCGAATTGGAATTGGATTTGCCTCCCACCGCAATCGGCAAAGACTACTTAGGCTGGCCGTTCATTTCTCAAGCGCCAAGCGGTCACGGGGGACAATTTTCGATTTTTGGCTTGTTTGGTGCTCTGGTCAGTCCTGTGGAAGGATTTGAAGTCAATCTGCTGGGGCTGGCTTTTGGCGTAGACCCAAGTCCTCTGACGATAAAACTTCCTTTTATAGGCAGGATGAACCTCTCGCCCATTACTCCAGCATTTTCATCGATGAATCATATACAATAAATCTGGATTTAATTGATAACTATTCCTATTCATACTATAGTGACCGACATAGTATTGATCAATGAAAAATCTTTACGAAACCTTTTAAAATTAACTCATCATTCTGAATTATATATGTTTAAACCTTATATCAATGGTTATATCGTCACATTGCTGTGTTGTTTTGCTTTGTTCGCGCAATCCGCACAAGCGCAAGAACTCGTTGTTTATTCTGCACGCATCGAACAGTTAATCAAGCCAATGTTTGATGCTTTTACGAAAGAAACCGGCATCAAAATCAAATTCACCACCGACAATGAAGGTGCTCTACTCGCTAAACTCCAAGCCGAAGGCAAAAACACACCAGCGGATCTGCTGATTACTTCTGATGCGGGTAATCTCTGGGCAGCCGCTCAAGCCGATTTACTGAAACCAATCAAATCTGCCGTGTTAGAACGAAACATCCCTGCACATTTGCGCGATCCTAAAAACGAGTGGTTTGGTTTATCCATTCGCGCTCGTACGATGGTATACAACACAAAAAAAGTCAAACCAGAAGAACTGTCATCCTATGAAAACCTAGCCGATCCTAAATGGAAGAACCGCCTATGCTTGCGTTCTTCTAAGAAAGTTTATAACCAATCCCTGGTTGCCATGTTGATTGCCGAACACGGCGAAGCAAAGACTGAAGAAATCGTCAAAGGTTGGGTCGCCAACTTGGCAACAGAACCGTTGTCGGATGACACCAAAGCGTTAGAATACGTCGCGGCAGGTAAATGCGACGTGACGTTAGTCAATACCTATTATTTCGGTCGTTTGATGAAAAAAGATGCCAATCTTCCTTTAGCAATTTTCTGGCCGAATCAAAGCAAAGATGGTGTTCATGTCAATGTTTCCGGCGCTGGTGTAACGCGATATGGACGTAATGAACAAGCTGCAATCAAATTGCTAGAATTTTTATCGTCCGAAAAAGCGCAAAACCTCTTTGCTGACGTCAATATGGAATATCCGGTTAATCCAGCCATTGACGCAGATGCATTCGTCGAAAGCTGGGGTGAATTTAAACAAAGCCGCATGAATCTATCCAAAGCGGGCGAATTACAAGCCACCGCAGTAAAACTGATGGATCGGGCCGGCTATCGGTAATACTTGTATTAACAGGAAGCGTCGTCGATGATTGTTCAACCAACACGCTTTCTGTTTTAAACTTTCTTTTCGGTAATTTTTCACGCAATGTCCGTTTGGCGTGCAATCCCTTTTGTAACCGCTGGATTAGTTTTGGCGCCAATTGGCGTGGTTCTTTCCTCACTACTCGCGCCAGTCGGTGATATTTGGCAACATTTAGTCGAAACATCGCTATCGCTTTTATTACTCAATACGTTCTGGCTCGCTTGCGGCGTTATTGCTGGCACTGCGATTTTAGGAGTTAGCCTCGCCTGGATCACGGCAGTTTATGAATTTCCCGGACGTCGGTTTTTCTCTTGGGCATTATTGTTGCCCATGGCCATACCTGCGTATGTCACCGCATTTGTTGCATTAGGATTATTTGATTTCACCGGTCCCATCCAAACGACATTGCGCAATACTTTTGACAGTGATTTAACGTGGTTTCCAGAAGTACGCGGTCGCATGGGTGTTATCGTGGTCATGTCGCTGGCTTTTTACCCGTATGTTTATTTGCTGGCACGCAACGCATTTTTAACACAAGGTAAGCGTTCGCTCGAAGTGGCTCAATCATTGGGATTTAATCGCATTCAGGGATTTTTTAGAGTCGCGTTACCCATGGCACGCCCTTGGATTGCTGGCGGTTTGATGTTGGTATTAATGGAAACGTTGGCAGACTTCGGCACTGTCTCCGTTTTTAATTACAATACCTTCACCACCGCGATTTACAAAGCCTGGTTTAGTATGTTTTCCTTGCAAGCTGCATCACAATTGGCTTCCTTATTAATTATCATCGTTTTTATTGTTATCGCCATCGAACAACGGTTACGCATGCGCATGCGTTATGCAGAATCCAAAATAAGCGGTCGCGCACAACGCATCCCATTAGTCGGAGGGCAGAAAATAGTAGCCATCGGTTTTATCGTCAGTGTATTAACTGTGGCATTTGCACTACCGATCACGCAGCTTGTGCTCTGGTCCATCGACGCTTTTGCAAACGACTTTGATAGCAGCCGTTATTGGGAGTTTTTATCGCATTCGATTGCACTCTCAAGCTTGGCTGCAGTGTTGACATGTGCGGTGGTTATAGTGATGGTTTACGCAGTGCGCCGTCATCCAAGCATAGCCACACGCAATGCCGTTCGCATTGCGACGATCGGTTATGCATTGCCAGGCACGGTATTGGCGATTGGCGTTTATGTGCCATTCATTTGGCTCGATGGTCAATTATCGGCGTGGTTATCACAGTGGTCATCGATTGAATGGAGCCAAGTCATTCAAGGCACGCTGATGATGATGTTAATCGCTTACTTGATACGTTTCATGGCGGTCAGCCATTATGCCATTGATAGCGCCATGCATCGCATTACGGCGAGTATTGATGAAGCAGCCATGAGTTTAGGATTAAACGGATGGTCGATTATCCGCAAGATACATATTCCCATACTCAAATCGGGATTGTTTACCGCAGCAACGTTAGTATTTGTCGACGTTATGAAGGAAATGCCTATTACTCTGATGACAAGACCATTTGGTTGGGATACGCTTGCCGTGCGTATCTATCAAATGACTTCAGAAGGACAATGGGAACAAGCAGCAATACCTGCAATAACGATGGTACTAGCCGGATTGATACCAATTTTTTTGTTCATGCGAAATACTGAGTCTTAGTGATGACCAATCCATTTTTGCAGCTCAATAACATTCAGCAATCGTATGGCAATCACATCGTCGTCGATACGCTGTCGTTTGCACTGGAAAAAGGTACTATCGGTTGTTTATTAGGGCCAAGTGGTTGTGGCAAAACCACCGTATTACGCTGTATCGCAGGCTTTGAAAAAATCCATTCTGGGGAAATTGTGCTGAATGGCGTTTTACTAAGCAATGCAGAAAAGTTGGTACCGCCAGAACAAAGACATATCGGCATGGTTTTCCAAGACTATGCCTTATTTCCCCATCTTAACGTTGCCGATAATGTCGGTTTTGGTTTGTATCGACTCAATAAAACAGACAAACAACAACGTATCCATGAATTACTCGATACGATGCATTTGTCACAAGTCATTCACAAATACCCCCATGAAATATCGGGTGGACAACAACAACGTGTTGCATTAGCACGTGCGCTAGCGCCCAGGCCAAATCTTTTATTACTCGATGAGCCTTTTTCCAATCTCGACGTGAATTTACGCGAACGTTTGAGTATGGAGGTGCGTGATATTCTTAAGCAACAACACATTACCGCCATTTTAGTCACGCATGATCAAGCAGAAGCGTTTACGGTAGCTGATGAAATTGGTGTCATGCACCAAGGTGTTATTCAACAATGGGGAACCGCAGACAATCTGTATCACCATCCAAGCAACCGTTTTGTCGCCGATTTCATTGGCCAAGGAACATTATTGCCGGGAGTTATGCAGGATTCATATCACGCCAAAACCGAATTGGGTGTTTTACCGGTGACACTAACGTTACAAAAAACTGATCGCGATAATAACAATACCAATTGCGCAGTTGAGGTATTGCTACGCCCTTCCGATATCGAATTCGATGCAAGCAGTTCAATACAGGCAACCATCGTCAACAAAGCATTTCGTGGCGCCGAAGTTCTGTATACTGTTCGTTTAAACAGTGGCTTAACATTACTTTTGCTTGCTGCCAGCTCTATATGGCATAAAATTGGAGACCGTATAGGAATTCAGGTTCGCTCTGATCATGACAAGACTATAACAGCGTATAGACAACAGTGATGACTATGTTTTTTTCGATAGAATACTTCACATTTGACTGTTTTTTCTATAGCATAGCAAGATAAGTTGTTTTAAACCTTTCTAAAAATTTTATCCAAAATTTCAGTTTACTAATCGGCCCCCCAATTCTTTAATGATAGTGTTGGGTTTACGCTCTTACAATTGTTTATTTCACAGAGGATTATATGAGTCAGCATATTCATCATGTTACCGATGCTAGTTTTGATGCAGAAGTTTTACAGTCGTCTAAACCGGTTTTAGTAGATTACTGGGCCGAGTGGTGCGGTCCTTGCAAAATGATCGCGCCTGTATTGGACGAAATCGCCAATGAATACGGAGAAAAACTCAAAGTAGTCAAACTTAATATCGACGAAAATCAATCTACTCCACCCAAATACGGTATTCGTGGTATTCCTACTTTGATGTTGTTTAAAAACGGTAATATTGAAGCGACCAAAGTCGGCGCTTTGTCGAAGTCCCAACTGACAGCATTTATTGACAGTCACATTTAAACCGATTAGTCTTTCACCCCTATGAACGTGGATCATGTGAATACTTTAATAATCATATCATCCGCTTAAGCAAGTCCATCTTTATTTTTCCTTTCCCATTGCTTTATTTTCATTGTTTTTTGATCATCCTTTATCACGAGTATCCTCATGCGCTTATCTGATTTAAAAAATCTTCATGTTACCGAGTTAGTCAAAATGGCCATCGACAATGAAATCGATGGCGCCAATCGAATGCGCAAACAGGATTTGGTTTTTGCATTATTGAAGAACCAAGCGCGAAAAGGAGAAACCATCTACGGACATGGTACTTTGGAAATATTGCAGGATGGTTTCGGTTTTTTGCGATCACCCGATACCTCGTACTTAGCAGGTCCCGATGATATTTATATATCGCCCAGTCAAATCCGGCGTTTTAATCTGCATACGGGTGACTCTATCGATGGAGAAATTCGTCCTCCTAAGGATGGAGAACGATATTTTGCACTGGTAAAAGTCGATAAAGTTAATAACGAACCGCCAGAAAACTCTAAACAAAAAATCCTTTTTGAAAATCTTACCCCACTGTTTCCTGATCAACGCTTGATGTTGGAACGCGATATCAAAGCAGAAGAAAATATCACCGGACGCATCATTGACTTGATCGCGCCAATCGGAAAAGGACAGCGTGGCTTACTAGTCGCCAGTCCAAAGTCAGGAAAGACGGTGATGTTGCAACACATTGCCCACTCCATCGAAGCAAATTATCCGGATGTTATTTTGATGGTTTTACTGATTGATGAACGTCCTGAGGAAGTTACAGAAATGACTCGATCGGTAAGGGGGGAAGTAATCTCTTCTACTTTCGATGAAGCTGCAACACGTCACGTGCAGGTCGCCGACATGGTGATTGAAAGAGCAAAGCGCCTGGTTGAGCACAAAAAAGATGTAGTGATTTTGCTCGATTCGATTACTCGATTGGCGCGTGCTTACAATACAGTAGTTCCAGCATCTGGCAAGGTATTAACAGGTGGTGTCGACGCGAGCGCGTTGCAACGCCCCAAGCGTTTTTTCGGTGCGGCAAGAAATATTGAAGAAGGAGGATCACTGACAATTATCGCCACAGCTCTAATTGATACGGGATCTCGCATGGACGACGTTATCTACGAAGAATTTAAGGGTACTGGCAATATGGAAATTCACTTAGATCGACGGATGGCGGAAAAGCGTCTCTATCCAGCAATCAATGTCAATCGTTCGGGAACTCGTCGTGAAGAACTGTTGATCCCAGCGGAGATTCTTCAAAAAATTTGGGTGTTACGAAAATTACTTCATCCAATGGATGATATGGATGCTATGGGGTTTTTACTAGATAAAATCAAGGCTACCAAAAATAACTCCGACTTCTTTGATTCGATGAAACGGGTTTAGTGTAAACATCAAATTAGTTTTCTCAGATCTAACTACCTACCAAAAGGTGAGCTTGCCGCTCCTGAAGATCCTGGTTCCGTATTCGACGAAGATGACTGTCCAAAGGGTGAAGCTGGCTTGGGAGAACCACTTCCTCCTTGCGATCCACCAAAAGGTGAGGATGAAGCACCAGCGCCCATACCACCCGTATTTGGTTTTGATCCAGTAGGGGCTTGTGTTCCAGAACTTTTACTATCCCCAGGTTTATAAACAAATTGCCAATCCTGATACGTTTTTGCTTCAGAGAATTTTCTGAAATGCTCGGGAAATTGACTTTTTTTAATCGGCTTTCGCTCTGAAAGGCTATACACACCCGTTATTCTTTTCTCTAAACTCGTTCCAAGGCTTGATCCTATCGTCTTCCCTGTTGTAGAACTACCAGTACCAGCAGAGCCGGTTCCGGTAGAACTGTTAGAAGTAGTGCTATTGCCAGAATTAGTAGTCGATGCCGCCGTTCCAGAAGTCGATAAACTATTGCTCGTGCCTTGTGATGTATTGGTAGCAAAAGCGCCACTGGAAGTACCATCACCTAGGCCACCAGCAGCCCCCCCCAATCCTGTTGTGCCTCCAGTTCCTCCTGTCGAGCTTGCTGTTGTCGTTTTATTACCAGCAGTGTTTGAATTAGTAGATGAAGCATTACTCACAGCAACTCCTGGATTTGCTTTCGGAGGTTCTTCATTGACAATTCCCCACTCTGGAGTATTCGTTATGGGGTCAATGTACATTTTACGCAAATGGCGTGTCACATTTGGCGTGCGTTTATCCTCTAACAGCTCTTCCAAGGTCTTGGGATATTGCTTTGTACCGGTACTTTGATACGATTTAATCGCCAACCGAAATTGTTCACCAATGAATAACAACTCGGCTTCTTTTTCACGTTGCGATTTCGCTTGCCAAACATGCGCAGCACCTGCCATGACAAGCCCCGCAAGTGCCACCGTGTAAAGTGCCCAAAGGTAAACAAATCCTTGTTGCGTCGTCTTAGCCATACATGATGATGTAAATACTACCAAACAGAAATTTCACCACTCCTCGTAATACGTGCCGTCCATCGCCTTTTCTCGATACCCACTATGCACGTTGTATACACCAGAATCCATCAAATTAGGCGGCGGCATAATGACCCAAGTATCTTTACTTTCAGTGAAAGGATCTACAGGAATGCTTCGTAAATATTTTTTATCAACCATCTCTTCCAAATCTAGCGGATACTTGCCAAAATCCGCATAAAACTGATCGATCGCATTGCGCATCATAACAAGGTCTTGCCGTAAAACCGCTTCTTTAGCTTTTTCCAGCGAATTAAAATAGCGTGGCGCAACCAAACTCAGCAGTGTAGCGATAATGGCCATCACCACCAGTAATTCGATCAAAGTGAATCCTTTGCAAGAATAACGCTTTTTCATCTCGTTCAACGATCACCATTCTTTATAAGGAATTCCATTCAGACCCTTTGCTTCGGAAAGCGAGTATACATCATAGACATCATCGCCCTCTTTGGGACTATCAGGGGGACTTTCATAACTACGCTTCCCCCAAGTATCAACCGCAGGGGTAACCGTACCTATGCCAGCAATATCCAATTCGACAAACATAGGATCGCGTGGAAGACGACGTAAAAAATAAATATTTTTCTTTTCCGGGCTTTTCGCATCCGGTACTCCCATCACCAATTCTTCTAAACGAGGGGGATATCCAGATTGATCGGCTTTTTTGACAATCTGTCCATCATCGCTCGCCTTCTTGTAGGCATCAATAGCTGTGCGAATTTGCCGCAGCGCAGCACGCAGCTCAATTTCTTTTTCTCGCTGCAGCACTAATTCTCGAAAAGGTAGTGCGGCTGTTGCCAAGATCGCCATGATCGCAATAACGATCATCAATTCCATCAAAGTAAAGCCACTCTGGCTGCGCTCAGACACCATCAAATGAGTCAACGCCATATATAATAATACTCAATACTACTTAATCGTAACGGTAATCGGAGGAGGCAATATTACTTCCATCGTTTCGCCCGTTTCGATATTTTCTCCAGCAGCACTTTGCACACTGATTTCAGTCGATCCCGGGCTAGTGGTAATGACTTTGAAGCGTAACTGAGTCGCCATACCTAAAACCTGATCTTGCCCTAATTTCAGCGTTCGAGAACCCGACTTAGGACCGCCATCCAACAGTTCCAGCGTGCTCGATTCATAGCTTACCTGGATATCCGAGTTAACCGTCGGTTTAGCGCCGACCAAACGTAAATTCACCGAAAATTCTTTATCCAAACCTACGTTGCCTGGTCCCTGCAAAGTTAAAGAAGGCGGTGCACTGGCAGCGTTCGCAAATGGATTGGGAACATCGGCAGGAGGTTGTTCTGCTGCAGCAAAAGGATTTGCTGCAGCTCCGCGCATACTACTTGCACCGCTTCCAGCAGGCGCAATCGCAAGGGATTGCGCTGTCGTACGTTCAATTGTAACGGGCAATTTTCCGGCTTCACTGGCGGTACCAAAGTGGTATTCATTTTCCATATTGGTTGGTCTTGGAATATTACGCATAATACGTGGGGTAATTAATAACATTACTTCTGTTTTTGTTCGCTTGACATCTTGCGACGAAGTTAACCTATCTAAACCAGGAATATTTAATAATCCAGCTAAACCACTTACATTTCTTTTATCGTCATTCTGGATAAGACCTGCCAGAACTTGCGTTTCTCCATCCTTCAAAGTCAATATTGTTTCAGCACTGCGTGTACCCAGTATAGGCGCCTTAGGAGCTGTAGTACCAATTCCACCACTAGAAGGACCTGTCTCAAATCCGGTAATATTACTTACTTCAAGCGTTATTTTCATAGTCACATCATCGTTCAAACCAATTCGAGGCTCAACGTCCAATTTAATACCTACATCCACAAAAGTTGGAGTAGATGTAACAATAGAATTAATACCGGGTTGAACGTTAGCTGTAAACATAGGCTGCTTGGTTCCGATATGTATTTTTGCTTTTTCGCGATTACTAACTCGAATTCTTGGATTAGCTAAGATATCGGTAAAAGCAAGTGATTGAGCAAAATTAATAACCGCCTGATTATTAATAACGAAGCTTTTAAGACCAAGACTCTTCGAACCGATTTGATTCAAAATCGCCGCTGCAGGAGCAGCCGCAGTTCCTGTTCCTGTTAAACCACTGAAAGTGACAGAGGTTGGGAAGTTAGGACCCAACAAAAAATTATTATTGCGAGTAACTTCAATAATTGCTACATCCAATACAACTTCAGGCTCTGGCAAATCATTTAAAGTCACTAGCCGTTCTGTTAAACGAATCGCTTCCAGCGTATCGCGCATGATAAACAGATTGAGCTGTTCGTTGACATAAATATCTTTCGCTTTGACGATACCTCTGACCATCGCCACCATTTGCTTGACATCGGTATACGCAACCTGGAAGCTTTTTACTACCAACTCTTGATAGTCTTTAAGCTTTGCCGGGGTATTAGGATAAATTAATAATGTATTATTGTTGAGTACCTTATACGCCAGTTGATTAGTAGTAAGTAATAATTTCAGAATATCTTCAATCGTATTCTTTTTAACAAAAATAGAAACCTTGGTTTCCTGGCGAATGTCCTTATCGAAAACAAAATTGATCCCAGCCGTACGCGACATGATTTCAAATACCGAACGTAGATCAGTGTCTTTAAACTCCATCGATACATTTTTTTTGAATGCCGATTCCAACGCTAAATCAGTCACTTCAGGGCGTCTCATCATAGAATTTATTTTTTCTATCAGCTGACGCGCATGCATTTGCTGCGGATTTTCTTGTAGCACAGCACGAATAATTGTTTCAGCTTTTGCAACATTATTTGACGCCAAGAAAGCTTTTGCAGAATCAACTTCGGCAATATGATGTCGTTCTGTCTTTAACGCTAAAACTCCTTCTTTAGCTCTTTCATGGGATGTAAACATACTTAATATCCGGGTGTAAGTTTGTTCTGCTTCTTGTAATTTGCCAGAAAATCTATAGTTGTCCGCCAAAAAAAGTAGTTTAGTTGCAACTTCATCTCCAGATCGCATTAATTCGATTTGAATTTCTCTATTCTCAGGCTCTTCTTGAGACGCTTGCTGAAGTTTCTGTAATCCTTGCTCAAAATAACCTTGCTCTATTAGCTTTTTTCCTTCAGAAAAGTTTTCATTTCTTGTACCAAACGTTTTGTTATTAATCGCGCAACCTGCCACCACCACAATTAAAAGCGTGATAACAACACATTTCCAAATTTTCATCACATTTTTCCTGCTAATTTATTATTGATCGTGAGCGTTTGTTTGATATTGAGCGGCAAATAAGTCAGACTGACACTTTCTTCGCTGATCGCATCCAGACGATATTGATCGGTGATCTTTCCACCGATTTTTGCAATATGATTATCTTTTGCTTGCGATAAGAAAACCCAAGTTTGATTGTCTGATATGGCCTTTCCAGCATATTTAAACGGTACCGGCGGCGCTGTAGGCGGAGGAGGCACAAATGCTTTTTTTGCTTGTTCTTCTCTAGCAGCCTGTTCTTCTGGGTCAATAGGCGGCGGCTTTGGCGTCCAATTGGTAGACGCAAATAACTCTCCTGCTTTCGGATTAAATTTTCTTTGTCCGAGTTTACTCACATCTAGGGTCTCCGCGCTATTTTCCTGTTTTTTCACCGCTCGCTCGTTAGCCGATCTGGACACTTGAGTCGGTTCTACGGTGCTGATGGTATCCTCCGTTTCTTCATTTTCAACCATTGCAACAGCAAGTAACGTTGCAACCAGTGCTGAACCGATCAATAGTTTGCGTTTTTTTTCAGAAGAATCCATAGCTATTTGTTCAAATAAAGATTGGCTTCGAGTCGCACTTCAAGAATTTCAGAAGTCACATTTTCGCGTCTGACCGCTACCGCAGAAATGGCCATTGCCGGGACAGCTTCCAATGCAGCAGCGATAAAAGCACGTATTTGTTTATAGTTACCGCGTACCGGCAGAATCATTTCATAGCGCGCCAAACGCGCATCCGCTTCATTGATCAAACGATAATCGCTGCTACTCAATTCAACATTTTTTTCTTTCGCAACACGGGTCAATTCACGAATCCAGAAAGGCGATGAATCAATCGCGGGGAAAAAATCGTAAAATACTTGCAATGCTTGGTCTCCCGACATTTTTATGCCACTTTCGGCTAAACTTCCGGTTTGAATGGATGCCAACTGAGCTTGCAAGGTATCTGCACGTGTTTTTAATTTCTCTAATTCTGCATCATGCGGTAATACTGCCGAAAACAAATAAATCAGTGTCGCGACCATCAATCCCAAGCCAATTTTTCCAATAGAACCGATACGCCCCAGATTCCAGCGAAGCTGTGGCAACAGTTGATTCAAACGGGCTTGTGCCGTTTCTGTATTCCAATTCAAGAAATTACGATCCATGCCGCGGATAAAAGAAAAATAATAGGTTTATGAGGATTATCTTGCTTGATTTTGTAATTGACCAAGTGCACATTCTGAAAAATTTCTTCTCGTTCAAGCGCCTCGACGAAATCGAGCAATTTTGCCATATCTTTGGCTTCACCATTAATACGTAAAACACGATTCGCCACATTGGGTTGCAATGATAACAGCGCGACTTCCTTGCTCGAGGCATGCTCGATGGCATCAAAAAGACCATCCCACGGCAAATTAATTTGATCCAACACGCCATTGGCTTGGCCTATTTCTTTACGGATTTCTTGGCTGAATTCCCGCACACGCGATGACGTGCGAGCACGCGGCGCAATTTTTTGTTGTTGCTGTTTTTCCAACCGCTCTACACGAGTTGTCCAATAATTTATTTCCTCAGTAACATGACGATAATGAAGAATCGTAATCACCAGAAGAAACAAACCCACCACCAAAAGAGCAATATCGACTTGTGGAATGGCTTGTTCTTGATAAGGAAATTTTAACTTTAAACGAGACATTATTTATTTTACGCTGCTTGCACAGATAACGATGGGAAATAACCCGGAGCGGGGTTTTGTTCATTCGGTAATGCTAACAATGCCCAACCAGAATCGGGAGGTAATGCTAACTGTGTTAACTGTGGATAATCCGGCGCAAATACATAAGCAGTCGCCTGATGTTCTTTTGTTCCATACAAAATCGCCTCTTGAGTCAATACAACCAATAACTCTTCCGAAAGTTCTTGAGCATTTTGAAACAACACGCGCTGATTACGAATACTCTTCCAAGTACCGTCCACGATAATCGCAGTACAAATTCTTCCCGGTTCTGCAACGGCTAGATAAACTTTCTGACCACTGAGTTGTTTTTGCCAATGATCGTAAACCGCTGCCAAATAAGGCTCGACCGCTTTTAGCTTAACACCTAGCCGTTTCGTCATTTCTTGCAATTGCATCATCAAATCACGCTCAATGGCTGCACAAACAGCACCCGTAGCAGGACTCCAATCACTGATACTCAATTCCCAAGATTCGATTCGGTCCGAATAAATTTCACGCATCCGAAATAATGCATAAGATTTCACTTCTTCCGGTGTAGTGATTTCCTGTTGCGGCGGCAAAGTTACATAACGAACAAAATGATTCGAAAGTATCACGGTAAGCTCTTTACCTTTGGTATTCGCCAAGTGTTTTTCTAAAACCGCGAACGCATTTTGCCATGACGAACTATTTTCCGTCTTTACGCAATGAATAGTCTCTCTGCTCAATTGCGCCGCTTTGAAACCCCGTTGAAAATGAACAAAATCAACGCGCTCAGGAGCTAAAAAAACATAAATTTGATCACGCCACGATAGTGACACGATTGGCCTCCTCTAAACTGGTTGCTCCTTGCTTAACCATATCCAAAGCCGCTTCTCGCAGAAAATGCGTGCCATTGTTGCGCGCTGCTTCTTTAATACGTCGAATAGGTTCTTGCGCCACAATCAATTCGCGGATTTCATCGTTCAACAATAAAATCTCAGCAATTGCATTTCTACCCCGATAACCACTACCACGACAGTGCCCACATCCTTTTCCGCTGCGGAAATGATATTGATCCGCCTCGGTAAGTGGAATGCCGGATTCGACAATCTGATCATCGTCAGGACGTTCATCCACTGAGCAATGCGTGCACAATAACCGCACCAAACGCTGCGCGACGATACCATTTAATGCCGACACAAAGCTATAAGGATCAACACCCATATGAGAAAAACGGCCAATAACATCAAACACGTTGTTTGCATGAACGGTAGTAAACACCAAGTGCCCCGTCAATGCCGCTTGAATCGCAATTTGCGCCGTTTCTGCATCACGGATCTCACCTACCATGATCTTGTCCGGATCATGCCGTAAAATCGAACGCAATCCACGCGCAAAGGTAAGTCCTTTTTTCTCATTCACTGGAATTTGCAACACACCGGCGAGTTGATACTCAATAGGATCTTCGATGGTGATGATTTTATCATGCCCTTTATTGACCTCAGAAATGGCTGCATACAGTGAGGTTGTTTTACCACTTCCCGTTGGTCCGGTCACCAATAACATACCATAAGGTTCTGAACTTAAACGCCGGATGCTGGCAATCGAGGTTTGACTAAAACCCAACTGATTCAACGTCAAACCTTCGAGATGATCGGACAAGGCTTGGCGGTCCAAAATACGTAGCACCGCGTCTTCACCGAAGATACTTGGCATGATCGAGACACGAAAATCGATTTCACGCCCCTGAATCGAAATCTTGAAGCGGCCATCTTGCGGTACGCGGCGCTCGGCAATATCCAGCTCTGACATTACTTTAATTCGGGAAATCACCTGTTCCGCCAAATCTCCGCCCTTAATGACGCCAATCGAAGTTAACACACCGTCAATTCGATATTTGATGGCCAGCGCGCCAGTCGTCATCTCGAGATGAATATCGCTCGCCTGCGATTTATGCGCATCATACAACGTCGAATGTACCAGTCGCACCACTTGACTGGTACCTTCATTAATGCTTTTTAATGAGAGATCTTCGATGCCGCTTTGAATTTTATCCAATTCGGTCGATGGTAAAACTTGATCCATCGCACGCATGGTTTTTTCCTGCTGCGCGAAAAAAGCAGCCAAATCAGCCGGATGCACCAAACGCCATTCAAATGAAAAGTTAAACCGTTCTTCGGCCCAAGCTCGCAATCGATTGGAAAACGGATTGCTGACAGCCAACAAGTAACGTTGCTCATGACGAAACAGTGCACATTCGTTCATCATCGCCTCCGAAAACGGAAGCAAATCAAACACCGGGGTCAGCGTATGAATGTCTTTCATATCCATTACCTGAATATGCAGCAGTTGACCCAGTTGCCGCATCAAATCGTCAGAAGCATAACCATCGGTATCTTCGAGTATTTGCAAGACAGAAATACCCTGGCTCATCGCTCGCTGACGTGCGTCAGCGAGCCGATGGATATCCAGTGGCGGCTTACTATCAACAGTAATAGCAGATTCGTTCAATTGATACTTCCTGCCAATTCAAAGATTGGCATGTACATCAGAATAATAATGCCTCCGATAACGATACCAATAAAAGCCATTAACAACGGTTCGATCAATTTGGTGGTCCACTCCACCCAGCGAGCAATTTCCTCATCGTGAAAATTACCGATTCGCTCCATCATATCCCCCATTAAGCCCGTTCTCTCCCCTACTCGCAGCATACGATTACCGACGGCTGTCGTGAGTCCTTCCATTTCCATTGCGGTTGAAATTGTCTTACCTTCGCGAATGTGCTTTGCAGCCGCTTCCACCTTGGGTCTAAAGTGTGCTTGTAATAACCCACTAACCATATTTAACGCCTGTGTAATCGGAATACCGCCTCGTAACAACATTCCCAGTGTTTTATAAAAACGTGCGAGCTGATACACGCGCATGTGCTCACCGATTGCAGGAATGCTCCACAAGAATTGCAATAGTTTCGCCCGAAAAGCAGGCCTCGTGACGATATAAACTGACAAAATCATTAAAACAGCAGTGACGATTGTCAATTCCCATCCGTATTCGTGAACAAATTGTCCCCATTTAATCAATAACAGCGACAACCAGGGCAAATCGCTATTCATATCATCATAGATGGCACTAAATTTCGGCACCACAAACACCATCAAAAATAGTGAAACCAAAAATCCGACAACCAGTAATAAAACAGGATAAATCGATGCGCCTACTAATTTTTTCCGCACAAAATCCATTTGTGTTTGATAAGTGATAAAACGTGTTAAGGCTTCAGCCAGATCACCCGTTTTTTCACTAGCGCGAACCGTTGCAATATAGAGTGGCGGAAAAAATTGCGGATATTCTTGCAGCGCTTGCGAAAAAGTCACGCCCTCGTAAAGCTTGGCCAGGATGCTTTTAATCACTTTCCGATTACTTGCATCTTGCTCTTTCTCTAATAAAGTCTCTATGCCTTCCACCAAACTCAATCCAGCAACCTGCAAAGAAAGTAGTTCTTGACTAAAATGCACCAGTGGAAAATTACTTTTTGATTTTAAAGAAAAGCCGGAAAAACTGCGCTTTACGCTCAGCACCATGCCGCCTTGTTCAACCACCTGCTGGCGCGCTTCTTCCTCGCTATTAGCTTCTAAATGCAGCAACACGGTACCTTGCCCGGATAGCACAGCTTTTACTTCGTAACGCATGATTGCGGTCTAGGATCTACCAATTCTTGATGTCGGCTGCTTCACCCTCGCCACCTGGTTGACCATCTTTCCCATACGATAATAGATCAAATTCCGCACGCTCTCCCGGATATTTATAGATATAAGGCCGTCCCCAAGGATCCGATGGAGGCATTTTTGCAAGATACGGACCTTGCCATCTCGATTCGTTACTGGGACGTGTGTTTAAAGCAGCCAATCCTTGCTCGGTTGCTGGATAACTGCCAACATCTAAGCGGTATTGATGTAATGCTTTTTCCAGCGCATCAATTTGCGCTTGCGCCATTTTAATTTCTGACTTCCCTACTTGAGAAAAATATTTTGGTCCCACATAAGCCGCCAACAATCCGATAATCACCATAACAACCAATAATTCTAACAAAGTAAATCCTCGCTCTGTCGCGACAGCGCGCTGTTTCTGCAAACGTAACATATTCATCCTCTAACTTATAAAGACTGAAACCATTTATTGTACTTTTTCAAAAACTGATACTTGCCTCAATATACACATGTTAAGGGGGTTATATTACAGGGTCAAGACTTGCAACATTACTAATACTTTATTTTAACAAGAAAAAATGTATATCACGTGCTTACCCGTATAATTTTTCTGTCAAAATCAACACCTCCTGCTACCGTTATTGCGGTTAAAAATCTTTTGACGATTCAAAAATTCGCCTTTCGGTTATGGTAGATAAGCTATCATTGAGGAATTTTAACTCTACGACTGTCATGAATTGGCTTAACCTCCCGCTCGCACGGCACGCTCGCGGCAATGTACGATTGCCAGGATCCAAAAGTATTTCTAACCGTATTCTGCTGCTAGCCGCACTATCGAACGGAGAAACAAACATCCATGACCTACTCGCATCCGATGATACGACACGCATGCTGGAAGCGCTGAACCAGCTGGGCGTTTCGATCACTCAAATCGGTAAGCATGATTACCGCATAACCGGACAAAACGGAAAATTTCCCGTCACCTCGGCAGATTTATTCCTGGGTAATGCCGGCACAGCCTTTCGTCCATTAGCTGCCGTTTTATCGTTAATGAATGGGCAATATCGCTTGTCCGGCGTTCCCCGCATGCATGAACGCCCAATCGGAGATCTTGTCGATGCGCTACGTCAATTAGGCGCAAACCTATCGTATTTAGGCCATGAAGGGTTTCCACCACTACACATCGAGCCTTTCACACCTCACAATGAACAATCGATCAACAAAGTCACAGTAAAAGGCAATGCTTCCAGCCAATTTCTCACGGGCTTACTAATCGCTCTGCCATTAACGCAAAAACAATCGATCATTCATGTTGCGGGCGAACTCATTTCCAAGCCTTACATCGATCTCACTATCGCGCAGTTACAACATTTCGGTGTACAAGTCGAAAACCAAAATTGGCAATCGTTCTCTATACCAGCCTCGCAAACCTACCGATCTCCAGAAAATATCTTCATTGAAGGTGACGCTTCGTCAGCCTCGTATTTTCTTGCTGCAGGCGCGATTGGAGGCGGACCAGTCAGAGTACACGGTGTCGGTCGCAATAGCGCACAAGGTGACATTCGCTTTACTCAAGCTTTGGAAATGATGGGTGCAACGATAACCATGGACGACAATTGGATCGAAGCCAGTAACCTACCAGCAAAAACTGGCGAGAAGAAGCCGTTATCCGCAATTGATTTAGATTGCAATCATATTCCCGATGCGGCCATGACTTTAGCAATTTGTGCGTTGTTTGCCAATGGCCCCACTAGATTACGCAACATTGCCAGTTGGCGTGTCAAAGAAACCGATCGCCTTGCTGCAATGTCCACTGAATTACGCAAACTTGGCGCGATTGTACATGAGGGTGCGGATTATTTGCACATCACTCCGCCCATCTGCTTGACTTCAAACGCAACGATCGACACTTACGACGATCATCGTATGGCGATGTGTTTTTCGCTTGCTTGTTTTGGAGCAGCCGTTAGAATCAACGATCCGAATTGCGTCAGCAAAACGTTTCCCGATTATTTCAAAGCATTTCATCAAATCACTCAACTCGAGTAACCTATCTACTAACATCCTATGAAACAAATTCCGATAATCGCAATCGATGGTCCATCAGCATCAGGCAAAGGAACCGTCGCGCAATTGGTTGCTCAAGCGCTTGGTTTTCACTATCTAGATAGTGGCGCTTTATACCGCTTAGTCGCGCTGAAAGCCATGCAATTAGCTATCGATATTACGGATCAACGACAACTTACGGAAATTGCGAAAAATCTCAATATAAAATTTAAAGATCAAGAAATTTATCTCGACGATCGTGTGGTGACACAAGACATTCGTGCTGAACAATGTGGCATCTTAGCATCGCAGTTGGCTGCTTATCCGCAAGTCCGAGAAACTTTAACGGAGCGGCAACGAAAATTTTGCCAACCGCCCGGATTGGTTGCCGATGGTCGTGACATGGGTTCGACCATTTTCCCGCACGCAGTACTAAAGGTTTTCCTCACCGCTAGTGCTGAAATACGCGCACAAAGACGGTATAAGCAGTTGATGGAAAAAGGTATCAATGCTAACATCGCCCTCCTGTTACAGGATATTCGAAAACGTGATGAACGAGACAGTAACCGTAGTGTCGCTCCTTTAAAACAGGAGATTGATGCGCGTTTGCTTGATACTACATCACTGACGATATCGGATGCACAGCATCAAGTTCTATCTTGGTATAATGAGACTGAACAAAAAACCGTGCGTGAGATTGAATGAACCGTTTATCTATTAAATAACTGGATTATCCTTTTTCAAACACTTTTACTAACTTACTTAACCTGTCAGTATTTTTTGATGACTTTTTCAATACTTACTGCCGGGAATCGAACCGGGTACTTTTAAATAATGATTACAGCTTCTTCCTCCATTCCAGCAGTTTCTGAAAATTTCGCAGCACTCTTTGAAGAAAGTCTTTCGCGTCAAGAAATGCGCATCGGCGAAGTCATCACCGCCGAAGTCGTACGTGTCGACTACAACATTGTTGTCGTAAACGCCGGACTTAAATCCGAAAGCTTTATTCCCGTCGAAGAATTTAAAAACGATCGTGGTGAAATCGAGGTCAAACCAGGCGACTTCATCAGTGTTGCCATTGAATCATTGGAAGATGGTTTTGGCGAAACCCGTTTGTCCCGAGACAAAGCAAAACGCCTCACCGCTTGGCATGATCTGGAAGAAGCCATGGAAAGCGGCAAAATCGTCACCGGTATGGTCAACGGTAAAGTCAAAGGCGGACTGACCGCGATGATAAACGGCATACGCGCATTTTTGCCAGGCTCTTTAGTCGATATCCGCCCCGTTAAAGACACCACTCCCTATGAAAATAAGGAGATGGAATTCAAAGTCATCAAATTGGATCGCAAACGCAATAATGTCGTCGTTTCTCGCCGCGCAGTATTGGAAGCAACTCAAGGCGCCGATCGCGAATCACTGCTATCGACTTTACAAGAAGGCGCGGTAGTACAAGGCGTAATCAAAAATATTACCGATTACGGCGCGTTTGTGGATTTGGGTGGCATTGACGGATTGTTGCATATCACCGACCTGGCATGGCGCCGCGTCAAACATCCTTCTGAAGTCGTCAATATCGGTGATGAAGTCACTGCCAAAGTATTGAAATTTGATCAAGAAAAAAATCGCGTTTCATTAGGCATGAAACAACTCAGCGAAGACCCTTGGGTTGGTTTATCGCGTCGTTATCCAGCGCATACGCGTTTATTCGGCAAAGTCACCAATCTGACCGATTACGGTGCATTTATCGAGATCGAACAAGGCATCGAAGGTTTGGTTCATGTTTCTGAAATGGATTGGACCAATAAAAATGTTTATCCTTCGAAAATCGTTCAATTAGGTGATGAAGTCGAAGTAATGATTTTGGAGATTGATGAAGAACGTCGCCGTATTTCGTTAGGTATGAAACAATGCCAAGTTAATCCTTGGGAAGAATTTGCCTCCAAACATGAAAAAGGCGATAAAGTCAGCGGGCAAATCAAATCGATCACCGATTTCGGCGTATTTATCGGACTTCCCGGCAACATTGATGGTTTAGTTCATTTATCGGATCTTTCTTGGAATCAAACAGGCGAAGAAACGGTTTTAAATTACAAAAAAGGAGATGAAGTCGAAGCGGTTATCTTATCTATCGATGTCGAACGTGAACGTATTTCACTCGGCATTAAACAAATGGAAGGCGATCCCTTTACTGCTTTTGTGGCGCAATACGACAAAAACAGCATTATCGAAGGCACAGTGAAATCGATCGATGCGAAAGGGGCTGTCATTGCATTGAATGACGATGTAGAAGGTTATCTACGCTCCTCCGAAGTTTCACGTGACCGCGTTGAAGATATCCGCAGCCATTTGAAAGAAGGCGATAAAGTTGAGACAATGATTATCAACATTGATCGCAAAAATCGTACGATTAATCTTTCCATCAAAGCCAAAGATAAATCCGATGAAACCAGCGCATTGCAAAAAATCAAAACTGCGCCAGCTAATGCTGGAACCACAAGCTTAGGAGCACTTCTGAAAGCGAAGATGGATAGCAAAAATACCGAACAGTAAAGGAAAAAATTGATGACGAAATCTGAATTGATTGCGCGGCTCGCCGCGCGTTTTCCGCAATTAGTCGCAAAAGATGCCGAACTTTCCGTGAAAACGATCATAGACGCCATGTCTAAAAGTTTGGCGGACGGACAACGTATCGAAATCCGTGGTTTTGGTAGCTTCGATTTAAACTATCGACCACCACGCATGGGACGCAATCCCAAATCAGGTGACAAAGTCAAAGTTCCGGAAAAATATGTGCCGCATTTCAAAGCGGGTAAAGAAATGCGTGAACGTGTTGACTATAAGGAACAGGAATAGCCGACTATTTGACAACCGCTTATGTTTTTTACTCAAGCATGAAAATTGAATGATGAACGGCTTTCCAGATGAATAAAGATTGTCTGTGTTAGCAAAAACGCATGCCAAACTTGATAAAAAACATAAGCGCCATTAACAACATCTATGGGTACATTTCGCTATGATGAAAATGACTATTTGGTTTATACGCGTTGCCATTTTCGCGATTCTGGGTTTATTCGCTTCTCAGAATTCGCAAATCGTGACAGTACAATATTATATCGGTAAAACAATGGATCTTCCGTTGAGCGTAGTGATGCTCGCTTTTTTTGCGCTCGGCATTTTGATTACGCTGTTTTTTACAGTATGCGACATACGTACGAAAAAATAACGAGCTATCGTAGTCTCTAAAGTTTTTCATCATCATTGTATTTCCTGACGTGAGCGAACCTCGCATTATCGTTGCATTGGATTTCGATAACGCGGAAGCCGCGCTTAATCTCTGCAAAAAATTATCGCCGCAGATATGCCGATTAAAAATCGGTAAAGAACTATTCACCGCTACCGGCCCCGCTTTAATTGAAAAACTCATCCAGCAAGGATTTGAAATTTTTCTCGATTTAAAATTTCACGATATCCCGACGACTGTCGCAAAAGCTTGCAAAGCTGCTTGTGGACTTGGCGTTTGGATGATCAATGTGCACGCATCCGGCGGTAGAAAAATGTTGCTGGCCGCTCGCGACGCCGTTCCTGACAATTCGACTCGCTTGATTGCCGTTACAGTACTCACCAGCATGGACCAACAGGACTTGCGCGAAATTGGTTTTCCTGATTCTCCACAGCAATGGGTGTCAACGTTGGCGCACCTGTCACAAGATTGCGGACTCGATGGCGTGGTCTGCTCCGCGCAGGAAACTGTCGCGCTACGCAAAGAATTAGGAGAAAATTTTTGTCTCGTGACGCCAGGCATTCGACTACCGGATACGGCACAAACTGACGATCAAGCAAGAATCGCCACGCCGCAGCAAGCGATTAAAAACGGTTCGGATTATTTGGTCATCGGACGACCGATTGCGCAAGCAGAAAATCCATACCAAACTTTGCTAAACATTCACAAAAGCATCTTAGAAGCCTAAGCGATTTGTAAAGCCTTCAAAATTGGTAAGCGTTTGTCGGCAAATTCTTTTGCTTGTCGATTCAATTCCGCAATATTTTCATCAGCAGACTCGATCATTTTTCCTTCTTTGTTCAAGCGCTGATTGAGTAGATTCAAGTGCGCCCATACGTATTCTGCCCATTCCTCTGGCGTTTTTTTACCTTGATGACGCGCGAGTAGGAATAATTGTTGGAAACGATTAATCGAAATCGCTCCCCCAGTAACTGGGCTCACCAGATACGCTATATCGTTTCTGTCTCGACTGATATTCATCAAATGCACATTCAATTTTTCAGTGTTGTTTTTTACTTTACTTATGACAGCGTCCTCATGCGCAACTGCCGCATCACCTTTACCAATTAACACCATCACGGCTTGCAGTATTTGAGCGAAACTAATTTTTTCTGCGCTTAGTGCCTGCTCCAATTGCTGCAATGTATACGGCTTGTACTGCTGTGCTAGAAGCTCAATCAGCGGTTTATAAATAGTTTCTGTTAGATTGGCTGCTCCGATCGGACCTGAAATCTTAAACTCAATGGAATTTTTGTCATTTACCAACACAACCCTTTGTTTTCTTAATAGATCTATACGTTCGATGGCGCCGAGTGATCGCTCGCCTTTAATCCAATAATCTCGACGAAATTGCGTGTTACACATAAAATCTCGTACCGTTTGCCGAAATAGACTATTCGGAATCTTTTTAAGAAACTCTTGCTGCTGATTGCTCAGATTTACCGCATCAATATGATCGATATAGTGCGCAGAACATGCATAACTGAGCTTTGCGGTGGCTAACCACTGGGACATTCTAGCAAAAGACATCGGCAGCCAATCGCGGTTAAAATATTCATGTGCCAGATAGTTGCGATTCTGATCTTTCATTTTTTTGATTCGCTCAATCACTTGTGGATTAGCTTTGGCATAAACTGGCTGCGTTGACAGCATAGCGTCAGCAAATTCTAAAGCCGCATCGATTTGCGCACCCATGCCCTGTCCGCTCGCGCCCAACACATCGACATGCTGCGTCAATAATTCACGCATGGGTAGCATCGCTGTCCATCCCGGCTGTGTGTTATAGCTAATATACAACACGCCACCGACTTTTAGTTTACGCCGTATAAATTCTGTAATAACCGCTCTATTCTCATCGCTGATCCAACTCCATATACCGTGCAAGCCGATGTAATCGAAATCCGGTAACTCTGGTCGCGCGCAAAATTCATTGAAAGCCTCGTCGTAAAGCTTGATCGAGGCATCGCCGCTTGCCGACATTTGTTGCGCAAAACCAGCTTGCGCGGCATTAAAATCGGTCCCAAACCACGAGACACGGGACGCGCTCGCGTGCGATCAGATGCTTAAGCCTTGGCCAAACCCCAATTCACAGGCTGTTTCTATATTCGGTGCGGCAATGCCTGATGAAAGCAAAGGTAGTTTGGTTCGCAGCGGATTGAGTTCAGTGTAGTAACCATAAGTGTAATTAATATCTGTCACATATCCTTGCGCCCAATCGTTCATACTCATTCCTTATTAACCATTTAATTTTTGCAATGCCATTGCCATTTGTGTTGCTTTACAAGCAAAAAGCCCTGTTCCAACTACTTCGGAACAGGGCTTTTTTAAGATTTGCTAGTTTATTACAACTACTGAGTAATGCCCATTCTCTGGATGAACAAACTATTAGAAGTTGATATCAACTTCAGAGATGCTGGCGACACCCGTTAATTTAATGACAACATCGTCAGCAGCCGTGAAGTTGCCGTCTTTATTGGCATCGACAAATACGTAGCTACTCCCGCCGATAGATGTGTAAGCCACACCACGATCACCTGCCACAGAACTGAAGAGATCAGCAATGTTGGTTAAATCGGTTGTATTGTTAGCAACTATTGCAGTGACATTTTCAACACCGCGCTGCACGCCTGTGAAATTAAAGTTAGTCAAATCCAGCCGATCAGTTGTTGCAGTACCGCCGATTTCAAATGCAGTGATGTCATCAAAACCTGTATCGGTTAGCGTGATCTTACCGTCTTTACTGGTATCGGTCAGTTGCGAATCAGACGCAGCTTTTAACACGAAGGTATCGCGAGCCGCACCTATTGAGGCTTTCAGATTAATCACGTCAGCTCCCTTACCGGTATAAATCGTGTCGCCAGTAGCGGTTGCTTTGTAGGTATCCACTCCTTCGGAACCGGTGTAAGCGACACTTTTACCGTGTCCCGAAAAATCGATCTTAACATCTCCTGTCGAACCGCTGGCATTGACCTTCGTTACCGCACCGATAGTGGTTACACTGCTAAGATCAACGGAAGCGTCACCGGTAATAGTCAAGGTTTCAGCGTCGGCTGCAACAACCTTAGCAGTCAGTGTGCTTTTTGAAGCTTTCAATGCAGAGCTGCCACCATCCAATGTGCCGACTTTAGCTTGGATCGTTAAATTCTCAACACCTGGCACGGTGATTGTTTGTGCGTTAATATCGCCATCGGCCGCGTTATCTTTGTTGCCGTCGTTAATTGTAGCAGCCAGCGTGAACGATTCAGCGGTTCCTGCGGCAGTCGTGCCGGCGTAATCCTTACCGGTCACGGTAATATTTTTCACGACATCAAAATTAGCGTTCGTTTTCGCTTTACTTGCAATGTTGAACACGAAAGTGTCTGGAGCATTTTTGAAATCGATATCACCAGCCAAAGCACCGGCAATAGCTTCATCAATTTGCACAGTAGCGAAACTATTCAATGAAACATCGAAGTTACTTGCCGTAGCACCGGATACATCCAAAGTTTCAAAGTTTGTGATGAACTTAGCGTTAGTGGAAGTCAATGTTGTACCGTCGGTAATATTGATAATATCTGTACCATCACCGCCATCCGCTCCCTTGTTGAGGGATGCCAATTTGGAGCCCACAAAAAGCGTATCGTCACCTTTACCCATGCTGGCAGTGCTATCTGCCACAGCACCAACAAAGTTGTAAACATCTGCACCATCGCCACCATTCGCAGTGAGCGCTTTGGAACTATTAAAACCGGCCTTAATACCGCCAGTATTGGTTGATGCATCAAATGAAGTCAAGGCGCCTGTAAAATTAATTCCTGTCAAATCAACACTACCTTCACCACTGACGGTTACTTTTGTAGCTGCGCCGGCATCATCAGTAAAAGTTAACTGATTAGCTCCCGTTGCAGCAATTGACATCGTTGCTACTGTCGATCCTGCATTATGGACGTTCGCATTCGCATTTTTTGCAGTCACATTCAGCGTAGTGGCTTTAGCACCGCCAAAATCCACGTCGGCATCATTTGTACCATCATCCTTTGCAGGGATCGCATCCAAATTCAAACCCAGCGTAGTAGCCGTGGATTGGTTGAAAATCACATCGGTTTTTTGATTTGCAACCGCCAAAGTTTCCGCTTTGCCAACGTTATCAATCGTACCTACACCCGCACTGTCATGAACCTTAACCACTGACACACCGGTTGCATTGACCAAATCAACCGTCTTAGCAGCTGTAAAGCGCAAGTTAACATTTTCGATGTTGGCCAACTTAGGCGCAGGAGAATCGCTACTGATCGTTGCAGTCAACGTGTCATTACCTTGACCGCCATCCAACGTATCGATCGACTCCAACGTGTTAACACTGGTGCCGGCATTATTCTGCACCACTGACGCAAGAAATGTGTCGTCCCCAGCCGTTCCTGTTTTATTATCTTCGCCAACAGTCAACGACAACGTACTTTGCGTAACACCTGACAAAATATTCTTGACATCCGTATCCGTGTATGGCGCTTTACCTTCTACTTTGCCAAGCACATTTTGCAATACGGCCAAATCAGTGGATGAATTGTTTAATGAATAAGCTTGCGCAACCAGAACTTTATTGTTCAGTAGCGTAGCCACATCTTTAAATTCTGGCGCTGGATTTTTCAAATATTCAACCGCCTCCGTTACGATTTCACCAAAACCTTTTTTTGCTTCCAAACTGGTTTTGAAGTAATTCGCAGCGACAGAACCAGGGCTTGCCGGGTCGCTATCGGCGGTCAAACCGAAGTTACTCATTAGTAAATTAACTTTATCAGCGACAGTCACCTTACCGGCCGATACATTGTTAACAAAAGCTGGATGCGCCGCCAACAAATCCGCAACTTGACGGGTAGATGCACCGGATTCCACCACGGCAGCCAAATCACTCAGATAAGCGCCACCCGGTGCCGCGTTAAAAAGACCTACAACAACCTTCAAAACATCATCGCGTTGTTCTGGAGTTATAGTTGCCATGAAGAGCTCCCTCTATAGATTAAAAAAAGAAAAATGTAAAATACTTGCAAGTTTTTCACGTTGTCTTTCAACCATCTAAAAACAAACATCATTTAACTTTGTTTTAAGAATGCCAATAAGCCAAGTGTCCCCATTCTGCACAAAAGAGACATTGTTTGCAAGAACCGCAGAATGATTTCCCCGTACTTTGTCGTAAATATACCACACGACCGCACGCATTATACTATCGAGACCCGCATTACTGATTTTAGATTTAAAAGACAATATCTATTTTTATTAGCGAATTGATTGTACGTAATTTCGATTTCAAAATCAAATGCAAATGATTTTTATTACTTTACTCTATCTAGGCTATAATTAAACTTGCTATACTCACTCATCGATTCAACCCTCAATTCTTTTGCTTGCAGTGCGAACGCCTATTACCTCAGCCACCATTTTTCCTTTAGCAGTCTTGTTCCGTAGCTTTTATAAAAACCGAATGTTGATCTTTCAACTCACCAAACGGGAAATTATCAGCCGCTATCGTGGTTCTTTCTTGGGAATTCTATGGACCATCATTAACCCGATTTTAATATTGGCAATATATACCTTTGTATTTGGTTTTGTCTTCAAAGTGCGACTCGATCAGAGCAGCAGTTCTGAGAATGATCAATTTTCGTTTGCTTTGCTACTATTTTCAGGATTGATCGTGTATAACATTTTTTCGGATTGTTTATCACGTTCGCCAGGATTAGTTTTAGCTAATATTAATTATGTCAAGAAAATCATTTTTCCTTTAGACATTTTGCCTTGGGTGAATTTAGGCGCAACGTTATTTCACGCCGCGATTAGTTTGCTGGTATTTTTGATTGCTTTACTGCTGATCAAGCATTCCATTTATTGGACGGTGATATGGATACCCGTTATTCTGACGCCATTTCTATTATTAACGCTCGGAATTTCATGGTTTCTGGCCGCAACCGGCGTATTCGTGCGCGATATCGGGCAATTTATCGGTTTGGCGCTGACTATGCTGCTTTTTTTAAGCCCCGTTTTTTACCCCGCGTCCGCTTTACCCGAATCCATACGCGATTATTTATTTCTTAATCCACTCAGCTTCATTATCGAACAATTACGCGCAGTAGCCTTATATGGCCAACTACCCGATTGGCAGGGATTGGCGATTTATACACTCATTGGATTGATATTCGCACAAATTGGCTTTGTGTGGTTTGAAAAAACCCGTAAAGGTTTTGCCGATGTCCTCTAACATTATTTCTGCCGGCACTGAAGCCATTCGTGTGCAACAGCTCTCAAAATGCTATCCGCTTTATCAGCACCCAAAAGATCGCCTCAAACAATTTTTGTGGCCACATCGTTGGCTGGGAGCCCGTCAATATTATCGTGAACTATGGGCGTTGCGAAATATCGATTTCTCGGTGCGTACCGGTGAGGTCGTTGGCATCGTGGGACAAAATGGCTCAGGTAAATCCACATTATTGCAAGCGATTTGCGGAACCTTGACGGCCACCCGTGGCCAAGTTTGCGTCAATGGTCGTATCGCTGCGCTACTCGAACTAGGCGCAGGATTCAATCCGGAATTTACCGGACGCGAGAATATTATTATGAACGCCACCATTTTAGGTCTGAGTCAATCCGAAATTGAACAAAAAATCGATGGCATCATCGATTTTTCCGGCGTACGGGATTTCATCGATCAACCGGTTAAAACTTACTCCAGCGGTATGTATGTTCGATTGGCTTTTTCGGTAGCGATCAGCGTTGATCCTGATATTTTGGTAATCGATGAAGCGTTATCGGTAGGAGATGGCGCTTTTGCGCGCAAATCATTCATGCGCATCATGGAAATGCGCGATGCCGGAAAAACCATTTTATTTTGTTCACATTCGTTATTTCAGGTGGAATCGCTGTGTGCACGAGCGATCTGGGTTAATCAAGGTGAAATCATGATGGATGGCGACTCCGCTCGCGTGGTAACCGCTTATCAAACATTTCTGGATGAGAAAAACACTCCTAAGACTGCTACAAGCAAAGTGGTCGATGAGACAATCCCCAACCCAATTACACCGACAACAACGACCGTGCTAGGAAGCGCACATTTAAAGAAAGTCTGCTTGGAACTAGATGATATTTCTCAGCAACAACAAATGATTTCCCATGAAAAATCCAATGTTACCGTGCGAGTCAGCTTCGTCTCAGACCCAGCGCTGCCTTGCCCAACGATCGCGTTGACGCTACAAACAAGAGATGGTCGCACCATTACCAGCACAGCGACGTGGGAAGATCAATTCACTATTGAACGCACGCCATCGGGCTACGGAGAAGTAACGTTGTGTTTTAATCGACTGCCGCTGTTGAAAGGCGAGTATTTGATCAATACTTATTTGTTATGCGAACGAGGCATCCATCTTTACGACTCAGCAGAAGGGGTAGAAACGCTCCAGGTCAGCCAGACTGGCCGTCTGCAAGGATATTTTTCAATTCCTCATCAATGGACAAATCATAGTAACAACGCATTATGAGCATTTCTGCTGATTCGCCTTTCAAAAAACTAGCATTTCCGCTGAACGTGTATGCGCATGCCTTGTTATTACAGGAAGGTCAAGCGGAGTATCTACACTACGGATTGTTTGAGAACGCGCAAACAAGCTTAAAAGAGGCGCAACAGTTCTCCACTGATTTATTGATGGCCAAATTGCCTTCACCACCCTGTCGTATTTTGGAAGTTGGCGTTGGGCTGGGCAAAACCTTTTCTTTGCTACGACAAAAAAAATACGATGCTCACGGTATCACGCCCGACGCACAACAAATTCAATATATTCGCGAGTCGTTAGGTGCCGATGCCGCTATTACGCAGCATTCGTTCGAAAGCTTTAGCGCCGAATCTGGTAGCTACGAAGTGATTTTGCTTCAGGAATCCGCCCAGTATATTGATCCGTTAGTCATTTTTAATCAGGCTCTTGACCTACTGACATCCACCGGTGAATTAATCATTATCGATGAATTTGTGCTCAAGCCGAGCGTTTTTGAATCACACGCTTTGCATTTCATCGACCATGTCATTGCATTAGCCACGCGATTAGGATTTGAACTAGTTGAACACCGTGATTTATCACGTTTGGCCGCCCCTACCGTAGATTATTTATTGCAGATCACTGACACACATCGGTCCCGTTTGATCAAGGATCTTGAAGTGAGTGCGACACAGCTCGACCAACTCAATCAATCCAATCAAATCTATCGGGAAAAATATGCTGATGGTTACTATGGCTATGCACTCTTGCATTTCAGAAAGAAAAATACACCAAAATGGCGTTTGCACTTTTTGCAACACGATCATTTTCCACACATGCAGGAGCTTTTTACACGAACTTTCCAACAAGAAATGCCTGATAAACTTTGGCAATGGAAATATGCTACAGAAAATTCCCGTGCCATCGGCGTTTGGCGCGATAATCAACTCGTTGCACATTATGGCGGCATTGGACGGAGTATTTTGTTTTTTGGAAAATCTGAGAATGCGGTTCAAATCGGCGATGTGATGGTAGAAGCTACGGAACGCGGTTCATTGACACGCAAAGGCCCCTTCTTTTTAATGGCCTCTACCTTTCTTGAATACTACATTGGTTATGGCAAACGTTATCTCATTGGATTTGGTTTTCCCAATCTACGCGCGATGCGGGTCGCTGAGCGACTAAAGCTCTATGACGAAGTCGGAGAAATGGTTGAATTGTCGTGGCGTCCACAGCTTCGCTCGCCACTGGTAAAGACCAATTTAAAAGTGATAGATCGCGCCACTAAATCGAATATCAAAGCAGTTAATCAATGCTGGCAAAGAATGGCAGCTAACATGCAATCTTCTATTATAGGGGTGCGTGATTGGAACTATGTTCAAAAGCGCTACCTCAATCACCCGACTCAGGCGTATCAAATCATTTTGGTGAAAAACCGCTTATTTCCGAGTCCTCGCGGGGTTTTAATCTTGCGATATGATAATGAAGAATGCGAAATCATCGACATCATCGCACCGTTGGCAGAAATTCCACTACTGATTACGCAAGCCAGAAGATTGGCTGCCCTAAGCAAGTCTTCGCGGTTGTTCTGCAGGATTACCGCAAATTTCATCAGCTGTTTCGAGCATACCGATGCAAACGAACAACTCATGCCCATCAAGATACCTACCAATATATGGTCCGATGGCCCTGCTGCAGAATCGCTCAAAAACCGTTGGTGGCTGATGGGTGGTGACATGGATTTTCGTTAATAAAGCGCGGCATTTCCTTTTATCACCAAAATATTGTAGTCCCCACAAAACTATTTAAGATAAAATTGTCGCCCAAGAATTGGATATATTTCTTCCGGCGCTATTTATTGACTTTTTTCGTTGAGATTTTTCTTGGAAAATTTACTCGTCCCTTATCAAGCCGTTCCACATTTTTCCTGTACACATGCGCTAGTATTTGCGCCCCATCCTGATGATGAAGTATTCGGTTGCGGCGGAGCCATCATGCGTCATGTTGGACAGGAAATCCCTGTCACTGTCATTATCGTTACAGATGGCGCATTTGGTTTAGATACTGAAGAATCCTCTGCTTATATTTTACAGAGACAACAAGAAAGTATCGCTGCGGCCAAGATCCTCGGATATGGTACGCCGCAATTTTGGAATTACTCCGATCGTCAAGTTACCTATAGCGAAAAATTCGTTCAAGAAATTCTCAAAACAATTCAAGACAGCAAGGCAGACCTAATTTACGCGCCCTCTGTTTTCGAAATGCATCCCGACCATCGCGCCATCGGCATGGCGGTGGTTGAAGCCGTCAGAAGGATAGGCAAGGATACTTACATCGCATTATATGAAATCGGCATGCCGATGCGGCCAAATAGATTGCTGGACATTACCGATTTGATTGAACGCAAAGCCGCAGCAATGTCGTGCTTCACCTCCCAGAATACCAGGCAGCGATATGATTTGCATATCGCCGCGTTGAATCGATATCGCAGTTATACCTTACCTGCTAGCGTTACTGCGGCCGAGGCCTATATTCTGCTTTCTGCCGAAGAATTAACGCAAGATCCACTGAAGCTTTATCAGTCTGAATATTCTCGGCAAAAAGCATTGGGATTGTCTTTAGATGATCAAAATATTCCTCTAGTCAGTATTATTATTCGCAGTTCAAGGCGCCCGACATTATCCGAAGCCCTTGATTCAATCGCTTTGCAAACTTACCCAAAGATCGAGGTGGTATTAGTCAATGCCAAAGGAGCAACACATTCCGATGTTGGCGAGTGGTGCGGAAATTTCCCAATTCGCCTGATCGATAGTAATGAACCACTCCCTCGTAGTCGTGCAGCCAATGTTGGACTCAAAGCAGCACAAGGAAAGTACCTGATTTTTTTAGACGATGACGACTGGTTAACGGCTGATCATATCAACAATCTGGTTCAAGCAATCGAAGCGCATCCGCACATTAAGGTTGTATACAGTAGCGCAGCCTGCGTCGATGAAAACAACAACCCGCTTCCTAATAAATTCGGTCAACCTTTTGATGCAACTCGACTGCTTGCTGGAAACTATATTCCTATTCATACCGCACTATTTTCCAGAGAGTTAATCAATATTGGTTGTTTGATTGACGAATCGCTGGATGTTTATGAAGATTGGGATTTCTGGATACAAGCATCCACATTCACTAATTTCTTACATATCGATAAAGTGACCGCCACTTATCGCATCAACCCATACTTGGGTTCCGCAATTCATACAGACAGTAAACTCATCGAGTCAACAACACTCAATATCTATCAAAAATGGCTCCCAAGATTAAATAACCGTCAACTTACAGAGTTGATGGCAGCCGTACGTTCTAATCAAGCTAGAGGAGATCAATTAAAAGAGCATGAAAAACAGTATCAACTACTATTAACAAACTTGCAGCAACAATTGGAACATCAATTGATCCAGCACGAACAACAGGTGAGTGAGCAACAACAACGAATTAATGAACAGCAACAACGAATTAATGAGCAACAACAACGAATTAATGAGCAATCAGATCGACTGAACGAGCTTCAACAGTTTACAAAAGAACACGAACAATTGCTCATTGAAAAAGAGAATCTGATTTCAGGCCTTAACGCTACGACAAAAGAAATCATCAGTTCAACCAGTTGGAAAATTACCCAACCCATGCGGTGGGTTGTATTGCGTTCTCGAAAACTCTATGCGATTTATCGGAAGTTTCGGGAATTGACTGTGCGCTATGGGGGAACTAAACCAGTTTTTCATAAAATATGCTCAATCCTTAGGAAAGAAGGATTATCCGGTTTATCCAATCGATTTTCGCAAATCTTTTCTCCGCATAATAACAAGGTACATTCAACCCCTTATCGAGAGTGGATTGAAAAATTTGACTGCATGAATGACGAACTGCGTCACAAAATGCGCAATAGAACTGAAAATTTTGCGTACCAACCGTGCATATCGATCATTATGCCAACCTATAATTCCAATATTGAGTGGCTTACTGAAGCAATCGAATCCGTTCGCAAACAAATTTATCCTCACTGGGAGCTGTGCATTGCGGATGACGCATCTACAGACAATGCAGTACAAGGAATTCTCCAACAATATGAACAATCAGATTCGCGTATTAAAGTAATTTATCGTTCCCAAAACGGTCATATTTCTGCCGCATCTAACAGTGCCCTTCAATTAGCAACAGGAGAATGGATTGCACTACTGGATCATGATGACTTGTTGAGTGAGCACGCATTATTTTGGGTGGTAGACTCACTGCAGAACAAGCCAAACATACAATTGATTTATTCTGATGAAGACAAGATTGATGAACAGAGCAACAGATTCGATCCTTATTTCAAGCCAGATTGGAATAAAGAGCTATTTTACTCCCAGAACATGTTTTCGCATTTGGGTGTTTATAATGCGGCATTAATAAAAGAGATCGGTGGCTTTCGCATCGGTTTTGAAGGTTCACAAGACCATGACTTAGCCTTACGCTGCGTTGAACGCGTCAATGCGCTACAAATTCATCACATTCCACGCATTTTATATCACTGGCGAGTCCATGCTAGCAGTACAGCACTTTCGGCTGATAGCAAACCTTACGCGGCGATAGCAGGAGAAAAAGCATTAAATGAGCATTTTAAAAGACAAAAAATCTTTGCAACGTCGGAATATATTGGTTGCGGTTATCGAACACACTATTCCTTACCTTCCGAACCGCCATTAGTCTCTTTAATTATTCCAACAAAAAATGGCTTTTCTTTGCTAAGTCAATGCATAGAAAGTATTTTAAGAAAAACCACTTATCAAAACTATGAAATCTTAGTTATCGATAACAATTCAGATGACGAGAAAACGCTTAGTTATCTACAAAAACTAAATGATGAAAATGACAATATCACCATCATTAGGGACGAACGCCCCTTCAATTACTCTGCATTAAATAACGAAGCGGTAAAACTTGCAAATGGCGAGATATTAGGACTTCTTAATAATGATGTGGAAGTTATATCACCTGAATGGTTATCTGAGATGGTTGCAATTGCACTACAACCTGGTATCGGAGCTATTGGAGCTAGACTTTGGTATCCCGATAACACTCTTCAACATGGTGGTGTAATTATCGGTTTAGGGGGAGTCGCAGGACATTCCCATAGGGGCATGCCACGTAACAAACATGGATATTTTGGCCGCGCTAGTCTCACTCAAAACTTTTCTGCTGTTACTGCTGCCTGTTTAGTTATTCGCAAATCTATTTTTAATGAAGTAGGCGGGTTAAACGAAAATGACCTAAAGGTTGCATTTAATGACGTTGATTTCTGTTTGCGAGTTCAAGAAGCCGGCTATAGCAATGTTTGGACACCCTTTGCAGAACTTTATCATCACGAATCAGCGACAAGGGGTCATGACGATACCCCAGAAAAAAAAGAAAGATTCGCAAGAGAAATAGAATATATGCAAAGAAGATGGCAAACTGCTACTTATAATGATCCGGCCTATAATGTTAACTTAACCCTTACGCATGCAGATTTTTCATTAGCGGATTATCCACGATTAGATCTTTAACTACTTGAAAATTTTATCTTTAAAGAAATCTTGTTCCGTTAAAAAAATTTAGCTTTTGTTGAGTACAATATGATCAAATCGACATTTCAATCCTCCAATAGGCATAAACCTTGAAAACATTGTGTACTGATATTGTCCCGATTATCGTCACTTATAATCCAGATATCTCTACACTTAAAGCTGCAATAAAAGCGCTTTCTTCTCAGGTAGAAACAATCGTTATTGTCGATAATGGTTCAAACGATGACATTGGAATTTTCCTTGCTACATTAACTGAAACCGAAGTTAATAAAATAAAATTACTAACTCTTAAACAGAATTATGGTCTTGGCGCAGCTTATAATCGTGGCATTGCAATTGCTCGCCAACTAGACGCAGAATTTATTTTGTTGCTTGATCACGATAGCATCCCACAACAAAATATGCTGGAAAAACTGCGCAATGCATTTATTTGTCTTAAAAAAGAGGGAAAACCAATAGCGGCTGTTGGTCCTCGCTATTCCTTTCCTGATAAAACTTACCTATCTGAGTTTATTCGCATCACTCCAAAAGGATTCGAGCGCATTCTCTGCAAAGATCCTTGTGAATATATACGCGCTGATTTTTTGATTTCTTCAGGCTCGCTTATTTCGCTCAGCGCATTAAATCAGATAGGTGATATGGACGAAACTTTGTTCATTGATCACATTGACACTGAATGGTGTTTACGCGCTCAATCCAAGGGATTTCAAATTTATGGTGTGTGCGAGGCAATTATGTTTCACGCTCTTGGTGACAAACAAATTAGGGTTTGGTGGAAACGTTGGCGAAGCATTCCTTGTCATCAACCTTTTCGGTACTACTATATGTTTCGCAACAGCGTATTGCTTTGGCGGCGTACCAATATTCCGATTACATGGAAAAGTGCAGATCGCTTGAGAATAATCTATTTACTATTTTTTTTCTCCATTTTCTCTCCGAACCGAATAGCGAATTTGAAAATGATGTTAAAGGGCTTAACGCACGGATTACGTGGCGTTTCTGGAAAGCTATAAGCCTATTAGGATAAAATGCTTTTATGAGCACGCAATTGCCTATTTCGGTCATTATTGTCAATCACAATGCTGGAGAACTGCTATCACAGTGCGTTAAAGCCGCGTTGAATCAAGCTGATGAAGTCATTGTAATAGACAATGCATCGACGGATTCCAGTATTGCAAAACTTTCGCAACGCTATCCTCAAAATGATTCTCTTAGCATAATTCTTTCACAAATAAACTCCGGTTTTGCCACTGGTTGCAATATGGGACTAAATGAAGTGAAACACTCTTCTATTCTTTTCCTTAATCCAGATTGCCTGCTGGGAGAAAATTCGCTTCATCGCATGCTAGAAATTCTCCAATCTGATGATCGAATTGGCATGGTAGGCGGCTATCTCGCGAATCCCGATGGTTCGGAGCAAGGCGGTGGAAGACGCGCCATTCCAACGCCTTGGCGTGCTTTTGTCCGCGCTTTTGGATTATATCGTTTGGAAAAATTTTGGCCGCAACTTTTTTTTGATTTTCATTTGAATAAACAACCGTTACCGAATGAACCGATTGATGTCGAAGCGATTTCTGGCGCCTTGATGTTAGTAAAAAAAGAAGCCATCGAAGATGTCGGTCGTTGGGATGAACAATATTTTTTGCATTGTGAAGACCTCGATTGGTGCATGCGTTTTAAGCAAAAAAATTGGCGCATTGTTTTTGTTCCCGATGCTCCAGTGACTCATTTTCAAGGCACTTGTAGCCATGCCCGACCTTTTTTTGTTACTTGGCATAAACATAAAGGCATGTTACGTTTTTATCAGAAATTTTTCCGTGATAAATACCCGAGTCTCTTGATGGGACTCATTTCTATCGCTGTGTGGCTCCGTTTTGCTGTCACTGTGATTTTTCACACAGTCAATCAAGGGCGTAGTTTTATAAAATCTCGCCTATGAACAATCAAACCATTGGCATAGTAGGTGCGACTAGCATGGTAGGCCAATGCCTGATACAACACGGAATAGCTCAAAATCATCACATTACTGCTTTTTCGCGACAGTTAATCAATCAAAATCACCCTAATGTAAATTGGCAACAATTTTCTTCAATATCAAAAAAGGAGATCGACTATAAAAATAAAACCATCCCTTATTGGATATACGCCGCACCCATCTGGACATTACCGGATTATTTCGATTTCTTATTGAGCTTCAAATTGCAGCGCATTGTCGTATTATCGTCAACCAGTCGATTTACCAAACAAAATTCCTCTAACTTGAATGAACAAGCTATCGCGCAAAAACTTGTTGAGGGAGAAAAATTACTAGAATCTTGGGCCAATTTGCATGCGATAGAATGGATCGTTTTACGTCCAACATTGATTTACGGCTATGGGAGAGACAAAAATGTTGCAGAAATCGCACACTTCATTCAACTTTACAGCTTTTTCCCCGTGCTAGGTAATGCAAACGGTTTACGGCAACCGATTCATGGCGATGATGTCAGCACAGCATGCTTCTCAGCCCTCTGGGCAGGTCATATCAGTAATCGTGCGTATGATATAACCGGCGGCGAAACCTTATCTTACCGTCAAATGGTTGAGCGGGTTTTTGCCGCACTGAAACGCACGCCGAGAATTATTACCATACCCTTTTGGATTTTTCGTGTCGCTACATCACTGATAAATCTTTTTCCTCGTTACAGGCATTGGAACATGATGATGGCAACAAGAATGAATCAAAATTTAGTATTTGAAAGCTTAGAAGCAAAACGAGATTTAAATTTTTCGGCTAGGCCATTTCGACTGGAAACGAAAGATTTGCCTAGTCAGAATCAATGATCAAACGCTATAATGAGCGCCACTTTACCTAAGGAATACCTTTATCATTCAATTCACTATCAATGCAGTGATTTCGAGAAAACATTTTGTTCCTTAAAAATTTACATTTTTGAGTTTTTACTGATCAGTGAAATTTAAATTTAAAACACCTCAAAACGAGATCGCGCAAATACTTGCTGGCTTTAAGAAAACATTCCGCAACATCGGTGTTTTCAGCGCGGTTATCAATGTATTGATGCTAATGCCAGCCATTTATATGCTGCAACTGTACGATAGCGTACTCACTAGCCGTAATGAAATGACATTATTGATGCTAACGCTCATCATGCTCGGAGCCTATATTTTCATGGGTTCGTTGGAATTCGTTCGAAGCTTCGTTTTAATACGAGTTGGCGCACAACTTGATATGAAGTTGAACAAGCGTGTGTATAGCGCCGCTTTTGAGCAGGGTTTAAAAATGGGCGACGGCAATGCTGGACAAGCATTGAAAGACTTGACCAGCTTACGTCAATTTCTTACTGGCAACGCTTTATTTGCGCTATTTGATGCTCCCTGGTTTCCAATTTATTTATTCGTTATCTTTGTATTTCATCCAGCTTTAGGCGTTTTCGCGTTATGCGGCACGATCGTATTAATCACTCTGGCTTACATCAACGAAAAAATATCCCATAAACCGCTCGCTGAAGCCAATACCATGGCTATTGCTTCTTCAAACATTGCGTCCAACAATCTGCGTAATGCGGAAGTCATTGAAGCCATGGGTATGTTGCCGAATATTCAAGCACGTTGGTTTAAACTGCATAGCCGTTTTTTAACTTTACAAGCGGAAGCCAGTGAAAAAGCCGGCATCATGACTGCATTGTCAAAATCTTTTACCGTGACACTGCAATCGTTGATGCTAGGATTCGGCGCTCTACTGGTACTGGAAAACGACATTACACCGGGCATGATGATTGCCGGATCTATTTTGTTAGGTCGAGCTATCGCACCGGTTCAGTTGCTAATTACTACTTGGAAGCAAATTGGCACGGCCCGTAGTGCTTACGAACGCTTGAATAAATTGCTCGAGCAAAATCCCCCGCGTGAACCAGGTATGCCGTTACCCAAACCACGCGGCGTTGTTGCGGTTGAAAGCGCAACTGCAATTCCACCTGGCAGCAAAATCCCTGTTATCAAATCATTATCGTTCTCTTTAGATGCGGGAGAAGTGCTGGGCGTAATAGGCCCCAGTGGATCAGGAAAATCCACGCTAGCGCGCTTATTGGTTGGTGTTTGGCCTGTTGCTTCAGGAAAAGTGAGATTGGATGGTGCAGATGTTTATTTATGGAATAAAGATGAGCTTGGGCCTTACATTGGATACTTACCACAAGATATCGAATTGTTCGCCGGAACAGTTTCTGAAAATATCGCTCGTTTTGGTGAAATAGATGCGGATAAGGTGATCTTGGCTGCACAGCGGGCTGGCGTTCATGAAATGATTTTGAATATGCCCGAAGGTTACGACACCACATTAGGTGAAGGCGGAGGAGGACTTTCTGGTGGGCAGAAACAGCGTATCGGCTTAGCGCGGGCGATGTATGACGATCCTTCTTTGCTCGTTCTCGACGAGCCCAATTCCAATCTGGATGATGTAGGTGAACAGGCACTGCTGAATGCCATCATTGACTTGCGTAAGCGCGGCAAAACGATTGTTTTGATTACCCACCGCACCAGCATCATCGGTGTAACCACTAAATTGCTGCTCATGCAAGATGGTATGTCAAAAATGTTTGGTCCTACCAAACAAGTTATCGAAGAACTCACCAAACAACAGCAACAAGCCAAACAAGCAATAGCAGAAAAACAACAAAATGACTCGCAAAGCCCTTCAAATTAAGCTGATTGAGTTATCAATCGGGTGTGATAAAAAATCAAGATGATTTCATGGTTAACTGGACGCGATAATGAAACTTGTTCCTGAAAATAAACAATTAACCACGCAAGACATTCCTGCCGAAAGCACGCCTTGGGTGGATACCGATGAAAAAGCGCATACTCGCTTGGGTTGGTGGATCGTTTTAGCTGGATTTGGTGGTTTTGTGTTATGGGCGACATTTGCACCGTTAGAAAAAGGCGTGCCCGTTTCTGGAACCGTTGCTGTTGCCAGTCACCTACAAACCGTACAACATCAAACTGGCGGCATCATCGATGACATTCTGGTCAAAGAAGGCGATCATGTCAAAATTGGTCAACTGCTTGTTCGAATGAATAATGTTCAAACCAAAGCACAGGCAGAAATCACCCGCGCTCAGTTGTATTCCGCCCGCGCCGTTGAAGCACGCTTGTTAGCTGAACGTGACGGCAACAAAGAGATTCTTTTTCCAACTGAATTGCTATCACAGCAAAGCGATCCACGCATTGCCACCAATATTTTGATACAAAACCAGTTATTTAGCTCTCGCAAACTTGCTTTACACCACGAAATGGCGGCACTAGACGAAGGAATTTCCGGCTTGAAAGTACAATTGCGTGGCTTAGAAGCATCCAAAGCCAGCAAACATCAACAATCCAAGTTTTTAGAAGAACAATTGGTCAATATGCGGGAACTCTCCAAAGAAGGTTTCGTGCCGCGTAATCGTGTTTTGGATTTGGAGCGAACTTTTATTCAATTGAGCGGAGAAATTTCAACCGATATCGGTAATATCGGTCGTACGCAACGTCAAATCGCGGAATTAGAACAACGCCGCACGCAACGTCAACAAGAACACCAAAGGGATGTTAGACAGCAATTATCTGATATCAAACGGGAAGCAGAAGCATTATACAGTCGTCTCAATGGTCAAGATTTCGAGTTGGCAAATGTAGAAGTCAAAGCACCCGTTGATGGCATTGTCGTTGGTTTGAACGTGTTTACTAAAGGTGGCGTGGTTGCACCTGGCTTCAAATTAATGGATATCGTTCCCAGCGACGATATTCTGATCATTACGGGTCAAGTACCTGTGCACTTGATCGACAAAGTCCATGTCGATTTAGCAGTCGATTTGATTTTTTCTGCGCTCAATCAAAAGAAAACACCCAATATACCTGGCATCGTGACGCAAGTATCCGCTGATCGTCTGACGGATGAACGTACAGGCATGCCCTATTACACGATGAAAGCCAAAGTCACCCGAGAAGGCATGAGAATGCTGACTGATCAGCAAATTAAAGCGGGTATGCCGGTAGATGTTTTCATCAAGACCGGCGAGCGCTCGTTAATGAGTTATCTGTTTAAACCCGTGTTAGACCGATTGCATTCAGCAATGAGTGAAGAGTAGTGTCATGATGTTGATTAACAAAATATTTTCTAAATATTTTTACTCGATCAGTTTTTGGATCTTGTGCAGTCTCAGCAATACGTCATTCTCAATGAGCTTACTGGATGCTTATGAAGCAGCATTGCAGCATGATCCTACCTTTCGTTCCGCAATACACGAAAATGAGGCTGGACAACAGGCTGAAAAATTAGGCTTAGCCAGTTTATTGCCTAATTTATCCATGACACACGTACAAACCAAAAATATTGGTTATCAGAGCCCCGATCCAAGAACGGGTGCGGAAGTACTCGTTCCGTTGAATTTTGAAAGCCAAGTGACTACGCTATCTTTGAGGCAACCGCTTATCAACATGGAAGCAGTAGCCAATTATCGCCAAGGAAAAGCGCAGTCTGATTCAAGCCGCGCAAAATTCACCGGACGTAGTCAACAACTGGTTGTTCGCTTAGTGGAGGCTTATGTGGAAACTCTGCTTGCGCAAGACCACGTCAAAATTGCAGAAACCCAACTTCAATCATTAGACGAGCTAAAACAAGTGAATGAACGAATGCTGGAAAAAGGAGAAGGAACGACAACCGATGTGTTAGAAACCCAATCAAAACATGCCATTGCTCAAGCACAACTCATTGAAGCGCAAGATAACCTAGCCGTAGCGCAATTAAAACTTGAAACATTGACAGGACAAAAAATAACCAGATTGGAACGCTTATCCGATCTTTTTAATTATCGGGCCATTCAATTAGAAGATTATGATAACTGGTATACCATGGCGATGGAGCGCAATTCAGAAATAACCACGCAACGCCATATAGTAACTTCTGGTAAAGAAGAAATCAGAAAAAGCCAAGCCGGACATGTTCCTCGTATCGATCTTGTTGCAAGCTTATCACGCAATCAATCTGGCTCACCCTTTATTGCTGGCCGTGAATTCCAATTAGCGGCAGCCGGTATTGAAGTGAACATTCCATTGTATTCAGGGGGTCGTGTTAGCGCCTTAACGGCACAAGCCAAAGCGAATCATGCTCGAGCTGAAGCAGATCTCGATGCAATGACAGATAAAGTTTTGATAGAACTTCGTAAACAATATAATCTGCTTCAGAGTGGCGTGAAGAAAATTGAATCCCTGCAGCTTGCGGTTAAATCTGCCGAACTACTGGTAGGTGCCACTGAAAAAAGCATCCGTGGGGGAATTCGAATAAATCTGAATTTACTGGATGCGCAACAACAACTTCAAAAAGCCAAGAAAGATTTAGCGGAAGCTCGTTATAATCACCTATTAGCTTATCTTCGACTACAATTTGCAGCCGGAACTTTAGTGTTAGAGGATCTTCGCAGCGTAGCGAGTTACTTTACTTCTCAAAAATAATTAATACATCTTTTAGCTTAAGAGCATGACTTCATATCCAATAAGCCAGAAATAACCAGCCAATGTCAGGTAAAGCATATGCCGCACACGAAATTTCCATAAATACTGCACATTGTGATGAATAACCAACATAATGACAGCCAGTCCAGTAAGCGCCATTTTAACCCCAACAAACTTTTCAACGCTTTCATTCAAGGTCGCTAACATGAACCAATTTAGCTCCTCACCACCGCGCGATAAAATGTTTAATGTAAGATGCGCATCTACGCAACTAAGCATCAGTATTGTAATAATGCAAAGCATTAAATGACTGGGATAAAAATCGACGTAATTGAGCTTATTCCAATTCGAGCGGCGCTCACTCACCCTGCGCCCTGGCTTAATACCCAGGTGAAATAGACAAAAAAACGGAAGGGTACTGCGGCGATCTTTTAGATTTCTATGGCAATTATCAGTCATAAAATGACTGCCATTAACTGTTTTTCTTTTTATTATCATTTTAGATTTCTAGGATTTATTGCACTTCTTCTGAAAAGAAGTTTAATTTTAATTAAAGAAAATAGCAATTAAAAACTATCCAAGGAATCGCTGCACAATTCCTTGGCAATATTCATGTCAAAAATATTTTTTAGAAAGAAGCATAAAAATGCGCCCGGGAACGCATTTTTATGATCGAAACAATCATGGCTATCTCATGCTTTAAAACGGCAGTATCGCATCCAAAGAAAATAAGATTTGATCTTTATTGCCTCCATATGGACGATAAGCCGCGTGCAATCCATCCGCTCTATCCCAACGGATATTCGGTCTCAGGTTGAGCTGATTCAATCCTTTTAATTTTAAATTAAGTGCTTTGACTACTTTCCAGTTAGCACCAAGTGTTACAGCGTAGTAATCGGCAGGTGTGGTAGCAGCTAACGAAGTTGATCCGCCCAAAGCATAGCTGTTGCCTAAATGGTTAGTAGCAGCACTGACCCGGCCTGGAGACCAGACACGAAAACCATCGCGATCTCTGAACCATTCTGCCCTCACACCTACCGATAAATCACGATTCACGTCATAGTACACATGTGTGTTCACTCCATACCATGCAGCATCTTTGTTTATACCTGCATAGTGCAAATTAGCGAGCAATACATTATCTGCAAAACCATGATCATGTTGAACAACGAATTGCAGTTTATCGAGTACTCGATGTCTGATCACTACGCTATACATGCCCCAAAAGCTGCTATTTCGTGTGGATGTAGTGCTACCGGTGCCGCTGATGTTTACTGATGTTTTAGCATCATCACTAGTCCATGTCACACCACCCATTCCTCCCCAATTGCCCATTTGACGATCAAAATTGCCATCCCAGCCACCGGTACCGCTACCACCAATCGCTGCCATAAAGGTTTCAATGTTTTTGTTGATGCGATAGTTTCCCATTACACCGGTATGCGTGAACGGTTCGCCATATTGCATGGTATAGGCATGCGTATAGAAAAAGTTATTCGGTGCAGGAACCGATTCAAAACCAATGGGAGTGTAAAAATGACCCACTTTAATATTGATACCATTACCAAATGGTGCATAAACTTCGAAAAAAGCTTGTGGAATAGCGATACCATAGGTGCGTAAAGAGCTGCAACAAATGGAGAGATCCCAATTACCACGATCATCCAAAGGTCTGCCATTATTAACATCAAAAGCGGGATTGCCATAAGCTTGTGTAAAAATAGCGTCGGTTCCGAACATAAAAGCAGTACGAAAACCAAAATCCCAACCTTTACCTTCCGTTTTAACCGGACGATCTATAAAAATATTGAATTGATTAAGCTGAACTCTGTTGGCTTGATCCGCAAAAGTGATCGGACCATTAAAACCATCCGTTTGACTTGGATTAAACGTTGCACCACCGTTAATCCACCCTCCTACAAGGATTCCACTATCTTCTAAAAATTGCGTAATGCCTCTTGTTTTACTAGTAACTGGATCCGTTTTGGCGCTTTTGGTGTCTGGACCCATGACGGTATTAGCTTGAATAGTGGCATTCAGACCAACCAGCAATAATCCACTAACTAAAGTTTTGACGAGTATGCGACTATGAATTGATTCATATTTCATTATTTCCTCCCTGTTTGGATGTAGATATCGCATATCCCCACAGAAGGCCAATATCTACACGGAAGGAACTCTAACATCGAATATCTGGATGGGTCAATTTAAATTGCTACCCTAAATTAAAGAAAATTACAATAAGGGAAACTATTAAATGAGACCTTTGCACGGTTGCATCCCAATATATAGATCATTTGACACAATTACGTTTTAAATCAATATGATTGGAGACTTTTTCATGAATTTCTCAGATTATGATGCAACGTACCGCACTCGGAAAGGGAATTTTCTGAAGCAAATTGATCGGTTAATTGACTAGAACTCGATAGAAAAAGCAATCGCAATTCATTATGCACCGGTTTCCAATGCTACGGGGCGGTCAACGTCGACGGAAGCGTTGGATGAGCTATTAAAATAAATCAATCGGCAAATTTTATATAGCCTGTTATCGCAGTTATAATGCACTCGACGTGAATCATTTTTACCATGAACGGATCAACCATTCCACACTATTTGCACAAGGTAAGAATCACATCAACGACATTAAAAACTTTTGGAATCAGACCAAACGCATCTTAAGAAGATACAATGACATTCCTAAAGGATCCTTTCCATTGTTTCTCAAGGAACTTGAATTCAGATTCAATGATGGAACACTTAAGCAACAGTTAAAAATTTTGAAATCTTGGACTCCAGTTTAATCTGATCTACTAAAGCCCCTTGAAAAATTATGGTCCGTTTAAAAATAATTGCTCGCCGCTCGCCGGAGCGGAAAATTTCTATTCGAAAGGTATAAAAATGCTTAAAAAGCTTTTTTTGATAATTGGATTGCTTACGTTCCAATCGTTATACGCGGATGAACAAAAGTTGGTGGATCATAAAAAGTGGCAGCCCGGTCACAAGAGCTTATCAACAGAAAACGATACGCTGGGATTTATTCCGATCATGGTGTGGTATCCGACTGATCAACCGGCTAAAACAGAGCAGTTTGGTGTTTTTAGAATGAAAGTTGCCGCCAATGCGCCGCTGAGTGATGGAAAGTTCCCATTAGCGATTATTTCCCATGGCTCAGGGGGTTCCATTCTGGGACATAGAAGCACTGCATTATATTTAGCGGAGCGGGGTTACATTGTTGCGACCTTAATGCATCCGCACAATAATTACCAAGACAATCGTGACGAAGCAACTACCAATAATTGGATCAATCGACCTAAACATATTTCAGCAGTGCTGAATACCATCTTGGCAAACAAAGAATTTGCGCCCCATGTAGATACCGAAAAAATAGCAGCTATTGGCTATTCTGCTGGGGGTTATACTGCACTGTCATTGCTAGGGGGGATTCCAAACACAGCACACAGTCGCACGCATTGCATCGAAAATGCTAAAAAAGATCCTGGTTTTTGCAATCTTGGCAAGGGTAAGGAATCAAGAAATAAAGATATGATTCTCACTGATTTGCGTGATGAGCGATTTAAAGTAGGCGTCCTATTAGCGCCGGTGGGAGTTTTGTTTTCTGATAAAGATAGCCTATCCAAAGTAGTTGCCCCAGTATTGCTGTACCGCGCTCAAAATGATCGAGAACTGGCTTATCCGTATCATGTGGAAGTGATCTCAAAATCACTTGCCAAGAGCAGTAGCTGGCTGAAGGAGTTAGAATTGCAAGATGCTGAACACTTCGCTTTTATTACATCTTTTCCAGATTTCCTGAAAAAAGAAGTCGGTCCCCCTGCTCACGATCCCGCAGGTTTTGACCGAGACTTGGCGCATACCAAATTTAATGCAGAGATTGCTGTTTTTCTGGATAAAGCCTTGAAGTACCGGTAATTGTGAAGAAGCTTTAAGATCAGTGGTGAAATTGTCTATTCAAAACTTACTTGCATCATTAGATATTTATACAGGATGGCAGCGGTCAGTTTGCTTCGCGCCCAACCATTATTGATGCGCCATCGAGTTCGCTTACGTGGGATCAAGAGTTTCCAATTGAAGGTAGTGAAGCTATTCATCATGTTACATTGCTGCGGTTAGGTGCAGTCACGCATAATATCGATGTCGAGGCGCGCTTTTTTGAGTTGCCGTTATTATTACCAGCCAGTAACCTTGTATCGGTAAAAACACCAACGAATGCAAACCTTGCGCCTCCTGGATTCTATCAACAATTTACACAATCAGAATGCATTTTCACCTAATTCCAAATAACCATTTTGAAACGTTCCTTAACGATACCAAAGTAATTGCATTTCCAATCGCTTTGGGCGAAAAAATCCAAATGGTGCCATTGATTTTTACGCTTTAAGATTTCCTTGGCAGCATCATCCCAATCAATAGAAGCCAATTTGACTTGTATTTGTTGTTTACAATTTTCAACTTCTTCGTAATTAAAGCCATCGTATTCCCAGTGCAATACCTCAAAAACATTTCCCTCACGATCAGCGTAATCCATACTAAAATCAAGCCCCCATTTGGGACGCATACGAATTAATTTATAAACCAATGGATTTGAATCCGCCCATTGTTCGAGCTGACGGAGTGCTTCACCTTGATAACCTTTTCGTTCAAATAATAAACTATGATTGAGAACGGCTCCTTCCACTTTTTCTGGTTGGGTAAACCATGCAGCTTTCAAAGCATGCCGATGATCACGGTGTGAATGAAACAACGTTAAATTGGCTTGTGCAAGTTTTTGTTCTAAAACGGTTAGATCGTAACCATTCTGATCGAAGAGAGCCAATTCACTCGCCATTGGCATAAAGGATTCATCGTTTACTGGGCGATCCCAATAGCCTTCTGGATTCAATTGGTTTTGGGTCAAGGTAATATAAGTCATACTTTAAAAAAGCATATGAAAAATATGCTTATACCGAAAAATGCTGCTCAAGGCTAGGGCCTATTGGCAGGGAAAAGCGGCACACTATCCACCTGCTCAAAGGAGCGATCCTTAATTGGCTTAACAGGTTTGGGTCGTCGATAACTATTAGGTATCCACCGATGAAGAAAGGAATATGAATATCTTGCCCAAGCATTCAACAAGTTGTCTAAGCTTGATATCAGCTCATATGACAGATGCTAATCTTCCTTTAAATCGTGTTTGGCAAAAATTAAATAAAGAACGTGCATGTCTTGTGATTCATTTTGAATCAGGGCATGATTGGCTTTTAGTAGACTTATAGAGAGAGAATCTTCTCTACTTTTTCTGATGTAATTCATTGAATAATATAATCAACTTAATTTTTTCTTGTCAATTTTCTGTTTTGAGTTTTCATGTTAAGACACAGCTACAACATCAGTCAGCACAGTAAGCCCATTTTTGCTTGGCTAGCAATACTGCATTGCTACTTGTTGTTATCGAGTTGTGCTATGGGACCGGATTATGTGCGTCCTGACATACCGGTTGAAAATCAGTTTCGTCTTTCGCATGATGAAGGGCGATCGATTGCGAATCTTTCATGGTGGGAGTTATTTCAAGATAAAAATTTACAGAAACTCATTCATCAAGCGCTGACTGAAAACAAAGAACTTAAACAAGCTGAAGCGAATGTTGAAGAAATGCGGGCTCGCCTAGGTACCGCATTCATGGATTTTTTACCGTCTTTAGAAGCAGATGCTAATGCTCCTGTCATGGGTACGCTGGGAGGCTTTTTGCTGTCTGGTTTTCCAACACCTTATAGCTATTTTGGTCGAACCAGCATGAATTGGGAAATCGATATCTGGGGCCGGATTCGTCGTAACAATGAAGCAGCACGCGCTGATTTGATGGCGCGAGAAGAATTTCGTCGCGGCATCGTATTAATGCTGATCAGTGCGGTTGCACAATCCTATTTTGATTTGTTGCAATTTAAGGCGCAACTTGAAATCGCTCATCGCGCGTTAGCATCCTGGAAAGAGTCTGTTGACATCTCCCACGCGCAATTGCAAGGGGGAATCATTTCTCGCCTCGATCTGGATCAGTTCGAAGCAGAATATTCCAATGCCGCAGCGCGAGTTGCTGAAATCAAACGCAGGCTAGTTCAGAAAGAAAATGAATTAAGCGTGTTGCTAGGAAAAAATCCGCATACCATTGTGTACGATGGTTCGTTAGTCGAGCAAACTATTCCGGTTGAGGTACCGGCAGGAATTCCTTCGGAATTGTTGCAACGCCGTCCTGATATTTTGCAAGCCGAAAAATCATTGGCAGCCGCAACCGCAAGGATCGGTGCCACAAAAGCAGCGCGATTTCCAAAATTATCAGTAACAGGGTTTTTGGGGGTCGCTAGTCCTGCACTTTCCAACTTATTGCTATCGAACAGTGAATTTGGTGTAGGCGGATTAGGTTTGGCAGGGCCAATTTTTAACGCCAGTAGCCTTGGTTTTGAACAACGTGCGGCTGAAGCGAGAGCTAAGCAAGCGTTGGGTCAATACGAACAAACTATTTTGGTCGCGTTTAAAGAAGTGGAAGATGCTTTAATAGCCATTCAAACGGTGAAAGACCAGATGCTCGCGCAAAAAAAACAGGTCGAGGCATTGAATTCCGCACTACAAATTGCTGACCTTCGCTATAAAGGCGGCATTACCAGCTACGTGGACGTGTTGCTCGCCAAACGTAATTTATTCGATGCAGAATTTTCTTTGAGTACCACGCAACGTTTTCATCTCGTTTCGATTGTACAGCTATACAAAGCGTTGGGCGGAGGGTGGCTTCCAAACCAAGATGCCGCCTCTTTGATTCCCGCCAGTGCTAGAGTTGGCAATAAAATGGATGACACACGAGCTTCTGAAGGTGTTGTCGATCCCAACATGTAAACCTAAAGAAAAAGGAGATCAACATGACGCAATATCAAGTGGCAGTCATTGTCGGTAGTTTGCGTAAGGACTCTTATAACCGCACTTTGGCAACCGCGATAGCAAAATTGGCACCAGCCGAATTTTCATTCAAGCAGTTATCAATAGGCGATTTGCCACTTTATAATCAAGACGACGATGCTCATCCAGCAGATTCGGTGAAACGATTAAAAAGTGAAATTTCTGCTGCAAATGCGTTGTTGTTTGTCACACCGGAATACAATCGTTCTATACCAGGCGTGCTGAAAAATGCCATCGATCATGCTTCGCGTCCCTATGGTCAGAGTGTTTGGGGTGGTAAACCCGCCGGAGTCATTGGTATTTCCATCGGTGCTATCGGCACGGCACTGGCACAACAACATCTGCGTAATGTATTAGCGTATTTGGATGTGCCAACCATGGGGCAGCCTGAAGCTTTTTTGCAATTACGGGATGGCATGTTTGATAGCAATGGCAACATCGGTGAAAGTAGTCAGAAATTTCTGCAAAATTGGGTGGATCGTTATGTCGCATGGGTGAAAACTGTTTGTCACTAATGTGGTTTTCATCAATAAAGAATCATTCTTTCTTGTATCAAAAGCTTATCGTTACGCATTGTTTTAGTTGATTCCCTTATTTTTCATTGATCTTTACAACTGGTATTTCATGACAAAAAAAGTTATTTGCAGCGCTTCTGCCAAATTGTGGATTGCTATCCATTCCATCAGTACCGGAATTGGCATCATGCTGCTGGCAAGCTGTTCTGGGCAACCTCCTGAATTGCCAGCTCCGCCGATTCCAGAAGTCGAAGTCATTACTGTCAAGACGCAAATGATTCCAGACGAACCTGAATTCATCGGTCAAACGGAATCATTCAGGCCGGTTGAGATTCGTGCGCAAGTGAGTGGAATTATCAAAAAAGTTTTTTTTACCGAAGGTCGCAATGTCAAAAAAGGTGATCAGTTGTATCTGATTGATCCCGTTCCTTTTAAGGCGATCTATCAAAGTAGTAAAGCAATGGTGGAACAAGCCAAAGCCCGCTTGACTCAAGCCAAGCAAGATTTAGCGCGTGTTAAACCGCTGTTGCAACAACAAGCGGTTAGCCGTAAGAACGTCGATGATGCGCAGGCCGAAGTGCTGTCTGCGACAGCCGCGTTAGAAGCCGCGCAAAATAATGTCATCAAAGCCAAGTTTGATTTAGATAACACGATCATTACGGCACCGGTAAAAGGCCGCATTGGCCGCAGTCAATTCTATGAAGGTCGGCTTATTTCCGCGCAGACCACATTACTGACGGTCATTGATCAATTGGATCCGATGTATGTCAATGTTAGCGTGCCAGAAAGCTATCTTTTGCGCCGCCGCCGTGAAATAGCCGAGCAAAAAATTCAGCGTCCGGATATTTTTCAACTACGCGGCGCTATGACTTTCTCGGATGGCAGCATCTATCCTCATGAAGGCGTACTGGATTTTGCGGATGTGGCAATACGTCCCGAAACCGGAACTTTGCAGGGCAGATTTACCTTTCCTAATCCAGAAGGCAATTTATCGCCAGGCCAATCGTATTTTTATCCCGGGCAGTTCGTCAAAATTAGGGTGAAAGGCTACACCCGGGCCAATGCTATTTTGATCCCACAACGCGCAGTACAACAAGGGCCGATGGGTTCTTTCGTGTTTGTGGTTGATGAAGAAGAAAAAGTAAATCCCCGACCGATCACTGCCAGTCAATGGCGAGGAACGGATTGGCTTATTGAAGAAGGTTTGCAGCCTGGAGAGCGCGTGATGATTGAAGGATTTTTCCGTGTTTTACCGGGTGTTCAGGTCAAAGCCATCCCGACACAAGACAAAACAACGCCTGCTGCAGTCCCATCATCCGACGCGGTGGAATCTAAAAAATGATGAGTTCACATTTTTTCATCGACCGGCCAATTTTTGCTTCGGTCTTATCGATTATTATTGTGGTCGTTGGGTTAGTATCGCTACAAAACCTACCCGTAGCGCAATTCCCACAAATTACACCACCGATGGTGCAGATTGAAGCCGATTATCCTGGCGCTAGCGCAGAAGTCGTTGCAGAATCGGTTGCTCGCCCGATCGAAATACAGCTTCCGGGGATCGACAATCTGCTGTATTACGAATCGACCAGCACCAATGATGGGCACATGACGATGAAGCTCACCTTCGAAATCGGTACCGATATCGATATCGCGCAAGTGCAAACCCAAAATCGCCAACGGTTAGCTGAACCACAGTTACCTAACGAAGTGGTGCGTCAAGGTATTACTGTCAAAAAAACGTCACCGGATTTGCTCGCGGTGATCGCGTTAAGTTCGACTGATCCTAAACATGACACGGTATTTCTTTCGAATTATACGTTGTTGCGTATTTTGGATAATGTCAAACGGCTTCCCGGTGTCGGTGACGCTATCGTTTTCGGTGGACAAAACTACTCGATGCGGTTGGTGCTCGATCCTGTCCGCATGGCGCAATTGAACCTGACGCCAACGGAGATTGCAGCAGTAGTTCGTGAGCAAAACCGCGATTTTCCCGCTGGCCGAATTGGCCGTGAACCGACGACTGAGAAAACCGAGTTGACGATTCCTGTGATTACGCATGGGCGCATGAGCGAAGTCAAGGAATTTGAAGATATGATCATTCGGGCCTATCCGGATGGTTCTATGGTTCGCATGCGAGACGTGGCGAAGGTGGAATTAGGGGCGCAATCCTACGATTTGCAAGGACGTTGGAATGGCAAACCGAATGTTTTTTTACTGACTTTTCTTTCTCCGGGTGCCAATGCGCTGGATACCGTTCATAGCATCAAAGAGGAAATGAAAAGCTTAACCAAAAGCTTTCCAGCCGGAGTTTCATACGATATTCCCTACGATACCACCAAGTTTGTAGAGGTTTCCATCAAAGAAGTCGTCAAGACTTTGGCAGAAGCATTGATTCTGGTCATTCTTGTCGTGTTCGTGTTTTTGCAAAGCTGGCGTGCAACGTTGATTCCAGCACTTGCAGCGCCGATTTCTTTGATTGGAACACTGGCCGGTATGGATGCGCTCGGTTTTTCCATCAACACCTTAACCTTGTTTGGTATGGTGTTGGCCATTGGGATTGTGGTCGACGATGCCATCGTGGTCGTTGAAAACGTGGAAAGACACATGACGCGGGGTGGGTTATCACCGCGTGATGCCGCCAAAAAAGCAATGCAAGAAGTCGCGGGACCTGTCATTGCAATCGTCTTAGTGTTGGCGGCTGTGTTTCTACCGGTTGGTTTTCTTGGCGGAATTACCGGACAACTCTATCAGCAGTTTGCGATCACCATTGCGTTGTCAGTTGCCATCTCAGGGTTTGTGGCGTTGACCCTCAGCCCGGCGTTATGTGCGTTGGTATTGAAGCCTACGCATGGTTCGCCAAATCGATTTTGGCAAATTTTTAACCGCTCGTTCGAATGGTTTGAAAATCGTTATGTAGGGGCCGTCGGCGGCATTCTTAAGCGAACGTTGATGGCGGTCATCATTTTTTTCATTTTGATTGCTGTCGTCATCGGGTTATTTAAAACCATCCCGGGAAGTTTTTTGCCTGAAGAGGACCAAGGCTATTTTATTACTGTCATGCAATTACCTGAAGGGGCTTCATTTTCGCGCACACTTTCTGTACTCGAAAAAATTGAAACTTATTTTTTATCGAATCCATCCGTTCATTCAACCGATGCATTGGCCGGGCAAAATTTCGTATTTAGTACCCGTGGTTCGAACCAAGCGACGATGTTTGTACCGTTGCATCATTGGGATGAACGCACTGATCCCAGCCAGAAAGCACAAAGCTTAATTGGCGCGGCTTTTCAGGAGTTTGCGAAAATTCCTGAAGCACTGATTTTGGCTTTTAATGCACCATCTATCAGCGGATTAGGGGCTACCGGCGGATTTACCGCCCATCTACAAGATCCGGGTGGTGGTGATTTTGCGCAGTTTGCTGCGATTACTCAAGAATTCATTGGAAAAGCCACCCAACATCCGGCTATTGCTTTTGCTAACACCAATTTTCGCATTAGTTCTCCTCGGCTTTTTGCAACTGTAGATAGGGAACGTGCCAAATCTCTCGGGGTGCCTATTTCAGAAGTATTCGATACCATGCAGGCGTTTTTTGGTAATTTGTACGTGAATGACTTCGTTAAGTTTGGCCGCATCTATCGCGTACAAACTGAAGCACTGCCGGAATATCGTTCCAGTCCCGAAGATCTGAGTAAAATTTATGTACGCGCGCGAAGCGGCGGAACGCAAACAATGATTCCTCTCGATTCGGTCGTAACCACAGAATTCAACAGCGGCCCTGATCCAGTTACGCACTTCAACGGATTCAATTCGGCCTTGATCATGGGCAGCGCCGCGCCTGACTACAGCTCTGGGGAGGCACTCGACGCCTTGCAACAAATTGCTGACGAGATTCTTACCCCGCGCGGTTACTCAATTGATTGGAGCGGAATATCGTTACAAGAGCGCAAAGCCAGTGGACAATCGGTCTATGTATTTGCGTTTGCTTTGTTAATGGTTTTTTTAGTGCTGGCAGCGTTGTATGAAAGTTGGTCAATTCCGTTTTCAGTAATTCTTGCTATTCCATTTGGCGTTCTGGGGGCGTTGTTAGCGATTTTGACGCGTGGATTAACAAATGATATTTATTTTCAAATCGGATTGGTTACTCTTATAGGACTAGCGGCAAAAAATGCTATTTTGATTGTCGAATTTGCTAACCAGCGGCGTGCAGCAGGTTATTCATTGACTGATGCCGCGCTGGAAGCTGCTCGATTGAGATTGCGGCCTATTGTCATGACTTCGTTGGCGTTTATCTTAGGCGTGTTGCCACTGGTGATTGCGACGGGTGCGGGTGCTGCCAGCCGTAATTCGATTGGTACCGGAGTTTTTGGCGGTATGTTAGCGGCTACTTTTTTGGCGATTTTATTCGTGCCGCTGTTCTTTGTCTTAATTGGAAAAATAAGTCATCGAAACAAAAATGAGCAAAAAAAAGACAGTGATCCAACGAGTGACACTCAATCGTTAGAAAGCCATGCCAGTACCAATGAAAAAGATCAAATATAGTTTTTGCTAACGTTTTTTCATCATTTACATATAAAGAGAAACGTATTATGAGCGATAAAAAGAAATTAACGACAGCGGTTGGATGTCCAGTTACGCACAATCAAAATGTCATGACCGCCGGACCGCGTGGCCCTCAATTACTACAGGATATCTGGTACCTTGAAAAACTCGCGCATTTCGATCGAGAAGTCATTCCAGAAAGACGTATGCATGCAAAAGGTTCCGGTGCCTATGGTACTTTTACCGTCACACACGATATTACCCGTTATACCCGAGCAAAGATTTTTTCACAAATAGGCAAAAAGACGGACATGTTTGCTCGCTTCACTACCGTTGCGGGCGAACGAGGTGCAGCCGACGCTGAACGGGATATTCGTGGTTTCGCGATGAAATTTTATACCGAAGAGGGCAACTGGGATTTGGTCGGAAACAATACACCTGTATTTTTTATGCGCGACCCATTGAAATTTCCCGATCTCAATCATGCTGTCAAACGCGATCCTCGAACTAATATGCGCAACCCCAAGAATAACTGGGATTTCTGGTCGTCACTTCCGGAAGCCTTGCATCAAGTCACGATTGTCATGAGTGATCGCGGTATTCCTGCTTCGTACCGTCACATGCACGGTTTCGGTAGTCACACGTTCAGCTTTATTAATGCCCAAAATGAGCGGCATTGGGTCAAGTTTCATTTAAGAACTCAGCAAGGCATTCGTAATTTGACGGATGCTGAAGCAGAAGGAATTGTTGGCAAAGATCGCGAAAGTCATCAGCGAGACTTATACGAAAGCTTAGAGAAAGGCGACTTTCCAAAATGGATAATGTATATACAAATCATGCCTGAAGCGGATGCCGCGAAAGTGCCGTATCACCCATTTGATCTTACTAAAGTATGGCCAAAGAAAGATTACCCCTTGATCGAAGTCGGCGTCATGGAATTGAATCGCAATCCGGAGAATTTCTTTGCTGAAGTCGAACAAGCCGCCTTTAATCCGGCTAACATTGTGCCAGGAATAGGTTTTTCTCCCGATAAAATGCTCCAGGGGCGGTTGTTTTCATACGGTGATGCGCAACGCTATCGTTTGGGTGTCAATCATCATTTAATTCCAGTGAATGCAGCTCGCTGCCCTACGCATAGCTATCATCGTGATGGCGCAATGCGTGTAGATGGTAATTTCGGAGGCACGCTTGCGTACGAACCAAATAGCGATGACGAATGGCAAGAACAACCCGAATTTGCAGAACCGCCGCTTCAATTAGAAGGTGCGGCTGATCATTGGAATCATCGCGAAGATACAGATTACTATTCACAGCCAGGTGCGTTGTTTCGTTTAATGACTCCAGTGCAACAACAAGTTTTATTTGAAAATACCGCACGTGCAATGAATGAGGTTCCTAAAGAAATTCAGTTGCGTCATATCAGAAACTGTTCCAAAGCAGATCCAGCTTACGGTGCAGGTGTTGCGAAACAATTGAATATCCCGTTGAATGAGATTGTGTCGTAAACAAGTTTGGCTTAGTGCTGTATGGTAATTCAAAAGCTTTTGTGAAAATAACATGATAAATTTCGGCATGGTCGGTTTAGGGCGAATGGGTGCCAACATGGCGCGGCGCCTTGCCCAAAAACAAATCAAAATAGCGTTGATGAATCGCACTTTCAGTGTGACACAAGAATTGGCTGCTGAAACTGGCCACATCGCTTGCGAGGATTATGCGGTTTTTGTAAAAACGATTGAAACTCCGCGTGTTATTTGGTTGATGCTTCCTGCTGGTGAAGCGACTGCAGCAGCACTGAAAGCACTACTGCCGTTGTTGTCGCCTGGGGATTTAATCGTTGACGGTGGTAACGCACATTACAAAGACGATATACAACACGCGGCCTACTGTGCGGAATTTGCGATCGAATTTGCGGATGCTGGCGTGTCCGGCGGCATTTGGGGATTGGAAAACGGATATTGCATCATGTTCGGCGGTTCAGAAGCCGCCGCTGAACGATTGCGACCTTATCTACAAGCGCTGGCGCCTACTCCTACGACAGGATGGTTGCATACCGGTCCAATCGGCTCAGGCCATTACGTCAAAATGATACATAATGGTATCGAATACGGCATGATGCAAGCTTTTGCCGAAGGTTTTGCCATGATGCAAGACAAATCGGAATTCTCTCTTGATTTGGCGGCTATTGCAGAATTGTGGCGTCACGGCAGCGTCGTGCGTTCATGGTTGCTGGATTTATCCGCTGATTTTTTGGCGGAGGATCAGTCGCTTGATAGTATCCAGCCTTTTGTCAGTGATTCTGGCGAAGGTCGTTGGACTGCTTTAGCGTCAGTCGAACAAGGTATTCCGACGCCAGTCATGACGTTAGCATTGGCCATGCGTTTTGCTTCTCAGGGTAAAAATGATTATGCGGCAAAAATTTTAGCCAAAATGCGCCAGGGTTTCGGTGGGCATGCCATCAAGGATAGCAAGGAGAAATAATATCGCTCGCACCAGGAAAAGTATTGTTGAAAAGCAGCCATGCTCGTTAGTGATTTTTGGTGCGACGGGACATTTAACCGCTACCAAATTGCTGCCCGCGCTGTTTCATTTGGAAAATGCTGGCCGTTTGGCAAAAAATATGACGATTACAGCGTTTGCGCGGCGCAAGTGGTCGTTAGCACAGTGGCAACAGCATGTCAGCGAGGCACTAAAAGATTTAGTGAACGAGAAAACCAGCACTCCGCAGCAGAAAAAAATTTTTGCGCAATTTCTCAATCGTTTTCGTTACCACCAAGGTAGTTTCGACGATTTAACCGCATATCAACGGCTTGCTAATGACATACATTGCGAATCGGCTTGCGTCCACACGGTTTTCTATTTGGCAATTAAGCCGACCGTTTTTGCTACGGTCATTAAAAACCTTGCGTTGGCTAAACTGAATCAACCTTGTGGCGCGAGCCGCATCGTAGTGGAAAAACCTTTCGGTGAGGATTTGAAATCCGCTCGGATGCTCAACAAATTATTGCACCAATCGTTTCAAGAAGAACAGATCTATCGTATTGATCATTTTCTGGGTAAAGAAATGGTGCAAAATCTGTTCGTGTTCCGCTTTGCGAATACGATGATCGAATCTCTTTGGAATCGCAATTATATCGATCATGTGCAAATCACCGTGGCCGAATCCATGGGAATAGAAAATCGCGCGGATTATTACGATCAAACTGGGGCATTGCGCGACATGGTGCAAAACCATTTAATTCAGCTTTTGGCGGTAATTGCGATGGAGCCTCCAGCGTCGTGGGATGCCGATGCATTACGGGATGAGAAAGTCAAAGTGTTACGATCCATTCGAGCGATTCCAAAGAATGCAGTGAATCAATTTGCTGTTCGTGGGCAGTATGCAACGGGGCGTGTAGAGGGAAATAAATCCATTGGTTACTTGCAAGAGAAGGATGTTCCCAAAGATTCTACGACGGAAACATTTGCGGCAATAAAATTTTATATTGATAACTGGCGGTGGAGTGGTGTTCCATTTTATTTACGAACCGGTAAAAAACTCGCTAAACAAACTTCGTTCATCGCTATTTGTTTCAAACAACCCCCACAGCAGCTTTTTCACGAAACACCTTTAGAATCGATTTGCCCAAATTGGATCATGCTATCGATTCAACCTGAAAAATCCATGAATATCGAGATTCATGCTAAACAACCTGGATTGGGCATGGAAACGCACGTCATCAAAATGGATGCAAATTTTCTCAATAACAATGAACACGGCTTGGATGCTTACCATACTTTATTGCTCGATGTTATCGAAGGTGACCGTTCGCTATTCATTCGCTTTGATGAAGTTGAAATGGCCTGGCAAGTGATTGACCCGATTTTGCGACACTGGAAAATTAAAAATGCTTCAAACCCAATGCTTACTTATCGCGCGGGAAGTTGGGGGCCGAAAGAAACCAATCAATTATTGGTTGATGACAGTCACATGTGGCGTAATGAATGATAAAGCTAGATTCAAGAATGCCACTCACCTGAGAAAACAAAAGCTCTTATGAATTTTAAGCCTCTACCGAAATAAAATTTCCACGAGATTGATCAAATTTAGCGGTAATAAATCGCGTTCCGATAGAAACGCCATTACCCTCTGCACTTATATGCATCACTTCGGTAACGGCTTGTAAATTCGACGCGTCGATTTTCACTATTTCACCCAGATCCAGTGATTGTTGACTCCAAAAACGTACGCCACTAGATGACAAATCTTGAAAAGAACCACGATGCGGTTTGCCAAGCCAAAATAGATAAAACAAAAAATCACCTTGCATCGCAATGCGCTTCTTGGTCCGTCGTAACAATCGCATGCTTTCGTGTTCGGTATAGGTGATGGGGCTTTCACATTCCAAGCAGATTTCATTTCCATACACATTCGCATGTAAGCGGTAAGGGGTTTTGCAGAATGCGCAATAATGCAATATTACCGCTTTGTAAGGTTGCAAAGATGCTATCACAGGATTTACGTAAGCATTAGTGGAGGAGGTTGCCATTGGATAGACTGCGTTTGCTTGCGCTTTTTTACTTGCTTTCGCCAAGTATCGAGCCAAATAAGCATCATATTGTTGACGCGTCGTGTTATTTGAAAGGATACGATAAGCCTCGTCTAATAAAGTGATATCGCCTGAATTAATTTTTTTTAGTGCTTGATAGCTAGACGCAATGATGGCAGCGGGCGCATCCGATTGTACTTGGAGAATGCGGTAAAAATTTTTGAAGTCCGATTGACCGGATTCGTTGTTTGTTGATTCGCTGTCAGATTTGTTGATATTGGTGCCCAATGCGCCGTGTGTCAATGTATCGATATGATAATACTGTAACAGCTCAATATCATAGGCGCGTCTTCTGGATGGATTAGATAAGGTTTGATGCGCGGCGTCGAGTAAATTTTCATTCCAGTTAGCGTCGATTAAACTAGGATTTTCTTTTATCTTTCGTTTTAATACACGGTAATTCTCTTGAATTACCGCCATCGAAGCATCGGGTTGCACGTGCAGTATTCGATAGAAATTACGCCGCTCAATCATAATGAACTATGACATTACCCTTCATTTACGTGCGAATGCTGATTGAATGTAAACTTAAGTATCTGGAAAAGCTTCATTGATATGTGGTAGGCGCGATTGGATTCGAACCAACGACCCCCACCATGTCAAGGTGGTGCTCTAACCAACTGAGCTACGCGCCTGGGAACTGGCGATTCTAACCGAAACGCTTCGCTGGTACAAACAAAATATCTTCTTGATGAAATCCTGCTATTCCATAATCAATCATTTCAATGCATGACGTTATTGCAAACATTCCTCATTGTTGCGCAAGCTACGTCGTGCATAATAAGCAAATGTGACCGCGCTACGCTGTCCGCGCAAAATCCAGTCGCGCGCTTCGCCACCAAGATTGGCATCGATCGGTCGAATTTTTCCGGCAGACATGGACAATAACTGCATGCGCGCAGCTCTTTCAAACGCAAGTGCCAAAACACAGGCTTCTTCAATGCTAGGGCAAGCAATCAGCAGTCCATGATGCGCAAGCAACAAAGCCTTCTTATCGCCGATTGCTTGTGAAATGAGCTCTCCTTCGTTGTTACCGACGGGAACACCTGGCCAAGTCGGAAGAAATGCGACATTGTCATACAGCACACAATTATCCATATGCGATATTTCCAGAGGAACTTCTAGCATGCTCAGTGCCGCTGTATGGATAGCATGTGTGTGAATGATGCATTGCACATCGGGTCTTGCGCGATATATCCAGGAATGAAAGCGGTTAGCCGGATTCGCCATGCCATCACCCTCAATCACTTCCAGATCTTCATTGACGAGCAGCAAATTACTTGCACAAATTTCATCAAAACCCAAACCTAAGCGCTGTGTCAGATAAGTGCCGATCTTCTCGTTTCTTGCTGTAATTTGCCCAGCCAGACCAGAATCATGACCATTGTCAAATAGAATGCGGCAAGTTAAAGCCAATTTCTGTGTTCGACTATAACTTGTACCTTGCAAATGTAAATCCATTTGTGCGGAAGACTGTTGTATCAATTCATCTTTATTCAAACTAAAAGTTTTGTTTTCCATAAAATTCATAACACCCGATTAGAAAAGTAGAAAGCTCACATAGTCGCATTATTGCATAAGGCTACGAATCGCCACGAGTGATCTTGGTGAAAAAAGGAAACGCTATTTTATTCAATTGGTTATTTTCTGAACTTATCACGTGTTAGGCTGAAAAATACTCGCAGACTAGCTCATGCATGACTACTCATTGGATCAATATTTGCACGGTCTTCAAATATCTTAAAGATACCCGAAATCCATTTATACAACCAATACCATGAAATTGCGTTATGATCGAATTTCACGATTGACTAATTGGACATGTTCAATTCAAAGCAACGACATATTTGGTTTACAGCATTATTCCAAACTGAGTATTAATACACCTATTCTTCTTTACTTGATGACCGGATCACGTATCTGATTCTATTTGACCACATTAGTCGTTGACAGAATTTCAGAATATCTATGAATACTTTACAGCTTGTGACTAGGCACATTTTGATGTTTAAAAGGAAGAAATTGACGTTTAATGTCCAAGAAGGTATAGTGACCGCTTTTTCGGGGTGTAGCGTAGTCTGGTAGCGCGCCTGGTTTGGGACCAGGATGTCGGGAGTTCAAATCTCTCCACCCCGACCAATTTCAAAAGCCTTTGTTTTTAGGAAAATTCGACTTAGTGCCCGTAGCTCAATCGGATAGAGCACCAGCCTTCTAAGCTGGGGGTTACAGGTTCGATTCCTGTCGGGCACGCCATCTAGGAATATCGTAGATATATCTTCATTACCTAGATTAAAGAGCATTCATTTTATGGTGGCTGTAGCTCAGTTGGTAGAGTCCCGGATTGTGATTCCGGTTGTCGTGGGTTCGAGTCCCATCAGCCACCCCATATACAAAGAAATCACAGAAATAATTTTTAAAAAACATGATGCCTTGTTTATTTGCGCTGTGAATCTGTTAGTCAATTGACCATTTATTGGAAGCATTTTTATTGGCGCATAGTATAAATATATTTCTGCCTGAGAAGATTGATTACTGATATATCAACTCATTTATTGGAACTTTATAACGATTTTTTAATCGATTATGCTAATTCTATTGATATAGATTCGCAAAATTAGTCCTGATGGATGTGAAATGAGAAAATATAACTTGTTGTATAATGACAATTCTGTCAAAAGTAAACGATTGTTATCACTGAATTATAAATTGGGAGCCTAGAAGATTATGTCGCAAGAGCAACAAAAAACACATATGACTTCCTATAAACCAGCAGCAGGTGAGGACTATATGAGTGCTCGCCAGTTGGCCTACTTTCGTAAAATGTTGGAAGACATGAAAACGGAACTAAGCAATGATATTGATCGTGCAGTTCATACCATGCAGGATGAGGCAACCGTCTTTGCCGATCCTAATGATCGAGCCAGTCAAGAATCTGATATGACGTTAGAATTACGTAGCCGTGATCGTGAGCGCAAATTAATTAAAAAGATCGATGAAATTATTGGCAAGATAGAATCGGGCGATTATGGTTATTGCGAAAGCTGTGGAATCGAAATTGGCCTTAAAAGGCTCGAAGCAAGACCAACTGCAACTTTATGTATTGATTGTAAAACGCTTGATGAGATAAGAGAAAGGCAAGTTGCCAAGTAGAAACTTGCTCCCTTTCTCCTTCTTTATTTAGGATTCTTTAACAACCGATTCAGCATCGGTAGTTGGTGCATTTTCAGCTAATACTGCTTTCATACTTAGACGCAATCTTCCCTTGTCGTCTGCCTCCAAAACCTTAACGCGAATCTGTTGCCCATCACTCAAATGATCGGAAACACTATTAACGTGTTCACTGGCAATTTGAGAAATGTGTAGCAGACCGTCTTTTCCTGGCAATATGCTAACAATGGCTCCAAAATCGAGTAATTTTAAAACTGTTCCATCGTAAACTTTTCCAACCTCGACTTCTGCGGTAATATCCTGAATTTTCTTTTTAGCGAGCTCTCCGCCTTCTGCATTCACACAAGCAATGGTTACTTCACCGTCATCGTTGATATCGATTGTCGTATTGGTTTCTTCAGTTAATGCACGAATAACAGCACCACCTTTACCGATAACATCGCGGATTTTTTCCGGATTGATTTTAATTTTGATAATACGCGGCGCATGTACTGAAATGTCTTCACGTGTCGATGGCAAAGCTTGTTTCATGATTTGCAAAATATGCATACGCCCTTCTTGTGCTTGTATCAGAGCGGCATGCATGATTTCTTTGGTAATGCCTTGGATTTTAATGTCCATTTGTAGTGCGGTAATGCCTTTTTCCGTACCCGCAACTTTAAAATCCATGTCACCTAAATGATCTTCATCACCTAAGATATCAGTCAGAACTGCAAAACGATTGCCTTCTTTAATTAATCCCATGGCGATACCTGCTACGTGCGCCTTTAACGGCACGCCAGCATCCATCAGCGCAAGACAGCCGCCGCAAACCGAAGCCATTGAACTAGAACCATTGGATTCAGTAATTTCAGACACGACACGTAGTGAATAACCAAATTCTTCAGGAGAAGGTAGAACGGCTACGAGCGCGCGCTTTGCTAAACGACCGTGACCAATTTCACGACGTTTTGGAGTACCAACTCGGCCTATTTCTCCGGTAGCAAAAGGGGGCATGTTGTAGTGCAACATAAAGCGATCATTATAATCGCCTTGTAGTGAATCAATTTTTTGTTCATCGCGAGCTGTTCCTAACGTAGCCACAGCAAGCGCTTGAGTTTCTCCACGAGTAAATAACGCTGACCCGTGAGTGCGCGGTAATACGCCATTACGAATCGTAATAGCCCTGACGTTGCGGGTACCGCGTCCATCGATACGAGGTTCACCGTCTAAAATTTGATTACGAACGATTTTTGACTCGAGCGAGAAAAAAGCTTCTTTAAAAATTTGACTGCTAGGGCCATTTTCAGAATCTACGCCTAATTCTTCCGCAGCGCGTTGACTAATGGCAGCGATAGTTTCAGAACGCAATTGTTTTTGCTTTATTTTAAAAGCCTCTCTTAAATCGTTTTCTACTAAACCCGTTAATTTTTCATAAAAAGCGGTATCTTTTTCCGGAGGCGTCCAATTCCAAGCAGCCACTCCTGCTTCATCTGCGAATTCATTAATTGCATTAATAACAATTTGCATTTGTTCATGGCCAAACATGACTGCGCCAAGCATTACTTCTTCAGACAATTCCATGGCTTCGGATTCAACCATTAAAACGGCCTGTTGAGTACCTGCGACAACTAGATTCAATTGGGTATCTTTAAGTTCAGACGTGGTCGGATTGAGCACATATTCATCATTGATATAACCAACTCGTGCTGCTCCAAGAGGGCCATCAAATGGAATGCCAGACAGTATCAGCGCGGCTGATGTTCCAATAATCGAAGGAATATCTGGATCGATTTCATTTTCAGAAGATAGAACAGTTGCAACAATTTGAACTTCGTTATAAAAACCTTCCGGAAACAGGGGGCGAATAGGACGATCGATTAAACGTGAGGTCAGTGTCTCTTTTTCAGATGGACGACCTTCGCGCTTAAAAAAACTTCCCGGTATTCTGCCTGCGGCGTAGAATTTCTCTTGATAGTCTACGGTTAATGGGAAAAAGTCTTGTTCTGGCTTGGTATTTTTTGCACCCACTACGGTAACGAGCACGACGGTGTCGTCCATGGTAACAACAACTGCACCGTGTGCTTGCCTTGCAATTTCACCTGTTTCTAATGTAAGTTGATGACGTCCGTAGGTAATACTCTTTTTGATAGGTTTCAATTAACAATCCTTTTCATTGAATTCTTCAAATGATTGCGCATGGCGCATTAAATGCTATAACTCATTCGAGAGAAGACAAGATTTTTAAATGCTGCCACTAAGTTAAATTATTGATTAATAAATAATAAGATGTCGATATCTATTTATTATCTATTTACGTAAACCTAAACGTTCAATCAATGTTTGATAGGTACTGACATTACTATTTTTCAAATAATCAAGCAATTTCCGGCGCTTACCAACCATGCGTAATAGACCTCTACGAGAATGGTGGTCTTTGGCATGAACTTTAAAATGCTCAATGAGATCATTGATTCGGTTTGTTAAAAGCGCAACCTGAACTTCTGGCGATCCGGTATCTCCATTAGCTCTTTGAAAATCTCGTACGATTTGGGCTTTTTGTTCAATTGTGATTGACATAATCAGTTGCTTCTCCAACATTACTAATAGAAATAAAAGCGGGAATTTTACTCCTTAATCGTATGCTTGTCCAAATCAGATCTTACCCGGAATAAAAACGCACCCTATAGAACAAAAAATTGAATCATTAACGTTATTTTTCAACTATCCTCATATCACACTTACACTGATTTACTCTTGTGTCCATGTCCCGATGGATTGGTAAATTGATCATTTAATGTTTGAATGTAATCATTGGCTTCATTAATCACTTCATCAACGATGTTTTGCGTACTGCCATTCCATCCAGCAGGGGCTTGCAGAAATAATGGACGATAGGCGGCAGTGCTCTTGTTGAAAGCGTGTACATACTGTTTGTACGTTTCGTCGTCTTTACCTAATTCCAATGATAATTTCTTCAGAATACCGGTGGCTGCAAAACGGCGAATGGAGAAATGAATGACAATGATGACAAGGAACAATATTGCCGTGATGACCCATGCAGTTGAATCACCTTGAATAACTTTATCGCAGAATGCCTTAGCTGATTCCCACGACTCGCTCGCTGTGATGCCAATCACAGCAGAAATGGCCAACATTCCAAAGACAAGGCCATCGAGCAGAAACACTTTACTTTTCCATCTTTTGAGCATGTCGGAAAGTTTAAACACAATTTGATTTTTAATGCTTTTAGCTGTTTGCTCTAATTTTGCGACGATACGATACGAGCGTTCTACCTCGATTTGCTGAATGCGGATATCAATATCAGCCATGTCTTCCGCACGTTTTTTTTCAAACCGCTCTTTAACTCCAGGATCGGTAATAGGCACAGCGGCATCTAAATTGTAGATTCGATAAAAGCGCCCTGTTACCAAGCCGACTTCGGCCAATGAACGCTGCCATGCAGAGACAACTTCTTCAGGATTATCTTCTTTAGCAGTCACATCAATTTGATTCAAAATATACAAAAACTTGTTGGCATCGGCTCGGTTAACGCTGGCTGAAACGAGGTAGGCTAGCGTATCTTGCATCGCTTTCGGTTCAGGGTGGCGTGCATCAAAAAAAACCAAAACCAAATCCGACAAATTAATAATATGTTGCGTTAATCGCAACGTAGAGGCTCTTTGGTTATCCGCATCAAAGCCCGGTGAATCGATCAATATTTTTCCGCGAATATTTTCAGATGGGCAGGTTTTAAGTTGTAGATACGCATCAATGCGCTCCTGACCTGCTTCGGAAATTTCTTCAATGCTTTTGCTGATTTGAAAAAAAGGAAAACGCGGATCGGCGTCTAGCGCAATTCCCGGAAGAGTTTTGGCTTCTGGATGATGGCTATAACAAATAACCGTGAATTTATCATCGACAGCTTGATTGCCGGTTCTTTGCAGCGGTAAGTTTAAATAGGAATTGATATACGTCGATTTACCGGCAGAAAACGTACCTAACACAGCAATCATCGGCCACCAAGTCACATAGGTTGCGTAAGATTGATCACGTTCAAGTAAACCCATGCTATGACCTACCTCATCCATCTTTCTAAAGCTTTTGATGGCATTCGCTAAAGTCGGATTGTGTGGATGTTCATCCGCTAAATGCTTTTGTAAGTTTTCTAAATGCTTGCTAATTTGCTCGGAGTGATATGACATGACAATCCCTTTTCATTTTTGTGAAAAACTATTTTGAAAAATAGAAGTTATAGAAACAGTTTCTATAAGTTCCAAGTTACGAATTTATAGGTTTCAAGAGAAAACTTTATTTCTTTAATGGGCACCGTATCTGCATGAAATAATATTATCATATCGTGCATCGTGTCGAATTAATCTTCGATTTTTAGAATTTCCACTACCGTGTTGTATTTGAACGAAATATTAATTTTATGTTGAAACGTATTGATGTGATGATGCGTGTTTTGTTAAAAAAACTGAATCGTCATGATTCTATTTTTGAACTTTATTATTTTAGTAAAGGGGATTAATAGTGGGACGCTACATCGTAATAGGTTTTTTGACTGTCGCTCCACTGTGGGTTACGTGGCTGGTATTTGATTTTTTATTGAAATTATTGGCGCGTATCGGAGATCCCTTACTAAAGGGAATGGCGAGAGCAGTACGGCCTTTTTCTGATATTACCGCCACTTGGTTGCTCGACTCGAATTTTCAACACGCTGTAGCCGCATTATTAACAATCATCAGCTTCTATGGAATTGGCGTATTGGCGTCTTTCGTGATTGGCAAAAAAGTCATTAGCATTTACGAAAATATTTTAGCCCGATTGCCATTGGTACAAACGATTTATGGTGCCACTAAACGTTTTTTGAACACCATTAGTCAGCCACCTGTTACTGGGCAACGAGTGGTGTTAATCAGTTTTCCTTCATCCGAAATGAAAGCGATTGGATTCATTACGAAAGTAATGGAAGATAAAGAGACCGGTAGAAAATTGGCGGCTGTTTATGTGCCCACGTCACCTAATCCAACCTCAGGTTATATCGAAATTTTGCCCATGGAAAATCTCGTCTTAACCGATTGGACTACTGAGGAAGCGATGACATTTGTCGTAACCGGCGGCACCAATGCTCCAGAAAGCGTGCATTTCACGCAAAGTAAACCGACAGAAAAATAATTTTCGCGATATTTCCGTTGGAATGCTGCATGAAGCAGTTTTCTGTCAGATTATTCCGATAGTGGATAGGAGAGAGAGTTGATTTGTATCACCGGTCCTTGCAAGGATCCCCAATGCACTTCACCGGCTTCGACGCAACCGTGCTGAATGACCGCTAACGCATCAAACCCACCATTTGAATGAACGACATTAACGATTGTTCCACAGGCTTGGTCGGGCATATCCGCGCTGTAGAGCAAATCACCCGGATTCACTGTAGCAGTTTTCTCTACCTTAGCAATAAAACAGCAATACATATGTCGCTTGAGTTTTCCTAAATATTGCGTCCGTGCGACAATCTCCTGCCCGGGATAACAACCTTTCTTGAAACTCAACGCACCAATTGCATCCAAATTAATCATTTGCGGCAAAAATTCTTCCTGTGTTTGCGGCAGAATAACCGGAATTCCCGCTCGTATCATCAGACGTTCCCAATCCGCAATGTCAGCCATCGGAGCATGTTGGCATAAAGACTCCATCGTTGATTCTGCATTTTCCTTGGTCAGAATAAGTTGTATTCGATCGGACGCAAAATAAACCACGGCTATTTTGTCATTGAAAATGAATTGCAAAGAACGATCAAAAACCGGTATCGATGTCACTAACGCATCTAAAATTTTAGTCGCTTGAGGGCCTGCCAGACCAATACATGTGTAATGTTGGCTAACATTTTCAATCGATACTCGTGCGCGAAGTTTATAGAGCGATAGCTTTTTCTGTATTGAATCACAAAGACTTACAGGCAATTGCATGAAATAACTGTGATCGCATTGCCATAGTAAGAAATTAGCCAAAACGCGCCCTTTCGGTGTGCAATAACCGCCATACGATGCTTGCTCTGCTGTGATATGACGCAAATCACAAGTCAGTTGGCCTTGTAAAAATGTTTCCGCGTCTTCACCTGAAAAGCGAATCAATCCATAATGATTTGAAAGAGTTACGATAAAGGCACTTTCCTCTGGCAGCGAAGATTTTATTTCAGAGTGATCCAAATGAGTAATCGAGCTATCTGTCATGACACAATTTTATTTCAATAACATGATTTGTAGTTCTGTACAGCGACAATCAACACGTTAATTTTTTCTAAATTCCGCCAGGATTTCAATATGTGGCGTATGTGGAAACAAGTCTATTAGTTGAAGATCATGGATCATCCAACCATTTTGCTTAAAAAACCAAGCATCCCGCGCGAAAGTTTCTGGATTACAAGAAATATAGTTAATTGTTTTAAACGCAGCAAACGCAGTAAAAAAACCCGAATGTTTTTTTAGCCCACTGCGCGGGGGATCTAAAACCAACGTATCCGCTTCGCAACCATTTTTCTGTAAATCTCTCCATGCGAAAGGCTTAAAAAGATCATAGGTATGGGCTGTTACTTTAGGCAATTGCTTGTGTTGTAAAGCTTGTATCGCAGATTCGTCGCTTTCGTAGGCGATAACCGACGCACAATTTGACTGTGCGATGATTTCAGTGAAATTCCCTGAGCCACAGAACAGTTCAACAACCTTTTGAAGCGTCACATTTTTAGCGAGCCTTTCCTTCAGCCAGGATTTCATTCGATCATTTTGTAAGGTATTGCCTTGTTTGAAAGGTTTTTTCTCGTTGAGACCCATTTCATGCGGCGACATATCGTCATCCAGTTCAATGAAGTGCCATTTTTGTTCCGGTAACAAGGTGCTTTGCCACGATGCGTTCGGCAATTGCCCAATCGCATTTTTCAGCACTGTTCTACAACCATCATTGAGTACGATACAGTCTTGAATCGGGGCAATTTGATACGAATTTTCTGAGACAAAACCTAATATCGTGCCGTCGGTTTTGACTTGACAGCGATTTCGATACCCAATGGTCTGTTCAGAAGGAAGGATCGCGGCAATGTTGAAATCCTGCTCATCGAAACCGACTCTTTTCATGGCATAAACGAAACGGTTTTTTTTCTGTTCCAATTGGCTTGTATAATCTGCCATCATCCACGGGCAGCCGGTGCAAGCATTTTCTGTTAAATCAGCATAAGCACAAGCGGGTCGCTGCCGATGTGGTGACGGTTGAATCAGTTGCACTAATTTTGCATAAGCGAATTTTTTATTGTTAAGAATTTTATCCAGCGCTTCAAATTCACCGATGTCGCCAGGCCATGTGCCATAAACAAAATAAGACAGCTTGTTTTCTGCGTTTTTGACTACACCTAGTCCTTTCTGTGATAAATGTGTAACCGTACCTTTAAATTTCATTTTTTGGCTATTTGATTAAATGGAGAGTGATGCGATGTCTAAGTCTTATCAAAATTTCAAGAAAGATTCGGATGCTTTAAAAACAGCATTGAATCCGCTGCAGTATCAAGTAACACAAAAGTCTGGCACTGAGCCTCCTTTCCAAAATGAATTTTGGAATCACAAGGAAGAAGGCATTTATGTCGACATTGTATCAGGAGAACCGCTATTTGCTTCGCTTCATAAGTTTGACTCCGGAACTGGATGGCCTAGTTTTTATCGACCGATCAATGAAGAATATATTCAGCTCAAGGAAGACTATGATTTATGGACGGTACGCACCGAAGTACGCAGCCGTTATGGCGACAGTCATTTGGGACACGTTTTCGAAGACGGACCGATGCCTACCGGTTTGCGTTACTGTATTAATTCTGCCGCATTGAAATTTATCAAGAGAGAAGATCTGGAAGCAGCTGGATATAGCGAGCTGACAAAATTATTTGCGCCGACATCAACTGCAAAAAAATAGCGAGCCAATGTCCGATACCTCTTCATCTTTGCTGGAAGATAACCTCAAAAAAAAACGATTACCCTCTTTTAGTCAAGCACTTCTGTGTTTTGCTGGAGTATTTTTGCTAGTTTTTGCCGGTTTGTTTGTGTATGACATCAATTTGCATATCACGATTCTTTTAACGATCATTTGGGCAAGTGTGCAAGCCCGTTGGATTGGTTATTCTTTCGATGAAATTCGCTTGATGATGAATGACGGTATCGCAAAAGCATTGCCGGCTATTTATATTTTTTTATTGATTGGCATGGTGATCGCCAGTTTTATGCAAAGCGGCACCATTGCAAGCTTGTTGTACTACGGCATCGATTTACTCAGTCCTACCTGGTTTCTTGCGGCAGGATTACTCGTTTGCAGTTTTATGTCGATCGCCACCGGAACATCTTGGGGTACGGTCGGTACGATAGGAGTGGTGTTAGTCGGTATCGGTGAAGCAATGTCTATTCCCTTGCCGTTGGTGGTAGGAATGATCGTATCAGGAGCCACTTTCGGCGATAAATTATCGCCTATTTCAGATACCACTAATCTAGCAGCAATGAGTGCAGGCACTAGCCTTTATCGACACATTGGCGCAATGCTCTATACCACTATTCCAACTTTGATTCTTGCATTGGTCATCTTCATCGTTTGGGGTATGCACTATAACGATCATGCGCTACCGGTGGAACATATCGATTCGATTCGTAGCGCTTTAGCCGGAGCCTATCATTTAAATTTCTGGATCACAATCTTACCGCTGCTGTTGATGTTTACTTTAAGCATCAAACGCTATGCCGCCGAAGTCAGCATGTTATGCAGCGTGGCTATTGCGGTTTTAATCGCGATCGTTTATCAGGAAAAAAATCCCCTCGATGTGATCAATGCATTATGGTTGAATTCTCCTGGGGATACCGGCATCGAAAGCATTGATGAGCTATTGGGACGTGGTGGTATTTACAGCATGACTTGGACGTTATTGCTATCGATTTTGGCGTTAGCTTTAGGTGGCATTTTGCATCACGCAGGCTTTCTGGAAGTGTTAGTCCAATCGCTGATAAAGCATATCCAAAAAACCAGCAGTTTGGTTGCCGCAACGATTTTTTCAGGTCTAATGACTAATATGGCAATGGGTGAAGCTTACATTTCTATCATATTGAATTGCCAGTTATTTAAGCGTATCTACGAGCAAAACGATATAGATCGCGCAGTGCTGTCTCGATCGGCGGAAGAAGGCGGCACCATGACGGCTGCGCTCATTCCGTGGACCACAACCGGCACTTTCTACGCCGCGACACTCGGAATTTCTGCATTGGATTATGCGCCGTATGCGCTACTCAATATACTAAACCCGTTCGTGTCGATCATTATGGTCGTTTTAGGGATAGGATTGCTCAACGATAAAAAATGACAGCGACGCTTGAATATCCTGGGGAATATGAAATTCATACCGAACTTGTTCAGGATCTTTAATGCATGAACGAATCACGCAATACTTTGTTGGAAAATAACAGTCCTTGCTGAATAGCTTTTAGAAGCTTATCGATTTTAGATTCCAGTTGGATATTCAAACGAAAATCGTGGCCATCTTTAACGTCCGGATTGTTACCCAATACCGATAATTTGGCGTGTAGATCGTGCGTTTCAGATTTATCCAGATTCAGTGTCAGTTCTTTATAGCGGAAATCTTCGATGGCTTGCAAAAATAGATCGACTTCTATTCCTTTATTGGCGAGCAATTCAGTTACTTTTTGTGATTGAAAGCGTAATGTTCCTGGTGTTTTTGCTGCAAGTTGTCCATTGACTATAAGGATTCCTTCTTTCTTCAAGATCAACGGAATTTTTCCTGACAAACGTCCATCACCACTTAATCCGTCGACTTCAATCCAATTGAAGAAGGTATTTAAATCAATGTTGTCGAGCTTTGCATTCACGTAAGAAATACCACTGGGGCTAAGGTGGATGACGGTAGGATCGATAGAAACTTCGCCATCCAAAATAAGGAAGCGCATTTGATCCAAAAAAACCTGGGGAGAATGACGAGCGTTCATTTGATACGATATGAGAAAGTCCTTTATGGGTGTGCCAAAACCGATTGCTTGAATAGCGAGCTTTTGTCTAGCTTCGCTTTGAATCGGCAAGAGACTTTTTAAATTAAGTTGGGTATTCAATCCGCTGATTTTCATGCCCGTGTTATGTGTCAAAGAAAGATTGTTAGCCGCAAAACTACCACTACTCTTCACAATTCCTTTTTTCGACCAGCGAATATTTGCTTTGCCATTGATCTGGCCATTGACGTCTTCTATGGCGGTCAGTGCTGGAAAAAGTTGCGCTGGTTGCAATTGACCTGTTGAAAATTTCATTGGCGCAATGTGCAGCGTTAAAAAACCATCGCCGCTTTTAAGCGTATGTTCGCCGTTTATTTTCAAATAGCGTAATGCCTGAGTTCCACCGGTTAGATTCAAAAGATATTTTGGTGAACTATCTTTACCTGTTTGATGAGTAATGTTCCCAGAAATTGAAAGCGGCACAAAAATTGGGGTTGGCGAAAGATGTTTTACTTGCGGAATCGTAAAATCCACAACGTGATTGGTAGTGGAATCGTTGATATACACCTGCGTGGAAATACCACTGAGCTTTAATTGATTGTTGGGCAAATTCAAAACAGCATCATTTAATAGGATGTTTCCGCGATACAAATCTCCGATCGATTGTTTTCCGTTTAAGATAATTTTCGCCGAATCAAGTTGCATTTCGTGCATGGCTTTTTTGTTACGCGAACCCGCTTCCTGATAGATTGCGGAGATTTTTTTGGGCTTAATTGAAATATCATGTTTGAAGCTGATACCTTGCCCGTGTTTTTCTAATTCAATATTCACTTGCGTGATCGCTATCGATAGAGGTTCTTTTACAAAAACAGGATACTCAGAACGCATTTGACTCAAGTCGATCTGTCCATTTTGACGCAGATTGATTTGCCAGATATCTTTTTCTTTTTTGATGTTGAGTGGAAGTGAAAGAGAGGTTCGTATAAAACGCAGCGATTCCGCACTGAATTCGCCTCCTTTAAATGCCAAATCAAGAGCGCTGTGTAGTGATTCTTTTTCTTTCCGGAGATTGCCGGTTATCGCTAATTCATCAATTTTGAGATCTTGCAAAGGGAAATCGACGGGTAATGATTGCTGTTGAATTCCTTTGAAAACAAATGACATTTCTGCTTTTTCTAATGTGAAGGCTGTTAGTTTAAATAAGGCATCGCCGGAAAAACTGGTAATTTTGGCTTGTGGTAAATTAAGCATTCCATTTGAAACAATCACTTGGCCTTGCATATTGCCTTGTGTATCCAAGGTCGCTTGCACATTTGTTTTTATTTGCCCGAGCGATCCGAACGCACTGATATCCAAATGAATAATATTGGTTTGCTGATGTTTATGTGATTCAGTTTCGCCTGATATCAGAATCGTAATGCTTTGATCACCATACTGCAGATCTAAACTAACGTTCTTCATTGACAAAACAGGAAGCCACGGTATGCGAATGTTTTTTTCATCCAATCGAGATACGGATTGCGAATTTGAAGCATCTTGCTTTGTAATAATTTGATCCAAGTTTGCTTTGATTTGTAGGCCATCGATGATTAATGCATCCATTTTACCTTGCAACAAATCCCGCCAATTCCAATTGACTCGAACTTCATTGAGTCGCAATTCCTGATCATTCCCAGCAATTAATCCATTGATATAAAGCTGATCAACCGAGAGATCATATGTTTGGACCGATTGCAGCGGATATCCCAATTTATTGAGTTGATCACTCAGGAAATATTCGATCAGATAATGACGCGAGCCATATAATCCAACTGTTGGCAGAACAATCACAACGATCAGAATCGATAGTGCGATTTTCCATCGATGTGTTGACTGGCTAGTTTCTGTTGCTGCTACGTTCATAAATTTAACGAAGTATTGATTGCGAAATATTTCTGAGTGGGTTTGGGTGTGCGGGCACAAAAGAGCTATCATAACCGAACATTCTTTCTTCTCTTTTCGGTTTTTTCCGCATGGATTTATTTACACAGGGTTTATTAGGCGCCACGATGGCGCAAACCGGCGCTCAAAAAACGGAAATTCGCTTGGCAACTGGGATAGGTTTTATCGCAGGATTAGCTGCGGATGCGGACATACTGATTCAATCCGAACAAGATCCATTATTGAATCTAGAATTTCATCGCCACTTTACCCATTCCTTATTTTTTGTACCCTTAGGCGCATTTATCGTCGCACTTGTATTATGGTTCTTTCTGAGGCGGCGGTTAACTTTTGTGCGGTTATATCTATTCACATTATTAGGTTATTGCTTGAGTGGTGTGCTTGATGCCTTTACCAGCTACGGCACTCAGTTGCTCTGGCCGCTCAGTAATGAGCGCATTGCATGGAGCATCATCTCAGTCATCGATCCGGTTTTTACGTTGATTCTAATGCTTGCTGCAATTACCGCATTCAAGAAAAATAATCGGATAGTAGCTTGGATAGGGTTATTTTTAGCGGCAGCGTATTTGACGCTAGGTTGGATTCAATCCCAGCGTGCCGAGTCTTTTGCCAATACCGTTATTGCAGAACGAGGTCATGCTGCAGAAATGGTAATGGTTAAGCCGACACTTGGAAATATACTGCTGTGGCGTTCAATTTACCGCTATCAAGGAATCTTATATGTAGATGCGATCCGTGTTGGTTTTTTATCGCAACCGCAACTATATCCAGGCGAATCCATTGCACAATTTGAAAGGACGCGTGATCTAAAAAATGTTTCCGAAACGTCGGTACTAGCACAAGATATTGAACGCTTTAGTCATTTTTCTGCGAGATTGCTTGCCATTCGCCCGGAACAACCGAATATTCTCATTGATGTGCGGTATTCTAATTTGCCCAATACGCTAGCGCCGTTATGGGGAATTGAAATCGATCCCGCACACCCTGATCAACACGCCAAATATAATCTTTATCGAGATTCATCCAAACCAACACGAGAAAAGTTTTTTGCAATGTTACTGGGGCGCTCGTAATACGATTGAATGATTTTCGGTAATTCTGGCTGGTTTTATTTATTTGATTCGGTTATATAACCTAATTGTGGCGGCGACGTAGTAGCCAGAGGTTTTTTAAGTTAGAATCACGCATTCTTTTTACTTTTCCGGCAATAATTAGTGTTTAATTTTTAACCTATGATTCTTATTCTTGTCCCCAATACGCAACCGGACAGTCCGGAATATAAACAATTGATGTCTCGATTAGACGCGCTTCCTGGCATATCTACTCGAATTCATAAAGAAACCGGCACGGAACAATCATTAACCGAAGTTTATTTGATTGGCAATACCAAAGCATTATCGATCGAAGAAGTTAGTGGTTTCCCTTGTGTCGATCACGTTGTGCGCGTTTCCGAAGAATATCGCGTGTTAGGGCGGCATAAAGATGATGATCGACCAACGCATTTTACCTACAACGGCGTACATTTCGGTCAAGATACCTTGAATGTTTTTGCAGGGTTATGTGCGGTTGATACGCTCGAGCATGTAGAAATGATGATGAAAGCACTGCGTGAAAACAATCAGGTTTGCACGCGAATGGGTGCCTATAAACCTCGCACCAGCCCTTATGCTTTTCAAGGACATGGCAAATCATGTTTACCGTATGTGTTCGAATTAGCGGGTAAATATGGCATTAAAGTCATCGCGATGGAAATAACCCATGAATCTCATTTGGAAGAAATCCGCAATTCACTGTTCCGAACGGGTAATCCAACCGGCGTCATCCTTCAAATCGGCACAAGAAATACACAGAATTTTGAATTATTAAAAATCGTTGGTAAACAACAAGATTTTCCTGTCTTGATCAAACGCGGTTTTGGAATTACTCTTGATGAATCGCTGAATGCTGCTGAGTATTTGGCTTCGGAAGGAAATCGCAAAGTTATTTTTGGTTTACGCGGAATGAAAACCAATATGGGAGATCCGCACCGTAATTTTGTTGATTTTGCACATGTCCCAGTGGTAAAACGGTTGACACGCATGCCAGTCTGTATCGATCCTTCTCACTCCGTAGGTACTCGTGCCGCTTCACCAGATGGCTTGCTAGATATCATGCATGCTACTGCGCAAGGTATTATCGCCGGTGCTAATATGGTGTTGGTGGACTTTCATCCGGTACCGAATAAAGCGTTGGTGGATGGCCCTCAAGCGCTGCTTATGAAAGAGCTGCCGCAATTTCTCGAAGATATCCAATTGGTTAGAGAAACTTATGAAAAGCGTGTGGCATTGGCCCAACGATATCAGGAACAATGAGCGCATAATAAAAGTCGCATTGGTTGAAACAGATTTTTGATGATCAAGTAACCTTATACAGAAATTTTTATTGTTGACAATTATATGATTAAAGTTTTGCTATCCAATCCTCGAGGTTTTTGTGCCGGTGTTGATCGCGCGATTGAAATTGTGGAGCGTGCGCTTGAAATGCATGGTGCGCCAATTTACGTCCGTCATGAAGTGGTGCATAACCGTTTTGTAGTAGAAGGGCTGGAAAAAAAAGGCGCGGTGTTCGTAGAGAATTTGGATGAAGTGCCTCAAGACAGTATCTTGATTTTTAGCGCTCATGGTGTATCGCATGCCGTGCGTCGTGAAGCAGCCGAACGTAAACTGAAGGTTTTTGATGCGACCTGCCCGCTGGTGACAAAAGTGCATGTTGAAGTAGCAAAAATGCGCAAAGAGGGCAAAGAAATCATTATGATCGGACACCAAGGCCACCCAGAAGTGGAAGGCACAATGGGACAGGCCGAAGGGAATGATAAAGGCATGTATCTAGTTGAAACCGAAACAGATGTTGAGAAATTACAAGTTAAAAATGAGAATAATCTCGCGTATGTTACTCAAACGACATTGTCTGTCGATGATGCAGCTCGCATCGTTAATGCACTGAAACGCAGGTTTCCTAAAATTATCGGTCCTAAAAAGGATGATATTTGCTACGCCACACAAAACCGCCAAGACGCCGTTAAAAAAATGGTTAATCAATGCGATTTGGTTATAGTGGTAGGGTCGCCCAATAGCTCAAATTCCAATCGGCTTTGTGAAGTCGCTAGAAACGCGAATGTTGAAGCTTATATGGTTGATCGCGCAGAACAATTGCAAGAAAAATGGTTTTTTGGAAAAAAAAATATTGGCATTACGGCAGGCGCTTCAGCGCCAGAGATTTTGGTGCAACAAGTTATTTCTCGCCTCAAAGAAATAGGCGCAGAACAGATTGGAGAAGAAGTCTCCATCGAGGAACTCAGCGGCGTAGTGGAATCAGTGGTATTTCCTTTACCTAAGGCGTAGATGCATTTTTTTGCAAAATTTTGTTTAATATTGTCTAATAAGCGATCGAATTCTCTTGATTTAGATTTAATGTGACAGCACATGATCATTGGTCGCATAATGATTTCGATTGATCAATTATTTTGAATAGATACTTTTTGCCATGAGTCACTTACCATTTTCAGTTCCTGATCCCAACCTTTTTACCGAAGAAGATGTCTCGGCGTTGGTGCATAATTTTTATGCCAAAGCCAGAAAAGATCCTGATCTCGGCCCTATTTTTGAGTCTCACGTGATTGACTGGGATGCCCACTTTGTACAAATGACTAACTTCTGGTCAGCACAATTGCGTGGCACCAGCCGTTTTCGTGGTGCTCCAATGCCTAAACATATTGCTTTACCGGATCTTCGCGCAGAACTGTTTGAGCGATGGTTACAGCTTTTCCGTCAAACAACCGAAGAATTGGGAAATTCTACTTTGCAACTCCACGCTAATTCAATTGCTGGCTTCATCGCCACGCGTCTATGGCAAGGATATCAAATGAACAATTATCCTGAGCAAGAATTTGTTCCTCTTAATATTGGCTAGTTTTTACATCACTTTTCATTATTTATAGCTAACCTATTGAAATGGATAGGAAAGATACTTGAATATAACTTGAAATTTTTATTTCAATGAAATAAGGGCGTAAAGTGCCTTTATTCGATTTATTTCTAAAGTAGTTGCAGCGTAGCATTGTTTTTCGTTATAGGAACATTGTTACTTTGAAAAGTATTCGAAATAAAATTATTTTATTTTCTATATTGGCCACGTTAATTCCTTCGATTGGCCTAGGCGTATTGTCGTTTCAGCAAAACGAAACGATGATTAAAGAAAGTCTTATGCGTGAATTACGTGCTTTGACAAACTACGCTGATCGGGAGTTAGAGTTATGGATCAAAGAACAAATTTATACGGTTCGTGAGCTTTCTCATTCTAAAATTCTTACCGATGGAATTTCTTTACTTACCGGTTCCTCCTCAAAAAATGTAATCACACGACAAAAAAATCTTGTCGAAAATTATTTTAAATCAGTCTCCAATAGATTAGATACCGTTCTCGAATTGATTGCAATCGATACGAATGGGCAGATCCTAGCGCGTAATGTCGATTTGCATGAGCCAAAGTCATTCCCAGAAAACTGGACTGAGACCACTACGATACAAGGTAATGTCGCCATACCCCCTCATTGGAATGAACGCTTCGCCACTTCAACCGTAAGCATTCTAGTTCCAATTTTATCGGTAGACGATTATATTTTGGGCGCGCTCGTCGTTACATTTGATTTACATAGCATTCAAACCAATCTTAAGGACCCTATCAAATCTCCATTGGGTGAGGTGCTCTTGCTCGATAATGAAGGTCAGATCATGCTGTCAAGCGACGGTAGAATCCTACCGGGTAATCAAGAAAATATAAATTTATCTTTTGAGATTGAAGATCTAGAAGAACTGCAACATATTCCAAACGAATTGCATATTCCGCAAGGTTTAGAGACAGAAAAAGTAATTGGTCTGGCTTATACATCGAAAAATCCTCCCGTAACCATCATTGCACATAGAAGCTATGACTCTGTCTATGCGGCTTGGAAGGAACAACGTGATTTGTTTGTTGGCTTGGTTGGGGCTATCTTATTAGTTACTGGAATTATTGCATTTAGGATGGGGCATGCGATTGTTGTTCCTTTGCAAAAATTGATTTCTGCAACTGAAGGTATTGTTAAAGGCGATTTCAAGATTGAGTTAAAAACTTCGCAGCGTAATGAATTAGGTCAACTGACTCAGATGTTTAATCAAATGGCTGATAAGCTGCATCAGAATCAGACAGAAATCAATACGACCAGTCGTGACATGCAAGAAAAAAACAAACTATTAGAAAAACTTTCTATCACTGATAGTCTAACAGGCCTATTTAATCGCAATAAGCTAAATTCAATAATCAATGAGCAGCTGGCACGTTTTTCTCGAAATAATCGTCCATTTGCAGTGCTTATGATTGACATAGATTATTTTAAGAATTTAAATGACTCGCTTGGACACATTGCCGGTGATGAAATTATTGTCTCCGTGGCACAAAAGATTTTACATTGTATTCGTAGCGTTGATTTTGCGGCCCGATATGGAGGAGATGAATTTGTTGTTATCCTGACAGAAACAACCGCTGAAGAAGCCGTGAAGTCTGCAGAACGGATACGGTCACATGTCGCAAACATTCGCTTCAATGCAACGGACGAGCTTGCTAGAGTTGTAACATTAAGTATTGGCATCATACAAAGTGAAGCTGAAGATACTTCTCTAATGCATATTCTTTCTCGTGTCGACAGCGCTTTATATCAAGCTAAAAATGCGGGCAGAAATCAAACGCATTGTATTCGCCCTAGTTTGATGGTTGCAAATGGTTAATACTCGTTTGAAGTAACTTTTTAATCCAACTTAAATCCAGTATTTTCAATCCATCCCTGGCTTGTATCGATTAACACTTTTAGCCACGCCCCTTCGTTTGCGATAGCTTTCAAAATAGTATCCTTTTTCACAGATAGCAGTATCTTTGATTGTGTATCTGGAGATTTGTACAATTTAAAATTTTTGGTTGCTCGTAACTCTACTGGAATATGAAAATCGAGCTGGGGGTAATCCATATGCGAAACTTTTTTCATCTTTGGGTCTAGTCGAATTGCTCTGACGAAATTATTTGCTTGACTGACATGATTCATCGCTGTGGCATACTGATCTTTAGAATAAAAGGCGGTTGATGTTTCCAATAAATGTTGCGCTTGAATTGTGAGAACTCTATCAAAAGCCGTTGTTTTTTCTTGCTTAAGTTGTGCTAATGTAGTTTCTAATTCAGCAATTGCTGAGGCAGTGCCTGGCTTTGTCGCCAAACGATGCAACTTTACTTGAGTGCGCGTAGCTTCTTTATTGGTTTCCCGAATAACGTTTGCTTGATCAATTTGACGTACTTTTTGATTTTTGATCAACGCATCTTTTTCGGCGACCAATTTCTCAAGCCGAGCGACTTCTTTTTTTAGATGTTGTTCATTTTCCGAGATGATAGGTTGCTGGGGTTTTTCTTCAGGTATCGTCGCCTCTTTTTCTGGTATTACGCACCCAGAAATTGCTATTACGATCAATGCAGAAACTTTTCTTACCATTGAGTTTCTTAACGGTAACTGCACTTTGCTGTAGAAGCTTATAGAAGTGCTCGATACGAAAGAACGCATTCTGTCTGTACTCATCTTTCACCTCTCAAAAAAAAACTCAAATACGATTAAAAATCAATGACTAGAAAATTTTTCTAGAACGACTCTCGTCTTGTTTGAAAAGGAATTAACGGTTCAAAACAATTTCCAGTACAAATTTGCTACCGATGTACGCGAGTAACAAAATTACAAATCCCGTTAATGTCCAGCGAATCGCTATCCGTCCACGCCAACCATAAAACTGTCTACCGATCAGCAATGCCGCAAAAACGCTCCAGGATACGACGCCAAAAAAAGTTTTGTGAGTAAATGTGAAAGGTTGACCGAAAACTTCATTTGAAAAGAAAGTACCGCTAATCAATGTTAGCGTGAGTAAAATAAACCCTGCCCAGATAATTCGAAACAACAACTTTTCCATCACTAACAATGGCGGCAAATTAATGAACACAGGATGACCGGCTGGGTGATGTAAATGCCGTTCTATCACGATCATTAATGATGCATGAAACGCCGCGATCGTGAGTAAGCTATACGCCAACATCGCACCAAATAAATGCGCCCTAAAAGCAGGCAGTTCGGTATTATCAAGAATTCGCGATGATGGAAAAATAAGCGGCAATAAAATTGCAATCGCAGCAACAATGGCAATTGGCGCAATTAATGATTGTAACCCTTGAAGTCGATTAAAGAATCCGAGCGTCCAATAAATAAATGCTGTCAACCATATAATCGATGAAACCGCATTTCCTAGGCCAAACCTTAAACCAGTATCCGTCAAAATTGATTGATATAAAACCCATGCATGGAGTCCGAGCGGAATGAGCAAGGCATAGCGCATCCATTGATTCAATGTGGCTGATTGATTGGTAACATGATGACCAACCAGTAACTTCTTCCACTGATTTTGCCAGAAATAAATACCGATCAGTACATACAGCAAAAAAGGAATGAGATAAGTTAAAATGCTGAGCATGAGTATCTCAAGTATTAAAAACACAAGTTACAGCGTAGTCTACATTGCGTTACAATAAATTCAAAGCGCAAATTCCAATATTTGTTTAACTATATATTTTGCAACGAGCAATTCATTTTGAGATTAACTAAAACCTATGTTTGATAATTTGACGAACCGATTCACCGGCATTATTAAAACCTTGCGTGGCGAAGCAAGATTAACCGAAAGTAATATCGAACAAGCGCTGCGCGAAGTTCGATTGGCTTTTTTAGAAGCGGATGTTGCATTGCCGGTCGTCAAAGGCTTTATCGCCCGCATTAAAGAAAAAGCGATTGGTCATGAAGTCATGACCAGCCTGACACCAGATCAAGCGCTGATTGGTATTGTGCACCAAGAGCTCATTAACATTCTGGGAGGAGAAAAATCCGATTTAAATCTGGCAGCTACGCCACCCGCTGTGATTTTAATGGCTGGATTGCAGGGTGCCGGAAAAACCACCAGTAGCGGTAAGCTAGCTAAGTGGCTAATGGAAAACAAAAAAAAGAAAGTTTTGTTGGTTTCTTGTGACGTCTACCGTCCTGCTGCTATTCAGCAACTTGAATTATTGGCCAATCAAACAGGCGCTGATTTTTATCCCTCCTTAACAGGGCAAAAGCCGGCAGAAATCGCTGCCAACGCATTAAATTTTGCGCGGATACAGCACCATGATGTAATGATCGTCGATACTGCGGGGCGACTTGGTATTGATGAAGCCATGATGAAAGAAATCAGTGAGCTAGAAGCGCTGTTAAAACCGGTTGAAACGTTGTTTGTGGTTGACGCGATGCAAGGCCAAGATGCCGTCAATACAGCCAAAGCATTTTCGGATGCTTTGCCACTGACAGGCGTCATTCTAACGAAACTGGATGGCGATGCCCGTGGTGGAGCAGCGTTGTCAGTAAAAGAAATTACTGGAAAACCGATTAAATTCGCGGGTGTCGCGGAAAAATTAACCGGACTAGAACCATTCCATCCTGACCGTATGGCGTCACGTATTTTAGGAATGGGTGACGTACTTGGCTTGATTGAAGAAGCGCAACGTAACGCAGATCAGCAAGAAGCCGAGAAACTGATGAAGAAAATGAAATCAGGAAAAGGTTTTGACCTAGATGATTTCAAGGCACAGTTTCAACAGATGCGTAACATGGGCGGCATTAGCGCATTGATGGACAAGCTGCCCGCACAATTGAGCCAGGCAGCGCAGAATGTCAAAGTTGATGACAAAGTCATTAATCGTAACGAAGGAATCATCAACGCAATGACCAAGCTTGAACGGACTAAACCAGAAATTTTAAAAGCTTCTCGGAAACGAAGAATTGCCGCCGGGGCTGGTGTTTCTGTGCAAGAAGTTAATCGACTTCTCGCGCAATTTGAACAAGCTCAAAAAATGATGAAGATGATGAATAAAGGTGGCATGGCAAAAATGATGCGTGGACTCAAAGGAATGATGCCGCGCTTACGTTAAATCTAACTATACTGAAAATTGCAAAGTTTTGTGTGAAGCAGAAAATATTGCGACATGGTATTTACTGTTTATTGATGTCAGCGACGATGACAGGTTGCGTATCAGCCACAGTTACACTTGTCAATCTTGGCTTTTCTAATGCATTTGTCAAAGAATGGCTCTATTCATGGAGCATTGCGTTTCCAATAGGTTTTATAGTGCTTCTGCTGCTTTCCCCTATCTTCCGTCGTTTCGTCGACAGAATCACCGCAACCTAGAATCCACAGTACAGATGATTATTTTTTCTTCAGAAGAAAGATAAAAATATCATTGGTTTGAGATATTGATAGCATTTCGTTGCCAGTATTATCAGAAAATACCTGGAAATCAATGACGGCGGCAGGATCTGTTGCAATGACTTTGAGTATTTGTCCGCTTGACATGGCCGAGAGCGATTGTTTGGTTTTTAGAATAGGAAGGGGACATAACAGGCCACTGACATCTAATTCTTGATCACAATTCATTGTGTTACTTGGCACTTAAAGTGCATAACCATCAAGTTGCATTGCCTTCAATCTAAGATAAATAATCTTTTAACCGTGAGGTCTGACAACCAAGCATTCGATTCCTTGACGCGATAGACTCTGACAACCTTCGCGAGCTTGATTTTCTTGCAAACCAACCAATCGTGCTCGATAAACCTTGCGATTACTGACGGCAATTTCTGAGATAACGACCGAACCTGATACCCATCGTTTCGCTGCTTTGGCTTGTGCTTGTGCTTTCTGTTGTTGCGCATAGGATCCAATTTGCACTTCCCAACGCCTATTTTTATCGTTCTTCAATACCTTAAGTTTTTCAGCAGGCTTATTGGTTGTAGTTTTTGCTTGAATAACTTTTTGTGACTCAATAAATTTCTCCGCGCGAATCGGCTTGATTTTTTTGTTGCTGTCGGATTGTGAAAGTATCGTAGGTATTTTTTTTTTCGTATCCGAGTAGTTAGCACTGACCGGTTGTGCTGCCACTGCCATGGAACGAGCGATCGCATCATTTGTAACGAATTGTGCGAAGTTACCTCCATTAAAACTGTATTCAAGCAATTGTGACACTTGCTGATCGCGCAATGAAGCCGTTTGTCCCCCCATTACTACCACGATTACCCGGTGATTGTTACGCTTTGCAGATGTTGCTATATTAAAACCAGAAGCGCGGATAAAACCAGTTTTTAATCCATCAACGCCATGGACATTTCGTACCATGCGATTATGACTGTTGTAAGTAGTACCTTTAAAATTGAAGGAAGGTGTTGAGAAATAGTGATAATACCGGGGAAAATCACTCATCAAGCGAGCAGATAATTTTGCCATATCGCGCGCGGTCGTGATTTGTTGAAAATGTGGTAAGCCCGAAGCATTACGAAAATTAGTTCCCATCATACCTATTCGATAGGCTTTCGCTGTCATCATTTCAGAAAAATTAGTTTCACTGCCCCCAAGTGTTTCTGCAACAACTGCTGCTACATTGTTCGCTGAGCGAACCACCAGCGCCTGAATAGCTTCGTGAACACTAAGCGAATCTCCTTCACGCAAATTAATATTAGTTGGTGGCATCGAAGCGGCGTGATGCGATACATACATGCGACTATTTAAACTTAACTTACGCTGCTCAAGCGCCTCAAACAACATATACAATGTCATCATTTTAGTTAATGATGCAGGGTAGCGAGCCGCATCAGCGTGCAATTCATGAAGAACTTGCTTGGTATCGGCATCAATGACAATCGAGGCATGAAGTGGATTGGCGTAGGCAGCTTTTCCAGATACAAACAGAAACATCAACAACAAAGCAATAATTAATAAATTTACGTTGTGTGAAAAGTTGAATGTTCCTACTTGCACTTGCTTAATCATAATTTATATTCTCGACATTGTATAAATATTACCTTGTAACCCATTCTCATACAATTAGAATTTTTTAAAATAACAAACAATAAAGAGAAAAGGCTTCAAATTTCAACTTTATCTTGTAAAGTTGAGGTATTGATTGCAACCCAGATATTCTGGATCCTTGTACTCTTCTCGAAAATCGATCCGCCGATAGTAGCGATTGCTAAGATTGAGCAATGCCTTGGCCAGCATTTTTTCCGTAACTCACGTCATTTAATTGTCATATTAATGGGTTAGTCTTGCCGCAATCAGTAATCGGAGCGAGCTAAAAATGCTGGACGTGGATTCTTTACTAAAAGATTATTTTCAGAATAAAGAAGAAGATAAAAGCAAATTTCTCATGAAAGCAGCTTCTTCAGTATTAAAGAAGCTATTACATCAAGATGAAATCAATCATTTCATTGAAACCAATCAATATTTAGAAGGTTTGGAATTCAATGACGCGGTACTGGATCACTTCAATTTTAGTTTCCAAGTTTCTAATAAAGATCGTGCGCGCATTCCGGATCATCGCCGCGTTTTGATCGTCGCTAATCATCCATTGGGTTCGTTGGATGGGCTTGCGTTACTCAAGTTGATTTCTGAGATCAGAACGGATGTAAAAATTGTCGCTACTTCGTTACTCAATTGTATCGATCCGTTACAAAGTCTGTTTCTTTCTGCTGATAATTTTTCAGGTGAGCAACGTAACGGTATTAACCCGATCGTCGCTGCTTTAGAAGCAGATCAGGCAGTGATTTTATTTCCGACTGGAGATGTGTCGCGCATATCTCCTTTAGGTGTACGTGACGGAAAATGGAACACGGGCTTTCTATCGTTAGCGAAAATGACTCAAACGCCGATTCTCCCTATTTTTATAGACGGAAAAAATTCAACGCTTTTTTATGGCTTATCAGGAATTTACAAGCCGCTGGGTACGCTGATGCTCGTCAATGAAATGTTTAATCAGAAAGGCAGTGAAATCATTTTCCGGATTGGTAAGCCGATTCCGTGGGAATCCATTGCGGCGATGGATTTATCTAAAAAAGCTATCGCTAAGATGATGCGAAAGCAAGTTTATTGGTTAGGTAAAAAGAAGAAAAAAGAACTGTTTAAACCCATCGAAAATATTATTCATCCGGTGCGGACAAAGCTAATTCGCAAAGAACTTAAAGCATCAGAATTAATTGGTAAAACCCATGATGGAAAACACATTTACCTATTCGATTACCTTCCGAATTCGAGTGTTATGCGAGAAATTGGCCGTTTACGAGAGCTTTCTTTTCGCCAGGTTCAAGAAGGCACGGGACGCGCTTTAGATATTGACCGATATGATCGCTACTATCGCCATTTGATTTTGTGGGACGAGGAGGAGTTGGAAATCATTGGCTCCTATCGCATCGGCGAGGCGGCAAAAATTCTCAAAAAATACGGTGAATCTGGTTTATACACGCACAGTCTATTTGAATTTACACCCGCTTTAATCAGCAAATTAGAACATGCCATTGAGTTAGGCAGAAGTTTTATTCAACCCCGCTATCAAGGTAAACATGCGCTCGATTACCTCTGGTATGGGATTGGCGCGTACCTCTATCAACATCCTGAAGTACGATACATGCTGGGTCCGGTTTCGTTGAGCACTGCTTTACCTGAGTTAGTTCAAAAAAACATTGCTAGTTTCTATAGCCAGTTATTTGGCAGCAGCGAAGTATTGGCTATTCCGAGATTTCCTTTTGATTGGAAAGAATCTGAAATCGATATCTCGTTTCCGCCAATCACAAACGAAAGCGAATACAAACAAGCGTATGCCATGCTAAAAGAGAAACTTAGTCAGGTTGGAGTAAAAATACCCATATTGTATAAGCAATATGTCGAATTATGTCAGCCTGGAGGTTGTCAGTTTTTAGGATTTAACGTAGATCCAAACTTCTCCAACTGTGTCGATGGACTGATTCTGGTTCATATCGAAGCGATCAAAGAAAAGAAATATCAACGCTACATCGAAAGCCATGCCACTATAAGCAAGCGGATAGTATCTGCAGGGAAATAAAATTCAAACCATATAAATTTCATGGCGTGATTTGCTTGTGACACCACTGCACAATCACGTGTGCAAGCCATTCAGGCTCATCCAGCGGTAAATCATGTCCCGCTGTTTCATGTTGTCGGTAGCTTGTTTGCCAATATCGTGCCAACTGCAAACTACAGCGATAATCGACGAGTCGGTCTGCTGCGCTGGTAACGATTAATATTGGTGATTGCGGCCGGTTAGTCGGTAATCGAAACTTTAATGCTGCCAGCAATTGGTTACGTGCACTGATACCTGAAACAGGATTTTGTCGTTGCCATTGCCGCCAGTTTTGTAGCAATGTTGCATCGTGTTGGAAATGATTAGAAGTCAGGCGCAGAATTTCTGCTTCTTTTTCTTCGGGTGAACAGCAAACCATTGTTAAGATTTGTGGGTAAATTTGCCAGCGTAGCCGGTGATAAAAAGGTGCTAGTGGTCTTGCGCTGGTATTGATTAATACCGCTCCGCTAATTTCTTCTGGATAGCGTGACATCCAATCGATAGCAACCATTCCTCCCATCGAAAGCCCAATCAATACAGCAGATTGATCTCTTGGAATTTGCTCGCGAAGTGCTTCGGCCATACTTGCAATCGATGCAGGACTTGTTAATTGATGGTAGCGGCCGTTGCCTGGGATATCGGGGGTGGTGACAACAGCGTCAGGAAATTGTTGTTGTAAATATTCGGTAAAAATGCCCCAGTGTCTCGCTTCGCGCAACAAACCTCGGATCAATACAAAATGCTTAGTTTCTTTAGGTACTTTCATGGATACCAAAGTGCTAAAGCCTGCTGCTCTAGTTTTTCTGCATCTTCATGATGAATCCAGTTTTGATAGGATACCGTGGCATGCAATAAAAACTCCATCAAAACTAGGTGACTGCGCAGCACGCGGTTCAGCCGGTGTGGTTTGATAGGATGATACAAACCCAATAGCTGACGTGCTTGTAGCGGATTCTTGCGAATCCATCGCCAAGAACCCATTTCCAACGTCAATGGCAAAAAAGTAGTGTCGAATTGCAGGGATTTCAAATACAGGAAATCCCATAAATCACCGTGTACTAAATAATGTTGCGACTGCGGTTCAAAAAGATAGTCTTGGTAAGGATAGGTTTGCTGGAAAAGATTACGCAAACTGCAAATTTCTTTTAGATGTTTGATGGGCTTGCGACGACTATTGGCATAGGGAAACCAGATCTGGTCATGAAAGCCAAACCCAGAGTGGCAATCGAGCACAATACTGAAGGGTGCTGTTAATACGCGCTGTTCCATAAAGCTGCATAAGGCTTGTGCTTCCGGTTGCATGGAATCTGCGGTTTTGCCGCGATACCACGGTAGCATTGGCGATATTCTGTGTCCACCAGCGAGCATAATCGTTCTTTCCGTGCTATTGATCGGCGCATTGCGCATCAAATCGATTCCTTGACCGTTTGCACGCGTGCCATTAAACATACCGACAGGATTCATCAGCGGCAATACATTGATACGTACGCGCTGCAAAATTTCGGATAGCACCACATCCCATTTCAGACGCTCTAACAATCCTTCTAGAAATGCCAGAACCACTTGCGTGCCAATGCGCTCGAGGCCGTGAATTCCCCCCACATAGGTGATATTTGGGATATCAGGATCTTGATTTCCTAGCGATAATGCATAAATCGGCAATGAATCCCCAACGCATGGTATCTGGCATAACACCGTACTACGAAGGTATTGCGACTGATCATGCTGGATTAATGCTTCAATCTGCTGTAATTCAGTTAAACGCTGTTTGAGAGTAACGCCATCCATGACATGCTGGGTAGGAATTTAGTGTGTGACAAATGGTAAATGTTACTCGATTCTATTTGATAACTTCAAAAAATCTCACTTAAAAAATTTCTTTAACAATAAATTCATCAAAACTTAATAAATTGTTCAAAGAAATTAAACACTTTTTCTTTATTCTGTCGACCTAAGAATAACGGATTGATAAAGGTGACTAAATTGATGAATAATTTTTCTCTCAAAACAAGAAGTGTGTGGATTTCAGATGTTCATTTAGGATTTCGCGGGTGCCAAGCAGATGCGTTGCTGCACTTTCTGGAATCCGTTGAAACCGACTATCTTTTTTTGGTCGGGGATATCATTGATTTTTGGAGCATCAAAAGAAGTCCCTATTGGCCACAACAACATACGAATATTATTCGTGCCATTTTAAGCAAAGCCAAGCAAGGAACCAAAGTTATTTATATTCCTGGCAATCACGATGAGGGATTTCGCGATTGTGTCGGGCACGTATTTGGCAATGTCGAAATTCATCAAGACTACATTTACACAACGGCCGATGGCAAAAAACTGCTTGTTATGCACGGCGATGAATTTGATCTTATCGTACGTAATAGTCGTTGGCTGGAAACATTGGGTAATATTGCTTACGACAAGCTGCTTGTTCTCAATCGGTATCTCAATGGGATACGTAGATTATTTGGCTATTCCTACTGGTCTTTGTCCTCGTATTTAAAACTAAAAGTTAAAAACGCTGTGAGCTATATCAGTAGTTTCGAACATGCGTTAGCGCATCTTGCTAAAGAACGCGGTGTTAATGGCGTGGTTTGTGGGCATATTCACCATGCCGAAGTCCGTGAAATTGAATCGATTCTTTATTGTAATGATGGCGATTGGGTCGAAAGCTGTTCTTCGCTGTTGGAACATCCAGATGGCTCATTAGAACTCGTGTTCTGGTCAGAACGCTATGAAGCATATCGTAGTCAGAAGATGCAAACAGAATTGTTGGGCAGAAAAAAAGCCGCTTAGATTTTATTACAGCAGTAGTTCCTTATATCGACACATACAAACAAAAGATGGCTGAGTTTTACGATATTGAGGTTGATTGTGCCAACTAAAACGATTCTCAGCCTGGATGGCGGCGGAAGCCATCTACTGATTCAACTCGGTGTTCTGGCCTGCCTCGAACAAGAAACTGGTCTTTCTACCTATCAGCGCTTTGACTTGATGGCCGGATCGTCCTCGGGTGGTCTCATCGCATGTTTAATTTTAGCCGAGGAAAGCAGTGCTAGTGATTTGATTCAAAAGGTTCTACAAGAGCAATTGATGGAACAATTGATGGTTGAGCGGCGATTAAGCAGCCTGCTAAATAAATTACAAATCCTGCCTAAATATTGTGGTAACGCAAAGAAACGCGCATTGCAGAAGCAATTCGGGCAGATCCGATTGTCATCGTTGAAGAAACCATTATTTATCCCTTGTTTCAATTTGGATCGCGATCAATTGGAAATTTTTAATAATGATGCGCCACACGATTTTTTACTCAGCGAAATCGCTGACGCCTGTACTGCGGCACCTTCCTTTTTTCCACCGGTACAAATGCAAGACGGGCATTGGCGTATCGACGGCGGTGTTGGAATGAACAATCCAGGATTAAGCGCTTATTTTCATGCCGTCGATCAATGGCAAGGCGTCGACATAAAAATGTTTTCCATTGGTTCGGGTTGGCGCAGTTTTAATTTTGCTGGAGCACCTGCTTGTAAATACGGTGGCTTGCAATGGTCTGCCAAAGGAATTGCATCGGTCATTCTACGAGAAAAAATGATGACCAATGTAAAAACCACGCAAGCTGTGTTAGGCGACCGTGTTTTGTATATCAATCATTTTTTGAAGGATTATGCAATGCCCGATCACATGGATTCCGCTAAAAACAAGGCAATGCAACGTAAAGCACTCGATATTGGCGCATTATGGTATGACCATCATCGCAAACAAATTCAAAACTGGCTACAACACCATTAGAAAGGCTGAAATGAAAATATTTTATGGTATTCAAGGAACGGGCAACGGTCATATCACGCGCGGCCGCATCATGGCGAAAGAGCTACAAAAAGCCAACTTGGATGTGACTTATCAATTTACCGGCCGACCCTCAGATAAATTCTTCGACATGGAAGTATTCAATGGCTATCAATGGCGACAGGGTCTGACTTTCAGTACCAATAATGGAAAGATCAATCATATCAAGACCGTGATGCAATCTAAACCTCGCGAATTTTTGCGTGATATCGATCAATTGGATTTGACACAATATGATTTGGTGATTTGCGATTTTGAACCGGTAACGGCTTGGGCTGCGCGCAAAAAAAATGTTAAAACACTAGGCATTAGCCATCAATATGCTTTTCACCATGAAATTCCAAGGGCTGGCAATGATCCTGTTTCGGAATTGGTGATGCGAAATTTTGCACCAGTACAAACGGCTATCGGTTTGCATTGGCACCACTTTAATCAACCTATTTTGCCACCTGTCATAGAAACTCCTTTTATTTCTGAGAACATTCAAAAAAATAAGATCGTGATTTATTTGCCGTTTGAAAACCAACAATATATTTTTAAATTGTTGTCGCGATTCAAGCAATTTGAATTTTTCAATTATTCTCCAGAAGCACCTTATTCCGAATATCCGAACGTTCACTCCAAATCGCTTTCTGTCATCGGTTTTCAAAAAGATTTATCGGATTGTGCTGGCATCATTTGTAACGCTGGTTTCGAATTAGCCAGTGAAGCCTTGCAATTGGGCAAAAAAATCTTAGTCAAGCCGGTACACGCGCAAATGGAGCAAATTTCCAACGCGCTAGCGCTGAAACAATTGGGCTATGGGCAGATGATGCATAGTGTCGATGAAGGGGTGATTGAACAATGGCTCTATGAAACTAAAGCATTGCGCGTGACTTACCCTAATACGGCAAAATATTTGGTGGAGTGGATAAAAAATGGCATGCCCTCTTTGCAGCAATCTTGGTATGACCAGCTTTGGTCTGAGGTGACCGTATCACCGATTGAGCTGCATTAAGAATACAAACGATTAAAACGCTAAAAAATAGGATCCAATAACTATGAGCGAAAACGCTTTATTCACACCGAATCAATTAGTCATAAAAATTCCTTCTCCCGAAAAGATTTTGATTATTTACAATCCAATTTCAAGTGCGGGAAACACCAAAATGACCGCTCAATATCTTGAAGCAGCGCTGGTGACTGAAGGAAAAACAGTTGAAATCTATCCGTCAGAAAGAAAAATGAAAAAATACACGCTTTTCGCAGACAAGATTGCAGAAAGTGATCTGATTGTCGTTGTTGGTGGTGATGGCACTATTCGAAAATTACTCGATATTGTTAATACCACAGGCACGCCTATTTACGCTATCCCAGGTGGCAATGAGTCACTCTTTGCTCGCTCGTACGAAATGACTACCCATGCTGACGATTTGATGCAGGCTATCGATTCGGGTATTTGTTTGTATCAGTTTTACGGCATGATTAGCGGTCAAGATATCAATGGATCAAAACCTTTCTTTCACATGGCATCGATGGGGCTAGATTCACTGACGGTTAAAAATATCGGCAAGCGCAAGGGGCCATTGAGCGATTCCATTTATATTTGGCACGGCCTAAAAGCCTTGTGCGCACTGCACCATCCTACGGTATCGGTGATGGTAGATGGACAACCGGTGATCGAACAGGGATCCGGTTATCTGATCATTGCTAATAATTCCGCGTACGCTCGAAATCTATTGATCGTTCCCAGCGCGAATCCATCCAATCCAGAATTGGTGGTCGGATTTTTGCCTGGTGCGCGTCATCAACATGAATTATTTAAAGCCATCAAGATTCTGCAACGCAAGCCAGCGAACCTACCAATGCAGTATTTCTCTGGTAAAACGATTGCCTGCACGCTGCATGGCCAATCTTATCCGCTTCAAGTCGACGGCGATTATTTTCGTGATCGCGATATCGCCGCAGGTAGTACGGTCGAATTTTCGATTAGTCCGCGACCAATTCATGTGCTTGTTCCACCCTCTTTTAGTGCGCATAAATTGCAAGCAATGAATAATTCGTTACAATCTTCTTCCTCGGCAGTGATGCATTCGTAATAATGACGAAGGAGGTTCATGCAATTATTCAGTTGGAATATCCAATGGGGACGAGGTATGGATGGCCGTGTCGATTTGCCACGGATCATAGAAACAATTCATCGCTTGGGTGATTTTGATATCATCTGCTTGCAAGAAGTCGCAATTAATTTTCCAGGTTTACCCGGTAGTCACGGTGAGGATCAATTAGCCGAAATATCGAACGCATTTCCCGGATACACCGCGATTTACGGAGCTGGTACTGACGTACCAGATCGACAAGGTAAGCGCAGCTTGTTTGGCAATGTCGTGCTTTCTCGTTTTCCTGTCAATCAAGTTTGGCGGCATTTACTACCTTGGCCAACAGAATTATCGCCTTCCAGTATGCAGCGCGTCTTAATAGAAGCTTCAATTGAAATCAATAGTGCTGATATCGATTTGCTGCGCGTTATGACGACGCACTTAGAATACTATTCAGAACGTCAACGCCAAATTCAAATTGAGGCTATTCGCAATCTACATAGTCAAGCGTGCAAACGATCTCATCGGCAACGACTGACTGAGGAGCAAGGGAGTCCTTTTGAAATCTTTCCTTGTTCTTCGCAGGCGATATTATGTGGCGATATGAATTTTTCAGTACGATCACCAGAATATGCTCAAATTCTTGCACCGTTTTCGGATGCCACACCGAACTTTTACGATAGCTGGGCGTTGCTTAATCCTGGAAAACCACATGTTCCAACTGTAGGAATTTACCCGGTTGATTTTGTTGATCATCCAGAGTGCTTTGACTATATATTTATTACCGAAGCATTGATCCGTCGATTGAAAAAACACAACATCGATACAAAAACCAATGCTTCCGATCATCAACCAGTGTGGATTGAGTTAACCTAAAACACTGTAAATCTTAGCGGAACGCTTCAGGGTGAACCTGTTCACTTCGATACCAAACGATTTTCCTTCCTGAAAGGTCAATCTGTCAATGAGCCTCGCGAGTATTTGTTCGTGACTATCGATGATTTTTCCAGGGAGAATTGTATGCTGAGATTTTTCCCCGATAAAACCAGTACAGTGCTGCTTGCCTTCTCATAGGTACGATCATCGCCCAATGCCCTTATCAGATCGACAGCCCCGATCGGCGTATTCAGCTAGTCATTCCATTAATTTCTCCAATACCGTAAAGCCCCATAAGAGTTTGAATAAGGCTATTCTTATAAAATACTCACCACTTACTTCAATCAATCTCTCTGTAAACAACCGTGAGGTTTTATACAAATTATTTAAACCAGTAAAGTAATTGATGAAAAGAAAAAATAAGATGATGGCTGCTATCTCTATTTCAAATTTTCTAAATGAAGTCGATGGAGTATGCGATGTACAATCGGTGCAAGGATAACACCAGCAGCGATGATCACTACTAATCCACAATATAAAGCATAGAATCCTGCGAAAAGCTTTCCTTCAAAAGTGCAAGGCGTGTCAACAGGTCCCATTCCTCCTAGCAGCATGGAAGCATTTAAGAATGCATCAATCCAACTCAAATTAACCAAAAAATAAAATCCAAGCATCCCGATAAATAAAGACAGAAATATTAACGCTAAGGTAAAAATTCCACTGTGCGCTAATCTTAATAAAAAATGTTGTGTTGAGATCACTGGTTGGGAACGATGTTCGTACTTGGGAAAGAAATTTGTCATGTTTTTTCGCTCTGGTTCATTAAGCAATGGCTACGTTAGCATCAAATAGAATGTGATGATCAGTTTGATTATATTAAAAAAATCTGAATCAAAATAAATTGATTCGATATTTACTTCGATTGAATAAAAACATTCGTTTTGTGATAGGGCTGTGATATAAAATGCAGTAACTATCTCAGCAGTTACACTCATAATTTTTATTGCCCTGAATTGAAAATCAAACAAACCGAGCCGGCTCAGTTGCTCAATTTTCTGAAATTGAGTGTATTGATTCTAATTTTGACGTTATTGATTGGTTGCATATCGCCAATCGCGTTAAATCGTGCAGTTTTGGCATATGACGATGCGGTAACGGATACCATCTCGCAGCAATTGTTGATTAATATCGTTCGCGCACATCATCGTCAGCCTATTCACTTCACGGGGGTCTCCAATATTGCGGCAACCTTCACTTTTCATGCTAATGCGGGTGCCACGCCGGCTTTGGGAGGTTTGGCGGGTACTTCGTTGATGCCTATTTTTGGAGGGGGAGTTGCTGAAAGTCCAACCATCAGCATTGTTCCGATTGAGGGAGAAGATTTTACTAAACGTTTATTGACACCGTTTGCGCAAAATAAGCTGACTTTATTGTTACGTCAACGTTATGACGTTGATTTGTTGCTGCGCATGATGGCACAAGAAGTACGCTTACTAGAGCAGGCGCAATATGGCATATATCGTAATAAACCTTCTGATACTGAAAGTTATAAGATGTTTCGCCGGATTGTTTTACATCTTTCAGCGATTCAAGATGCAAATGAACTGCACGTCGAACCTCTGCCTTTAATTCATAGTTGGACTATTCCTGCAAGCGCATTTGCGAAAGAAGGATTTTCTGCGTTGCAAAAGGAATACGAAATTGAGTATCGCGCCAAAGACAATACTTATAAGCTAAGCACGCACACTGCAGGCCCTATTTTAATTACTAACTACGATCCCAGCTTGCTATCCGCACAGGAAAAGGAAGAACTTCATCAAATGGTAGAAGATTGGGATTTCAATGATATCGCTTTTGATATCCGTTCAGGTCATTACGGAGGTAAATGGCCGATGCGAGGAAGCTTCAGATTAAGAAGCTTTCACTCAATTTTGGATTTTCTCGGCAAAGCATTGGGCAATGAGCTGGGGTATCACGTTGATAAAGATTCTCGGACGCCACCCATATTGGGGGATGAAAATCCTGATTTAACGATGGCGATGATGGTTTCGAATTCAGCACCAAGCGATGCTGATATTTCTGTGCGTTGGAACGACCGATACTATGCGGTTGATACCCGTAGCCAATATGCCCGTTGGAATAGAGACGCATTTCAATTGTTATTTTTGTTATTTCAAATGACCGTCACAGATATTCCACGGGTTGGCGTGCCCAGTATCACGATTGCGAAATAATATGCGAGCGGTTTTTCTGGACTTCGGTTCTGTCAGTCGCAATGATCTGGATTGTACGTTATTAGAACAAGCGATCTCACCTTGGCACTACTATCATCATTCCTTGGAACAGGAAGTATCGCAAAGAATTCGCGAGGCCGAAGTGATCGTTAGCAACAAGATATTGATTAATCGAGAATCGATTGAAGTGGCACAGGGTTTGAAGCTCATTTGTGTAGCGGCAACCGGATATAACAATGTGGATTTGGCGGCTGCGGCTGAACGCAATATTGCAGTGTGTAATGTGCGTAACTATGCGACGCCTTCTGTGGTACAACATGTTTTTCTGTTGATGTTGAGTTTGTCGCGCCACTTTATCGATTATCAGCAGCTCGTAAAACGGGGCGGTTGGCAATCGAGCCAATTTTTTTGCCCAATGGATTTTCCTATTGGCGAGCTATCCGGTAAAACATTGGGTATCATTGGCTATGGTGCTTTGGGTAGAGCCGTGGTGCAAGTTGCTCAAGCGTTCGGAATGAATGTTTTGATTGCGGAACATAAACATGCAACGCCACGACCAGGCAGAGTTGAATTTGACACGGTCATTCGTCAAGCCGATTTTATTACATTACATTGCCCGCTATCGGCAGAAACACATCATCTGATTGGTCAACGTGAATTGGCATTGATGAAATCATCTGCCTATTTGATTAATACCGCACGTGGTGGCTTAATTAACGAGGCCGATCTGCTCGATAGTTTAGCTTCTGAACGGATCGCTGGTGCCGCGATTGATGTGGTGCAACAAGAACCACCCACGCAAGATAGCCTGATTTTGCAGTCGCACCTTAACAATTTGATTATTACACCGCATATTGCTTGGGCTAGTTTTGAGTCTCGGCAGCGTTTGCTCAACTTATTGGCAGAAAATATACGAAATTTCCTACAGCACAAGCCATTCAATCAAATCGTCGATGTATTGGATGAATCCCGTGATAAGCGGAAGATCTAATGGAGTTTAAGTCATGCAACAGTGGATTTATCTATCCATCGCCATCATCAGCGAAGTGATCGCGACTTCCTGCTTGAAAGCTTCGGAAGGTTTTACCCATTTCTGGCCTTCGATTGTCGTGGTTATTGGTTATTTATTAGCTTTTTATTTATTGTCCTTAACGCTTAAAACTATTCCTGTTGGTATTGCCTATGCGGTTTGGTCAGGTATCGGTATCGTGTTAATCGCTCTGGTGGGTTGGTTATTTTTGGAGCAAACGCTGGATACACCCGCCATCATTGGACTTACACTCATCATCATGGGGGTGATCGTTATCAATGTTTTTTCTAAAACAATCTCGCATTAAACATGAATAAAGCGTTTATCAAAGAAAGTGAAGAAGATGACGAACTCGATGGTTCGCCACAATTACCACAGGGAGTAAAGAATTATATTACCCCATCTGGGCGTAAACAATTGGTCGATGAATTCGATCAGTTATGGAAAGTAGAACGTCCGGAATTAGTAAAAACCATATCTTGGGCAGCATCGAACGGCGATCGCTCGGAAAATGGCGATTATATTTACGGGAAAAAACGTTTGCGTGAAATCGATCGCCGACTACGATTCTTGTCCAAACGATTAGAAAATGCCGAAGTAGTTGACCCCGCACAGCGCAGCGATTGTAACCAAGTTTTTTTTGGCGCAACGGTCACGATCTGTAATGAACAAGGTGAAGAACATACTTACAGCATCGTCGGTTTAGATGAAACAGATCCTGCTCGTGGTCGTATCAGTTGGATTTCTCCATTGGCCAAGGCATTGCTTAAAGCCCGCGAGGGCGATGTAGTGAAATTGCATACGCCTAAAGGCGTTGAAGATTTAGAGATCGTTGAAATTCGTTATGAAGCGCTTTAATTGATGGAGCTGTCGGAAAACTGTCAGGAAATAGCTATCCTCCGAGTCAAAGTCGGCCATAAAAACTCTGTTTGATTTGAAATCAATCAAGGCAACCGAATAATCAGTTTTTAGATTTCTAATGAAAAATTCGGATTAAAACTCACCATGCACTCTTACTCCAAACACATTTACCGGGCCACGATCTGCATTGAAGCCAGGATTGCTAATATGCTGATAATCCGCGGATATCCATAATGAACTGAGTAAACTGAGGCTATAAAAAACATTCACCACATGCTCAGGTTGTGCGCGAATCCTTCCGTCACCGATAAATCCATCAATGCCGCCCATATTTAAATACTTGGCATGCACGTTTGAAATCCAGCCTGCGGCAAATCCGATTCCAAACGAATCTCTTTTTCGCCCCCACCGAGATCCTTGAGCTAATGCACCCAATGAGATCGATCTATCTGTTGAAGTGTAGGAATATACTTCGGTTTTACCGTCGCTATACATCCCTCGAAAAAATAAGCCAATATCGTCCATCACTTGCTGTTCAAGGTTAATGCCTATGCCCATTTTGTCATTGGGTTTGCGTGCCCAGCATAAATCGGGAGCGCCTGCATTTCCTGATCCGTAATTGAACCCGGTACAAGTTGTGGCGTTCTGATTAGGATTAAGTTCAAAAGCAGCGATAGCATCACTAAATTTGCCCATGTTTTCATGGTTTCTATAAGCTAAGATCCTTACCGCACCGGGTTGTCCATACAGAGAATGCTTATGTTCCAGCTCTATTTGCTGTCCGTAGTAAGTGAATATTCGTGAATCAATCGGCAGTTGATTGGGATTGGTAGGAGTGGCTACGTGGCTGAAACGTATTGCCCAATCATCATGGAGATATTCGCCTGATAAACCATAAGTATATCCTCTGGCATCTGAGGCAAAATCAAAGGCGGCATAAGTCATGAAGCCCATGTTAAAAAATTGTCGGCGCAGATCACCGGAGTATGAATTTTTGTCGAATAAATCGAGAACGCTAAATTTGCCAATCCTGATCACGAGGCGTCTGCTGTCTACGGTCGTACCAAGCTGCATCGGGTCAGAGTCAAGCTGTATGCGTTTTCCACCAAATCCAAAAACTTGCTTGAAAAATACTCGGGATGTGAAATAGATGGGGGTTTCAGAACCGCCTTTTTGCAACTCAAAGTTTTGTATCGCGCCGCCAAAACCTTTTAAATCGGACAAGGCGCGTGTAGAAATCAAATCCGGCGAGAAATAAATTTCTCCGCTATTCCATACCTTGAGCCCAAAATACAATGTGCCGGTTCCGCTAAAGCTTCTTTCGCTGTCCGGCAGTAGGGAATTGGGCGTTCCATTCAAGTTCGTATAAGCGGCCGGAAAAGCATTTTTCCAACTGGAAATATAGGTAAATTGACCATAAGCATTCCAGCGTTCATTCTTTAAATCATGAAGCCCCTTTTTCGACAGCAAATTCATAAAATCAAATGCATCTGAAGCGCGTGGGTCAGGCTCGGTAACCGATGCTTGAACAGGTAAAGCTAGAAATAACAGAGAATAAAGAAGGAGTAATTTTAAAAACAATGTATTAACAATTCAGTAACAAATCGTCATACATTTTCTATTAACTCTGTTACAAGAAGATTAAAAATAATGAAAAGTAATTTTCATCGATAGTTAATTAGCTTGCTAGCGTACTGTGGACAGTGTTCCCTATTTACAAGCAATATGCCAGCAACCATTGTTCCAGATTCCATGCACAAGCAACCAATAGGTTGATGCGATCACCGGTTGCACCCTTCAGGTAATTTTTTGCTATCCGGTAGTCTGCTTTCAAATGACCGATGATGGGTTTGATTGCTGCGCGTCTTCTCAATTGTTTTCGTTTTTTTCCCTTTGATAGCAGCTATCCTGTTTGAGCGCTTTCCTGGGTAAAACGATACTCGTGCCATTAACTTCCCGTTTGCCGCGATAACCGCGATCGATGCTTTGTTTGCCGTATTCGTATTGTTTGTGATCTTTCCCTTTGATCAGCGCGGCTCAAAATCGCCGTGGCGGTCGCGGGAGGATTTCGATCGCTAATTCGCCAAACTCGCGCTTGAGCGTCTAGCTCTCTTGCTAAATTATAAAAAAGTTACCTAGAACCCCAAGCTTGCTAATAAATCGTCAACCTGGTCCTGGCTACATACAACATCATTTCTTTTTTCCGGATTAGTTACAGGGCCATTCATAAGACCTTCATCAGCATTAGATTTTTTAGCAGACACAGGTACATGTGCAAGTAATAGCTGTATCAAATCTTTCTCTAAGCTTTGTACCATGTGAGTAATTTTTTTGATTACTTGCCCAGTAAGATCTTGGAAATCTTGTGCCATCATGATTTCTAACAATTGCTCATTGGTAGCGCTCGTTTTTTTCGGAACACTATCCAAATAGCTCAAAGTATCGATTAAAAGTGTTTTAAATACTTCTGTATTTGAGCTAGTTTGTTGTGATTCAAGCGCTTTCTTCCATTGCTCAGACAAATTAACTGCGCTGGCTGACAACTCTTCTTGGATAGGCATAGCGGTTTCTGTTGCCGTCAAAGTGCGATCCGCTGCTTGCTGTGTTTTGCTTGCCACATAAGATAATTTGTCTTGCGCTTCTGGCACTTCAGATGCAATTTCTTCGAGACGCTTGTCGTATCCCAATTCTCTCAAGCTATCATGCAAATTACGAGTCAATTGCCCGATTTGGTCAATCACATTTTTATCAGAGCTTACACTGGCTTCATTTTCATCAAGATTAATTTCTGGTATTGCGGTTGCCTCCGCCAGTTTAATAGATCTTTTGGATTTTGCAGGCTTATTTGATTCATCATCCGACTTAACTTTAGCAAGACTTTTTGTATTCATTTTGTACTCACTTTACCAATCTGATTAAAAATATTTATGCTTTGACTGCTATTTTGGCTTGCATATTTTGGAAGATTTTATTCAATTTTTCTTCCAGAACCGCAGCGGTAAAAGGTTTCACAATATAGCCACTTGCTCCGGCTTGTGCCGCTGCAACAATATTTTCCTTTTTGGCTTCCGCAGTAACCATCAGCACTGGAATATTTTTTAATGCTTCATTCGCTCGCACATTCTGAAGCATGGTAAGGCCATCCATATTTGGCATATTCCAATCAGATACGACAAAATCAAAATCTCCATCTTGGAGCTTACGTAGAGCCACAGCACCATCTTCAGCTTCATCAACATTGACAAATCCAAGTTCTTTTAGAAGATTTCGGACAATCCTACGCATCGTAGAAAAATCATCCACTACTAGGAATTTTAAATTTTTGTCGGGCATTTCTTTCTCCGTAAATAAATGCTAATCTATTGAACCATCAACGATAATTAATTTAGACTATTAGAAAATAGTCCATTAATTTTCTTATATAGTTTCTTTCACGAATTTTTTATCGACAACAATTTTCAAAAGTTTAGGATAAATGTACTAGATTTGAAATTATTTAGTCGCCACAAAAATAGTTCCAAATGAATGATACCAAGAAATAACGCCGTGATATGTGTGATCTTTGTCGATTAAAAATGTTAAAACTGCTGCTTATTCGTGATCGAAATAGTAAAAAAATACTTACGCCGAATAGCACGATTTATCCATTAAATTTATTTAGGTTCGATCTTCTTTTAGATCTGAAACTCGCATCGGCGATACCGACATGAATCCGCCAAAAAATTTTCAATTCACTATACAGAATCAACGCACTCTTTCAGTAATCCGACTAGTTGGATAATTGAGTTGAGACCTTTGCAAAATCACACATGGTTCTTGTTTCAATGCAATTCTGGGTTTATTTGTAAGTTTTTAAGATATTTTTTAGCTATTTTTCTGTAGTGAGCTGGGAATAATCACCCTAAACAGGCTATTTTCGGTTGTAAGGACGCAATAACCCTATGTTTGCGTAATCATTTGACTCTCAACGAAGAGTTTAGGAAGTCTTTTTAAGTAATACGCCATAGCGAATAATATGTGCCAGGTGCGTGCTTTGGCTAGACCGCAGTAACGCAGTACTTTGGCATTGAACCAACGCTTGACTGCCGAAGGTTCGTTCTACCACGTATCGGGCTTTTTTAATGAGGCGATTGCGCAGTAATTGTCTTGGTAACAGTGGATTATTTTTTGTCGCTTTATCCTGTATGCCGTTTTTGATAGCACGGAATTTTAGAGCGTCACGATGTTTCTGGCTGCAATACGCTTTATCAGCCTCGATTTCATCATCGCGTTCTTCCCGATCGCTGACCACTTCATAAGAGCTGGTTTAGTTTTTGGTTTGCGCGGACTCTGCGTAATGCTCGCGTCAACGTGACAACCCTGTTTAACGGTGATGTTGTAAGTCTGGATCCGCCGGTTGATTGAGTTTAATAACTCATCCCACGCATCCACCGTTGTTAACCGTGTTGTGGAGCGCGACAATACTGAGTGGTCTGGTACATCGTCTTCCAGCGATAAGCCCAGAAACCGCATCACGTGCAGATTCGAGTTCGCCATGTCTTCCACCGATT